>NZ_RHNX01000052.1 GCF_003946335.1 Levilactobacillus fujinensis
GAACTCAAACGTATATTTCTTCATAAAACCACCTCAAAATTATTAGTCTTTCTGTCTAATAATTTTACGGCACTTCATTTTCCTCGGCTTACATCGTGGGACGACCTGGGAGACGCCTGATTTTGGCGGCTTTCAGGCGAGCCGGAAGCCCGTCCTTTGGCTGAAGGCGTTCCCCACAGCAAGCGGAATCCCTGGTAGCCGGAGTGCGGCTGTTTTCACTAATTTAGCCGTGATAATTCCCATTGCCGCAAGAGTAACGCAGACTCTAAAATTTCTTAGTGAATTTTCACAAAGTCCTCCGCAAGCCGTTCAGATTACGTGCTATAATGATTAAATCAGTCATTTGAGAGCAGAGAGAGGAGTTTTACTTTGGCAAAGGAGTTACGCCGTGAAATCGGCACGTTTACCGCCCTAGCAACCGTTATGGGGACCGTTATCGGCGGTGGGGTATTCTTCAAAACGGCTAGCGTGGTGGCTGCCAACCACTCCGCGAACATGACCCTCGCCGCCTGGATCTTAGGTGGTCTCCTAACCATCTGTGCCGGTTTGACCAGTGCGGAGCTTGCGGCGGCTATTCCACGAACCGGTGGTGCGATGCGCTATCTCGAGTACGCCTATGGAAAACCTGTGGGCTTCTTGATGGGTTGGGCACAGATTCTGGTCTACTACCCCGCGAACATTGCCGCGCTATCGATTATTTTTGGCGTACAGTTCGTCGCCCTTTTTCATTTGGCAGTAGCTTGGCAATTACCCGTTGCCATTCTGTGTGGTCTCAGCATTACTGGTCTTAACTTTCTGGGGGCTAAAGTCGGTGGGACCGTCCAGTCCATCGCCCTAATTTTCAAATTAATTCCCATTGTGGTCATCGTCATCTTTGGGCTCCTTGCCCCGGCGCATACGGCGATTCAGCTCTGGCCAATCACTACTGGCGACCATATCGGCTGGGGACACGCTTTTTCTTCCAGCCTATTAGCGACCATGTTTGCCTATGACGGCTGGATCAGCATTGGTAATATTGCTGGTGAAATGAAGCACCCCGAACGTGACCTCCCACGAGCAATCGTTTTAGGACTAGCCCTGATCACTGTGGTCTACACGCTGATTAACCTGGTTTTCCTGAAGACCTTGCCAATCGATTTGATTGCCGGTAACCAAAACGCGGCGGCCGACGCTTCCATGAAGCTCTTCGGTCAATTCGGTGGCAAGCTGGTTACCATCGGAATTCTCATCTCCGTTTACGGCGCCATCAATGGGTATACGTTGACCGGGATGCGGGTGCCATTTGCTATGGCAGAAGAGGACAGTCTACCGTTTTCTAAGTTTTTCCGACAACTTTCCCCCAAAACCTACGTCCCCTACTTCGCTGGAAGCGTGCAGTTCGGGATTGCCCTGATTATGATGGTCATGGGTAACTTCGACATCTTGACCGACATGCTGGTCTTTGTGATGTGGGTCTTCAACTGTCTCATCTTTCTGGCCGTCTTCAAGCTCCGGCGCAAGGAACCTGAACTCAACCGACCTTATCGGGTCCCAGGTTATCCCGTAATTCCGTTAATTGCACTGATTGGCGGCATCTTCATCATCGTCACGACCTTAGTAACTGAAACGGGCTTGGCCGTAACTGGTCTCGCCCTCACGGCAATTGGCTTACCAATTTACTTCTGGCACCAAAAACGTCTAAATTAAAGAAAAAAGTCACCCTGCACTGGCAACTGCCCGTGTAAGGTGACTTTTTTAGCTTTTAACTGAAGGTTGAAAGTTCCAAAACACACATTATGACCGTTATCACAACGATACTGGGTCTAAAATTAGGCAACGTTGTCCAACCATCGCCTTACCGGCCGGCAGATATGGGCTGGATCGGTGCGAACACAACTTGAAGCCTCGAAAAGACCGAGTCTCCAAGCTTGGTTTTCTACTAAGCCAGCAGGGAACCCACCTGCCGACTAAGTAGAACGACGCGCCTAAGCCCATATCTGCCGACCTCTCGGCTACCGTAGTTGGTTTGAGGCAACACGGATTATACCTACAGAAACGTTATTGTTTTACGTTTAAACCCTAACAACTACCTGGATTCAGTGATTGGAATTGACCTGCACAATCAGAGCCGGAGGCGGCCAGGGATGCAGCTAGCCGTGTCGACGATGTTAGTCGGTGTTTTTTCCGACTTACATCGTGGGACGACCTGGGAGACGCCTGATTTTGGCGGCTTTCAGGCGAGCCGGAAGCCCGTCCTTTGGCTGGAAGCGTTCCCCACAGCCAGCGGAATCCCAGGTAGCCGGAGTGCGGCTGTTTTCACTAATTTAGCCGTGATAATCCTTACTGTCGCAAGAGTAACGCAAACAATTTGGCTTTCAGCTTTTAACCTTCAGATTTTTAATAGTGCAAGGGTGCTGGTAGCGGTGGCAGATCCGGGAACAACTGCCGTAACCGTTTGTCCGGATCAACGACCCTGGTATCACGATCCTGTAAGACCTGGGTGACACCATCAAAGGTGAACATCAAGAGGTCTTCACCGTCCTCATCACGGACTTGGAAGAACCGAATCCCATCCTGCATGGCAACCAAGATGAAGCGTTGCGCGTGCTCACTCAACTGTTTGAGTCGTGGCAAAAGTTGGTCGGTACCTAACCGTTCGTGATACCAACGCCGAGCAACGGCCTGACCATATGTCATCAGACTGTCCTGCTCGACATGTTCCATCAGCTTGGCAGCTGGTGTCAACTCCGGATGCATCAGAACTTCTTCGAGGTCGTCAATGACACTCCATTGCTCCGTATGCGCCTGCAATTGATCGGCCATCGCCCGCATCTCTTTGAAAACACGTTCGCCGGCGGCTTGATACTGCGTCGGCGCTAACGGATTTTCCAAGGCAACCGCCTGGTTCTGGTCCCGTGCAGCGGCCAAAGCCCCATTTAAATCATCCGGAAGATCACGAGTCAACAAGTAGATCATGAAAATTTTTAAGAAGTATAACGCGTGCCGACTGACCCCATTAGCGGTAAATGGTGTATTGTCGAAATCTCGCAATTCGAGATACTGAATCCCCCCAGTCAAGAAGTCACGGGCATTGCCCTGGCCCTTTAGCCGAACCGGCCCGTAAAATTCATGGGCAGAGAAATAAGTACCATCGTCGATCAACCGCTGTAACTGTGTGAGATGCGCCGGAAGCGAGGCATACGTCACCTGCTCCTGTGGAAAGTTAACGAAGCCGTAACGACTATTGCGAATACTCCGCACTGGCCGCTTCAACACCTCTGGAACCGTTTCAAAGAAACCCTTTTCGGCAATTGGACTCGCCCCAAAGAGGTAGGTCAACAGCCATTGGTAGCGCACAAAATTTTGTGTGATCCGAAAATACAGGGCATTTTTAAACCCAACTAGTGAATCAAATTCTTTGGTATAGTGGCTGTAAAGCCGATGAATGACGGGATCTGGCAGACTGTAATTGACGTGAACGCCAGTCAAACAGCCATGTTGAATCCCATATTTTTTCAATAAATACTCCCGATATGGTCGAATTGCGGGACGATCAAAGTGACCGGCCACAAACTTTAAATCATCAGCGTCCATCACTGGTGGCATACTCAACGGCCAGATGCGATCATCGCCTTCAAGCGATCGATACACGACCGTCTGTAAGGTGTCTAGCTGATCCAATGTACCCCCAATGTTAGGATTGGGATCGGTAATGACTTCCAGTTGTGTTTCGGTAAAGTCCGTTTGAAGATATGGGTGAAAGGTCCGTGACCCCAGCTTACTTGGATGAGGTTGGCGACTCAACCGGCCATGCTGGTCAATTCGCTGTTCTTCAATTTCAAGCCCCACGAGACTGTGATAAAGTTGTTCTGATAAGTTCTCTTCGCGAATAACCGCTAATAAATTGTCTAGCATGGCGGCAACATCCCCTGACCTTCAATATGTTTGACTTAACCTAAAGTGTAAACAAAAACAGGCGTTCTGTCACTGATATTGTTCGAATTTTTACAAAAAAAGTCAGTTCTAACAAACTGATGGTCATCTGGATGTCGTCACCAGTGCTCACTCCCCAGTGAGACCTAGCAATAATCGCCTATTGGGCGACCTGACATCCCGGCTGTAAAGATACTTACACCTTTTTTACATTATGGCTGTTGTCACAACGATATTGAGTCTAAAATTAGGCAACGTTGTCCAACCATCGCCTTACTGGCCGGCAGACGTAGTTGGTCTGAGTCAACTGCCTTTTGTCCCACGTTTCAGCAACGTAAATTTAGAGATAGCAAAAGAGTCTGGGGTTTTGCCCCAGACTCCTTTGCTGCAGAACAGCTCAGTTAGTGTCTAACGAACCGTTTCGTGGATCAGCGTAAATGGTTCTGCTGAGTCACTGATTTCAATGTTGTCGTATAACCGTTGCTTGATGTCTTCAACGTCTTCACGGTTACTGTAGATGGTCAGCAAGGTGTCGCCTTCCTTGACGGTATCGCCGACCTTCTTGTTCATCATGATACCAACTGCGTAGTCGAGCTTGTCGTCGGCTTTTTGACGGCCACCACCAAGCAACATGCTGGCAATACCCATTTCATCGGCTTCGACCTTGCTAACGACCCCATTAGCCTTGGCTGGTAATGGAATCTTGTACTTGGCTTGTGGCATGATTTCTGGGTGATCGATCACGCTACGGTCGCCGCCTTGTGCTTCAACCATGTCGCCAAATTTCTTCAAGGCAGAGCCATCTGCAATGGTCTTTTCGCACATTGCGCGTGCTTCATCCAGGGTCTTTGCCTTACCAGACATCACAACCATGTGTGAGCCTAACGTCAAGACTAAGTCGGTGATATCAGCAGGAGCTTCACCCTTCAATAGGTCGATGGATTCTTTGATTTCCAAAGCGTTCCCAATGGCGTTCCCTAGTGGTTGGTTCATATCGGAAATGATGGCCATGCAGTCCATGCCAACACCTTTTCCGATACCAACTAAGGCCTTTGCCAGCTCACGGGAGTCATCCAAGGTCTTCATGAAGGCCCCGGCACCGGTCTTAACATCGATAACTAAGGCATCGGTCCCAGAAGCAATCTTCTTACTCATGATGGAGCTGGCAATCAATGGAATTGAATCCACGGTGTCAGTAACGTCACGTAGGGCATAAATTTTCTTATCCGCAGGCGCGATGTTCCCAGTGGCCCCGACAATCGCCAAGCCCTTGTCCTTAACCTGTTCAATAAAGGCGTCTTCACTGATTTCGACCTGGTAACCTGGAATCGCTTCCAATTTATCCAACGTCCCACCAGTATGGCCTAACCCACGGCCAGAAATCATTGGAACTGGAATGCCCAATGCAGCGACAATTGGTGCTAGCGGAATACTAGTCTTGTCCCCAACACCACCGGTTGAATGCTTGTCGACCTTCATGCCAGGAATGCTGGACAGGTCCAAGTGGTCGCCAGACTTCATCATTGCCATGGTGAGTTCCGAACGTTCAGCGTCCGTCATGTCCTTGAAATAAGTTGCCATCAAGAAAGCACTGGTTTGGTAATCAGGAATCTCACCGGAAACGACACCATCAACAAATGTTTGGATCTCTTCTTTAGTTAATTCGCCACCGTTACGTTTCTTATCAATAATATCAACCATTCTCATAATTAAGCCACTCCATTTCTAAGTCGGTTACATCACCGGTTCTAAGCCGACGGTGTCCCCTTCAGTAGTTGTGTTGCTGCATGTTGATCGATGATGAGGCAGTTTGGGTAGCCACCAAGCAAGGCCGCTTTGATTGCGGGAACCTTAGCATCGCCGGCCGCAACTAAAATCGAATGTTCCTTTTCACGTAAACTATCAAGGTTAATGCCAATTGTCCGTTGATTCAACTGCTGATCGACGATTTCACCATTTTCGTCTATGTAGCGGGAGAAAATATCTCCCACGGCATGATCCTGCAGAAACTGTTTTTCCTGTTCTTGCAGGTAGCCTAGCTGAAAAACTAACGCGGTATTGCGCACGGTACCAACCGAGTAGATTGCAATGTTGGCTCGCTCACCCAACTTCAGGAGGTACTGGATGTGCCGTTCAGCTTCCACCAATTCCTTAGTTTGTTGGTGGTCAAAGATGACCGGCAATGGCAAGTACTGGGGCACCGCGTGAAAAGCATTGGCAAAGGCGTCGATGCTTTCGTACGCGTACGTATGCTCCGTGGAATAACTCACGCTCCCTTTAAGTTGAATCACCTCGACACCGGTTAGCGTGTCTGGTTGTAAATTAGACCCAATGGCGTAAATGGTCTTCCCCCAGCCAATCCCGATGACATCGTGTTCAGTCACGATATCTTCCAGATAGCGAGCGGCATATTGACCGACCGCGTTGAGCAGCTCACCGGCTGTCGTTAACTGCGTCGGCACCACGTGTACCTCAATGTGATACGCCTGTTTCAACGCTTGTTCAAGCGTTTGAACATCTTGAACTGGATCGACGATTTGAATCCGCACCAGGCCCTGTTCCCGTGCAAACTGAAGCAATCGCGAAACGGTTGGTCGTGAAATTCCTAGTTTTTGGGCAATCTGGCTTTGACTCTGGTCGCCCTGATAATACATCTTAGCGACGGTCAGCCCTTGCGCCAACCGTTGTTCCGTCGTCTCTGCCACGTCCTTGCCCCCTCTAATTATTGTGTTAAATTATCACGAATCATTCTGCCTTACCAGCCGGCAACTATAAACAAAGCGGACGCGAATATCATTGTCCGCACCCGCCAGGTTAGTTATGCTTTAACGGCTGTGTCTAAGGCAACCTTGATCATATCGTTAAATGACTTTTCCCGTTCTTCAGGCGTGGTAGATTCACCAGTCATTAAGTGGTTACTAATGGTTAACACGGATAGTGCCCGAACGTGGTACTTTGCAGCTAACATGAAGAGGGCTGCGGATTCCATTTCGGTAGCCATAACACCGTAATCAATCAGCTTTTGCCGGTCCATTTCGTCGTTGTAGAACCGGTCTTCAGCTAAGATGTTGCCGACCTGAACTGGAATCTTCAGGTCTTGAGCAACGTGGTAAGCGGTGTCCAACAGGCCAAAATCACTGATTGGCGCGTAGTAAATGCCGCCGCCAAACGTGTTGTGAATGATGGCCGAATCCGTCGTAGCTGCTTGGGCCAAGACCACGTCGCGAACGTGGACGTTTGGGCTCATCCCGCCAGAAGTTCCGACCCGGAATAAGGTTTTAACGCCGTAGTCATTGATCAATTCATTGGTATAAATAGAGATTGAAGGAATCCCCATCCCAGTCCCCTGAATGGAGATCCGCTTGCCCTTGTAAGTCCCGGTATAGCCGAAGCAGTTCCGAACCTTGTTGTAGCAAACTGGATTTTCCAGGAAGGTTTCCGCAATGTACTTCGCCCGTAATGGGTCCCCTGGCATTAAAACAGTATCAGCAATGTCACCCATTTTCGCTTCGATATGGTTACTCATGATTAGTTCCTCCTAAAATGGTTGTGGTTAACTATTTCAAGTCCGCTAAGAAACTGTGGCCTTCACCGTTGCCAGCCACGCCAAAGTTGTCTAAGACAGTTGCCCCAAAATCAGCAAATGGTGACCGAACGCCTAAGCTTCCACCTTGCTTGAAGCTTGGTGAGTAAGCTAGTAATGGCACTTGTTCACGCGTATGGTCTGAGCCGGTGAAAGTTGGATCATTCCCATGGTCGGCAGTGATCATCAAAAGATCGTCGTCGTTCATGTTATCCAGCACAGTGCCGAGCCGCTTGTCAAAGTCCATCAGTGCGTTCCCAAAGCCTTCTGGGTTCCGTCGGTGACCATACATGGCATCGAAATCCACTAAGTTAATGAAGCAAAAACCGGTGAAGTCTTCAGTCATCACATGGTCGACGTGATCCATTCCGTCCATGTTGCTTTCGTTATGGTAACCTTCGTCGATCCCGTGACCAGAGAAGATATCGTTGATTTTCCCAACGCCGACCACGTGGACGCCGGCTGCTTGTAACCGATCCATGTCGGTTTCAGCAGTTGGTTCCAGCGTAAAGTCCCGCCGGTTAGCCGTCCGGGTAAAGTGTTGGCCATCTGGTCCAACGTAAGGCCGCGCAATGATCCGACCAACTAGGTATTCTGGGCCGTTGACTAATGAACGCGCGTACTCGCAAATCTTGTAGAGTTCATCGAGTGGGATAATATCTTCGTGCGCCGCAATCTGGATAACGGAGTCCCCAGAGGTATAGACGATTAAATCGCCCTTTTCCATCTGTTGTTCACCAAGCTCAGCGATAATCTTAGTCCCAGATTCTGGACGGTTACCAATGACCTTTCTACCAGAAAACGCTTCCAATTTATCGATAATGTCTTGAGGGAAACCATTAGGGAAGGTACTCAAGGCCTTACGAACTGGCAGACCCATCATTTCCCAGTGGCCATCCATTGAATCCTTACCCGCAGAAATCTCACGCATCTTACCATAGTAAGCGTGAGGAGCGTCGGCTACGGGAACCCCTTCGATAGGTGTATCCCGCAGGTTAGATAACCCAATTTTAGCTAAGTTAGGCAGTGCCAGCTTACCGGCGAAATGGTGACCAACGTGGCCCAACGTGTCGGAACCTTCATCGCCATACTTGGCGGCGTCTGGTGCAGCACCTGCACCGACTGAATCCATAACTAAACCAAAAACGCGTTTGAACTTCATACCTGTATCCCCGCTTTCACAAATTAATTTCTAATAGCCAGCCTTAGCGCTTGCGGCATCACCAGTTAAGATAGCAACCGTTGCACTAACACCTAAACGACTTGCACCGGCAGCGATCATTGCCAATGCTTCTTCGCGGCTGTGAATACCACCAGAAGCCTTAACGCCCAACCGGTCGCCAACAGTTTCACGCATCAATTTTACATCTTCTAATTTGGCACCAGCAGTGGAGAACCCAGTAGACGTCTTAACAAAGTCGGCACCGGCCTTTTCACTCAATTGGCAACCGCGAACGATTTCTTCTTTCGTTAATAAGCAGGTTTCCAGAATGACTTTGAGCAACTTGTCCTTGGCATGAACTGCGGTTGCCAACGCCTTAATATCAGCTTCAACAACATCATCGTTACCAGACTTCAATTCACCAACGTTGATGACCATGTCAATTTCTTCGGCGCCGTCTTCGATTGCTTTTTCTGCTTCGAAAACTTCACTGGCAGTCGCCATCGCCCCTAGTGGGAAGCCAACAACGGCAATTGGATTAACCGTTGTGCCCTTTAATTGCTCAGCAACGAACGGAATCCAGTAAGAGTTTACACAGACTGAAGCTGTGTTGAATTTTGCAGCTTCATCACAAGTTTGCTTAATGCTTGCCTCAGTTGCATCTGCCTTTAAGTTGGTGTGATCCATGTATTTAGCGAGTTGTTCAGTAGTTAATGTCATTGTATGAAACCCCTTTCATTTATCATCAATAGCATACCGGATTCGTGCACAATTGTAAAGCCCTATAATGCACTTCCGTTCAACAACCCCCTGAATTGTGTGATACTGCACAAATAGTTTACAGGTTTTTAGGTTTATCGTTTTACTAAGAGCAATCCCACAACCACAACGTTTCTCTGAGTTTGGGGTCACCAAACTAGTTAACCGGATTGACCCTAAACCCACTCGATTTGTTTAGAAAAAATTTTTTTCAAAAAAATCGCCTTGGAGCTATTTCCTCGGCGACGGTGATCCTAATTCTGTTTTTGTAACCGGATAAGCCCGGTCCCCCCTAGAACGCCTATTTAATCCCTAGTCGCCCGTTCGCGCAAAGAACGAATAAAATCGTTTTTCTTGCCAAAAAAAAGGACAGCCTTCGGAATCTGATAGAGCTGAGATAGGCGTTCGATGGTGGCTAAACCTAAGTTGGAACTATCACGCTCCCAGGATGCCAACGTTTGATAGTGAATTCCCAAGCGTGCCGCAGCCTCTTTTTGCGAGTAACCCGCATTATGGCGAGCGGCGTCAAGTGTAATCTGCACTTTCTCCATCACGCACACCTCCTTACAAACACTTTTGTATATTAAGCGAGTTTATTCGTTTTGTCAATTACTTTCAGCAGTTAATCAACTAAATATGTTTGCTTGCGCGCAACCTATTCGTTATAATGACGACAGCGGATTATTTCGTCGTCTGGAAAATGCGGTTTCCGGGTCACCTAATTGGCAATTCGTCGTTCACGACCAATTTTGCTAACGGCCTCACAAGGAGGACTAGATCACAGCTTCTTGTTGGTCAATTTCAGCCCAGTACTGGCCGTAAGCATTTTGCTGTTATGTTACCCATTTATATGTTTTACTTGACCAAACTAAAGGTTGGCAAGCTTTAACCATTGATTGGGGGGCGCAATATTTTATTGATCATTACGGCTACTCGCCATTTGATAGTTACTAAAATTGACGGATTTTGGTGTAAAAACCGTACCGTTTGTTAAACAACTATCCGAACAACACCTAATTTTCAATTTTGTTCCGGCACCTTAATTCTGGCTTATCACTTTGCCATCGGCCTTTAGACCCATACTTATATGTAAAGGAGTGAGTGCAGTGCCCCGCCATGAACTATCTTCATTTGAAAAAAATATTCGTCAGCTTATCGCTCAGAACCTAAAAACAGCCTCACGGGGCATGACCCAAGGCGACCTTGCCGCCAAAACTGGCATTCCCTCCTCGACACTTTCGGGATACTTCGCACAACGCTCAACCCCCAGTCCGGAGAACGTACAATTACTTGCTGACGTCCTCGGTGTACATAGAGCGGCTATTGATCCGCGCTTCAGCGACACCTTGTTCACCCAGGACGCAGCGTTTGATGTAGCTTATCTGCAGCTGACCCCGAGTCGGCAGCTAGCCGTCCGTCTCTTCGCTCAGGAGCAACTTAAGCAACAGAATCAGGACTGACAAAAAGGGGCTCTTTGTCAACCGGTGTTGATGGAGGGAATTTCGGAGGTTCAATTCATTTACGAATTGGGCCTCTTTTTTGTAC
>NZ_RHNX01000053.1 GCF_003946335.1 Levilactobacillus fujinensis
TTTATGGTCTGCGGGCTAACGCCAATTAGTTCGGCAATCTTACGCCGAGAATACTCGTCGTGATTGAAGTAGACCTCAATGTTTCCGCGCTCTTTCAAAGTTAAGTGGTGACCCTTAGGACGATTCATGGTAAGCTGTTCTTGCATCAAGACGAAGACCTCTTTCATTGTTTGTGTGAGAACTCCAATGATACCTGAGATTTACGTCTTGGTGTATTTATTTTGTCCTAAATTCTAAGTGGCTAACTTGATTATAAAATTCGCCGTCCAAAATTAGTAACTGTTTGAAGGGAATATTTGGCGATTACTCTATACAGTCCCATTCCTAACAAAAGAGAGTGGGACATAACTCAAAAAGTTGCTCCTTTCAGAACTATTAGATTCTGAAAGGAGCAACTTTTATTTACGCCACTATGGTGCCGAAACGTGGGACATAAGGCGGTTAGTTTGTTGCGCTTAACTAAGTGCCCGTGCATCAACCCAGTAGTTGGTTTTATTCCCACTGAACTGAATACGGTACCAGGTCGTCTTATACGCCGTCTTAATCCCCCGTAAGTTTACGGTTACCTTAGTTCCCTGCTTGCTTCCGGCAGGCCAATTGAATGTCTGCTGGTCGAAATGGGTCTTCTTGACGTGGTTATACAAACTATATTTGCTAAACTTACTGCTGAGCTTTTTCGTGCCCGTGACTGCCGAATATGCAACGGCATCATACTGGGGACTCACAGCTGGTTCCCCAGCAGCGACCCAATACTTCTTCGTACCAACCTTAATGCGATACCAAGTACTCTTAATCCCGTCTTGGGTTCGCACCGCTTGGTTATCGGCCGCATAATTCTTGGCGGTCAACTGATTAAGTTGCCCCACGGCCTTCGCCAGGTACGGTGAATTATAGACGTGATCGTAATAGTAGCCGCTGGATGCACTGTCAACTTTGACCGTTGCTGCACCCTTTTTATATTTCACCGTCGGCAAGGTCAACGCATTGTCGTAGACCCAATACTTCTTCGCGGTCGCACTCTTGCTGAAGCGGATACGATACCACGTTGTTTTCTTCCCGGTTGTTGCTGACTGTTTAACACCACGCATGTCTAGGTAAACTGACTTGCCAATTGTGGCACTTACCTTTGTCCAAGCCGTCTTCTTCACACTGGCCCGGGTTCCCTTAATATGGTTGTAGAGCCGGTAGCTCGCATACTTGCTGCTGAGTCGCCCAGTTTGGCCACTGTCGCCACCGTAATACTTGGCGCTATCATAAACTACTGGCTTAGTCGTACTGGAACTGCTGGACGAACTGCTGCTGGCACTCGAACTGGAGCTCGAACTGCTTGCATTACCATCCAAACTATTTAAATTGTACTGCTGAATCAACGAAATCAGACTACTGCCATAGACCGGCGACGTCGCATAGGTGTTGGTCAGCGCATTGGCCGCATCCGCATACGTCGCCGCGTTTTCGCGCCAAGTTCCGCTATAAATAGCTGGGTTATAGCTCGTCCCGTTACGAAGCAGCGTAGCATTATCCGTCATCGAGGCCTTAGCGTTCGGGTATTTCCGAAAACTAGCATTGGTGTAATACAGTTGTCCGTTTGCATCATACTCCGCTGTCTGCATGGTTATAGATTGCCCATTATAACTGCCTTTGATTCCAAAGTAATTGTTTGCCTGAGTCGTTAGTGCACTGGTCCCCCAACCACTCTCTAACGCCGCCTGAGCCATCATAACTGACGGATACAACTTATACTGATTGGCAACCGTCTGCACCGGACTCTTTAACTGCGAAATAAAGGCCTGGGGATTCGTCGTTGCCGCATGACTGTTCGTGATACTGAGGCCACCCGTGACTGCTCCCACGAAGAGTACAGCCACAAGCCACCATTTCGTTCGTTTCATCTTACAAGTTCCCCCTTAAAATCGCTTTCAGGACAAGAATACCATACCACGGCAACTCGGAGAAAGAAAATTTTATGCAGAAACTTGGTTAATTTTACCACCTAGTCTAACTGGCTAGCAGCGGCCTCGTCAAGAATGACGGTGACGTTCGGATGAGTCTGCAAATAGCTGGCTGGCACGTCCGGCGTGATTGGGCCTTGAACCATAGCAGCAACGGCAGCGGCCTTGGCTTCACCGTATGCAACAATCAGAATCTGTTTCGCTTGAAGAATGGAACCCACGCCCATGGAATAGGCGAAACGGGGAACTTCATCGGCGTTGTCGAAGAAGCGCGCGTTCGCAGCAATGGTCGATTCGGTTAAAGCCACTTTATGCGTCGTTGATTCGGGATCAGTCCCGGGTTCATTGAAGCCAATGTGCCCATTTTGACCTAAACCTAGCAGTTGTAAGTCAATTGGATTTTCTTTAATGATGTCGTCGTAACGCTTCGTTTCTGCTGCAGCATCGGCATTTGTCCCGTCTGGTACATAAGACTTAGCAAACGGCTTCGCGTTGAATAAATGTTGTTGCATAAAGTAATGGTAGCTTTGTGGATGGTCTGCATTCAACCCCACGTATTCGTCTAGGTTAACTGAGGTTAATTGACTGAAATCCAGGTTGCTGGCCACCAGTTGTTCATAAATGGTTACCGGTGTGCTCCCTGTAGCTAATCCCAGAACCTTAGCGCCCTTGGCTAATGCCTGCTCAAAGACCTTAAAACCAGCTCGGCCCCCTGCTTGCTTGTCACTAACAACCTGTACATTCATATTCGTCAATTGTTTCATATCATTCAGTCTCCCTCTCTTAATGGTATAGTCCAATTATAAATGCTCTAGACCAGTTTTGCAAGCTTTTTGCTCAAGTCATCTGAATCGGCTTGAAATATATCTTTAAACCTGAAAACTATAATTAAGTTGGCTAATTATTGAAACAAATACATGTTCTTCCAACTCTCCTTTAACTGAAAAACATTCTTCTAAATTTTCTTACACCAGTTAAGCGCGACTTGTCTCCTAACCATTTACATCTCAGAAAACTATTTATCCAGCAAGCACCTAATCCCCACTGACCGTACAAAAAAGGGCGCCACCGTCTTCCGATGTCGTCCTACTTCCGCCGAATACCACGACGATTGGCGCTTAATTCATTTTGCTGTTTCCGGAATTTTTCAAACGTTGCGTCCCGTTGTTTCTGATTTTTATGGGCATCAACCCGTTTTGTATACTTCATTGTTTTCACCTACATTTTCATTTTACATTTGAACGTACTATACAACGAAAATCTTTTTTTCGCAAGTAAAGGGAATCTGAGCGGTGACTCCCACATCACTCGGATTTTCGGCTTCTCCGCCGATAATCAGGACAGATGGCTTGTCTTGCTGACAGAGTTTGATTGGAAATGGATCCACAACCCTATACTACCAGTGGAACCTCCCACCAACTATCATAGCCTAGAAGAAACACACCATGCTACCTATCTATAGCAATATTACATAGAAGCTAGCTACATAGGCATTCTGAGCTTAACGTTTAAATCGGTTATGATAAGCAACCAGAAACAGTGACAATCTTAGAAGATGGCCTAGACTGGCGCAAGTTTCGCTAGTCTAGGCCTCGGGCGAATTTAGAAAAATAGACTCTTGGTAGCTCACTCCAATTCACCCTTTAGCTACGACCATCCTCATAAGGCGGTAGTCGTGCAGTCAGCCCAATACAAGCCTAACCACAAAAAGAGCGACCAACTAAACTGGCCGCTCTCCAAAAACAGTTTTTAATTACTCAACCGTAACACTCTTAGCCAAGTTCCGTGGCTTATCAACATCCAATCCCTTGTTCAGACTGGTGTAGTAAGCTAACAACTGGGCTGGCACAACGCTCAACAGTGGCATCAACATTTCGTCAACGTCAGGCAAGATCAGGTCATCGTCATCCATGGCTAAGCCCTCACGCACGATGGTCATGGTCTTCGCACCACGAGCAATCGTTTCTTGTAGGTTGCTCCGAGTCAAGCCAGCAGTCTTTGCCTGGGTGATGAAGCCGATAACTGGCGTGTCCTTTTCGATCAAGGCAATCGTCCCATGCTTCAATTCACCGGAGGCAAATCCCTCACACTGGATGTAAGAGATTTCCTTGAGCTTCAAGGCAGCTTCCAGAGAAACGGCGTGGTCGAGTCCCCGACCGATGTAGAAGGCCCGGTTCGTATCCATTAAGTAGTCATTGGAGATCTTTTCCAATTTGTCCTTTTCGTCGACAATCGCTTGCATCCCGGTAGCAACTAACCCTAACTGTTGACGGATGTTGAAGTCTTGCGCAACGATTTGACCCGTTACTTCACCCAATGCCTTTGCCAAGATAGCTTCCAATGCAATCTGGGCGGTGTAAGCCTTGGTTGAAGCCACGGCAATTTCAGGACCGGCATGTAGCAACAGCGTAAAGTCTGCTTCACGAGACAACGTGGAGTTCTGAACGTTGGTGATAGTCAGACTCGGATAGCCCGCATCATTAACGTTAACCAGTACTTCCCGACTATCTGCCGTTTCACCAGACTGCGTCAAGAAGATAAAGAATGGTTTCTCGGACAGCATTGGTTGTTCGTAGGCAAATTCAGAGGACACGTGAACTTCCGTTGGGATGTGTGCCAATTTTTCAAATAGCCGCTTTCCAACTAAGCCAGCGTGGTAGCTGGTCCCAGCACCCACAATGTACAAACGGTCAGCCGCCCGCATTGCGTCGATCAGCTTGCTGTCAAATTGTGGTTCGCCATGTTCTGACAAGTAAGTTTGCGCCAACTTACGCATCACGTTAGGTTGTTCGTCAACCTCTTTCAACATGTAGAATGGGTAAGTCCCTTTATCGGTTTCGTCGGCGTTCATGTCAACGTGGAATGGCTTCCGTTCTACGGCATTACCGTCGGCATCTTGAATGGCAACCTTGTCTGGCGTAATGGTAACCACTTCACCATCCATCAGTTCCAAGAACTCATGCGTTTCACGCAACATAGCCAAGGCGTCGGAACAGACCACATTAAACCCGTCACCAACACCGATTAACAGAGGGCTCTTACTCTTTGCGACGAATAACGTATCTGGTTGTTCGCGGTCCATCATCAGAAAGGCGTATGAGGACCCTTTTAAGAGACTCAACGTCTTCAGGAAGGCTTGCTTCGCGTCCAAGTTATCTTCCACGGCAAACTTGTCGATCAATTGAACAACAACTTCGGTGTCCGTTTGGCTTCTGAAAGGCACATCACTCAAGTACTTTGCCTTTAATTCCTGGAAGTTGTCAATAACCCCGTTGTGTACCAGGTAGAACCGGTCGTCGTTAGAGAAATGGGGGTGCGCGTTGTCCACACTAACCACACCATGAGTTGCCCAACGTGTATGCCCGATTCCAGTTGATCCGTGGACTTCTGGTGTGATCTTTGACCGTAATTCGGCAATCCGACCCTTAGTCTTTACTAAGTAATCTTGCCCCTTTTGGTCGTTAACGTAAATTCCGGCTGAATCGTAGCCGCGGTATTCCAACTTTTGAAGCCCGTCAACTAAAATCTTAACGGCATTGTCATTACCCGTAACTCCAACAATTCCACACATAATTTTTCTTCCTTTGCTCGACACCAGTTTCGGCTTACCGAAAGGGTCGGATAGTTTTATGATTGAAAATGTATCAGTTTTCTTCAGAATTGGTATAGACTGAAACCAGCTGAAAAACATTTCTGAATGACTATACTTTACAGCGTTTAAGTAATGTTGTCAATTATAAAAATCCAGAATGGTCTATGATTATTTTCATAATTATTTTTCATAACTGTCGTGTGTGGCTAACACCTTGACTAGCAAAGGTTAGACAGCCACATCATCATCCCATGAAAAGAAAGCATTCAGTAATTATTTTGTTTAGAAATATTTTCTGTAAAAAAAGAATCCAGATCATTTGATCCAGATTCCGCACAATTATAAGTTAGTCCACGCCAACTTCGGCCCGCACAACGTCTGCGATCCGGTCAACGTAACCCGCAACGATTTCTTCAGTTGGGGCTTCCGCCATGACCCGTAGGAGGGGTTCCGTCCCGGAAGGACGAACTAAGACTCGGCCATCGCCGTTCATTTCCTTTTCAACGGTCGCGATCATCGCTTGAACTTGAGGGTTCTCCAAAGCTGCTTGTTTATCGGCAACCTTGATGTTCACTAGTTTTTGGGGATAGGTCGTCACGTCAGCGGCTAACTCGGACAACTTCTTGCCCGTGACCTTCATGATATGCAACAGTTGTAAACTGGTCAGCAGGCCATCACCAGTCGTATTGAAGTCCAAGAAAACAATGTGACCGGACTGTTCGCCACCTAGATTGTATCCAGACTTGAGCATTTCTTCAACCACGTAACGGTCCCCGACCTTCGTCTTAACTGACTTCAGCTCGTGGGCAGCCATGGCCTTGTACATTCCCAGGTTACTCATGACCGTCGTCACGATTGTATCCTTCTTCAGACGACCATGTTCAGCCATGTACTTGCCACAAATGTACATGATCTTGTCCCCATCGACAATGTTGCCAGCCTCATCGACCGCAATACACCGATCACCGTCACCGTCAAAGGCCAACCCGATTTGGGCACCCTTTTCCAGCACAAACTTTTGTAGTTGCTCCGGATGCGTCGAACCAACTTGGGCGTTAATATTTAACCCATTTGGTGTCGTGGCGATCGTATCAAAGTCCAAGTTCAGGTCAGCATATAGCCGTGAAACTAAACCACTAGTGGCCCCGTTAGCAGAGTCAACAGCGATGTGTAGGCCATCCAAGTCGTCAGCGATGGTTTGTTCCAAGAACTGAATGTACTTTTGGCTACCTTCAGAGTAGTCTTCAACCGTCCCCAACCCATCCGTAGTTGGCCGTGGCAATTCATCCTTTTCACCATCCAAGAGGGCTTCGATTTCTTCTTCCATCTCATCGGACAGCTTGTAACCGTCGCTCCCAAAATACTTGATCCCATTATATTCAACGGGATTGTGGGAAGCCGTAATCATGACCCCGGCAGCGGCGCCCTGTGTCCGGACCAAGTAAGCAACAGCTGGCGTAGAGATAACGCCTAACCGCAAAACCTCGATTCCCACGGAAAGTAAACCAGCAACCAATGCGTTTTCCAACAATTGACCAGAGATTCGGGTGTCCCGTGCAACTAAGACTTGGGGATGTGCATTTTGACTATCTGCGTGTTGGGTCAACACGTACCCACCAAAACGGCCAACTTTAAAAGCTAATTCGGGCGTTAATTCCTGATTAGCAACCCCGCGCACACCATCGGTTCCAAAATACTTCATCGTAAAATTCCTCATTTCTCAACTTTGTTTTTCGTTATTTTGAGACAGCCTTGACCGTGACCTTAACTGTCGTCGGATCAAAAGCTGTGACATTATTATCGCTAGCATCGAGGGTCACCGTCTTCGTCGCCGTCTTTTTGACATCACTAACGTCGACATCTACGGTCGCTTGATCCAGCGCTTTAAGCTCCGCTGCGCTCCCATAAGCCGTGACCTTGTTCACGTTACTAGTTAGTTTGTACGTCGTTCCGGACGAGCCATTTTGCGCATTTAAATTCAGACTGACCTTCTTGCTCTGACCATCGGACGTCACCGGCAAATTAACCGTGGTCGTGGACGGGGTCAAAATGACGTTAACCGTCTTGCCACTATTGTCGAGTGCCTCGATAACGGCTTGACTGCTGACCGTCTTCTTAGTATTCTGTGGCACCGTCAACTGTGCGACGACTTGCTTGACACGTGAAATCTCGTTGGCCGCGCCAGTCGCCTTCACGGTCGTGGTATCTGTCGTCGCCTTACCAGCGGTATACCCGGCCGCAATATTGCGACTATTGTACTGAACCTTTACTGGGAAGGACACGGTCCGCCGTGGCTCAATATCCACCGAGATCTTCGACGGTGAAATAGTCGACTCAATCTCATGATTCAAGCCCTCTTGATGTAGGGTCACCTTATGCTTCCCCACACCCAGATTACTCAGTGCCGCATAAACCTTAAAATTCTGCGTGTTAGCGGTCGTTGTGACTAACGCCAATGGCCCCCGCAAGGTCACTTTAACTTTCTGCGGGTACCCGGTCACAAAGTACTTGTTACTATTCACGTTCAACTGTAGCGGCACTGAGACCGTCATTGTCTTGGTTGCCGTCAGGGACGTGTTATTGGTCGAATTGGTCGACTGCGAATTACTTGAGCTCGACTTAGTACTATTGACGTAGAAAAACAGCAATACCGCTAAAATCAGAGCTAGGATTCGATACAGCCACGTGGTGTAACGCTCATTTTTCATTAGCGCCGCCCCCCTCGGAAGCGCTCATCGAACCAATCGAGCGCCTTAACTAAGAAGTTCCCATCATTAGTGGCTTCTTCATTAACCAATTCATTACGTAAAAACTTCAGGTAATCAGCTTGCGTTAATCCACGAAGCAACTCATTGTTCTTCGTAATCGACACTTCACCAGTTTCTTCTGAAATGACGATGGTCAACGCATCCGTCACTTCAGAAATACCGACCGCCGCTCTGTGCCGCGTCCCCAGTTCCTTCGGAATCAGATTGCTCTCGGACAAGGGAAGGTACGCCGCCGCAACGGCGATTCGATTATCCCGAATGATGACCGCCCCATCATGAAGTGGCGTATTCGGAATAAAAATATTGATCAACAGTTCGCCGGTCAACTCCGCGTCTAATTTGATACCAGTCTCGATATAGTCTTCCAGCCCGGTATCCCGTTGAATGGTCATTAACGCCCCAATTCGCCGCTTAGACATGTACTGAATGGCTTTATCCAAGCCTTCAATCATCTTGGTTGCCGCTTCATTCTCGTGGCGAACCCGCACAAAAATCGACCCGCGACCCAAGTGTTCCAGTCCCCGCCGAATTTCCGGTTGAAAGACAATGATAATCGCGATAACACCCCAGTTGATGACCAAGTCGACCAACCACGATACCGTATTCAACCCCACGTAAGTGCTAATGAACTTAACGATCAAGATCAGGATTACGCCACGAAAGAGCTGAATCGCCTTGGTTCCACGAAGCATCACAATCAGCTCATAAATGACGAACCAAACGACCAAGATGTCGAGTAGGTTGACTAAATTCCCTAACGTAAGGAGTTTTCCCCAATCTAGGTTCATGACTTTCCCTCCAAATCGAATTCAAATTTTATTATAGCACGGCGGCCTCAACATTTCGCCTCGAATCCCAACAAGTCGTGGAAAGTCACCGGAAACGGCGGCCAAAACTTACGGATTCCTTAAAGTATAATCGGTGAGTTATTTTCAGGAAAATAATCTGTTACCATAGAAGTCATATTCTATTTACTGTCAGCGATTTCGCTGTAGAATGGAAGTAGAAACTTGGCGAAAGGATTGGTGATGGCTTATGAATCGGCGTGCCCGATGGGAAATTCGGATCTTCTTTGTGGCGTGGCTAATTTTTCTTTTTTTCCGCGCAAAGGACCCGTTTTCCTTCTTAATCCTTAACACCTTCTTGGGCTACATCCCCATTGAGCTGAGCTTCCATATCGGACGGCAGCGACCAAAAGCATGGCTGTTTTGGCCGCTAATCATCGTTTGGCTGCTGTTCTATCCCAATGCGCCCTATCTATTGACAGATCTGTTCCACCTATCCTTACTGCAACCCTATGCCGTCACCGGATTGTTGCGGGTCACCCCACACTTGTGGATCTACTTTACGTACATGATCATTAGTGCCATCAGCTGTTCGTTTCTGGGCTTTTGGAGCCTCAATTATGTCAGTGAATGCATTAGTCTCAGGTTGGGCAAGGGAAACACCGCCGTTCGTGTACTGACTGTGATTGTGTTGACTTTTCTCACGTCAGTTGGCCTCTACATTGGACGATTTCTGCGGATTCACACCGTTTACTTGTTTCTAAACCCCGAGCAGTTTATTCGGCCGCTAATGGACATGTGGACGCCAAATATGTGGATCTTCGTGGGATTGATGACGCTGATCCAGCTCTTCTGTTACTGGGTACTCTATCTCATTATGACCAATAGCCGGCAGACAGTTGACGATTAGAACTTAAACTTGCGCCATGGGATTAAAGATGGGACCACCTTGGCTACAAGAACTTATTGCCCAAAATTAAATGTTAATCCATTGATGAATTAAAACACTTCGACCTTCTTGGTTATAAGCTGTTTTGGTTCTTTTTTCGGTAAAGGGCCTCCCCTCTGAAAGCCAAAATTGACGTGCACAATCAGAATCGGAGGCGTTTCCCCACAGCAAACGAAATCTCTGACAGCCGGTGCGCCACTAATTTGCGAGTGACAATTCCTACTGGCGCGTCTCTACATCCTCCTGACCGTTGACCTAGATAAGCATACTGCCAGCCAAACCATTCACCCGCTTCATCTCGCGCTCACAATTATATTTTTCCTACTACGGGTAAGCGCAACCCATCGGAGATCAGGTATCACCTGCTTATACCGGCTCTTTGTCAACCGGTGTTGATGGAGGGAATTTCGGAGGTTCAATTCATTTACGAATTGGGCCTCTTTTTTGTAC
>NZ_RHNX01000054.1 GCF_003946335.1 Levilactobacillus fujinensis
TGGGGCAGTGTGCCCCTTTTATTATACAGAAAATGGCGTCGACAGATTTCTCTATCAACACCAAATATCATAGAACCCTTATACCCATAGCAAATCAAGTCAAAAGGCGCCACAGACTGCATCTCAACAGTTTGTGGCGCCTCTTTAGGTGTAGGTTAAAAGTTTCAAAACACGTTCTAACAACGATGCTGTGCCAAGAATTAGATAGCCTAGTCTCGTCATCGCCTTACTGGCCGCCGACTATCCTTCCTCATTATTCAAGGACATGACCAAGACGTTTTCGGAATAGTTAACGTACTGCCGAAGATGGGACGCCATATTCCAGGTAATGTTACCCGCCTCGAGCAAGGTCTGAATCCCCGACCGTTCGGCCCCAAGCGCCCGCACTCGCAATTTATTGATTTGATGTTGGTACTCTTCTTCATGCGTCGGCGCTGTTTCGGCCTTGGCCCGTTCGATGCGATTACGGTACTGGACCAGTAAGTGGTAGACCGCTTGATTATCGAACTGCGTCTCGTCCACGTCAGAACTGGCGAGGTACTGCGATAGCGACTTGATGGCTGCTTTCGCAGTTTCTCGCTCGACTAAATTGTTCTCTGCATGCAGTCGCTCCGTATTTTCCGAGTGCAACCAATAAGCTGCGTTACGGAACATGTGCTTGAAGAAAACACGCCAGTATTTCAGCACGCTGGGCATGGTGTGACCGGCAACCTGCGTCAATCGACTCTCCATGTTTTCAATTCGCCGGAGCGCCCCGACATAGCTCGTCTGCGTAATTTTTTCTGCTTGACGCAGGTCCTTCAACGACTCACGTTCACCAGCCAACGTAACCTGCCGCAACCGAATCTCGTCGTCTAACACCTTCTGCATGGCCGTGTCGGCGCGATAGTTCATTTCTAAACGACGAATGATAAATTGATAGTCTAAGATCAAGTCATACGCCGCCCGCTGATTATTCGGCCGTCGTAACTCTTCAATCTTAGAAATGGCCAAGCGCATAATGTATGCCCGCGCCTCATCCTCACTGATCTGACGCACTGGCTCGGCGGGAATCTCCTCACCATCGGCGTCCAGATCAATCTCGTTGGCCCCTTCATCACTTGCACTCGCCCGAGTCTGTAGTGGTTGCCCAGACGTTGATATCAGTGGCAAGGTAATCGTTGCTGCCACTAAACTAATAATGATGACCCCTGACGCAACGAAAAGCATTAGCGCCCGTGTTGGAAAACCAGCACCGGAAGCCACCGTCATCGGCACAGAAAGGACCCCGGCCATGGTAACGGCACCCCGCACACCAGATAGCCCGGACAGAATCGACATCCGAATTCCCGGCCGTTCCTTCCGTGAGCGGTTATTTAAGCGTTCATACAAGACGTATCCATACGTCCAAACCGTCCGAATCACGACAATGATCACCCAAGTAACAAACGCAAAGAACAACGCTTCCCACGTGTTGAATTGCCCCCCCTTGATGACCTGTGATGTGGCGACGGGCAATTCGATTCCTAAGATGACGAAAACGATTCCGTTCAACGAATAGATAATAATATCCCAAACTTTTTCCGTAACCAATTTTAATTCAGGTGAATCCTCAACAATCCGGCTTTCTCGAGCATGGTAGAGGACTCCCGCGGTGACGACAGCAATTACACCAGATGCGTGCGTGATCTCTTCGGTCACCAGGTAGACAACAAATGGTGTGGCAATCTGTAAGACCGTGTTAAAAATCACGTCGTCGATACCTTGCCGACGCAAAACATCCATTAACAGCTGAATGGCCGTCATGATAATCAGCCCGGATAAGAATCCAACAATACTAATGTAGAAGAAGTCGCCGACTGCCGTTCCCATTGAAAAGGCACCCGTGACCGTCGCTGCAATGGCGTACTTGAAGGCAATCAGCCCACTAGCATCGTTAATCAAGCTTTCACCACTGACCAAATGCAGCAGACTTTCCGGTAACTTGGCCTGCTTCGAAATTGATTGCACCGCTACCGGATCGGTCGGCGATAGAATAGCCGCCAACGCGAACGCCACAGTTAATGGCATCTTTGGGATCAACTCGTAGATCAAGAAACCTCCCAGAATCGTGGTTAAGAAAACTAACCAAATGGCATTTGCAAAAATGGGGCCCCGTAATCGCCAGAGTTCCCGGCGGGGGAAACGACGACCATCGTTATATAGCAATGGTGCAATGAACAAAAGCAAGAACCAATCAGTCTCCAGCGGTACCTCAAACTGCCAAACTAAGGCAACGATGAGGCCCAAGGCAATTTGAATCAAGCTGACTGGAATAAACGTGAGGTAGTGACTGATAATATTAGAGAACAGAACTAACACGATCAACAGGATCACTGCTTCAACAATAGGCACATATGGTTCCCCCTTTTTTAATTTTCGGTCGTTGGCTTCTCGCCAATGATGCGAACCTCAGTCTCCAACTGAACGTTATCTTCTTTCAAAATAACCGCTTGAATATGGTGAATTAATTCCAAATAATCCGTGGCCGTCGCATGGTCGATATTCACGATGAATCCGGCATGCTTCGTGGAAACCTGAGCGCCACCCCACTTTAGTCCCTGTAACCCAGCCTCTTGAATCAATTGCCCGGTGTAGTGACCCTTGGGACGTTTGAAGACACTCCCACAGGAAGGCAGTTCCAGCGGTTGTTTAGCAGCTCGACGTTCGTTCAGGTCATCCATCTTAGCTTGAATGGCAGCGCCATCCCCGGTCGTCAGGGCAAAAGTTGCCGACAACACAATGTCGTGATAATCCTGAATGGAACTGTGGCGGTAACCGAAGTCGAGTTCTTTCTTCGTCAACGTCCGGATTTCACCTTCTGGCGTCAAGACTTCAGCCGACAAAGCGGCCTCACTGATCTCACCACCATAAGCCCCGGCGTTCATGAAGATTGCCCCACCCACGCTACCGGGAATTCCAGCTGCAAATTCCAAGCCCTGCAATGAATGGGCTTGGGCAACCTGAGTCGCCTTGATCAACGCTGCCCCGGCTTCGGCAGTGACCGTCTGACCCGAGCTGCTAATCTGGTTCATGTCAGTCAAAATCATCACCAAGCCACGGATACCACCGTCACGAACGATTAAGTTACTGGCATTTCCCACAACCGTTACGGCCAACGCCTCTTGTTTCGCGTAAGCTAACAAGGACTTGGTCTCCTGAACGTTCGTCGGAAAAGCTAAATAGTCGGCAGGTCCCCCGGTCTTCGTATACGTGTAGTGGGCCAAGGGCTCATTACGCAAAATTTTTACCTCAGGAAATACCGTTGCTATATCTTCCATCATCGTGATTATCCTCTCGTTTCGCAAAGATTTACGTTCCGTTTTGCCAGCGACTGGTTCAACGGAATTAATCGTCAATAGACCTATTTTACCATGAAAACTAGTCAGACCGACGGCGAACGCTCCAATTCCAATAAAATATTGTCATTCTGACTGGCGAGTGCTTGGCACTCCGTTAAAAGCTCTGGCACGTTACATCTCGCTTTTTCTGGTATACTAAAGTTAGTGGAGGTGCCGAAAATGAAATTTATTTCGTGGAACGTAAACGGCCTACGGGCAATTGTGAAGAAGAATTTCGTCGAAACTTTTCAGGACTTGGATGCCGATTTCTTTGGGATTCAGGAAACCAAGCTGCAGGAGGGCCAGATTGATCTCGACCTACCGGGTTACTATCAATACTGGAACTATGCCGAACGAAAGGGGTATTCGGGGACAGCGCTCTTTACCAAGCACAAGCCGCTGAATGTTCTTTACGGCATCGATGCGCCTGATTTTGACCACGAGGGCCGAACAATTACGTTGGAATATCCGGATTTTTACGTACTGACCTGTTATACCCCTAACTCTGGTAGTGGACTGAAACGTCTCGACTTCCGGATGGGCTGGGAACAAGCCTTCTTGGCATTTGTAAAAAAGTTAGATGCCAAAAAGCCCATTATCTTCTGTGGCGACCTGAACGTGGCCCACACGGAGATCGACCTGCGGAATCCCAAAACGAATCATAAAAATGCTGGTTTTACCGATGACGAACGAGAAAAAATGACGGCGTTGTTGGCGACCGGCTATACGGACACTTTCCGTTACTTCAATCCCGATACCACCGACCGGTATTCCTGGTGGAGCTATCGGTTTCACGCCCGCGACAATAACGCCGGGTGGCGAATCGATTACTTCATTACCAGTCAACGCCTCGAACCCCAGTTACGAAAAGCAGAAATTTTAGACCAAATCATGGGTTCCGATCACTGTCCAGTAGAGCTGGACGTCGACGGACTCACCGTCTAACCGATCAAGAGAGGAAGATGTCTTTGTGAACTTTGTTGCCATGGACTTTGAAACGGCCAGTGGCAAGCGATACAGTGCTTGTTCCCTAGCCTTGACCATCGTCCGCAATAGTCAAGTCGTCGATGAATTTTACACCCTGATCAAGCCAGATACCGATTTTTTCTGGCGGAACGTCCAAATCCACGGCATCCATGAAGCTGACGTGGCCAATGCGCCGGCCTTCCCCGAGGTTTGGCAACACGTCGCGCCCTTCTTTCAACGCGACCGCCTCGTGATTGCCCACAACGCCCCGTTTGACAATGGTGTCTTGCGGAGCACACTGGAACACTACAGCTTGCCGACTGCGCGTTACCTCACATTGGACACTGTGAAGACCAGTCGCAAATTCTTCCCCGAGTTCCCTAATCACAAATTAAATACCGTTTGCGATGAACTCAATATCGACCTACACCATCATCACAACGCGCTTGATGACAGTCTCGCCTGCGCGAACATTCTGTTATATGAAGCTAATCATTTTGGCACACAACCGTTAAAACCCTTCGTGACGATAAATGCTTAGGTTGGTGACGAGATAGCTGTAGACTGGCTGTCGGCGGTTTCCAGGAATTAGAATTGGGTTCAAGACCAACAAGAGTTACAAAAAAATTGACACCGTCTGACAGTTCAGATGATGTCAATTTTTTTAGGTTCTACAGATATACTGCCATGCTACCCGAGAGGTCGATCTCAGACGCTGTTTAATTTCAATCTTCAGTTAGTCTGGCTATTCGACCTACAAGTAGTCTCCTCATGAGGTCTAATTCTTATCCCAATCGATTGGCGCCTGTTGTGCTAAGATTTGATCAATCCCATTGAGCTCGTCCGTTGTGAAGTCCAGGTTGGCCAGTGCCGCGACGTTATCAACAACTTGTTCTGGTCGACTAGCACCGATCAGGACGCTGGCAATCGCTGGCTGTCTTAGATTCCATGCCAACGCCATTTGAGCTAAGCTTTGATTTCGTTGCTTGGCTACTTCGTTTAACGCCCGAATTGTCTGGAGCGTCTGTTCGACTTGGGCTGGATGCAAGAACGGAATCGTCGTCTTATTCGCCCGTGAATCTTGTGGAATGCCATTCAAATATTTTTTCGTTAACAGACCTTGGCACAACGAGCTGAAGCTAATTGCTGATTTATGATTCCGCAGTAAGACTGGCAACACGTCGTTCTCAATGTCCCTATTCAGTAAATTATAGCGTGGCTGGTGAATAATAAATGGTGTATGTAATTCTTTGAAAATGTTCGCGATGGCCTGCGTCTGCGCCCCATTATAGTTTGAAACACCAACGTAGAGGGCCTTCCCTGAACGAACCAGTTGATCCAGGGCCAAGGCCGTCTCTTCTGGATTAGTCGCAGGATCGGCACGATGACTGTAAAAAATATCAAAATAGTCCAATCCCGTTCGCTTTAGACTCTGGTCGGCACTCGCGATGATACTTTTTCGTGATCCCCAATTACCATAAGGCCCAGGCCACATCACATAACCAGCCTTACTCGAAATAACCATTTCATCGCGATAGGCATGCATGTCGGTCGCCATGATTCGACCAAAGTTTTCCTCGGCACTACCGGGTTCTGGTCCGTAGTTATTCGCCAAATCATACGACGTAATCCCCAGATCAAACGCCTGATGAATAATTGCTTTTTGATTATCATACGCATCCACGCTACCAAAATTATTCCAAAGCCCTAGACTGATAGCCGAAAGCTTTAACCCACTATCGCCAATGCGATTATAAACCATTTGATCATAGCGGTGTTCGTTCGCCTGATACATATCCAAATTCCTCCTCATCGTCACTACTTCTTTGACAACACCCTAGTTTAAGGATAACGCTTTCATAGTCAAAAAGAAAAGCTTACAGTGAAAAACAATGTTGTTAGTTGCGCATTCCACCCTCCCTCGCTACACAAAAAGGGATTGTAACCGTCAGGCAGTCACAATCCTACTTCACTATCATTCAGTTAACTAAAGGTTGAATTCACATTGCTCTTGTAACGATAGGAATTGTCACGCTAAATCAGACCAGCCAAGTCAGCAGAGAGGTCATCACCTTTAACGCTTAGTCTCCCTCATCACACACTTTATTCTTTACCTAACGGATAGACCATTTCCACCGCTGTAACCTGTTCACCGTCATCGTCCGTTACCATTTCTGGCGGCGTGTTGGTGCGCTCGAAGCCCATCTTCTGGTAGAGCTTCATCGCGGCCACGTTTCGTGTTTGAACGATTAAGCCTACCGCCTCTAACTCACTTGCCGTTTCCGCCCAGTACAAAGCTTCATCGACTAATGCGGTGCCGATACCCATGCGCCAGTACTTCTTCTCAACAGCGATACCCAGTTCCCCCACATTACCCTGCGGCGTTGGTGAAATTGAACATACGCCTAGCAATTGCCTGTCGAGACTGGCCACTAAGAGTAAATGCCGCGGACTCTGACGAATCTGATCGAGTTGATCGGCTTCCTGAGCAGCACTAATTGGATCGTCGGCATCGACCAAACTAAACGTATCACTTTCTTGCTGTAATCGCGCTAGTAGCGCCAATAGTTTCTTGGCATCGGCTGCTCCTGGTAGCCGAATACTGACTTCTTCACTCATGCTTGTGCGTCCTCCAGGTGTTGAACCAGTTGATTAAAATGTTCCCCCACGGGTTCAAACTGCAACGTTCGTTGATTCTCACCGGCATCATCGTCACGCTTGAAGACTACCCGTAAGTAGTCTGCTGGCAACTCGTCAGCGATGAAGGTCGACCATTCGATGACGTTGACCCCGTCACCATTGAAATACTCGTCTAGGCCCAATTCATCCCCACCGCCTTCTTCTAGCCGGTAAACGTCCATGTGGTACAGTGGAATTCGCCCACCCTGATACTCACGAATAATAGTAAAGGTCGGGCTCTTCACGTTGCGTTTGATACCTAATCCAGCCGCTAATCCTTTGGTAAAAGTTGTCTTCCCAGCACCAAGATCACCATCCAGTAAAATAACGTCGCGTGGCTGTAACCATGGTGCTAATTGTTGGCCCAAAGCCATTGTGGCCTCTGGTGTCGTAGCTGTTACTTCAAACATTCAACTAACTCCTTTAACGAACAAAATAATTTACGCAACTGTGCTAATTGATTCGTTGCGACCGAGTCTACATTCCCGTCATTGGTAACTCCCTCATTCAAATACTAACACCACGGGCCGTAATTTCAACCTAACAAATAATACCCGGACTGCTGATAAATAGCAATCCGGGTACTCATTTGACGTGATTAAATTTAGTAACTCATCTTATTTAACGGATTCAGCGGCCGTAATGACGGCAACCTTGTAAACGTCTTCTTCGTTACAACCACGAGACAAGTCAGAAACCGGCTTGTTCAGGCCTTGTAAGATGGGGCCGACAGCTTCAAAACCACCGAAGCGTTGGGCAATCTTGTAGCCGATGTTCCCAGATTGGAGTTCAGGGAAGACGAAGACATTGGCGTGACCAGCAACTTTTGAACCTGGTGCCTTTTGTGCAGCCACACTAGGAACAAAGGCAGCGTCAAACTGCAATTCACCATCAACGGCTAAATCAGGTGCCGTTTCATGCACAATCTTCGTGGCTTCTTGAACCTTAGTAACCATGTCACCCTTGGCAGAACCCTTGGTGGAGAAGCTCAACAGGGCAACCTTAGGGTCGATATCAAAGATCTTAGCAGTCTGTGCACTTTCAATGGCCACTTCAGCCATCCCAGCAGCATCAAGTTCAATGTTGATGGCACAGTCAGCAAAGACGTATCGTTCGTCACCCTTTTGCATAATGAACGCGCCACTAATCCGACGAACGCCTTCTTGTGTCTTAATAATCTGTAAGGCTGGACGAACCGTGTCTCCAGTAGCGTGAACCGCACCGGAAACCATCCCATCGGCTTGGCCCATGTAGACCATCATTGTTCCAATGTAGTTGGGATCTTCCAACATTTTTGCGGCTTGTTCAGGGGTGTTCTTCCCTTTACGCCGTGCCACTAAGGCGTCCAACATTTCTTTATGTTGGTCGGCAGGAATAGTGGCTGGATCAATCAACGTCACAGGTGTCAAATCGATGGCATGGTTAGTTGCCGTCGTTTCAACATCACCTTTGTTACCCAAAACAATAACCTTGATCAACCCGTCAGCGGCTAACCGACTTGCGGCGCCTAAAACCCGTGGGTCCTCCCCTTCAGGGAAAACGATGGTTTTGTTTTTACCAGTAATTTTTTGCTTAAGACTATCAAAAAGTTCCATAGATGATGACCTCCATAAAATATCCCACGAATCAATTCTCTTCTATGCCTGATTGGATGCGGTGGTTGGCCCATCATCAATGGTAACGTGTTCTGGCAGCTGCCAATCGATGGGGGTTTCCCCTAATGATGTGAGTGCGATGTTGGTCTTTGAAAATGGCTTGGAGCCAAAGAAACCGCGATAAGCGGACAGTGGGCTCGGATGCGGCGACTGTAAAACGATGTTGGTCTGCGTATCGATCAGCTTAATCTTGGACCGCGCCGCGCTGCCCCATAAAATGAAGACAACGGGTTCAGGCCGCTCAGATAATTTTGCAATTGCAGCGTCCGTTAACCGCTCCCATCCGTGGCCTTGATGTGAAAAGGCCTTACCGTCACGAACGGTCAACACAGAGTTCAACAGAAGCACGCCCTGTTTCGCCCACTTTTCCAAATAGCCATGGTTAACTGGCTTGATTCCGAGATCACTCTCGAGTTCCTTATAAATATTCTGCAACGATGGTGGAATCGGCGTTCCCGGCATAACAGAAAAGCTACACCCATGAGCCTGTCCCGGATTATGGTAAGGGTCTTGCCCCAAAATCACCACTTTAACCTGACTAAACGGGGTCCAATCGAACGCCGTAAAGATATGGTACATGTCCGGGTCAATTCGGTAGTGCTGATACTCTTCCACTAAGAATTGACGGAGCTCTTGGTAGTAGCTTTGCTCAAATTCGGGTTCAAGTACCGGCCACCAGTCATTATGAATAAACGGTTTCATTCCCAACACCTCGCCTTTTATTCTATCATAACGTCAGCCGAAATGATATTATCGAACGCCTCCTCGCAAAACATGTTAAAATGAATTCAAATGGTTTTTCTGGCCAAACAAAGGAGGTGCCCCATGCGTAAATTGTACCTGAATCAGGCTGCCCTTTCCGCTCGGGCAACTACGGTTATTCGGGATACGGATAATCAGTCATGCTACCTTCTAGTTGGTAAGTGGGGAATGCGGGCGGACGTCTTGTCCGTCTACACGATTGCGGGGGAACTAGAAGCCGAAGTTAAACAAGAAACACTTGGGTTACTGCCCAAGTTCCGACTAATATACCATCGACAAATGGTAGGTCGTGTCAACAAAACTTTTGGTGTCATTCGTGAGGTGTTGTTTGTTCGTGGACTTAACTGGGTCATTCTGGGAAATCTCAATAATGGTCACTTTCGCATCACCCACGGTAAAAATACGATTGCCACAATTGACCAAGTTCGTGCATCTGGTGGTGCCACGGTAGAACTCACCATTGACCAACCTGACCATGAGGCCCTGGTCATCTGTTTAGCGGCCATCCTTGACCGGTGGGCGAAACACCAACAGCACGCATTTAATCCGTTAGGAAATCGCGCGCTTAGCCCTGGTACATTGCCATCTGGCGTCGTGCCCTTTACCACTAAAAATAAATAGTATTTACACAAAACGTCCCGGGACAATGTCTCGGGACGTTTTTCTCTATTCTGTGGCTGAATCGAATGTTATGTATCGGTTCTATGATATTTGGTGTTGATAGAGAAATCTGTCGACGCCATTTTCTGTATAATAAAAGGGGCACACTGCCCC
>NZ_RHNX01000055.1 GCF_003946335.1 Levilactobacillus fujinensis
GATTCTGACAGCGACAGTGATTCTGACAGCGACAGTGATTCTGACAGCGACAGTGATTCAGACTCCGACAGTGACTCAGATAGCGACAGCGATTCTGACAGCGACAGTGATTCTGACAGCGACAGCGATTCCGATTCCGACAGTGATTCTGACAGCGACAGTGACTCAGATAGCGACAGCGATTCTGACAGCGACAGTGATTCTGACAGCGATAGTGATTCGGATTCCGACAGTGACTCTGACAGCGACAGTGATTCGGATTCCGACAGTGACTCTGACAGCGACAGTGACTCAGATAGCGACAGCGATTCCGATTCCGACAGCGATTCAGATAGCGACAGCGATTCTGACAGCGACAGTGACTCAGATAGCGACAGCGATTCGGATAGCGGCAGTGACTCAGATAGCGACAGTGATTCTGACAGCGACAGTGATTCGGACTCCGACAGCGATTCGGACTCCGACAGTGACTCCGACTCCGACAGTGATTCTGACAGCGACAGTGACTCAGATAGCGACAGCGATTCGGATAGCGGCAGTGACTCAGATAGCGACAGTGATTCTGACAGCGACAGTGATTCGGACTCCGACAGCGATTCGGACTCCGACAGTGACTCGGACAGCGACAGCGATTCTGACAGCGACAGTGATTCGGATAGCGATTCTGATTCGGACAGCGACAGCGATTCCGATTCCGACAGTGACTCGGACAGCGACAGCGATTCTGACAGCGACAGTGATTCGGATAGCGATTCTGATTCCGATGGCGGCTCCGATTCCGATGGCTCCGATAGCGACTCTGACAGTGATTCGGACTCTGACAGTGATTCGGATAGCGATTCTGATTCAAATGGCGGCTCCGATTCCGATGGCTCCGATAGCGACTCTGATAGTGATTCGGATAGCGATTCTGACTCAAATGGTGGCTCCGATTCGGATAGTGATTCCGATGACAACTCTAATAGCGACTCGGACTCAGATGATGGTTTGACTAACGGTGGTGCAGGCGACTCTGGTAATAGTGGTTCTGGTAGCAATGGCAGTGGATCAGGTTCAAATGGTTCATCAGCAACCAGCACTTCCACTGGCACAACGAATGGTGGCAACGGTGCGACTGGTACGGTCACTAACTTAGCGGCAACGCCAGCAGCAAATATAGCACAACCAGTCGACTTGAGAACTGCAAACGTTGCGACGAACGGGAATGTTCAGAGTGATAGTTCTACCGATGATAAGAGTGCTAACAAGCCAGCTACTGATAAGAGTGCAACTGATAAGAGTGCGGCTGACAAGGGAACGACTAGTAAGAGCGCAGATGGTGCGTTAATCTCCAACCCGGCAACTAGAGATAACAATTCGAAGACACTCTGGGGTGCTATCGTTGCAGCCATTGCGGCAGCAACAGGTGGATCATGGTGGTTCTTAGGTGGTAAACGTAACAAGAAAGACGATGACTAGTAGGTCATTGGTTAGCTAGTAGATTCATTTGAAATGAGTTTCAGGTAATACTGCGGTCACTACGGGTCGAACCGTAGTGACTCATACGTCAGAACTTGGCGGGTAAATTAAAAGAGTTGCGGCTAGAAGGAGGGAACCTTTATGATTTTAACGACTGTGTTTGCCACTAAAACCGTGCAGTTCTTTCTACGGATGTCCATCTACGTTGTTCTCGGAATCGTAGTTCTCTGTGTACGGGCTTACAATCGTCACAAAACACACGACCGTTTGAAGAAACGTACAGAATATATGATGAAACATACGAAGAAAAATAAAGATGGTAAGTATCCTTGGGAAGAAGGCGAACCTGTAGTCAAACGGGAACGTTGGTAACTAAAAAACTGTCGGCCTAGATTATGTTGATCTCGGTCGGCAGTTTTTTGGTTAGTTAAAATAATGTTAGTATCTTCATAAGTATCTAGTGTATAGACAGTCACCTAGATTTTATCGTGCTACTATGAGCATGAGTTAGGGGACTTTGCGACGACGGGAAATCAGGAACTACTGGCACACAGTGCGTGGACTTAGACGGTAGGTCCACGTGTCAGATCTTCTGGTTTAATGGTGAATCAATTTTTAGAGGGTAACTTCCAAAATAAGTTCACTGGGAGTTCGCAAAAAAAGGTCTAGCGGTACGCCAATCCTACCGCTAGATCTTTTGTCGTCTTTAGAAGTCTAAAACGTGTGGGCCATAGAAAATATTTGTGCCAAGCTGGTCACTTAAAGCTATGGCTTCTTTCGCAGAGACGTTTGCCGGAATTAGAGTTAACCCGTCAGCATCTGCTAAACGTTTGGAAGCTGTCCAATCTGTGACACGGTCTTTGCCAGCTGTACCTGCACTTAAAATATGTTCGAAACCTTGATCAGCGAGCCAGTCGAGTGCTACACCGCGGTCTTGGGGACGAATTGAATCAAAGTCCAAACTGAAGGTCATAATCATACCGCCGGCGGCTGCAATTAGAGGACTAAGTGCCTCTTGATCAAGCTGATGCTGGGTGGTTAGAGCACCAAAAATGACACCATCGACACCCAATTGTTGGGCCTCTAACAGATCGGCCTCCATCATTTTAATTTCAACGTCATTATAGGGCGTGTTACCCCCTCGTGGTGCAATGATGAGGTCTAACATTATCTGGTGCTCATGAGCGTAACGGACGGCTTCACCCATAACCCCCTTACTAACGGTAGTGCCACCAACAGCGAGGTTGTCGGCTAAGGCAATTCGCTTCGCTCCAGCCGTAATGGCATTGGGTAATTCTGAATAATTTTCTAGTAACGGTTCGACTAATAGCAAAATCGTCATCCTTTCTCTGGCCGCGTTCAGCAAAGCGGCTAACAGTATGGTACAATATACGCACTATTTCTTAGGAGGGACCTCATTGAAGACAGATTATAAGGAGCATCGATCATGGTTTTGGAACTGGGTGGTCAACAACCGTTTAGTTTCTATCCTAACAATCACGCTCCTCATTTTACTCATTCTATTAGTGATAAGTAAAGTCCCGTGGCTCGCAACGCCATTTATCTTAGTGGGGCAGATTCTGGGATTGCCAGTTATCTTGGCTGGAGTGGGGTATTATTTACTCAATCCGTTAGTGGATCGACTTGAGCGGCACCATATTCGACGGAGCTGGTCGATCATTGGTCTCTTTATTGTTCTGGCACTGCTTATTGCGTGGGGCATCATCAGCCTGATTCCGATGGTGCAACGGCAAACGACCACGTTGATTACGGAGTGGCCACAGTATTGGCACCAAATTACACAGACTAGTATGCAGTGGCTACAAGATGACCGGTTAAATGGGGTCCGAGATCAGCTGAATCAATTCAACCAGCAACTGTCCAAAAGCTCTTCTACAGCCATCTCAGGATTGGCGAAGAGTACTTTTTCTTCTGTTGGAGGAATCGTAAGTCGAGTCGTCTCAATTGTGGTAGCAGTTGTCACGGCACCATTCATTCTATTCTATCTGTTGCGTGACGGTCATCGGTTACCAGACTATTTGTCTCGGGTACTACCCGTTAAGCACCGTCAATCGGCAGTTAACCTACTGACAGAAATGAACCGCCAAGTGAGCAACTATGTACGTGGCCAGTTGATTGTTGCTTTTATCGTTGCGGTCTTGTTCTATCTGGGATTCCTGATTGCTGGCCTGCGGTTCGCATTGCTACTGGGGATCGTTGCTGGTGTCTTGAATCTAGTACCATACTTGGGGTCATTCTTGGCTATGATTCCAGCGGTGGTGGTCGCGGCGTTCATTTCACCGTGGATGCTGGTCAAGGTCCTAATCGTCTTTATTGTTGAGCAAACACTGGAAGGCCGATTGATTTCACCATTGGTCTTGGGCAGTTCACTCAAGATCCATCCGTTAACAATTATCTTTATCCTGCTGATTTCGGGAAAAGCTTTTGGTGTTCTTGGGGTCATCTTAGGAATTCCAGGATACGCAGTGATTCGAGTCGTCACAACCGAAATCTTTCACTGGTATCAAAAATTCAATGGTGGTTATGAGAAACAAGGAGAAAATATAAATGAAGAAAATTGATCAGGCGGCGGCCTTTTTAGCGCGAAATACGGAACTCTTCCGGTGTCCGGTTTGCTTGAGTCCATACGCAGAAGTTGACGGCCACAGTCTGGTCTGTCCCAATGGACATAACGTGGATTTATCTAAGAAGGGTACCCTGTATTTTATGCAACGCGCGGTGGCGAGCGAATATGACAGCGCCATGTTAGCTGCACGACGACGGATGCTCCAAGCGGGCTTATTTGCTGGTATTACGGATACGTTTGCGGCGAAACTTCCGACAACACCACAGACCATCTTGGATGTGGGTTGTGGTGAAGGGACGCCACTCCATGATGTATTGGCTCAGCGTCAAGGGCAGGACGCAGCGGTCGGTTTTGACCTTTCTAAGCCCGGCATCAATCTGGCAACGCAATTAGACGGTGGGGCCTTCTTTTGTGTCGCTGACTTGGCGCAAATGCCATTTGCTGATCGTCAATTTACAGCGATTTTGGATCTTTTTTCGCCTTCAGCATATAAGGAGTTCAATCGGGTCTTGGCGCCTGGTGGTCAGTTGTTGAAGGTTATTCCCAATGCGGATTACCTGATTGAACTGCGACAGGCTATTTTTCCAGCTGGGAGTGCGCATGCAACCTATGATAATGGTAATGTGCTTAGTTTGTTCAAAGAACATTATCCGACAGCGACGGCTGAAAGAATCCGCTATCAGGTCCCAGTCACACCAGAGCTTTTCCCAGATTTGATGCTGATGACGCCAATGCACTGGGGCGCTAACGCGGAACGTTTGGCAGAAGTTAAGGCCAACCCATTCCCTAAAATCACGGTGGATGTTACCCTCCTAATTGCTCAACAGCCTTAAGTAAAACGTTTGAAGAATTTGTGAAAAAAGCTTGCAGAGCTGACAGCGAGATGTTATATTAAGCCATGAGAAATCGTTTGACAGTCAACATCAGTGAATAACTGTTGGTGGCTGGCAAGTAGCACTTCACTAGAGTAGATCCTCGCCGTGCCCACACCGAGGACCTGCTTTTTTTCTGTCCAAAATTTGACTACTGGACGAGTTAGTTAGCCGTTGTAGTCAGCAAGCTCCGGTGATATTCTCCGGGCGAGAACCCTTGTCAAAGTCCGGGTGGAATGGCTATAATAATGGAACAGAACGAATGTTTGATAACAGAACGGAGAAGAGAATCTATGACGAATCACATTGCCTTATTTGAACCGCTATTTCCAGCTAATACGGGAAATATTGCCCGTACTTGTGCCGGAACGGATACAATTTTAGATCTCATCAAGCCATTAGGATTTTCAGTTGATGACGCCCATTTAAAGCGTGCGGGTCTGGACTACTGGGACAAGGTAGATGTCCGTTACCATGAGAACCTACCTGCCTTTCTGGAATCCATTTCGGATCCAACGCAACTTTACTTAGTGTCGAAATTTGCTGATCAAGACTACACTGAGCCTGATTATAGTGTGAACGAGAATGACCATTATTTCCTATTTGGGAAGGAAACGACGGGGCTGCCTGAACCCTTCATGCGCAAGCACACGGAAAAGTGTATTCGGATCCCACAAGATGACACGCATATTCGGGCACTCAACCTATCCAACAGTGCTGCTATTGTCATTTATGAGGTCTTGCGGCAACAGCAATTTCCTAAGCTGGAACGGGTGCATCGTTACCCACACGATAAGCTTAAATAGAAGGCCAGCTGAAATTGGCATAGTGTGTGGCCGTCAGCAGGCGACCGGATGCGGCAAGGGAATCGTTGTAATTAGGGTTAAATGGAACCAGGATTTAAGAAGTATCAATGTGATAGGTAATTTATTATGAAAGGAGGCAGTCGGTTGGCTACCAAGAGAAAAACAACACGGCGTCCAACGAAACGGAAACCAACCAAACGCCGCCGAAAAAGCACACAACCGTTTTCTTATACCAGTAATGTCATTGGGTTTGTTTTAATCGCCCTTGCTGCACTGGGGATTTTTAATCTAGGATTATTGGGAACGCTCTGTGCAAATTTAGTTCGATTGGTCATTGGGGATACTTATCAATTTGGACTCGTCATCGTCGGAGCGCTGGGAGTTGCTCTAGCACTCACGGGGACCTGGCCCCATATTGCACGACACTACTTAGTAGGAAGTGGCCTGGGTTATGCGGGCTGGCTTCTGTGGATCACGGCGAATCATTTTGTGGATGTGAACCAACACAGTCAGTTTTTGACAACTATTTGGCACGCGGGGCTCGCCGATCTTTGGACCGGGGGTCTGACATCACAGCTCGGCGGTGGGGCAATTGGTGCCTTAGAACTGAGCATCGTGGCCTGGTTGATTGCCTTGATTGGCGCTCAGATTGCGGCGTGGTTGATCATGGTCACCGGGGTCATCGTTTTCTTCCAGATTCCACTGGCTGATATTGAACGGTGGCTAATGACGATTGGGCGGACCCTGGGTCACGGGGTTCAGGCTAGCGGAGATGCCCTGAAACGTGGCGGCGAGTTAGCTAAAGAGAAACATACACAGCACACACAACGACGACCGAAGACGGTCACACCACTTGATCCGGACGATAAAGAGTTGCCGGAGCCAAGAAGTGACGTGCAGCCAACGAGCGAAGAACCGAGCTACCACATTACAGTGGCAGCGAATGAAACGTCCAAGCCAACAACGAGCACGACGGCGGAACCAGCAACCGACGAGGCTGATTCAGCCGAATCGTTAGTTAGTACCACACCGGTTGACCCGAATTACCAATTACCAAAAGCGGAATTGTTAAAGCAGGTGCCGCCAACTGACCAAACGGCCGAAGTTAACGCAATCGATGCCAATACCAAGATTCTTAAGCAAACATTGGATAGTTTTGGGGTCGACGCGGAAGTCAAGAATGTTAGTTTGGGACCATCTGTGACCGAGTATGAACTTCATCCTGCAATTGGGGTCAAGGTTTCACGAATTGTGAATTTAGCAGATGACTTAGCACTGGCACTGGCCGCAAAGGGTATCCGAATTCAAGCACCAATTCCAGGGAAGTCTTTGATTGGTATCGAAGTGCCAAACAAGGAGGTCTCAACAGTCTCTTTCCGTGACGTGGTTGAAGCGCAACCGGCACATCCGAATAAACCACTGGAAGTGCCTCTGGGTCGCAATGTGACAGGACAAGTTGTCATGATGGATCTGACGAAGATGCCCCATCTTCTGATTGCTGGAGCGACTGGGAGCGGAAAGTCGGTGGCCATCAACGGAATCATTACTAGCATGTTGATGAACGCTCGACCAGACCAACTAAAATTGATGTTGATCGACCCGAAGAAGGTTGAGTTAAGTGTTTATAACGGGATTCCACACTTGCTGACACCGGTAGTCTCGGAGCCTAAGAAGGCTGCACGAGCTCTGCATAAGGTCGTTGCTGAAATGGAGCGGCGCTACGAGCTATTTTCGCAGTTCGGCCAACGTAAAATCTCTGGATACAATGCCTTTGTTCAAAAGGCTAACGCTGAAGATGGACAAGATCGACCAACACTGCCATACATCGTCGTTGTCGTTGACGAATTGGCTGACTTGATGATGACGGTCTCAAATGAAGTTGAAGATGCAATTATTCGCTTGGCACAAATGGGTCGGGCCGCTGGGGTGCACATGATTTTAGCCACCCAGCGGCCATCAGTTGATGTTATTACTGGATTGATCAAGGCTAACGTACCTTCAAGAATTGCGTTTGCGGTATCCAGTGGGATTGATTCTCGCACGATTTTGGATGCCAATGGGGCCGAAAAGTTGTTAGGTCGTGGTGATATGCTTTACCAGCCGGTAGATGCTAACTCGCCAGTTCGGGTTCAGGGCGCGTTTATCCCAGATGAGGATGTGTCTAACGTGGTCGACTTTATCAAACAACAACAACCGGCCGACTATGACGAAGATATGATGGTCACTGACGAGGAACTAAAGCAAGAGGAAGCCGGCGACAGTGATGACGACCTATTCGACGACGCATTGAAATTTGTCGTTGATCAACAAAAGGCTAGCACGTCACTCTTACAACGCCAGTTCCGTATTGGTTATAACCGGGCTGCGCGTATCATGGATGACTTGGAACAACGTGGCTATATTGGGCCTCAAGAGGGCAGTAAGCCCCGCCAAGTCTACAAGCAACCAGACGATGATGATGGACAGTCGACTTAATTGGTTGCACTGCACTTTTTCAGCTTACATCGTGGTCCGACCTGGGAGACACCCGAACTTGACAACTTTCAGGCGAGCCGGAATCCGTCCTTTGGCTGAAGGCGTTCCCCCACAGTAAGTGGGCGGGATTCCTGGCAGCCGGAGTGCGGCGAATACCATCAGCTTGGTGGTGACAGTTCTTACTGTCATAAGAGCAGTGTAAATGTTTTTAGCTTTCAATCTTCAGCGCGCAATCTTTAGTTAATGACTTAACAGACAGCTCCTCTCAATGCACATGAATCTTGGCCCCTTGGACAGGCTGCGGTATTCTGTGAACGTTGGGGGGAGATTTTTATGGAGTTAGGGACCTGGTCTGATTGGTTTGAGGCCGTTGGGGAATTGCTGGCAGTGGCGGTCGCGTTATTTTTGCCAGCGTTTCAGGAGCGCAAGCAAAAAAGACTCACACGGCGACGGGTGAGCCGTAATATTCGCAGCTTAACGACGGCACTCATGCATGAGAATCGTAAAGCTGATCAATGGCAAGAAACGTACCAGTCATTACAGACGTTATTACGATTATATGCGGCCTTGCTGACAGATGAGCAGGGGGAACCCATCATTGTTATTGGTGAACATCTACTGACTGTGTTAGCGCAACCAATGCCGGATACTGAGGAGATAACTGCTTCGTTAGCTGAGCTGGCTAACTGTTCGTAAGGTGAGCAACCAATAAAAAAGACACATCTTGAATTGTCACCAGACAATTCAAGATGTGTCTTTTTTTGGCTCTTTGTCAACCGGTGTTGATGGAGGGAATTTCAGAGGTTCAATTCATTTACGAATTGGGCCTCTTTTTTGTA
>NZ_RHNX01000056.1 GCF_003946335.1 Levilactobacillus fujinensis
TCGCTTTCTAAGATCGAGGTCGATTCACTTTCCGCTGATGAGAGCGACTCTGATTCTGACACACTTTCTGATTCTGATTCACTCTCGGATTCTGACTCCGATTCGCTCTCGGATTCTGAATCAGCTTCCTCAACAGTAGCAATCGCCATGTTGGCATACGTCTGAGCTTCACTCGCCGCACTCGATGACTTTTCTTTAGCCGTCGCTGCTTCCGAAGCCGCAGAAGCTGCAGATGATGCATAAGATTGTGCATTCGAATTATCCCCCGCTGCCTCTGCAGATTCAGCTTGGGCTTGTGCTGCCAAAGCTGATGACGTTGCCGTCGAAGCCGTTACCACCGCATCTAATGCCTCCACTGATGCTGAGTTTGCCAACGTTGAATACCCACTGGCCGTTGAATTTTTAGGCGCATAGTCACTCGCCAAATTACCGTACGACATTGCTACACTGGCATATTCACTGGCAACATTGGCCGAGCTAGATGCCGTAGACGCTGATGATGTTGCCGCCGATGTTTCCACAGCATTAACCGTTAATGTTGCTGGTCCAATCGTATAGGAGTTGTTTGCAGTCGAAATGACCAAATGATATTGTCCGGCATCGCTGGCACTGATTCCACTGAGTGTCAAGGTTGGTGTCGTGGTCGTCACCGTTTTTCCATTCGGCAAATACCAGGTATAGGTAATGCTTCCACCAGAACTCAACGCATCGCTTAAATCCGCATCCGGTGACCAGGTCAAGGTGCCCCCGGCATTAACTGTTTGATCCGACAATCCATTACCGACAGTTACCGATTTATTGGCAAGAATCATGGTCCCGTCAGCGTTAGTCAATGTCGCTGTGATTGTGACTATACCAGACCCGCTAGCCACTGCAGTTACTAAACCTGAAGCATTAACCGTCGCTAAATCAGAATTACTACTCGTCCAGCTGATGCTCCCAGTCGCATTAGACGGGTCAGCTGTTGCCGTATAGGAACCCGATTGTCCGTTCATTAAATAGCTATCACCAGTAACTGCTAAATCATCCGCGTTAATATCATTGCCATAAACGTCAACTTCGGCAAGATTGCTACCAATGTCCCCACTACCGTTAAACGATACGCCAAGTGTCGTTAAACCTGCTGTCTCTTGAAAAATCATGGTTCCTGTAAAACTTGGGTCAACCGTAACCGTTAGCACACTGCTCGATTCTAGTGATGGTAACGTCAATATCGTATCATTCGACACATCACTATGAGCACTAATAAAATGATTGCTAACAGCTTGATCCAATGAATACCACGCCCCATTGACCTGGACTTCCCAAGTATGTGAAATCGTATGTGCGGGGGCGTTGATAATTGAAATTGCTGCGGTCGCGGACAGTGTAATCGTATTTCCAGAAGTTGTTGACGTCAGTGATACTGGCTGTACTAAGAAACCAGTACTTAACGGAATCCCCAAAATGCTCAGCGCATTACCGTCCAACACATACTGGGGATTATTCATATTATTTGAATACGTAGCCGCGGCCGAAGCCCCTAAAGCACTGAGACTGGCTGCGGAACTGGCAACATTCATGTACGACGATGCATCGGCTAAGGCTTCATCTGCATCCTCCGCGTAAGAACTGGCCACCGTTGCACTTCCCATAACCAAAGCAATCTGCGCAATTGTCATGTAAGATGTCGCCGTCGAGGCCGAAGCCGTTGCCGCACTCGCTGCCACCTGTGCATCCGCAGCGTAAGAAGACGTCACGTAGACATAGGAACTTCCTAGTGACGTGTTTTTCACCATGGTACTAGCTAACGAACTGGCAACACTCGCTGCTGAACTTGCTATGACACCAATTGAAGTCGCTGTAGACACATCCGCTGTAGCGACAGAAGTCGCATAAGACGACTGGAGCGACATCAAAGTTAATGCAGTTGCACCCGCCGCACTCATCGCATTGGTTAACTCAGTTGTGGCATTTGATGCTGCTGAACTGGCCAACGTGGCGGCCACCTCAGCAGCACTGTACTGACCAAGTACCGCATAGGAAGTCGCCATTTCCGCTGCTGAACTGGCCAAAGTTGCATCACTTTTAGCCGTCAAAGCTGCCGCCGTGGCTTCGCTATTATAGCTCGTCACGTAGCTGACATAACTTGTTGCTAAGGACGTGACATGGGTTGCATCATTAGCATTAGAAGTTGCCCGTACTGCTGCACTGGACGCAATTATCGCCGAAGATGCCGCCGCCGATGCATAGCTAGCTGCAATTTCAAATTGTAAAACTGTGTCGCCATCTTTTGCCGCTTGGCGTAACGCTGCATCCGTTGCTGTCTTTGTAACTACTGCTGCCGAACTCGCCAATTGCGCATAGGAACTAGCTAACGCCTCACTTGCCGCAACAGTTGCCATAGCAGAACTAGCTGCTGAATACGTCGTCTGACTTTCATATGACGAAGCCAAATTTGACGCGGTTTGTGCTACACTCGCTGCCGACGAAGCTAATGTTGCATAGGAAGTCACGTCGGTACTGGCACTTTGGGCCACCATTGCATAGGAAATTGTCGTTGCATCAGCCGTGCCAATAGCCATCACCTTTGTCGCATTAGAATTGGCGTCACTAGCAACGCTTTCTGCTGCCATTGCTTCACCAGTCGCCAAGCTAGCGGCTAGTGAGGCTTGCGTATGGTAATTCCCGTTTGAATCTGAAACCACGACAGTAATGACATTTGACCCTGCAGAATAAGATGACGCGGAAAGACCATATTTTCCTTTTAGGACACTTTGAAAATAATAAGTTCCTGCCGCATTAATAGCTTGTGTATTGGAACTGCTAATGCTTGATGATAATAGGCTGCTGCTAGGCGACTTCGTATCCGTCCCCCACACTGACCAAGTTGCCCCGTCTGTAGAATACATATACGTGATCGAATTACCACTAATAATCCCTGAATCAATGATTCCGCTGATACTCAATGTGAGGCTATCACCGACGTTTAAGTTCGTATTTGACGCCGTCATCGTAACACTAGCTGCTGTTGAACTCATATTTTGATTTTTTACAGGTGTTGTATCAAATTCCGATGCCATCAGAGCGGCACTCGTCGCCGTTGATTCGGATACAGCTGCTACATTCGCCGCTGCCGCTATTTCTTGGGCATATATCGTGGCACTTTTCGCTGTCGTAGCGGATGCCAAATTGCGGGCAGCTGCGCTAGCAACCGTCGCCGAACTGGCAGCAGTATTCGCAGCTGATGAAACCATCGCAGCGTAACTAGCGGCTTGCGTTCCGGTATACTTACTTGCCTGAGTAGCCTCACTTGTCGCCAATGAACTAGCCGTTGTTGCCGAATTTACGTCAACTGCAGCCGAACTGGTAATATCGGTCAAGGCCGTTGCCGTCGCTGCACTCGCTGCAGACTCCGCCAACGAATAAGCATTTATCGCCGCTATTGCTGCCGTCTCAGCCTGACTGCCCAAATTAGTTGCTGTCACATAGGCCGAACTGACCGTGTCAAAGTCGCCAAGAGCCGCCGCAGAGCTTGCGATTCGAAGGGCCGCACTACCATTATCTTGCATCGTTTCGACCGCTGCAGCCGCACTGCTAGCAACCGTGGCTGCACTATCCGCTGCGGTATAAAGGCCCGTTAGCTCATCATTATCCTGATCATATTGTGTCGTTGTGTACACGGCATCCACTGCGTCATTTGCATCATTAGCAAAGGTTGCCGCCGTCGTAGCACTAGAATCCGTTAGCTCATTAGCACTGCTGACCATGGCGACCAGCCCTAAAGCAGCCGCACTGGATGCTGCAGTAGCCGCGCTTGAAGTCAGACTGGCATATAACACTGCACTGATTGCAAAAGACGTGGCTAAACTCGTTGCATTTGATGCGTGCGCATCTAAATCAGTGGCCTCGCCCACACTGCTCCCTACCGCCGCTGCATAGGAATTTGCTAAACTACTATAATATTGTGCAAATTCCTCCGCCTGAGTCGTCTCATGGTAAGCACTTTGAACTGCACTGACTGCGGTCTGAACCATTGTCGTATTCACTAACGCTGCATAGCTACTGGCTGCACTAGATGCAAGTGTCGCCGCAGAAACTGCCGACACTGCCGTCGCTTTTACACTGGTAGCCGTTGCCGTTGAGCTAACCGCCGTCGCACGTAATAATGATGCCCGACTAAAGATTAATTTTTTAGCCGGTGACGACTTTGCTGCACCACTGGTAAAAGTACTAGAAATATCATTGGTCGAAGAAACGACCGCCATTGACTTTGTGGACGTTACTGCAGATGAACTAGCAGATGTACTAGATGCACTGCTATTCGAAGAAGCGGTCGGCGTTGAGTTTGCGGACGTTTCTGCAGACGAACTAGCAGATGTACTAGACGCACTGCTATTCGAAGAAACGGTCAGTGTTGAATTTGCGGACGTTCCTGCAGACGAACTAGTAGATGTACTAGCAGTCGAATTTGCAAAAGATGCCGAGCTGGCTGCCGAACTGCTCTGTGAGTTTCCGGCCACTGAAGATTGAGACGCTGAACTACTCTTCACGACCGTATTGGCCAGCGAAGAGCTACTCGTTGAATTTGTCAGTGTTGTTTGGGGTGCCGCTGAACTGGCGGAAGATGAAATTGCACTGGAAGCTGACACGCTGGTCCGTAACGCCAATGAAGACGCACTTGACCCGCTTGCCGAGGATTCGCTTGTACTCCCATCACTGGAAGAGCTATCAGTTTGGTTCGAAGAATCGGCCTTTACTGTTAGACTTCCTGTACCTAAGAGCGTAAATGACGCTAAAGCAGCGAAGACCCACTTTTTTCCTGCCTTAAACATCTTATACCGCAGTTTAGGATCGCCATTAAAAGCTTGATGCCGCATGAATTTCACTTTTAACACGTCCTTTTTTAGTTAACCATATAAGAAGCTAAATTCAAATTCGTAAATATTTAAAATCTCAGACTAGATTGCACCTGAAAGGTGACACCCTATGAATAGATTTTTTACTAAAGATTATTCTAGCACAAATTAACTGTACACACTATTTAAAGAACAAAACTACTTGATAATTCAAAAGTTCAATTATAGAATCGATTAGTTATTTGTACCATTTTCTACCAAAATAGTGTCTCACTTTTTGCCAGCATTAGCGATCGCCTAAATTCATACCTATTTTGTGTGTTAAACAGTTACAATTGCCAATATATCAGTGTTTCCAACCGGTTTCACTAACAATCCATATTTAGTAAATTCGGTTGTTCTCTCAATGTTTAGAAAACAATCTCAACCAAGCTAAACTAATTAGTAGTCAAAATTACATCTCCTATTTTTTTATAATTATTTTTTTAGCCAGAAACTACGATTTGAGCAAAAAGTCGGATTGAACAAATCCCAGTTGAAAGTCAACCGAATTTTTAGTTTATTTTAAGCTAGCAGCACTATTTTGTTACATTTTATATCAAATGTAACATTTTTGGCGAATAAAAAACTGCCAATATCTGATCTTCAAATAATGGCAGTGCCTAATTTTATACGATTATTTTAATACTGAACTTACAGTTCAAAGACTTCACGTTCAATCGCCAACGCCATGTCTGCCGGCAACGGCGCATAACAAGTAATCCATTTCCCCAAAAATGGCTGGTAGAAACAGACCCGTGCACAGTGCAACGCTTGCCGATGAATCCAAGGATTGGTTTGTGTCCCATACAGCCAGTCTCCTAGCAATGGATGTCCAATCGACTCGCAGTGCACGCGAATTTGGTGTGTCCGTCCCGTATGCAACTTAACGGCTAGCAAGCTAGCTGTTGCCGACTGGGCACAAACCCATAGCTCCGTTTTGGCCTGGCGACCATCTGCACGGATGGCCCGCTTAATGAACGACCCGTCCGCCCGTCCAATCGGTGCTTGAATCACCTGGTGGTTCGGCGCCACTCGACCACTTGCCACTGCCACGTACCGTTTATCTAGTTCACCATTCTTCAATTGTTTATCTAAAATGGAATGCGCAAAGTGGTGTTTCGCAAACAGGACCGCCCCACTTGTCTCACGATCCAACCGCGTCACGATGTGTGTCACGTTACTCGGTGCTTGAATGGCCGTTAGATGGCCTTTTACCCGATTAGCTAATGTGTCATCAGGATACAGGTGTGAGGGTACAGAGGCCATCCCCGCTGGCTTATTGACTACGAGGAAGTGCTCATCTTCATAGAGAATGTCCAGTGGCCGCATAGAAGTCGCCACATGCTCGTTCGTTGGTTCTGGTGGGAGTTGTAACCCAACGCGCTGACCAGGACGTGCCATCACCACCACCCGGACCTCTTCACCATCCAGGGTGACCACGCCACCGTGAAATTTGACCTGCTTTAAAAAAGTTCGTGTGACCCCATGTGCCATTAAAACGGTTCGCACATGCACTGGACTTTCACCGGTCACGATCCATTCGAATGTCGTCATCATGGTTGCTCACGGCCGATGAAGGATGCCTCGACGCGTTGCCAAAAGTGGGTGTGCCGGTATTCAGCAAACGCAATTCGTTGTCGCGCAATGCGATACGAAATAGCTTTGATTGGTCGACCTTCAATACTGAGTTGATCGCACATCAAAACGTTGTCCGCAGCATTGGTGGGTTCAATTCGAATCCACTCATCAGCTGGGATGATCAGCGGCGACCCCAGCGTTCTGAAGACTAGGTTGTTGATTGACGCAATTTCCGCCATTTGCACAGCATTGAATTGTGGATTCAAGACTGCTCCCCCAACGGACTTATTGTAGGCCGTTGAGCCAGTCGGCGTTGAGATACACAAACCATCACCCCGAAAACTCTCGAAGAACTCACCTTTAATGTAAACATCGGCAACCATCGTTCCAGAAACCTTCTTGATGGTCGATTCGTTCAGCGCAAGTGCTTGATCGGGATGGGTGCCATCCGCGTACTCCACCTGAATCGTTAATAGCGGGTAACTGACACTTTGCCCGTTATCGTTGACCAGACTCTTAATCAGCTCTCGAACCTCATAATCTCGCCAGTCTGTATAGAATCCCAAGTGCCCCGTATGAATCCCCACGAAGCGAATCTTATCCAGCCGGTCATTGTAATGGTGAAAAGCGGACAGCAACGTTCCATCTCCACCGACCGTAACCACAATATCTGGGTCCAGACTATCGAGCGTGACCTGAGCTGCGGTGAGCCCATCCTTTAACGCGGTTGCCACCTTCTGTGAAGAAGGACCGTTATTACTAAAAATGGAAACTTTCATACTCAATCTTCCTTATGCTGAGAAGGTGTTGCCCCGTCATCATCCCGAGGTGGCGTGATGTAATGCTGGGCCTCCTGAATCTCTTCTCGAATTTCGGACATTTCCGTGTCCAGCTTAAATGCGGCCTCCGCAGCCCGTTGCAGTCGTGCACTCAATTCAGCGGGGAAGTCACCCTGATACTTATAATTTAATGAATGCTCGATGGTGGCCCAGAAGTTCATGGCCAACGTCCGCACTTGAATTTCAGCTAATATTTTTTTCTCGCCGGTCACCAATTGAACTGGGTACTCGACCACGATATGGTAGGAACGATAGCCACTGGGCTTTTCGTTATGAATGTAATCCCGTTCCTCCAAAATAGTTAAATCCGTCCGTTGCCGCAAGAGATCAACAACTTGGTAAATATCCTCGACAAATTGGCACATGATTCGTAGACCCGCAATGTCTTGCATATCTTGTTCCAGACGCTCTTCGGCGACGTGCCGACGTGACATCTTTTCCTTAATGCTGGGGACTGGCTTGACACGTCCAGTGACAAACTCTATCGGCGGACGTTCGTTGCGGTTCTCGAACTGCTTTCTGATACCGCGGAGCTTAACCTTCAGCTCACTTACGGCCTGTTGATAGGGCAATAAAAATTGATCCCAATTCGTTATCATGACGACTATCCCCCAACCTTAATTACACGTCTTATCTTTCGATTCTACCATAATTTAGTCCCAACTGAGAGTAATTACTCCTCTAATTCGTTAAGAATTTCACTAACAGTTCAATCTGGGTGACCCGTGACTTTTACGAGGCGTTTAGCTTTACCTCACCAAGAAAATGTTGCATGATTAGGTTGCGTTTTAAACGAACGGTCTTCACCTCAAACAAACGTTCTGATTGCTATTTTTTGAAATTTTGCTAATGTAGTGGTATTGTTACTTTTTGTTTGGCGACCCTTGCTGATTGCCAATTCGAACAAGTATAGGAGGAAGCAATGTGTTAGAAGTCTATTTGTTCGTCAACCCGTTAGGCGCTCGTTGTATGCGTTCCGAGCGTAATATTATGAAGTTGGCCGATCATCTCAATAGCAAGGTGTCGTTTCAATTTGTTCCGTTGCTGAATCAACAGATCATTGAACAGGCCCTGCCTGTGCACCCCACTTTGGCTGAACGAAACGCCTTTTTCAACGTTTACTACCAAGCCATTCTCGCCTACAAGGCGGCCCTCTTTCAGGGCAAACGTAAGGGGCGCGATTTCCTCTTAAACATGCAAATGGCCGTTGTGAACGACCATCAGAAGTTTTCCAATGATTTAGTCTTAAATCTCGCTAAAAAATGTCATCTCGACTTAGATATGTTTGCGGAAGATTGCCAATCAGATTTGGCAAAACAAGCTTTCCAAACGGATCAAAAGTTAGCCGCCGAGATGAAGATCGAGCAATCTTCTTCTGCGGTTATCTTTAATTGTGATGTCTCACAGTGTGGCCTCTTGCTCAACGATGTCACCTATGAGTCCCTCTGTGATGTCTGTGAGAGTCAAGGCGTGGCGACTAAGGAAACGTTAATGGCCGAACCAACTTATACGTCGAACCGCCAAGCGGCTTCATCAGGCGGCGAAAACTATCATCCAAATCTTCATGTTCTATAATGCCTGCTGAATCGTTTTACGTAATTGCTAATTGAACCATTCATAAATCTCGTTTCCTACGGTTTTGGAAACGAGATTTTTGGTTCTTCGTCAACTGTTGTTGGTGAACAAAATATTGGAGTTCTAATCACTTGGTGATTAGGGCTCTTTTTGTATGA
>NZ_RHNX01000057.1 GCF_003946335.1 Levilactobacillus fujinensis
GATTGGTATAATAATTCGCGACGCCAACCAACACTAAACGGCATGACCCCAGTAGAATACCGGAATCATGCCGTTAAGAATACTGCATAATGATTTTAATTATTTAGCTGTCTACTTGACAAGGAGCCGCGCCAAGGTTCGGGCAAACGTCGGGGTCATTTATATGATTCTCATGATGGTCGCTGTCCAGATCAGTGTCCACGGTACCGCCAATAGCTGGGTCTTCTCAAACTTTTTAATCTTTGCGATAGTCTTTGTCAGCTATTTCCTAATGCTCGAGGTTCGCTTCTGGCAATTGTTGTTAGGCGTGCTCATCTTCATGATCGTAAATGGTACCATCTTTCTCCCCCTTTCATGGGCCTACGCCGCTACCTACTTAGGCTTCTTCTACACCATGAAACTTATTCGTCAACACCGCAATACCGGTTGGTTGGCCTACATCGACTATGTACTCGCCACGTTGCTCTTTTCCACGGTTCTGTGGATCGTGGTTGGCTTCCGATTCAATCTTCCCATATGGACACTGGTCTGGGAAGTTCTCTTCAGTTACTTCCTATTGACTATCATGTATATCTACGTCAATTCCCTCATGTCTGGGGCCAACACGCTAGCGGAATTGACCTATACGACAAACTATGATGAACTAACCCACGTTAAAAATTACTTTGCCTTTAAAAATGAATTCAGTAGTGCCTTCGAGCGCGCAAAGATCAAGGGCCAACCCTTAACCTTAATGTTGTTTGATATCGACCACTTTAAGCGTGTCAATGACACCTATGGCCACTTAACCGGCGATTACGTTTTGAGTCACGTTGCTCAGCTAATTGCGACCCAGTTGAAAACTATCGACCCTGGCCTCGTACTCTACCGTACTGGTGGCGAAGAGTTCACGATTCTCTTTAACAACTACACGGCAGATCAGGCTCGCGAACACGTGGCGGCTATCGCTGACAACGTTCGAGACGCCGAATTTCATCACAACGACAACGATATCGACATTAGTATTTCCGTCGGTGTCACTCAAATGCAGGGTCAAGATGAGGGCCAGGTCGATATTTATAAGCGTGCCGACCAAAATCTTTATTACTCAAAACGGCATGGCCGTGATCAGGTCACTTTTAGCTAATTTCATACGTTTGTTCTCTGACACCGCGGCAACCGGTCACATTACCGATTGGTGCGGTGTTCGTGCAGTCTCGAGCAGACTGGGCTAGTTTTAGCAAAAACTTAGTAACATAATTTCCTTTTAAGAGTTAATATATAATTGTCGAGTTAATTAACACGATTTACTTGTTATCAAAACCATTAATTTTCAGGCTGTACCCCGTAAATATTTCTAAACAGATTGGATGGCGTTATTACAATGACTTGGTCACAATGGTTTGTTACCCCAACTTTAACGAGTCTGTTCTTTCTTCTCGGCGTCTTAACGCTCTACTGGTTCATCACGAATCAGATCATCGCTCTGTTAAAGCGCCAGGGCCGCCGACCAAATGTTGACAGGGTCCGCTCTAACGTTGGAATTATTTATATGGTGATTTTTTTAGTTTTCGTTCAGCTCAGAGTTGGCGACACAGCCAATAGCTGGGTCTTTACCAACTTTCAAATATTTTCAATTGTCTTTGTCAGTTACTTCTTGATGCTAGAAATCCATGTCTGGAAAATGCTCCTCGCCATTCTCTTCTTCATGGCCCTTAATCAGACGTTGGATATCGGCTTAGCTTGGATCTTCGCCGTCTTCTACATGTCCTTCTTCTACTCCATGAAGGTCGTCCGCCATCACCAGGGAAACCGCTGGCTAAACTACGCGTCATACACCCTAAGTACCTTTATCTATGCAGCCGTGCTATGGGGAATCGTTGGCGTTCGTTTCCATCTAGAACGGAATACACTACTCTGGGAGCTTCTGTCCAGTGTCATCATTCTTGCCGTCATGTACGTGTACGTGGACTCCTTAATGGCCAGTGCCAATACGTTAGCCCAACTGACCTACACCACTAATTACGACGAGTTGACCCACGTGAAAAACTATTTTGCGTTCAAAAATGAACTTAATGATGCCTTTGATAAAAGCCGCAATCACCATCAACCACTGACCCTGATGCTGTTCGATATTGATCACTTTAAGCAGGTCAACGACACGTATGGCCATCTGACCGGTGACTACGTCTTAAGTCATGCCGCACAGCTTATCTCGGAACGGCTCCAAACAATTGACCCGGACCTGATGCTCTACCGAACTGGTGGCGAAGAATTCACCATTCTCTTCAACGGCTACACGGCTGAAGAGGCACGCGAAGCCATTACAGGTATCGCCCAAACCGTCCGCGACTCGCGTTTCCATCACAACGACAATGACATCGACATTAGTATTTCTGTCGGCGTCACGCAGATGCTGGGAACCGACGACAGTCAGATTGCCGTTTACAAGCGGGCAGACGACAATCTCTACTATTCCAAACAACATGGTCGCGATCAAGTGACCTTTGGCTAAATCAAAAAAATGAGAGTGCTATCTGGCAGATTTTGCTAGGTAGCATTTTTTGTTAATCATCGCTTCAAGGTTGGGAAATTCTAAAACGCGTATGATGACTGCCGAAACAACGACGCCAATGAGGCACCCTGGTCTGGGCATTGCCTTACCAGTCGATAGATGCGGGCTGGCGCGGTGCAAACCAACCTTTAAGCCTTGAAAACTTCGAATCCGTAAGCCTGTTTTTTACTGAAGCTGTAGAAAAAGTGATTATACTGCAACCGCCAGAACTTCGCTGACACTCATGGCCAGCCACAATTCCCAATTCGCGATTGGTACCAAGGCTCACTTGCCCGTTCTCCATTCAAAAGGAGCCGAGGCCACCTACAAAAGGTAGCACCAGCTCCATTTAATTTCGACATATTTCATTTTCTCTACCACAACAACCCCAACCAATAACCGCCAAGGCCAAGAATGAATACACCTAGTAATAGCCACAATGGCTTGACGTGGTGTCGTAGCAACCACACACACACCAGCGTCAAGATTAAGGGGAACAAGCCTGGCAACAACTGATCGAGCATCGACTGTAAGGATAAATTGGCGTGCTGACTAGATGCAATGATCGGTGCAAATTTAAATCGCGTCCATCGCGGGACAATAGCACCCATGACAAACATCCCCACAATGGAGGCACCGAGTGTTAACTTCTGTAGGACGCCGCTACTCAAAAATGTCACAACCTTTAATCCCTGCAGGTACCCCCAGCGTTGCGTTGCCCACCGAAAGCTCAGCCGCGCCACGTTCCAGCCAATAAAAAACACCAATGGCCCTACGATGCCAAAACCACTCAATGCCAGACTAGCCGCGAAGGCACTTAGGATTGGTCGCAACGTTCCCCACCAGACTGGGTCAGCGACTCCCGCAAGCGATCCCATCATGCTCACTTTTAGAGCGCGAATATCGTTATCGCTCACACCGTTACCGTTGGCATGATCCTCCTCTAACGACAAGGTGACCCCCGTAATCAAGGATTGCATGTAGGGCATGGTATTAAAAAGTTCTAGATGACGTTGCGCCGCCAGGATTCGTGCTTCCTGTTCTGGATAAAGACGGCGAATAGCTGGTACCATGAGGTAACAGAAGCCTAAATTTTGCAAACGTGGATAATTCCAAGCCGCTTGTTCCAACCCAGAGTGGCTGAACACCAGCAATTGATCACTCAGGGTCAGCGTTCGTAATTTTGGTTCATTTTCCACTTCACTGACCCCTTTCTCATAAGTCGTCTAATTCTCGGTCCAACTCGTCTTCGTCGTCCGGTAACGTGCCCGACCCGCCATTATGCGGCGTGTCCTTGGACTGGAGCTTAATGTACAAAATGGCCAGTCCCACACCAATCATGCCGAGCGCGACCAGACTAAGATGGCCATCAGTCGCTAGGGCAAACCCGATGAAGAAAAATGGCCATAACTGACGTGTCGCCATCATGTTGATAACAATGGCAAAACTAACCACGACCAATAAACCAGCGGAAACTCGCAGACCACCACGCAAGACATGTGGAATTGCGTAGTAACCCTGCCGAAGCCAAGTTGCAGGCAGCAGCATGAACAGTCCCGTGGGAATCATGACCCGCAACCCCTGTAGCACCACACTGCTCCAGTGTACCCATTCAATCCGTCGTAGATTTCCCTGAGCCGCCGCAACGTCGGCCTGAGCAACTAACGGAATGATAAGTTGGCGCAATCCTCTGGTCAGTCCCTGACCAATTAGGGCCAAGGGAATGGCTAAAATGACGCCGGCAGCTGACGGCAAATGCGCGGGGCCACTGACCCACCACGCCGCGACGACTGCCGCTAAAGCGGGATCAGGTGCCACAGCCGTTCCAATATTCATCCAGCCTAACGTCACCAACTGCAATGCAGCCCCTAGTGCAATCCCACTGACTAGATTCCCCGTTGCTAAACCAACCAGCGTACAAGCTACGATTGGTTGATGAAATTCCCATTCATCCACCACGCCTTCAACACCAGCCAAAAAGGCCACAATCAAAACACCAAAAATACTGCTCATGTTGCCATCTCCTTTCTTCTAAAATATGGATTCAGGCGCATCGTTCTACTTAGTTAGTGGGTGCTTCCCCGCTAGCTTAGTAGAAAAACAAACGTGGAGACTCGGCATTTTCGCGGCTTCAAGTTGTGTTCGCACCGATCCAGCCCATATCTGCCAGCCGGTAAAGCGATGACTGGCCATTGTTGCCTAATTTTAGTCGCAGTATTGCTGTTACAACAGTCAATACTAGGTGTTTTAGAACTTTCAATCTTTAGATATTGGTTTACTGTGTCATGCACACGATACTGTCATTCCAACTAGGCAACCTAGTGGTCCCTTTCACACTACCAGAGCGCGACCGGCTTAGTTCTATCAGTTAGGTAAGTAAGCTTACGATTTTAACCAATTTTATCCATATTCCCCGCCGCAAAAACACCCCGCTCGAGTGGGGGTGACCACCGAGTGAGGTGTTACGACAAACCCTTTTTACTTGCTAATGTTAAGAATGACTGTTGTCGGTCATTGGGGACCGTTTGCGTGTAGACGTGGACGCCAGCGGCTTCAAGCTGCTTTGCTGCGGCAATATCTTCTTTGCCTGCAGCCACACTGTCCGTTAACATGGTCTTCTTCACCGTGTAAGCTAGGTTGCCCACGTTAACACCGAGACCTTTAAGATCAACGCCCGCAGCCACTAACTCCGCCATTTCGGGTAACGTTTCCGTCAAAATCAATGGTCGGAACCCGTCAAATCGTGCATCACGATAAATCTGCACCATTTTCGCTAACGTAATCACGTTAGCCTTAGCCTCTGCTGGTGCTGCTTGTGTAATCAGTAGTTTTCGAAGTTTGTCTTGGGCGACACTGTCTGAGACGACCAAAATACGGTTCGGTCGGACATTCTTCGTCCAAACCGTCGCAACCTGACCGTGGAGTAAACGACTATCCACACGTGCGAGTTGAATTGCCATTGTCATAGTAAATCATCATCTCCCGTATCTGCCCGTAAATCCAAGTGACGAACACCACCCCGCGCTGCGCGTTCCAGGTGCGGAATCACGTCAGCTAGCGGCTGATTTTGAATTGATAATGCTTCGATCAACATCGGTAAATTAAGTCCAGCAACTAAGCCGTACTTGTCTGGATTCTGAGCAACAACGCGACTAGCCGCATTAAATGGCGAGCCACCCCACAAATCGACTAAGAAAAGTAGTTCCGTAATTGGTTCCATACTTTCAATAGCCGCTTGATAGTGATTAGCGAGATCTTCAACGCTTTCGTTGGCCGCCAATGTAACGGCAAATACCCGTTGCGCCTTGCCAAATATCATTTCAGCACTCTGTAAAATTCCACGGGCAAATTCCCCGTGACTTGTGACGATTATGGCAAGCATGCTGCCACCCCTTCATTGGCCGATCCATGGCGGCCTTTTCGTAAAATTTAGTCCGCTTTAAATATAGCATAAAAAAGCGTTTCCAGCTACCCCAGTCCGGGCGACTTTAAGGGAAACCCTTCTCACTTTACCCGATAGATTACGCTTTTAGCAGGTTCAACATGGCTTGTGGCGTCATGAATGAAACATCGGCCGTAAAGTCCGTGGGCCGTTTGCCATTCCAACCGGCAAATCCAAAGGTCACGTGAGCCGCCTTAGAGGCATCCGCGTCGTAAACGGTATCCCCAACGTAAATGGTCGTCTCCGGTGCTGCATGCAACCGTTTCATCGCTAGTAAAATACCGTCAGGTGCTGGCTTCCCGTGAGCGATGTCTTCAGCAACAATGGCTTGGCTAAAGTAAGGCGCCAGACCGTGACCAACAACGTCCCGATCAAATTCAAATTGCCGCTTAGACGTCATGACTGCTAAATTAGCACCGGCGTCTTTAAGCTTCCCCAAAGCGTCTTTAACTCCCGCATAGACGGCAACGGTGTCCTGATACGGTTTCTCTTCCGTCTTGGGGGTCCACTCGGCCAAGACGCCGTCAATGTCTTTGATGCCCAAACGAATCACTGCATCACGACTAGGGATGCCAAAGGTCTTCGCCAATTCAGCGTATGGCCGATTCATCCCCCGTTCATGTAAAACTTCCTGTAATGCCTTAATATACATGGCTTCCGTATCCAACAATGTGCCATCAATATCAAAGATAAAATTTTTAATTGTCATCGTTTAAAGCACTCCTCGATTCAGGTTATGGTGCTGGCCCAGAGAAAACAGAGACTGTACCATCAGTTGCGAAACTATTTGGGCACCAAACTTACAGTATAGCAACTTGTACCAAAAGATGGTCGTTTCTGATTAAACTCGGTACCCCAACATTTCAAAGTCAAGATTGTGTGTTTACCAGCCTTAATCCTTCGCTGACTCCCCTTCGGCACGCTGCCAAAGAAAAAAGGCATGGTCATCTCTGACCACACCTTAGTTTAGCACGCTTGACGGTGAGACTCTAATTTTGCGCAGGAACTGGTTCTTTGGCAGACGTAACTGGTTCAGCTTCGACCACTTTTTCATCTGTCTTACCAGTCGCAACATCTTCAGAACGCTGTAAATTCTTTAATTGGCGAATGGCCGACAACCAAGAAGGCACGAGAATCACACAAGACCCCAGCCAAGCCAGTGGTTCTGCGGAAACAGCCCCTGCATAGCCGAAAGCACCAACCATGAATAGTGCTGCGAAGACCCGCATGGTCAGTTCACCAACCCCAGCCAACGTGGGTAAGACCCGCCGGCCTAAGCCTTGGAGGGTGTTCCGGATAATGAACAACACACTCAATAGCAGATAGGTACTTCCGACGATGTTAAAGTACGTTTGGGACAGTTGAATAACATGTTCGTCGGCATCTCCGATAATCAGGGTAACGATTGGCCGACCCAAGAAGATAACCAGTGCCCCAGCAGAAACGGCAAACGTTCCGGACAACCACAACGTCTTTTTAACCCCTTCTAGGATTCGGGAATACTTGCCGGCACCGAAGTTTTGGGCAGCAAAGGTCGCCATGGTGACCCCAAAGGATGACATTGGCAATGAGCACAGTTGATCGACCTTAGAAGCAGCCGTTGATGCGGCCACGGAATCGGTTCCCAAGGAGTTCAACGCGGCTTGCATGACCATCGTCCCAATGGCAATGATCGACAACTGGAAGCCCATGGGCATCCCAGTTGAAAAATGGGCCCACAATTCCTTGGTGTCAATTTTAAAGTCTTCACGTGAGATGTGCAGTAAAGGAATTGAACGAACAATGTAGACCACACAGAGTAATGACGCAACGACTTGAGAGATCACAGTTGCCCAGCCGGCACCAGCGACCCCCATGTGAAAGACTAAGATGAAGAGCAGTTCCAAGAAGACGTTCACGATGGTCCCGATGATCAGGAAAATCAAGGGCGTCCGTGAGTCTCCGAGTGCGCGGATAATGTTCGATAACAGATTAAACGTCATCGACGCAAAGATACCGGCAAAGATGGTCCGAATGAAGATTCGCGCATTCGCGTAGATTGACGCAGGTGTTTGCATTAATTTTAAGATGGGATCAACGAAGGTCAACGACAACACCGTCAAGACAATCGTCATAATGATTGCGATAACAATGCTCGCGGCAAATGACCGCCGGACACCCCGGTAGTCACGTGCCCCGAATCGAGTGGCCGTGATGATTGCTAGCCCGGCAGTCAAGCCTTGCGCAAATCCGATGATTAAGAAGTTTATGGAACCGGTAGCCCCAACGGACGCAAGCGCCTTAACACCTAGGGTTTGTCCCACAACAACAGTATCGGAAACGTTATACAATTGCTGGAATAAATTACCAATTAATAATGGAATCGTGAAGAAGAAAATAAGTTTGAGGGAGTTTCCCTTGGTTAAGTCGCTCATGCGCCGACCTCCTTTAAAATTTTTGCCAAGTAATTTGACACAAGATATTTACTCTAACACCTGAGCTGGCAAAAGTCAGTAATTTTGCTTAGAAAGTTTTACCTCGAAAATTTGTCGCTCCAGCTTTAAGAAACAATACTACTCTCTTCATAATGATTTTTGAAGACCAATTTCGCCTGAAAACGATTGCTATGTTAAATTGTTATCTGTTTGTCATTTAAGCGAAAATTAGTCGACAATTTTGTTTAGCCTAAATGGTAATCATTTTCATGAAGACGAACTTTTTTCGTTTCCTCACAAAAAACTCTCTGAGGGTGTCGCTTCGCTCTGCCCTCGTAACCATATGGTGAAATGAACCGCCTTTCCCGGTATA
>NZ_RHNX01000058.1 GCF_003946335.1 Levilactobacillus fujinensis
TACAAAAAAGAGGCCCAATTCGTAAATGAATTGAACCTCCGAAATTCCCTCCATCAACACCGGTTGACAAAGAGCCTATGTATCAACCCTTTATCAAAGAATACCACAATTCGTTGATAATTTAAACGAATAACTCTTGCAATATTTTTGATTTAAAAGTTTAATTGGGCAACTAACTTTCACCCTCTGCTTGAACCTATCGTCTTCACTACCTGTCGGCCAACTCAAAAAGCCCGAGAGTATTTTCTCAAGCCAATCAATTGCAACGCAATTAAACGTTCAGAACTTTATTCAGGAACTCTCGGGTCCGCGTGTTCTGCGGATGTTCGAAGACAGCGGTTGGTGTACCCGACTCTTGAATAATGCCATCATCCATGAAGACGACCTGATCGGCGACATTTTTGGCAAATCCCATCTCATGGGTGACGACCACCATGGTCATCCCATTCTCCGCCAACCGTTGCATAACATGGAGGACATCCCCCACCATCTCAGGATCAAGAGCAGAGGTTGGTTCATCGAACAACATAATTTCTGGGTCCATCGCCAGTGCTCGGGCAATCGCCACGCGCTGTTGTTGCCCACCAGATAATGAATTGGGCATTGCCATTGCCTTATCCTCCAGACCAACCTGTGTCAGAAGTTTCTCCGCCTGTTCATTAGCCACGACGCCACTCACCCCTTTTAGCTGTGTCGGACCAAGTGTGATGTTTTTTAAAACTGACAGATGGGGAAATAAGTTAAAGTGCTGAAAGACCATGCCAATATTTTCCCGAATTTGGTTCAAATTGACGTGCGGATCACCAATCCGCTGGCCGTCAACTTCCACCACCCCACTCGTAATCTCTTCTAACCCGTTTAGACAACGTAAAAAGGTACTCTTTCCAGAACCTGAGGGTCCAATCATACACAGCACCTCTTGTGCATAAACGTCTAACGTAATTCCCTTCAAGACTTCGTTACCAGCGAAGGCCTTGTGCAAATTTTCAACATGGATCTTAATTGGAGTTGCGCCCATAACCTGTTAACCTCCCGAATAACTCATTCTAGACAAAAGGGGAAGGGTTTAGCTATCCAGCTAACCTTCCCCTCACTCATTATCAGTAACGTTTCATGACCCGAGCAATCTGACGATCTTGTTCCCGTCGCTTAATGGTTTCTCGCTTGTCAAATTCACGTTTCCCTTGCGCAACACCAATCAGTACCTTGGCAAACCCATGCTTTAGGTAAACTCTTAGCGGGACCAGGGTTACCCCCTTGTCCTTCGTAGCAATACCTAAGCGCCGAATCTCCTTCTTGTGTAACAGAAGTTTTCGATTACGTAGTGGATCGTGATTGAAACGGTTCCCCTGAACGTACTCACTAATGTGTACGTTCATTAACCAAGCCTCGTTATTTCGAATCTGAGCAAAACCATCTTGCAAATTAATTCGACGTTCCCGCATAGACTTGATTTCGGTTCCCGTCAAGACGAGTCCGGCCTCAATCGTATCCGTCACCGTGTACTCATGACGGGCCTTTCGATTTTGAGCTAAAACATTATCTGGTGTTTTCTTGGACTTTTTCTTGACCAAGTTCTGTCACCTCGCTTAGTGACGACCACCTTGTGAGTTGTTACGGTGTTGGCCACCATTACCATTGGAATTATTCCGTTGGTGATTGCTGCCAGTATTCCCGTGTTGATTCGATGGTCGTTGATTCCCGTTACGGTGGTTCCCATTATGGTTACCGCCGCTTTGTTGATTATTGCCATTACCACGGCCATTACTATTGTTGCTCCGACCATGGAAATTGCCGCCGCGAGAACGGTGTTCGCGGTGTGGTAATAAGTCACTAGTTGGTGCTGCCTCTGGATTTAACAATTCAAAGTCAATTTCGCTCTGTTCCTTATCAACATGAATGACCTTGACCCGAATTGCTTGTCCAATCCGGTAAGTCCGCCGCGTGTTGCGCCCAACCAAGGCTAGGTACTTTTCAACGTATTCGTAATAGTCATCTTGCATCCGGCTAATATGAATCAACCCTTCGATGGTGTTTGGTAATTCAACGAACATTCCAAACTTCATGACGGAACTAACGACGGCATCGAACTCTTCGCCGACATGATCAGCCATGTATTCTGCCATCTTCATGTCATTGGTATCACGTTCTGCATCAATGGCCCGACGTTCAGCTTCGGACGTGTGCACACCGATTTCTTCCAAGATAGGAGCAAACTTTTCCTTACTAGCGTCGTTGATCCCATGATCTTCGTAATAATGAATCATTCGGTGAACCATGGTATCTGGGTACCGCCGGATTGGTGACGTAAAGTGAGTGTAGAATTCCGCACCCAGCCCAAAGTGACCTAAGGACTGATCGGCGTAACGAGCTTGCTTCAAGCTCCGTAACATCATTACGGAAACCATGGCTTCTTCCGGCTTACCGGCAACTTGCTTGAGAACGCCTTGTAACATCTTAGGACGCAAGTGGTTCGGGTCACCCTTAACGTTGATTCCGAAGGCCGTTAAGAATTCGAAGAAGCTCCGGACACGGTCACCATCTGGCGTTTCGTGGACCCGGTAAAGGAACGGAACTTTGGCGCGGAAGTAATGTTCCGCAACCGTTTCGTTAGCAGCTAACATAAAGGATTCAATCATCCGTTCAGCCAAGCCACGAGTCCGCAGCTTAACGTCAATGGCGTGACCTTTGTCATCCACAATGATTTCAGCTTCACGGTCGTCGAAGTCAATAGCGCCACGATGCTTCCGCTGCTTCAATAAGATTTTGTGTAACTCACCCATTTGTTCAAACATTGGGACGAGATCCTTGTAACGATCCATCGTCAATTGATCATGGGATTCCAAGATTTGGTTAACGGCCGTGTAGGTCATTCGGGCCTTAGAACGCATAACAGACGGGTGAATTCGATGCTTCACAACGTGGCCTTCTGGATTGATTTCCATGTCACAGCTCATACACAACCGAAGTTCGCCTTCATTTAACGAACAGATTCCGTTGGATAAGCGCCGTGGCAACATTGGAATAACTCGGTCAGTCAGGTATACACTGGTCCCTCGCTTGTAGGCTTCCTTGTCCAAGATAGAATCTTCCTGAACATAGTGCGAAACGTCCGCAATGTGGACTCCTAAATGGTAATTCCCATTGGGTAACTTCCACACCGTAACGGCATCATCTAAATCTTTTGAAGACTCGCCATCAATGGTGACTAAATCTTGCTTCGTGATGTCTTCACGGCCGGTCATTTCTTCTGGTAAGACGTGATCTGGAATTTCATCAGCGGCCTGCATCACTTCTTCAGGAAACTCTGATGGAATGTTGTGTTGGTAGACAATCTGTAAAATGTCGATACCGGGATCATCAACACTCCCGATGACTTGCTTGGCAATCCCCACCATGGCATCTGGATGCTCAGGGTTCGGATATTCCGTAATTTCTGCAGTCACCACTTCACCTGGTGTGGGGTTCAACCCAACGTTGGTCACGTAGAATTTATACTTCATGATCTTCTTGTCAGTCAAACGAACCTGACCTAAGTAACCGGCGTCATCGTCCGTCTGGAAGAATTCTCCAACGACCTGTTCATAGTGATGTTCCACAATTTCCGTGACTTTACCTTCTGGTCCCTTGCCACTTCGGGGGTCGCCGGCACGGACGATTTCGATTTTAACCGTATCACCGTTTAATGCCCGCAACGTATTATCAGGCGCGATATAGGCGTCTGGTTCAATCTTATTTTCATCGTAAGCAACGAAGCCGAAACCTTTGTCGTTACCATGGAAGATTCCGGTCAACGTCCGTTGGCTAGGATCCAATTGAAAATGACCATGGTCGGTAACCTGTACCAACCCATCCCGTTCCAGCTGTGCTAGCTCTTGCACGATCAGTTTAAAGGCAGCTGATCCGTGGTAATGCAGCGCATCAGAAATATCTTCTACTGTGTAGTTCTGGTCCGAGTGTGCTCGGAAGAACGCTGTTAAATCGGTTCTTAATTTATTATCTTGCACTATCGATTCCTCGTTATTTTTAAAAGATTGTGTGTAAAAAAGTTAAAATATCTGTCTCCAAAGCATGGTGAGCCGCATTCACAGTTAGAACGTGGCCCGCTCCCGCATACTCATGGAAATCAATTTGATTAGTTGGATAAGCATCCGCCAACCACTTACCAGAACGGGGATCGATCATTTGATCGGCTTCCCCCTGGGCGATAAAGACGGGCTGCTTGATTCTGTCTAAGTGAGTCGCCGTGGTGTCCGCAAAAGCTTGAATTGCCATTAACTGCGCATCGAGATGCGCCTGCACCCAAGCTAAACGTTGCGCCAGTTCTTCACCAGTCAGGTGTTGGGCGGTATAAGCTGCACGTGCCATCTCAATAAAAGCACTGGGGACATTGGTCTGTCCCTTAAAGATAACCGGAGATGCAATTGTTCCCCCACCCAATAGGTCAGCATCCATTTGTAACGCCCGGGTAGCAAATAATCCGCCTAAGGACAAACCAAAGATGGCAATCTGTTGGTAGCCACGCTGCCGTAAAAATGCGATGGCATCTTGCGTATCTTGCCACCAACGTTGCGGGGATCCTTCTTTCAAAATATCTGCAGGGTCACCCGTTGCATGGCCAGTAAAGATCGGTGCCAGTACCGTATACTGCTCGCTTTCTAACCGTCGCGCTAATAAGCGCATATCGTTAGAACTACCCGAATAGGCATGGAGCAGAATAACTGCTCGGGGCCCCTGCTCGAAAAAGAGCGGGGTTGGTTTTCGAATCATATCAAACCACCACTTTCCGCTATTTTTAGATAGTCTGTAAAAAAGCCCCCCGTAACAAACGAACAGGAGGCCACTTCTCTAGTGTGAAGATAGGTATACTAAAGCCATTGCCAGTCCAAAGAAAAGTACACTCAAGACAACCGTGACCTTTTGCATGAATGCTTCAAAGCCCCGGGGCTTTTGCTTCGCAAATAAATCATCCGCACCACCAGATAAAGCGGACAACGCGTCGTTGGTCTTAGCGGGCTGCATCATTACCGCGATAATGATAAGCACGGCGACAATTAAAATACACGTCATTAAAAAATTATACACAAATTTGCCTCCTACCTATTCAAATAGGTCTAATAGGTCTAACTATACTCTTCCTAATTTATCATAGTCAGTCCGTTTTTACCAGTCCCGAGCTTGCTTAATTCGGGATGTTCTGCTGCACATCATGCCGACGAACTCTGTCTAACTGCTGACGTACGTAAGCTCGATTCTGCCGATACGTGAAAATTATTAACGTGTCACCGGTCCTGAGAATGGTGTCCCCATGGGGAATTACCTCACGTTCACCCCGGCGAACACTGACGAGTAATGAACCCACTGGCCAGGATAAATCTCGCACCTGTTCGCCAGCAATTTCAGAACTTTCTTCAACCGGATATTCCAATCGATCAGTTGGTCCCTGCGAACTAAAATTGGCAGGCTTGACCATCCGCTCCAACATGGCCTCATAAATGGGTGCGCCACCAAGAACATCAACGGTAATATAGGCAACAATCGACACCACCGCCAGTGGCATCAAATGCTGTAACGTTCCGACCATTTCCGTAATCAGTAAAATTGCCGTAAATGGTGCCTTGGAGATACCGGCAAAGTAACCTGCCATCGCGTAGATCATGAAGTTAGCCACAAACATCCGTGGCAACCACCCCAACTCAACGAAGCTCCGAGCCCCAATTGCACCTAATAGCGCCCCCAACGTCAGAATTGGTAAAAAGATTCCACCAGGAAGTCCCGACCCATAACTAATCGTTGAGAAACAGAACCGCAAGATAAAGTAACCAATTAAGGGTAAGAGTAGTGGTGTGTTCTGGGCAAAACCAACAATCATCTGATTACCGCCGCCCAATGTCTCTGGCCATAACAAGCCAATCGGAATAACCAGTAGAAATGGAATGACACCATTTAGCCACTCTGGCAATATTTTTAGTTTTGCATACCAATCTCCACTGTTTAACGTTGCCCACTGGTAGCCGAAGCCTAGTAGGCCTAAACCAATTCCTAGAATGAGAAGTAACCCATAATATTTCAATGGCAAGGCTTGTTGAAAGTTAATGTGTAGAACTGGTGTAAGCCCAAAAACCTCATTCGACACGAAATTGGCAACGACCGCACTAGTTAGTGCCGTCAACCACACTAATGTTGAGAAACTGTGATAGACTTCTTCCAAAATAAACAGTGTTGAGGCGATTGGGGCGTTGAATGCAGCTGATAAGCCTGCAGCAGCCCCGCCTGCGATCATCAGTCGCCGCCGTGAGCCCGTGAAATTCAATCGCTCTGCAACTCCCTGAGCCACCGTTCCACCGAGTTGAATAGAAGGTCCTTCACGACCCAGAAAGAGCCCTGAACCGATACCTAAGATACCACTGACAAATTTCTTCCAAAGTGCTGGCCACCAGGCATAGTCCATTTCACCAGCCAACTGTCCCTCAACTTGTGGAATCCCAGAACCTTTGATCATCGGTGTTTGCTTTGTCCACCGCCCAACAATAACGGCCAGAACCAGCATGAAAATTGCCCAAGGAATGAGCCACAGTGGATGTTGGCCGAGCCACCCGTAACATCCCTGAACTATGATTAGGAGACGCTCAATGGCCAAGCGAAACACGCTCACGACCGCTCCAGCTAATAACCCGACTAAACTGCCAAAAGCGATGGCATTTAGTCGGGTTAAGTCGTGTTGGGTTGTTTTTTTCCGTTTCATCCATAAGTCCCCCTAACTAGTAAATAAACTGTCCATTTACTAGTCTATCACAGTTGGGAGAACGTTTAACGAATAAATCGTCGATAGAGCCAGCCAGTAATCAAACTGAGAAGTAAACCCAGTCCGACAATTTGCGCTGACGATTGCTTCTCACTAGTCTGCGGTAGGGGATTATTATCACTAGAATGTACTTTAGCGACCTTTTTCGATTGATTCGGAACTGACTGAAGATTTATCGTTCCACGATCCTTCTTCTTTTGCTTTAGTGGTTCACCGTTATCAGGTGCAGCTTCGTTCTTATCCTCTGAAACTGATTGCACCGCCGACTTGAAAGGCTTTGACTGAATGTCCGATGGCGTAACCATTTGTGCCGATGAACTATGATTACTAGCGGAACTAAGCACTGACATTTTATTTGGTTTACCTGTCACATTATGACTCTCGTTCAAATTTGTGCTTGGCTTTGTATCTGGCTTTGGTACTGGTACCGGATGTGGTGTTGGTGTTGGTGTTGGTGTTGGTGTTGGTGTTGGTGTTGGTGTTGGTGTTGGTGTTGGTGTTGGTGTTGGTGTTGGTGTTGGCTTCGGTTCTGGCTTCGGTTCTGGCTTCGGTTCTGGCTTCGGTTCTGGCTTCGGTTCTGGCTTCGGTTCTGGCTTCGGTTCTGGCTTCGGTTCTGGCTTCGGTTCTGGCTTCGGTTCTGGCTTCGGTACCGGCTTTGGCTTTGGTGCCGGCTCAGGTTTTGGTGCCGGCTCAGGTTTCGGTGCCGGTTCTGGCTTCGGTGCCGGTTCGGGCTTCGGCTTCGGCTCTGGCTCGGGCTTTGGCGCCGGTTCTGGCTTTGGTGCCGGCTCAGGTTTCGGTGCCGGCTCAGGTTTCGGTGCTGGCTTCGGTTCTGGCTTCGGCTTTGGCTTTGGTGCCGGCTCAGGTTTCGGTGCCGGCTCAGGTTTCGGTGCTGGCTCGGGCTTCGGTACCGGCTCTGGTTTCGGTACCGGCTCGGGCTTCGGTGCCGGTTCGGGCTTCGGTGCCGGCTCGGGCTTTGGTGCTGGTTCGGGTTTCGGTGCTGGTTCGGGTTTCGGTGCCGGCTCGGGCTTCGGTGCCGGCTCTGGTTTCGGTGCCGGCTCGGGCTTTGGCACCAGCTGATTCACCGGTGGTACCGTGATTGTCAACGGCTGTACCCGTACTTGCCAAGTATCAACTGGCTTAAAAACTCTACGAGTCGTTTCAGTCGTCGTCAAACGATAACCTTCTGGCGCAGTCAACCGTACGAGCCCACCCATCATCAACGCAGCATGGGTCTTATAACGACCAACCTGTTTTCCCGTTTCATCTAAGTAGTTTACAGCAACTGCTGCTTTAGATTCTGCATAGTACAACACATTGATTGGAACTGCGAGGTTTTGTTCTAACGCATGTTTCATAACCATAATCCGGAGACCTGGCACCATTAATTTCGGATGGCCCGGCACTCTTTCCCCTGGTGTCACCATTTGCGTCACTTTATCGAAAAAGGTAGTCGTCTTACTCCCATCGTCATTCGTCGTTGCTAACTTATAAGTAATCTCCCAAGGATAACTTGTTGTCGCGTCAGCCAAGGCTACATCGTTGCCGACGCCTAAGCTCACTCCAGTTAGTAATAAACTCATCATACCAAATGTGCGTTGAAAAATTTTCATTATGCTATTCCCCCTTCGTTATAGTGGTTCTATGATATTTGGTGTTGATAGAGAAATCTGTCGACGCCATTTTCTGTATAATAAAAGGGGCACACTGCCCCA
>NZ_RHNX01000059.1 GCF_003946335.1 Levilactobacillus fujinensis
GTACAAAAAAGAGGCCCAATTCGTAAATGAATTGAACCTCCGAAATTCCCTCCATCAACACCGGTTGACAAAGAGCCAAACTAAAAGCGCCGAAACTACCTCCAATTTAGAGTGTAATTTCAGCACCTATTTTAACCTATTTTACCGGATCAGCGACCCAATCAAATTCCAGACTAGGGTCCGCATTCAGCGTTGCGTCGGCGAAGACGCCATGCCGGTAAGCCACCTCGGCAAATGCACCGATCATCGCAGCGTTGTCACCACATAACTTCAATGGTGCCTTGACTAAATGCGTCGTTGGGTTACTAGCCAAATCGCGTTCCAACCGTTCTCGTAGCCCCAAGTTGGCAGCCACCCCGCCAGCCAAAATTAGCTGGTGTACAGGGTAATCGGCCAACGCACGTTGCGTCTTTTCGGCCAATACGTCAACGACCGCCTGTTGGAAACTGGCGGCTAAGTCCTGTTTGCTGAGCGTTTCACCAATTTGATCGGCATGATGAGTCGTGTTGATGAACGCACTCTTCAACCCACTAAAACTGAAGTCGAAATTGTCATCTTTTTCCATCGCTCGGGGAAATTTGAACGTGTCGTGGCCCTGATGCGCCCACTCATCGACCGTCTTACCGGCTGGATAATTCACGCCCATCACGCGACCGACTTTGTCGTAAGCTTCACCAGCCGCATCGTCCCGCGTTTCACCAATAATTTCAAATTGGTTCTCAGCTGGCATGTAAACCAGTTCTGTATGGCCACCGGAAACCAACAGGGCCATCGCTGGAAATTCGATGGGCTCCACGTAACGGGCCGCATAGATGTGCCCCGCCATATGGTTCACTGGAATCAACGGTAAGTTGTGCGCAAAAGCCACCGTCTTTGCCGCAGTTACCCCAATCAACAGGGCCCCAACCAGTCCTGGACCGTACGTCACAGCCACGGCGTCAAGGTCGTCGTACCCAACTTGGGCCTCTACTAACGCATCCTTGATACACAACGTGACCTCTTCAATGTGGTGGCGACTGGCAACTTCTGGCACAACACCGCCAAAACGCTGGTGACTCTTGATTTGAGTTGCAACGATGTTTGACAGAATCTTCTTGCCATCCTCGATGACCGCCACACTTGTCTCGTCACAACTTGATTCAAATGCTAAGATCAAATTTCGCTTTTCCGTTGGACTCACTCCTCTTTCTCACTCATGCCTTACCACGAAAAAAACGAGCGGCCTAGCGCCAACTCGTCTTTTCTAGTCGGTTGCTTGTGTTTCTTCTTTTAAGTATAAAACCATGTCGGCGGCATCTTCATGATCGCCGAAATAGTAGCCACGCTTGATACCAGTCTGTTCAAAGTCCAGGTCACGGTACAGTTTTTGTGCCTTCCGATTCGACACGCGAACCTCCAGACTAACGGACTTGTAATTGAGCTGCTTAGCCTTTTTGATCATGATCCCCATTAAAAAGCGGCCTAAGCCCCGACTCTGAAATTCGGGTAAGACGGCAATATTGGTAATATGGGCATCGCGTGTCCGTTCGTCAAATGTACTCCCGACGAACGCCAACAACTTATCATTTTTTCGAATAACCAGGTACAGTCGGTCCTTTTCACGTCGCAGTTCATTGGCAAATGCCGTGGAATCCCACGGTGCTTGACCAGCGTAAACTGCCCGTTCAATTTCAATCATTTCAGGAATATCGGTAAACAGCGCCTTAGCGACAAAATAAGTGGCATCGTGAATCTCCACGCGATGATTCTTAACGTCCATCGTTTCCTCGCGTACAAGTTCCCGCCGACTACCGAATACATTTTTATACCAGACTTTAAATTTTTTCAACATAGGATTCGGGTTCCTTTTCTGGATTCTTAGCTCGCCATTCGGCTTCGGCCTGTGTCAAACGAAGATAATTCGGGACGAAACGATCAACATCGGTCACTGGTGGTAAGTCGCGACCCAGCAAGCCGATCGTTGCGACCTGTGGAAGGTTCAACCACGGGCTCACAGCCGGGGTCGCAGCGGAAATCGTTGTGCTGATCAAATCAGTAAAGTGGGCAGCATCGCCGAGGAACCAGACGGGCTCAGCGTATTCCTTGACCTCGGTCAGAAAGTCGGTGACGTTCGTATGTGCATCTGCGATGACAGCAACGGGACGCCCCTTTAGAATGCGGTACAATCCGGCGAAAACATTTTGGTTGCGGGCATCAAATAGTGGTGCGACTAATGCACCTTCAACCGGTACGTTGGCGGCCAAGGTCGCTAAACTTGAAACGGCCACTAAGTCGATGTTTAACGTTGCGGCCAACGTTTTAGCCGTAGTGACTGCGATTCGAATTCCAGTATACGAACCGGGGCCAGCTGCCACAACAACTCGCTCCAGGTCGGTGGGCTTCAGATCAGCCATCGCCAACAAGCGTTCGATCTCTGGTAATAAATACTCCGCGTGTTTCTGATGAACCGTCACGGTAATGGCCGCGAGTACCGTTGTGTCGTCTAATACGGCGACGCTCAGTGGTCGATTCGATGTATCAATTGCTAAAATCTTCATGATTACTTGGGGTCCCCTTTAATTTGTTTCACCGCCACAGCTTGACCTGCTGCCAACCGTTAAATGTGAAAAGCGGCGGCCATGATACTCCACCGCTCTTTTAAAGGTTCGGTTACTTTTTCCGTTTACTGACTTTATCAGTTTACTATACTACCACAAAGCGGGGCGAACAACACCTTCCCTGCTTACTTTTCCAAAAAGCTAAAGATTGCAACTAAAGGTTGAAAGCCAAAATGTTTGCGTTACGCTTGCGACAGTAGGAATTATCACGGCTAAATTAGTGAAAACGGCCGCACTCCGGATGCCAGGGATTCCGCTTGCTGTGGGGAACGCTTCCAGCCAAAGGACGGGCTTTTCCGGCTTACATCGTCGACACGGCTAGCTGCATCCCTGGCCTCCTCCGGCTCTGATTGTGCTCGACAATCCTAGGCACTGAATCCCATGGGGTTGCTAAGGTTTAAGCATAATTCAATAGCGCTCGTAGCGGCATGATCCATGTTGTCGCAGAACAACTACGTCAGCCGAGAGGTCGGCAGATATGGGCTCAGGCGCGTCGTTCTACTTAGTCGGCAGGTGGGTTTTCTGCTGGCTTAGTAGAAAACCAAGCTTGGAGACTCGGTACTTTCGAGGCTTCAAGTTGTGTTCGCACCGATCCAGCCCATATCTGCCGGCCGGTAAGGCGATGGCTGGATAACGTTGCCTAATTTTAGACCCAGTATCGTTGTGACAACAGTCATAATGAGTGTTTTGGGACTTTCAACCTTCAGATTGCAACTTCTTTGTTACCAATCACAGTTATTTAGTCAGTGCGATTAAGCCTAGAATTGGCGAATAACGACCAGTACCCTTTATTATGGTGGCTACTGCAGCCGTGAATGAAACCATTAAGCAGAAGGAAACCAGAGCTGGACAGCCGTAAAATCTCTCAGTCCGTCCACTGAACCGTTGCCCGGACGGCGGTTGTGGTCCCAAAACTAACCGTATGCTGTGTGGTTGTAATTTCCGGCTGTGTCACCGCACTGGTCACCTGCTGGCCGTATTTGACTTCATTCTCAAATCGAATGCGCACATCCGTCGCATGATGGTGCCGTAGAAACTCGGCGGGCAACGTGTCCAACATCCAGTCAAAGTAGTGGGCGTTATTGACGTGACCATTGTGATCAATGTCGAAGTAACGTACCGTGTACGGCTTCACCCGACTCGTTGCCTTGGCATCATCCTTATCCGGTCGTGGTAACCGGGGTAACCGCGTCACGGGGTCGCTGTGATAAGGTACCATGATTTCGTCCGGAATTGTCGTAATCTTCCGCGTCTCATAACTCATTGTGACCCAGATGCCCTCACCATACGCCAGTTGCTTGCCGGTCGCGTCGAGTAACCAATACTCGCGGTATGCGAAATAGCGATTAAAGGCAGTCGCCCGTGTTTTGACTGTGACCGTTTCTCCTGTCCGCGGTAACCGGTCAATTTGAATGTGGTACTGGGTGACAACCCAGCCAACACCCAAGGCTTGAATTTTTTCAGTCGTAATCCCGAGGTCAGCATTCTGATCTTCGGAGACCAAGACAAAGAGGTCAATGAGCTTCGCCAACGTTAACTGGTCGGTGTCATCGGCCTCATAATAGACGATACGATGTTGTTCAGAAAATTCATTTGTAGCCACCTAGGTCACTCCTCGTCTAAATGATGATAGGTCCGGTAGACCTCTTGTTTCTTTAACCCACGCAGATTAGCGACCTCTTTAATGGCCGCATTCGGCTTGTCGCCAGCAGCAATTAGCCGGTCGACTTGCACTTCAACGGGTTCGCTCAGATCAACGGCCGTTGTCGCGGTGGTCGTTGGTGCCGGGTTTCCCCCCACCAAAACAACGAACTCACCACGAACCGTGTCCGTTGCTGCCCACTCTGCAAGTTCAGCCAGACTACCACGTAAGAATTCTTCGTAGCGTTTTGTGAGCTCGCGGCAAAGAACGGCTGGTCGGTCGTCGCCAAAGCCAGTGGCCAGGTTCTGTAAAGTTTTCTTCAGCCGATGCGGAGCTTCATAGAAGATTAGTGTTTCTGGTCGCTGAGACAAACTATCGATCTCTGAACGTTGGTCCTTAGGTTTACGGTCCAAAAAGCCATAGAAATAAAATGGCTGTGGGGCTAGTCCAGACGCAATCAGTGCCGTCAAACCAGCGTTAGCCCCGGGTAAAGGAACAACTGGAATGTGGGCATCGATACAGGCATTGACTAGTTCGTGACCAGGATCCGAGATGGATGGCATGCCTGCATCACTGACCTGCGCAATCTGCATCCCCGCTTGTAGTTTTGCAACTAACTGGGGAATCCGTTCCTGGGTATTGTGCTCGTGAAAACTGATTTGTTTGGTTTCAATTTCAAAATGATTTAATAATTTCTGGGTGTTCCGTGTGTCCTCGGCGGCAATCAAATCCGCATCTTTTAGGGTCTTAACCGCCCGAAAGGTCATATCGTCGAGGTTACCGATGGGGGTGGGCACTAAGTACAAATGGCCAATTGCCTCGGCTTGAAAACTTCGTCGTCGTTCCATATGGTGCTGACCTCCTACTGATCACGATAAATAACTTCTAAGCAAAAGGCGCACTCTTCGTCTTGTTTACGGCGCGTCCCATAAAATTCACGACAGACGTGGAATCCTTCTTCATAGAGTTTTTCCAAGATCTGCCGCGACTTGGAAAGTCCCTGTGGGGTCTCTGGATCGTCTGGTAAGGTTCGTTGCAACTCACGTACCAGATCACGTAGCCGCTGATTTTCAATTTCTAACTCGGCATTGCGTTCAAACACCTGCGTCATTTCAGTCTGTAAGTCACCGAACTGGGCGGACATTTGCTGTAGCTGCTCCTCTAAGCTTTTAAATTGCTGGTAAACTTCTTGTTTATCCAAATTGCCACCCCTCCCTGCTAAACTAAGCTAGCGCGTGACTTGCGCCAAAATCTGAAGTGTTAATGCCTCTAAAATCGTCTGAAAGTTCATATTACCGGCCAACTGTCCCCGAGTGGCAAGCGTCAAAGTCATCACGTTCACCAACTGGTCGACCGGTAGCCGTTGCCCTATCTGCCGACTAGCAGCCGCCACCTGTGGAAAGGCCAAATCCTCACTGGCGACCTGCCCGGTTTGTTGCCGTAAAGCATCGTGCCATACCTGAACCAGCATGTCGAGTAACACACCTTGCCGATCACGATTCAATGCCAACGGTAACAGTTTCGTCTGGACCCGGACAAAGGCCTGTTCATCGCCCTGCGTACAAGCATTGAACCACTGGCCAACTTGGGCCTGCGCCTCCTTTAGCCAGTCATCCGTCGTCAACTCCTGCGCCGCACTAACGCTCTCCGTCAATGTGGCCAGCAAATACCGTTGACTCGGCACCACTCCGGCCTTCTCTAAGGCTTGGGCAAATGCTTGCGGCGCAACCTGCAAGAAATCGACCACTTGAGTTCGTGACAAAATCGTCGGCAGAATCAGATTCTTATTGGCCGTCAACAAGAGTGCAACCGTATTCCCAACGGGTTCTTCAATGAACTTCAGTAGACTATTAGCTGCCCCCGTCGTCATCCGATCGACCTGATCGACAATAAAGATTTTCTGGTTACCCTCTACAGCACTCTTAGTGAACTCCGACTTCAGGTAACGAACCTGATCGACCTTGATACTTTGACCATCCGGAACCACGCTAACAACGTCAGGATGATCACCAGCTAAAATGCGCCGGCATTCGGCACATTGACCACAGGGTAAGCCCTCAGCGGTCACATGCTGACAAAACAAGCGCATCGCAATCACCGTGGCCAATTCTTGTCGACCAGTCCCATCGGCACCGTTAAACAGATAGGCATGTGCGAGATGATTTGTCTGAACCAAGTGCATAAAATGCGTCGTCAATTCCGGCTGAAGGCGTTGGATCGTCGCAACCACGGATTCTTCCGTCATGCTGCCCCCTAAAAGCGGTGGAACTGGTCAACGGGTAAGACAAAGACCGTCGCCCCACCGACCTGAACCTCGACTGGATATGAGGACGTGCTATCAAGCTGCGCATCCAAGTTAACTGGTGGTGTCATGAATTGTTGCCGGGTGTGACTGGCTGCCTTGATCATGTCCAAGACCTCATCGACCCGTTCGTCTTCCAGTCCAATCATAAACGTTGTGTTGCCAGACTTCAAAAAGCCACCGGTCGTGGATAACCGTGTCGCACGAATATCGTTGTCGATAAACTGGTTGCTAAGTCGATTAGCATCCTTATCCTGGACGATTGCAATCAATAATTTCATTTAAATTCCTCCCTCAAATACCGGTGTTAAAAGTAACGTTGTGCCGTTTGTTTAATCCATGCCAAAGCCTGAGCCACAACTTGGTCTGGCGCCTGTGTGGCATCAATCAATTTAATCCGTTCTGGATGGGCGGCCTGAAGCCGTAAGTAAGCGGCACGAACCCGGTCATGAAAGGCTTCCTGCTCAACGTCGAGCCGATCGACTTTATCGGGTTGGCGGTGTGCCTGAATGCGTTTCAGACCAACCGCGGCAGGCACATCGAAATAGATCGTCAGATCAGGCAACAAACCACCGGTCGCGAACTCATTCATGCGGGCAACTTCGGCCTCCCCAATCTGTCGGCCAGCTCCTTGATACGCCACCGAACTATCCACGTATCGGTCACACAAAACCAGGTTATCAGCCGCCAAAGCCGGTAAAATCGTCTGCGCTAAATGTTGACGCCGCGCTGCCGCATACAACAAGGCCTCAGTCCGGTAATCCATATCTGTATTGGCACGATCTAAAATAATTGCCCGAATACTTTCCGAAATTGGGTTGCCACCAGGTTCTCTGGTAATCGTCAACCGGTCACCTAACAAGGGCTGAATCTGTGCCGTAATCGTGGTCAAAGCACTGGTTTTACCGGCGCCATCTGGTCCTTCAAAGCTAATAAACGTTCCTGACAAAATTCTCGACCCCATTTTTAATTGATAGGTATATTGTACTTGAATTCAGAATTGATGTCTATTTGCAACGCTAGCTTTCACCTAGTTTCCGGCGGAGAATCACCTGGTTTCTGACCATTACTAAATTTTGTGTAAACTGCGCGTCCCACGATCGCCACAAATCTTGCCTACCGCGAGACACGCTACAGGCCTAGAAAGTCGAGAGGCCGGTCTAAGTTACCTAATTTTCGTCGCAGTATCACTGTTACACCAGCCATATTGACTGTTCTGAATCTTTCAGCTTGCGTAATAAATCCAGAGCATCGGGCGTCCAATTTAAGACGTCCGCCACAATCTTATCCACTTAGCTGAGATCTTTATACATCGTATTCTGTCTCCTTAATCCCTGCATTCATCAGGTCATACGGATTCTCCATCTTTTCTGGATCCCAACTAGCAACGCCGACAACTAGCCGAACTTCCAGATTGGACAATTCCGTGTTCTTTGCCAGAGCCGTCGTAAACTTGTCTTTAATTCGCTTAGCAGCAATGTTAGCCCCATCGGCATTCGTAAAGAGTAGCACCGCCCACGTCGGGTTATTCCGGTCAATAAGGTAGGTAATGTGAAGTGCAAGCAAAATGTTAGACACTTTTCTAACCTAGGCAACTAGCATCTTCTGACAATACTCGACTGGGGTTAA
>NZ_RHNX01000006.1 GCF_003946335.1 Levilactobacillus fujinensis
TTTATGGTCTGCGGGCTAACGCCAATTAGTTCGGCAATCTTACGCCGAGAATACTCGTCGTGATTGAAGTAGACCTCAATGTTTCCGCGCTCTTTCAAAGTTAAGTGGTGACCCTTAGGACGATTCATGGTAAGCTGTTCTTGCATCAAGACGAAGACCTCTTTCATTGTTTGTGTGAGAACTCCAATGATACCTGAGATTTACGTCTTGGTGTATTTATTTTGTCCTAAATTCTAAGTGGCTAACTTGATTATAAAATTCGCCCTTAAATTAATTTGAGCGTGATCAATATCTTTTTGGTCAACGGTGTCAGCTGATCCGGTAATTTATTTAAATCAAAAAAATTAGCGTTACTGGTTTCATCCGTCGTGGCTGCCAAGTTACCAGTTGCAGATACCTCGTAGACCACGGTCACCGAATCAATTTGGTCACCATTTGGATACGTGTACTGCATATTTTGACCGCTGACCACTGCCAACAGTTTCTGAACGGTTCCTTGTAAGCCAGTTTCTTCGTGTAACTCACGCTCGGCGGTCACAGTCGTCTCTTCATTTAATTCTTTTGACCCAGCTGGCAAGCCCCAGAGATGATTATCTCGACGTTCAACCAGTAAGAGTTGCTGCTGTTGGCGGACAATGGCAGCCGAACCAACGACAATTAATGGTTGCTGACCTACTTTTTGCCGTAAATCTAGTACATAGCCCATACGTAAAATCCCCGTCCTTTACCTAATTGTAACATGCAAATGGAGACTTGCTAGTGCCAATTTTTCTGGATAAAGGCTTCCCGACCACCCATTTCTTCGATTTGGTAGCGTAAGGGATTCTTCCGGTAGAAGTCCTGATGCGCTTCTTCGGCGGGATAAAATGGCTGGGCATCTTCAATTCGAGTGACGATTGGGGCATCAAACTGTGCGCTAGCCGCTAAATCAGCTTTGGATTTTTGGGCAGTCTGTCGTTGTTTATCGTTAGCTACATAGATGACTGGCCGGTAACTATCGCCGCGGTCTTGAAATTGACCACTAGCATCGGTCGGATCAGTTTGCTGCCAATAAATTTCAACAAGCCTGGCATAACTGATTATCGCAGGATCGAAGGTGATCTTAACGGCCTCGGTATGGCCGGTTGTGTGACTGGCAACATCGGCATAAGTGGGATTAACCGTATAGCCACCAGTGTAACCGGAAATAACGGATTGAATCCCCGGCTGCGTGTCAAAAGGTTTCACCATACACCAAAAGCAGCCGCCAGCGAAGATTGCCGTTTCAATTTGAGCCATGCAAAATTCCCTCCTTTGTTAGTTGAACAGTTGACCAAAATCGTGATAGCCGTTTGCTTCTAGTTTATCAACTGGAATGAATTTAAGTGCTGCTGAATTGATACAGTAGCGCAAGCCGCCCTGGTCTGCCGGCCCATCGTTAAAGACATGACCTAAGTGTGAGCCCGCATCCGTACTACGAACTTCCTGACGTACCATGCCAAATGAGTGATCGGTGTTTTCTTTTACGTTAGTCGCGTCAATTGGCTTGGTAAAAGATGGCCAGCCACAACCCGCATCATACTTGTCGGTTGAACTAAATAGCGGTTGACCACTGACGATGTCCACGTAGATACCGGGTTCGTAGAAATGGTCATACTTTCCGGTGAACGCTGCTTCTGTGGCTGCTTCCTGCGTAACAGCAAATTCTTCAGCGGTGAGTCGTTGCTTTAAATCATCTTTTGAATCTTGTTTACCCATAATAATCCCCTCCAATTAATTGTGCACAATTAATCATCTATAGGCTCTAGTTTAAGACTTCTAGGTTAAAACGCAACTAATTTGTTTCGTGCATGTACACTCGGATTGCACTCCTGAAATTGCTCTTGTACCGGCCTTGCCTCAGATCTTTCTAGTTCCATACTGGCTGCCGAGAAGATTAAAAAAGCCGCCAGTCGACTCATCGTCAACTAGCGGCTTAATGTTAGCTGGATTGACCAGCCGGAGTTTGGTAACGCAGTTTAACGCCATTTACGTCAACTTGCTTGATTCCAACGGAGCGATTGCGATAGTACATCACACTTTCTTTCGCTGGGTTGTGTGCTAATCCCATGGTGTGACCTAATTCATGTTCCGCTACGTGAACATCGTCAGCTCGTGAATACGCGTACGATTTCAGGAGTGGTGGATTGAGTGTTGCCGTGACGTCGAGTAGCAGGTCGTTCTTAGACCAATAATCAGTTAAGCCGACGTCTTCTCCCAGAGCCGCAGCCTGTGTTTTTGAAGCTGTTTTGAGGGTAATCTGTGCATTGGTAGTACTTAATTTAAAATGAAACGCACCGGTTTTATTCCAAGCGTTAATGGCAGATTGCCAAACTTGCCGATAGTAAGCCGATTTGGTGGTGATTACGTAGGTCGCGTGATTGTGGGCAAACCGCTCCGGACCAAAAGGTGTTGTGCCGGCTGCAGCCACAGCAACAGCACTCCCGCCCACTGGGGTGACAAAAAGACCAACAGTAACAACCGCAAGGGTAATCCCCCGGGACCAAAAGCTTCTTGTCATGCATAATCCCTCTCTTCGCGAAGGAAGATGCCTAACGGCTACCATCGGCGTTATTATAGCAGGCACCGACTTTAAAGCGAATTAAAACGCTTCATGACAATCGTTAAATTGCCATGGAGCGTTCATTTGGATTGTAAATTGAGCGAATTAAGCTTCGAAAGCAGCCGTCAATGGTGGCACAACTTGCTTCTTCCGGGAAACAACGCCTGGTAAACTAGCACGGTTGTTGGCAAGCTTAGTGTTGAAGGCCTTTTCGACAATTTCCTTAGGTTCACCAGCAACGATTAATTCGGAGTCACTGTTCAAGACATTGGTTGCTAAGGTAATGAACAAATCATAACCATCAGCGGCCATTTCGGCTTGCATTTCTTTTTCCAAGCCGGCTTGACGGTCCAGTACGTCAGCTAAGTCAACCGTGTTGATTTGACCGATACGAACACTGTGGCCAGCCATATCAAAGGATTTTGCATCGCCATCGATGAGCTCCTTATCACTCTTGGCAGCCAAGTTAGTCCCTGCCTTTAACATCGCAATACCGTAGCTTTGAACGTCAATATCAGCGATTTCGGCTAACATGCGAACGGCTTCGCGGTCAGCGTCGGTCGTGGTTGGTGATTGGAGCAGCAACGTATCAGAGATAATCGCAGATAACATCAAACCAGCTAATTTAACGGGAATTTCCATTTTTTCTTCGTTAAACATTTCGGTCAAGATTGTGCTCGTGCAGCCAACAGGTTCTGCCCGGTAGTACAGAGGTGAAGTCGTCTCGAAGTTGGCGATGCGGTGATGGTCAATGACGAAGCTGACCTGCACCTTATCAAGGTCACTAACACTTTGTTGCGCTTCGTTATGGTCGACTAGCATAACATCATCGACTTCGTTTGAAACTGTCTTAACGACCCGTGGTGCGGGTTCATCGAAGTGGTTTAAAACGTAAGTGGTTTCCATGTTAGGTTCGCCCAAAGCAACGGCTTCAACGTCGTAGCCCTTTTGGGTTTGAAAGTAGGCAAACGCCTTAGCAGCAACAATGGCGTCCGTATCTGGATTCTGGTGACCGAAAATTAATGACTTACTCATGAGTAGAACTCCTTTAACAGAATAGTTTTAGTGTTACTTGTTACGCAATTGCTTGAGCCGCGAAATATAATCGTCTGTGTGTAGATAACGATCGAATTGTGCCAAGAAATGGCTGATTCGCGGAATTTCGGCTTTACCCTTGCGGAACACAAAGGCTAAGTCAAAGCGGATGTTAGGATCGAAATGCGCCGTCCAAGTTTGTGGCAAATCATCCTGACCAATCATGAACGAGTTCGGCAGTGCCGTGGAAGCCTGCGTCTGCATGGAGAAGTGCAACAGCTGAGTTGGCGTCGTAAAGTTAGCGACACTCTTAGGAAAATCAGCTAATTGGTTCTTATAGGCTTCATGCAACGTTTGATTAAGGTAGTAACCCTCTGGATACATTGCCCAAACATCAGCCGTAGTGTCCTTGAACTTGATTCGGCGTTTCTTTGACAGTTGTTCGTCGTGGTGAATGAACAAAAGGTCGTCCGAAATGATTTTCTTAGACTCATAAGGTTTCCAGTTCTTAATCGAGTCATCCGGCAAATACATGATAGCCAGGTCAATCTTGTTGTTTTCCAGTCGTTCCCAAATTTCCTTACGCGTTAACATGTGAAAAGAAATCTTTAAGTCGGGATTGTTCTGGTAGGACAAGATAGCAAAGTCCTCAAAGACAGCGTCTTCCATGGAGGCCAGTAACCCAATGTTGATTTCTCCTTGAGTTGCGCTGGTCGACTGTTGAATCTCGTCAGTAGCTTGATTCAAGATGCCATAAATTTTGTGCGTAGCGTCCAACATCGTGTAACCAGCGTCAGATAACCGCAACTTTTTGCCGACCGAATAGAAGAGCGGTGCCCCCACAGTTCGTTCAAGCTTCTTGATCTGTTGCGTCAATGCCGGTTGCGTAATTCCTAGAATCTGAGCAGCTTGGGTGTAATTCATAGTTTCCGCTAGCTGTAGGAAATACGTCAAGGTCTTTGAAGAAAAGATACTTTCCTGTTTCGTCTTCATCCGCTTTTACTCCTTATGATTAGTCTGATGCCAGGCCAACCTAATGGTTACTATTAATCACTATGATAGGCTGTTTGGCCTAAAAGCGCAACGATTTCTGCTTATAAAATCATTGCTAGCAACTAACTAGTCTAAAACGAGTGCCGTTGGTTTAACGCGTAGTTGCGTTGGAATTCCCTCGACATCCGTGTCAACCACAAAGGAACCGTTGGAGTACCGACCGCTTAACGGATGTTCCGTTGGCAAGACATCGTGGGTTCGCTCGCGACTGGTCAAAATTTCCAGTGGCGGATTCCCCACAGGAATCGACATAAAGTCAACAATGCGATGCGGATCACGTTTCAACTCACGCAGGATGATGACCCCCCGGCGAGCCCGGCTAGTTATCGATAATTCCTTCATGGCTAAGCGCTTAAAGGCTCCTCGCTGGGTAATCATGGCAATCGTATCGCTATCGGTGACAAGAGCCAAGTTAACGACCTCGTCATCATCGCGAAGATCCATCGACCGCACACCGGTTGTTCGAGCACCGTTGATTGAGACTTCGTCAATGCTGTAGCGCAAAGCATAACCATTTTTGGAAACTAATAGGATACCCTGGTCGATAGGTTCGGTCAGATACTTAACCTGCACGACGCGTGCTTCGGGATGTTTGAGCTTTTCGTAAATGGCAGCGCGACTCTTATATGTTCGCCCTGGTGTTAAGTCACTGAAGGCTGTTTGCTTGATGTAGCCATCACTGGTGGCAATTAGGAAACGACCAGGTTCCTTGAGCGTCTTGAAGGCAAACGTGGCAACGATTTCCTCATCCGCGGCTAAGCCAGTGGTCTGCGAAATGTGTTCACCGGTTTCCTTCCACTTAACGTCGCTGATCTCATGGACGGGTCGATAAATGAGATTGCCCTTGTTGGTAAACATCATTAAGTGGTCTAGCGTACTGAGCTTTTGCATGAAGATTGGGTAATCCTCATCCTTCAGCCCGTTATCGTTAGGATCAGATGCGGTATATGATCGCACACCAGAACGTTTCAGATAACCGTCATGGCTCACTAAAACAACAACTTCTTCGTCGGCAACCGTAACCTCGGTATTGATCTTCAAGTCCTCAATCTCGGCTTGAATCTCGGTACGCCGTGGGTTCCGGTATTCTTTGCCAACTGCCTTGAGTTCTTTCCGTAAAACGGCGTTCAAAGTCTTAGGTTCAGCTAAAATTTTGTGGTCTTCCGCAATGGCAGCAGATAGTTTTTCGGACTCGGCTTCCAATTGGGTCACATCGGTATTCGTCAACCGGTACAGCTGTAAGGCAACAATGGCGTCAGCCTGCTTTTCGGAGAAATCGTAAGTGCTGACCAGGTTGTCACGTGCATCCCGTCGGTTCTTGCTGGCACGAATGGTCTTGATCACTTGATCCAGTATGGACAGTGCCTTGATCAGCCCAGTGACGATGTGTTGTCGGTCCAAGGCTTTTTGTAAGTCATATTCCGTTCGCTTCGTAATGACCTGTCGCTGGTGTTCCAGATAAGCCGTCAAAATGGTCTTTAAACCCACGTGTTCGGGGCGTTTGTGATTAATGGCGACCATATTGAAATTATAGGCGATCTGTAATTCAGTATTTTTGAATAGGTAGTTGAGTACCCCTTGTGCATCGGCATCTCGCTTCAGTTCAATGGCGATTCGTAGACCGTCCCGATCGGTTTCATCACGGACTTCAGCTAGGCCTTCAACCTTTTTGTTCAAGCGAATCTCATCGATCTTCTTGACCAGTTGGGCCTTGTTGACCTCGTATGGAATCTCAGTGACCGTAATCTGACTTTTGTTACCCCGTAAGGCTTCAATAGTCGTTTTAGAACGGACAACGATTCGTCCACGACCGGTTTCGTACGCCTTTACAATACCGTCTTTCCCTTGGATGATTCCACCCGTTGGGAAATCCGGTCCCTGAACGAAACCCATCAGTTCTTCCAGGTTGGCCTGAGGATGACGCAATAGATAAATACAAGCGTCAACGACCTCGCCCAGGTTGTGCGGCGGAATGTCCGTTGCATATCCGGCAGAAATTCCAGTTGCCCCGTTGACCAACAGATTTGGAAACCGAGCTGGTAGAACGGTTGGTTCGTACTCGGTGTCATCAAAGTTTAAGACCATTTCGACCGTGTCTTTATCGATATCCCGTAACATTTCACCGGCCAATTTACTTAAACGAGCCTCGGTATACCGCATGGCAGCAGCCGGATCACCGTCCATGGATCCATTGTTTCCGTGCATCTCGATCAGGGGTTCGCGAACCTTCCAATCTTGGCTCATCCGGGTCAGCGCTTCGTAGATAGAGCTATCACCATGGGGGTGAAAGTTCCCCATGACATTTCCGACGGACTTTGCAGACTTCCGGAAGCCCTTATCATAGGTATTACCATCCTTATTCATGGCAAACAAAATCCGGCGCTGGACGGGCTTTAAACCGTCTCTTACGTCAGGTAAAGCCCGTTCTTGGATGATGGATTTGGAATAACGGCCGAACCGGTCGCCCATGACTTCTTCCAGAGTTATTTCTTGAATCTTTTGTCCTTCACTCACGACATGTTTGCTCCTTTCACCGGTCGATTAATCACTGGTCGACGTAGTATCATTTTCTAATAAACTGGTATTGTCATCTTCCAGTGTAAATTGAACGTTATTTTCAATCCATTTCCGACGGGGTTCAACCTTGTCACCCATCAATGTTGTGACGCGGCGTTCAGCCAAGGCGGCATCGTCGATTTGGACACGAATCAACGTTCGGTTATCGGGATCCATGGTCGTTTCCCATAGTTGTTCGGCATCCATTTCCCCTAACCCTTTAAAACGTTGGAGGTTGTAACCGTGGTTCGGAATTTTCTGAGTCTTTTCGGTCAATTCGTCGTTAGTCCAAGCATATTCGATATCTTGACGCTTACCGGTTCGTTTGATTCGATATAACGGCGGTAAGGCAATATAAACACGTCCTGCGTCGATCATTGGCCGCATGTACTTATAAAAGAAGGTCAGCAGTAAAATTTGGATGTGAGCACCATCATCATCGGCATCGGTCATAATAATGATTTTGTCATAGTTGGCATCCTCAATATTAAATTCGGTCCCGACACCCGCCCCAATCGTGTAGATCATGGTACTGATTTCTTCATTTTTCATAATATCTGGAAGCTTAGCCCGTTCCGTGTTCAAAACCTTTCCCCGTAAAGGCAGGATGGCTTGGAACTTCCGGTTACGACCTTGCTTAGCCGAGCCACCGGCGGAGTCTCCTTCGACTAAGAATAATTCGTTCTTTGACGCATCTTTGGACTGCGCTGGCGTGAGCTTACCAGATAACAACCGTTCATGTTTCTTATGCCGTTTGCCATTCCGACTTTCGTCACGTGCCTTACGAGCGGCTTCCCGGGCTTGACGAGCTTGCGTAGACTTCTTGATCAGCATCTTCCCGAAGTCCCCATTTTCCATGAGATAGTAACCGAGCTGTTCACTGATAACGCTATCAACGATGGTCCGGGCTTCAGGTGTCCCAAGCTTTTCTTTGGTTTGCCCTTCAAATTGCAGCAGGTTTTCGGGAACCCGCAGTGAAATCACCGCGGAGAGTCCTTCACGCACGTCGGAACCCTCCAGGTTCTTATCGCGGTCCTTTAACAGGCCGACCTTACGCGCATATTCGTTGAATGCTTTAGTCCAGCCGCTTCGCATACCGACTTCATGGGTTCCCCCATCCTTAGTACGGACGTTATTGACGAAGGACAGTAAATTTTCGGTATAGCCATCATTGTACTGTGCGGCAACCTCAACTTCGATACCGTCTTTTTTGCCATCAAAGTACATGACGTTGCCCAATGTATCCTTATCTTCGTTTAAGTAGCCAACGAACTCTTTGATGCCGTCTTCAAAATGGTATTCTTCAGCTTTTTCTTGACCCTCACGTTCGTCAGTCAACGTAATCTTAACGCCCTTCAACAGAAAGGCCGATTCGCGTAGTCGTTCGGACAATGTCCCGAAGTTATAGACCGTGGTGGTAAAGATACTGCTATCTGGTTTAAAGTCGATTGTGGTTCCGTTATGCGCACGGGTATTACCTAGCTTTTTCAGTGTGCCTTGTGGTTTCCCACCATCAGCAAACTTTTCTTGGTAACGAACGCCATCTCGCACAATAGTAACGGTCAACTTGCTAGACAAAGCATTCACGACGGACGCGCCGACCCCGTGAAGGCCTCCAGAAGTCTTGTAACCACCCTGGCCAAATTTACCCCCGGCGTGGAGGACCGTTAAGATGACCTCGGGTGTCGGAATCCCTGAGGCGTGCATACCTACTGGCATACCCCGTCCATGGTCGACCACCGTGATACTGTTATCCTGGTGAATGGTTACGTTAATTTCTTTACCGTAGCCCGCTAAGGCTTCATCAACGGCGTTATCTACGATTTCGTAGACCAAGTGGTGCAGCCCACGGCCGTCGGTTGAACCGATATACATCCCAGGACGTTTACGAACAGCTTCCAATCCCTCCAAGACCTGAATGGAGGAATCATCATACTTTGGTTTTGCTTTCGCCATGCGTAAATCCCCTTTACATTTTTATTCGTTTTAATTGGTGTGTTGCGATACTTACCTAGTTTACCGCAATGCGAACGTATGTTCAAATAAAACGGTTAAACGCCCACAGCTTGGTAAGCAATAACCACATTATCATACCACAGGAAGTTAAAAACTGGCTAGTTCTCCTGAGATAATTGGCGTGGCGTTGAAAACATGCTAAAATATAGAGCAGCTTATTTGCAGTGCGGTCATGAGGACTACATTGGGAGAAAGAGCGGAGGAATCGAGTCGTGAAATTAATTGGGTTACTTATTTTGGCTTACCTACTAGGCGCTATTCCTAACGGTGTCTGGGTTGGTAAAGCCTTCTTTGGAACAGATATTCGCCAATCGGGGTCTGGTAACATTGGGACGACCAATACGTATCGGGTCTTAGGTCCGTACGCTGGAACGGCCGTCATGGTCCTCGATATTGCTAAGGGAAGCGTTGCCACACTACTGCCGACCTTGGGACATGTAACGACCTTTTTAGGAACGGCGACCCCCTTGCTGTTCGGGTTATTTGCTATTTTGGGCCATACGGTATCGATCTTTGATCACTTCAAAGGTGGCAAGGCCGTCGCTACGTCTGCGGGGATGTTGCTGGCTTATAATCCCTTGATGTTTGTAATTGCCGCCGGGTTGTGGGTCAGCCTGATCTACTGGACCAGTATGGTTAGTCTAGCCAGTATGATTGCCTTTAGCCTGATTACGTTGATTTCGCTGGCGTTTCAGGATTGGTACCTCACCGGAATTGCGTTGGTCCTGACTATCTTTGTTTTTTATCGTCACCGAACCAATATTCGGCGTATCCGTGAAGGCACAGAATCGATGGTTCCCTTTGGCCGGGGCTATCGCAATCAGCAGAAATCTAAAACGCATTAGAGACGTAAGGAGACCTGGACATTGTGTCCTGGCCTCCTTTTTTTCGACAAACGCGTCCAAAGGCGATTAGTCGGCGAACATTAAGCTCGAGATGGTAACATGACAAGTTGCACGATTCCCTTTAGAAATACGTGATTTGATAAGCCGCCTGGAAACTCTGGTGAGCGGCAAGCCGATTGATGGCAACCTTTGTTTCCAGGTTCCCTGTGGCTTGAACGTCGTCCGCTAAGCCCCACCATGGCTCGATACAAATAAATGGGGCCTGTTTCGGGTACGGTGACCAGATACCCACATAGGGTGACGCAACCGTCAAGGCAATGCCGTGATCATTGACTGCACTGCTCAGCATGAGGGTTGTCTCCTGATTGTCCAGCGCGAGAACCTGTGCATCGTGATCAAATAACTTATGAGCCAATTGTAATGGCTGCGTTAAGTCGAATGGTACCGTGTGCCCAGTATCACTATATGGTCCGACAAGTGGCACCCGCTGATATGTTTGTTTGGGAGAGACCGTGATTTGGTAATCAGTAAAGTCGGCAGTCGCCTCACCCAAGGGAACGTTGAATCCGGGATGAGCGCCAAATGAAAAGACCAGCGGCGTATCGGCCGGATTAACAACCTCTGCGGCCACCTTTAGTTGGTGATCGATCAGTGTATAGGTAATCGTCAGGGTGAAGTCGCTAGGAAATAGCTGATGACTCTGTTCGTCGGCAATCAACTGTAAGCTCAGTGCTGTATCCGTTTGCGCAACCACTTGAAATTTACGGTCACGGGCGAATCCGTGCTGTGTCATCTGATAGGTCTTGCCGGCAAGTTGATACCGATTATCTTGTAGGCGGCCCACGATGGGAAATAGGAATGGCGCGTGGCGGCCCCAGTAAGCCTTATCTGCCTGCCACATGTATTCCAAGTGACTGTTGTTATCCTGAACGCTGGTTAACTCGGCGCCCAAGGGATTAATCTTAACCGTTAAATACGTGTTCTTTAACGTTAGCATTGTAAGTTCCTCCCATAGTACTTTTTTATGACGAAGATTAAATGACCTAAATAAGCGGTTAAAAGGGATCTGAAAGCGGCATAGCTATCTGGCCCATTGTTCAGACAGAGCCTTTCCCATGGTCTGTGAAACGTAAGCCTAACTGATACTTTTAGGGATAAATGGGTCAGTCATTTAGTGGCAGCTACCATTTTCTATAGTGGCCAACAAGCTTAGCCAGGGTGCGGCCTTATACGCATCATCATACCTGATTGACGAAAAAAGGGCCAAGACAACCGTCTCAGCCCCACAAATTATTTACAGGATGTAACGCGACAGGTCCTTGTTCTGCACAATGTCACCAATCTTATCATTGACGTAGCTTTCAGTAATCGTTACATCACCGGTACCCATGTCGGGGCCTTCAAACAGCAGGTCTTCCAACAGCTTTTCCAGAACAGTTTGTAGACGACGTGCGCCAATATTTTGGTTTTCATGGTTCAGTTCAAAGGCCAGGTCGGCAATCCGCTCAATCGCTTCCATGGTGAATGTGACCTTAACGTTGTCCGTGCCGATCAATGCAATATATTGCTTGATCAAAGCGTTATTAGGCTCCGTCAAAATTTTAACGAAATCGTCTTTACTCAGGTCGTTCAATTCGACTCGAATTGGGAAACGACCTTGTAGCTCAGCAATCAGATCGCTTGGCTTGGATTCAGCGAATGCCCCGGCTGCGATGAACAGAATGTGATCGGTGTCAATCGTCCCGTACTTGGTCTTAACCTGTGTTCCTTCAACGATTGGTAAGATATCGCGTTGAACCCCCTCACGGGAAACGTCGCCACTATTTTGGCCACTGCCCTTAGCAATTTTATCAATTTCATCGAGGAAGATAATGCCAGTATTTTCAGCTCGTTTGATAGCGTCATGATTGATATCGGCGTTGTTGACCAGTTTTTCGGACTCTTCAGCAACCAAAATTTCCCGTGCTTCGGCGACCGTAACTGTCCGCTTGATACGCTTTTTAGGCATAATAGCGCCCAACGTATCATTGAGGTCCACACCCATTTGGCCTAGCATGTTGTTGTCACCCGCGTTGGCTTGTTGGGGATCATCCATTTCGATTTCGACCATATGCGTTTCGAGCAGACCCTTGTCGAGTTGTTCAGATAAGGACAAGCGTTCGTTACGAATGTCATCGGTGACTTCTTCGTCTTCACTTGGTGCAGTTGGCGTCTGACCATTCTGCATCTGGGAGAACATATTCATCATGTTGGCAAACTCATTGTTGTTCTTATTTTCCTTCTTCTTAGCGGGTGCCAGCAACTTTACCAGTCGCTTGTTAGCGGCTTGAATGGCATCAGCACGAACATTCTTGAACTGATCTTGCTTTTCCATGGCAACGGAAACTTCGACCAAATCACGGACCATAGACTCTACATCGCGACCAACGTACCCAACTTCGGTAAACTTGCTGGCTTCGACCTTGGTAAATGGGGCGTGAACGATCTTAGCTAACCGACGGGCAATTTCAGTTTTCCCAACCCCGGTCGGTCCGATCATCAACATGTTCTTAGGTGAAATTTCTTCTTGCATGGCGGTGTCTAGTTGCATGCGACGGTAGCGGTTACGTAGAGCAATCGCAATCGCCCGCTTGGCTTCGTCCTGGCCAATAACGTATTGATCGAGTAAGGCAACGACTTCTTTAGGTGTTTTATTAATGGCGTCCACAATGGATTCCTCCGTTTCGATTAAAGTTCTTCAGAAATAACATTTTCGTTGGTAAAGATATCGATGCCACCAGCGATATGAATGGCGCTTTCAGCAATTTCCTTGGCGCTCATATCTTTGGCGTGGTGGTGTAAGGCGGTGGCAGCGGCTAAGGCGAAGTTCCCACCAGAACCGATGGCTAAGATGTCATCATCGGGCGCAATGACTTCACCGGAACCAGAAACCAACAACATTTCATCCTTATCCATGACGATCAGTAAGGCCTCCAATTTTTGTAAGGCTTGGTCGGAACGCCACAATTTAGCGAGTTCGACAGCTGCTCGTTGGAGGTTACCGCTGTATTCGTTGAGTTGGCTCTCAAATTTTTCCTCGAGGTTGAAGGCGTCGGCAACACTGCCGGCAAAGCCAACAACGACTTGGTTGTTATAAATGCGCCGAATCTTGTGGGCGGTCCCCTTCATGATAACCTTTTCACCCATTGTCACTTGTCCGTCGCCGGCCATGGCATTATGGCCGTTATGCCGAACTGCGCAGATGGTGGTTGCTTCAAATTTTACTGGCATAGTTTCATCAATCTCCTTACGATTGTTTTGTGTGATCAGACTTTTCTTCAGTGGCCCGTGGGAAGAACTGGCGGTAATCACGCTGTAGGTGTTCCCGGGTCACATGGGTGTAGATCTGGGTGGTCGACAAGCTGCTATGGCCCAACAGCTCTTGGACCGACCGTAGATCTGCGCCCCGGTTAAGCAGGTGCGTGGCAAATGTGTGCCGCAACATGTGGGGATGAATATCCGTAGTGAGACTGCTACGTTTGATAACCTGATTCAACAGGTAAGTCACCCCAGCTGGCGTCAACTGTTCCCCTCGCGCATTGATAAAGACGTACGGATGGGTACGGTTGAACTTTGTCATCAGCGGCGTACGCGCGGCTGTGAAGTAGCACTTCACGGCATCACTAGCGTAATTACCAAACGGGACGTAGCGTTCCTTGTTACCTTTCCCATGAATCAACATGATACGATTATCGAAATCAATGTCAGGCAACGTGAGGTTAACGCACTCACTGACCCGAATACCGGTGCCGTACAGAACCTCAAGTACGGCCGAATCACGCGTTGCTAATTGCGTATTCGGATTAGCGGCTGCGGCCGTAAACAGCGCGGTCATTTCCCGTTCATAGAAGAACCGGGGCAAATGATTCTGATGGTGTTTGAGTTGGACGTAGGCGAACGGGTCGTCTTCGGCCAACTCATTACTCATCAGAAAACTGTAAAGCGATCGCAACGTGGAAAGCTTACGGGCAATAGTCGTGCGGGCGTAATGGTGGTCATATAGATCGCTCAGGTAGACCTCAACGTCCAGCTGATCAATTTTTGACCACGGTTTGACCCCACCATTATCGGTTAAAAACTGCGTAAACTCTTCGATGTCTTCGCGGTAGGCCTTAACCGTTTCCGGTGAGTATTGCCGTTCACCGCTAAGATACGTCATGAACTGAGAGACCGATTCATCCACGAAAAACACCTCCTGTACGTGTTAATGCTAGCAAACAGCCTTGAAAAACACAACTAACTCATCAAAATGGCGGTCTGTCGACTGGCCATGTGGTGAGTTCAGCCGCCTTGCCGGCCGGTTACGCCATAGGGCCAGTCTAAGAGCCGCGTGGTTTTCAATCCGGAATCCCGAATCGCCGGTTGACGGCCCCATATCTGGTAGCCGCGGTGCATCCAGTAAAATCCGCTATTCGTAGTCCCATACAAATAGGCATTGGCAGTCCCTCCACGAGGGAAACTGCCAACGCCTATTTTAATTTTAGTCTTGCTTACTTTTGCGGGGCTTCTTCGTAGTCGCCGTTCGGACAGACGATTTGCACGCCGCCACGAATCTTCTTGGCAACTAAGTAGTGACCATCCTTCGGGCAATCACGACCGACTGGCTTGTCCCATGAGACAAAGTCACAGTCGGGATAGCGTGAACAACCGTAGAAGATCCGGTTCTTCTTAGACTTCCGTTCGATGACTTGTCCCTTATGACAAACGGGACAAACGACACCAATCTCCTTAACAATTGGTTTGGTGTTACGACAATCAGGAAAACGTGAGCAAGCGTAGAATTTCCCGTAGCGCCCCATCTTGATGACCATCGGTGCACCACAGATGTCACAGTCAAAACCAGCGGGTTCATCACGAATCTGAATCTTTTCGATAGCATCCTCGGCATGAGCGACTTCCGTTGAGAATGGTTTATAGAAGGTGTCAATGACCTTGACCCAGTCCTGGTGGCCCTCTTCGATGCCATCTAATTCATGTTCCAAATTGGCCGTGAAGTCAACGTTGACCACGTCTGGGAAGTACTCGTTGATGATGCCATCGACGATTTCGCCCAGTTCGGTTGGCTCAAAACGCCGACCGACTAATTTGACGTAATACCGTCGTTGAATCGTGTCCAACGTTGGTGCGTAAGTTGATGGTCGGCCGACGCCGTTTTCTTCCAGCGCCTTAATCAGGTTGGCTTCAGAATAACGTGCAGGCGGCTGGGTAAAGTGTTGGGCCGGATCGGTTTTGGCCAAGTTGACTTGGTCACCGATCTCAAGATCAGGTAATAGATTATCCTTTTCTTTATTATCCTTATAGATCTTTAAGAACCCTTCAAACTTCATTTTTGATCCATTGGCCCGGAACGTCACACCGTTTTGTTCCAACGTGACGGCCATGGTATCCATGACAGCATTCGTCATTTGACTGGCCACGAATCGGTTCCAAATCAGTTGATAAAGCCGAAATTGGTCCTTGTTGAGGCGCTCCTTCAGACTAGCCGGTGTCCGGAAGACAGAGGTTGGCCGAATCGCTTCATGGGCGTCTTGAGCACCTTCTGGTAACTTTCCCTTGATGGGTTTAGTTGCAGCATATTCGGCACCGTATTTTTCGTGCAGGAAGGTTGAAGCCTCGTGCTTGGCAATGCTTGAGATTCGCGTGGAGTCGGTCCGCATATAGGTAATGAGCCCCTGTGTGCCTTCCTTACCCAGGTTGATTCCTTCGTAAAGCTGTTGGGCAGCCATCATGGTCTTTCGCGTCCGAAAATTAAGCTTCCGGTTAGCGTCTTGTTGCATGGAACTGGTCGTAAATGGTGGTTGGGGTGAACGCTTCCGTTCCTTCCGGACAACGTTCACGATGTCAAACTTGCCCTTTTTGTCGAGCTTGCCCAAAACTTCCTGAACGGCCGTATTGTCCTTCAAACTAGCTTTCTTGCCGTTAAGTCCGTAGAAGCTTGCGTCAAATGCATGCCGTGCCTTCTTGAACTCACCGTCGATCGTCCAATATTCTTCAGGAACAAAGGCCTTGATTTCCTTTTCTCGCTCGATGATCAGTGACAGAGCGATGGACTGAACTCGCCCAGCACTAAGTCCCTTCTTCACCTTTTTCCAGAGCAGAGGTGAAATTGAATAACCCACTAAGCGGTCAAGAATTCGCCGTGCTTGTTGGGCATTGACCAGATCCATGTCAATGGTTCGGGGTGTCTTGAAGGCCTCTTTGACGGCGTCTTTCGTGATTTCGTTAAACGTAACACGGTTCTTATCGGTTACATCTAGGTTTAAGACGTGGGCCAAATGCCACGCGATGGATTCCCCTTCACGGTCAGGGTCAGATGCAAGGTAGACGGCTTTGGCCTTTTTAGCTTCCGACCGTAGTCCCTTGATGACGTCACCCTTACCACGAATGGAAATGTAGTGTGGATCATAGTTATTTTCGGTGTCGACCCCCATCGAACTCTTTGGTAAATCACGCACATGTCCCAGACTTGGCATGACCTTGTAGGTGCGACCTAAATATTTTTCGATCGTTTTCGCTTTTGCTGGTGATTCAACGATAACTAATTTTTTTTGCGTTTTTCGCCGTTTCTTGGTGCTTGCTGTTGGTTTAGACTTAGTCGGCAAATCACATTACTCCCTCGAATGATAGACGATAAAGGCCCATTTGGTGCGGACCGTCACCTCTATTTGATTTGTTTTTACGACGAACTTAGAGTTCGCTAATTTATTCACTATAATCCCACACATGATATTTCAAGTCAGGGCCACTTGTCAACTAAAACTTCTTCCATTATATGTTCTGAATTCAAGATGGGTTTCGCTCCGGCCAAGATTAATTCGTTGGTTCCAACCGAATTTTTTCCATCGATAGTCCCCGGAACGGCCAGTACATTTCGATTTTCTTGCAGGGCAATGTTAGCGGTAATCAGGCTTCCGGAGTGATGTGCAGCTTCAATCACCAAGACACTTTGTGAAAGACCGGCAATAATGCGGTTGCGTTCCGGAAAATGGTGGCGCGCGCCCTGCGTTCCCCACGGATATTCTGAAAAAATAAGTTGCTGGTGCGTCAGGATAGTCATTAAATCGCGGTTTGCTGCGGGATAGCAACGATCCAACCCCGTACCGATGACGGCGATGGTCTTGCCACAATGGGCGAGCGCGACCTGATGGGTCATTGTGTCGACCCCCTGAGCCAGCCCAGACACTAAACAGATTCCCCTTTCAACAACTGCTGGCAACAAGAGTCGCATCGCCCGAATGGCATACGGCGTGGGGTGGCGGGTCCCCACCACGGCTAGTTGTGGCGCATGCAGCAAGCGGATATCCCCCAGAAAGAATAGAGCTACCGGAGGGGCGTAGGTTTCCTTCAGTTGTTCTGGATATGCTGCGTCGGCGATGGTTAAACAGCCACTATGTGCAAGATTAGTCGCGATGATGGCATCTAGTTCGGCTGAGAAGAGATGTTGGGTAATAGCTGTGGTCCGTTTTTCGGATAAATCGAGACCCGTCAGCATGGTCATTAAGGTCCGAGCGTTGATGTACGTCAGCTGCGGATGATCTAAGGTCCAGTGCCAGCAGGCTGTGGTTGTCCCGTGGCCAATTCCGGGGATGAGTGGTAAGCGCATGAAAAAATCACGAAGTGTTAGTTGCATAAGGCAACCTCCTTTTCCCTTTTAGGGTTAACTCCGTGATTTATTCGCGATTATTTTTTGTACGGGTGAAAAAGTTTTGCGATGAATTGGTGTAACGCCCCGATCGGCCAGTCCAGCTAGATGTTCGGCCGTGCCATAGCCGGCGTTCTGCGCGAAGCCATAGCCGGGATAAAGCTGATCATAAGTTGCCATTAAATGGTCCCGGTAGACCTTGGCCACGATGCTGGCTGCGGCGACACTGGCGCTTTTGGCGTCCCCCTTGATCAGTCGCGTCTGGGGCAAGTCCACTGGAATCTGCATGGCATCCACGATGAGATGCTGGGGTGCTAAGCCTAAACCGAGGACAGCTCGTTGCATGGCAACCCGGGTGGCCTGATAGATGTTGATTTGGTCAATGAGTTGGGGACTTCCGATACCAATGCTGACGGCCTGTGCTTGGGCCAGAATCAGTGGGTAAAGACGCTCCCGTTCCTTAGGTGTGAGCTGCTTAGAATCATTGACCAGTGGAATATCGAAGTCTGACGGCAGAATTACTGCACTCGTCACGACCGGTCCAGCGAGTGGGCCGCGACCAACTTCATCGATACCGGCCACGAGCTGGCCCTGCTGCCAGAATGGCCGCTCGTAGTGCAACCGGTGTTGAAAAGCTGTTTCGGCTGCCGCTGCTTTAGTCAGCCGCCGTTTAATCTGTCCTAGAAGCTGCTGAGCCCCTTTGCGGGAATCTGCGGCTAACGAGTCTAGTCGCGGGTCAGCCGGGTTGACAACGTCCTTTAACGCCTGTTTTAAGTCACTTAAGCTGGGACGATCACTCATCGGACTCATCGCCTTTAGGGGCGCGGTCGAGGGTGAAGCCACCGAGCTTGCGGTGACGGGCGTCTAAGATGAAGCGTTCGCTGGCCCGTTCATAGTCGTCACGCATACCGACTTTTTCGGTGATCTTCAAGAGCAGGTCAACATCGCTAAGCTCCAGATCAGCCGGTGCTAAGTGATAGCGCTCGGTCAAAGCCGGTGCATAGTACTGCCGAAAGAAACTCAGGCCATACAGGGCGACATCGTCCTTAGCATACAGTTTCTCTTTGATGGCACCGGTTAGTGCTAACTCTTGGGCAGTCGTTTGGTCCTTGAACTTGGGCCACAAGATGCCGGGCGTATCAAGTAATTCCAAATGCTTGCTGGAACGCAACCATTGTTGGCCCTTGGTGACACCGGGCGTATCTCCCGTGACGGTGGCCTTACGGTTAACCAGGTGATTTAACAAAGTCGACTTCCCAACGTTCGGCACGCCAACGGTCATGGCTCGCATTGGCCGTTCTTTCAGTCCCTTTTCACGTTCGTTAGCCAATTTGTCGGCCAGAACGCTACTGGCGATCTTCGTGATCTGCTTGGGGGTCACATTGGCCCGGGAGTCGATGGCAATTGCAGCCAAGCCTTGGGACCGGTAATAGGTCATCCAAGCGGCCGTTTGTTGGGGGTCGGCAAGATCTTTTTTAGTCAAGATAATCAAATGAGGCTTGTGTTGTGCAATGCGGGCGATCTCCGGGTTACGGGAAGCTGCAGGGATGCGGGCGTCGACTAATTCAAATACGATGTCGACGAGGTGAATATTTTCTTCCATTTGGCGAATCGCCTTGGCCATGTGGCCGGGGAACCATTGAATGGTACTCATAATGTTCTCTCCTTTGATATATCAATGCTTCTAGCATCTTGTTGATCATAATTTTAAAAAAAGTGCCCAGAAGTGGTTATGTAACCGTGAAAATAGACACTTGAAGTTAGTTGTCAATTTTATCAAGAGACATGTCACTGAACTTTACTTGCCTTTTGGTAATGGTGAGAAATACCTGTCTCATTTTAAGATTACTACAAAAAGGTAAAACAGAATTTTGATGAACAAATCCCATTTTACCATTTTCTAAGCTATTTTAGATACCGATGTTAAGTACATTCGCAAAATAGTGATGTAAAGCTACTTCAGTGTAATTGTAAGTTAATGATGTGATAGGAGGACGAACATATAGATTCCCTCACCATGTTGGGGTCTGCCTAATCCAATCTCGGTGTAGTTTTTGCTAAACAGATAGGGTTTAGCAAAAATGTCTCGATTTAAATCAGAGCGACGCATCCAGGAATCCACAGAGTCTTGGCCCCATTGGGTTCCGTTTTCATAATGGACAATCGGATTAGATTTAGGCGCAAGGTAGTCGTCAATAATCCAGCCAGCATGTGACGTGTTTTCAACGTTTGGACGAAACTATTTACCATTTTTGAACATGCGATTACTATTTTTTGTGCAATTTGGTCCGGTTTGGTAGATTCCTTTAATGGGTGTAACCCTGCTTTAATCCGATCACGATTGATCCATGCTACCGCTTTTTTCTAAACAGCAACGCTATATTTACCATATCCCCATTGGTTTCAAACGTATGCAGCAGATACGTATCCTTTCACCTGACCGTTCTTAGAACCGACGCTTTCGCTCATTTAAAGTTTTCCAGCCAAATAGGCCCAGTAGTGTCGCTAAAATTACTCCTGCAACTGTTAAGAAATTTTCAGAAGATGCGTTAGTTTGTGGCAAAGTATGCGCAGTTTGGGTCACCTTGTTTGTTGGGGTACCTTTATACGTTACTTCATCGGCTAAATTTCTTGTAGGTTCTGTAGGCATAGACGCCTTTTTCTCAGATACATTCTTTTCAGAATGTTTAGTCATCCGGGATGTGAGTTTTTTTGGCACATTAGTCTTCGCTGTATTTTTCACCTTTGAATTAGTAGTAGGTTTCACGGATGTTTTTACTGCGGGGCTAACGACATTAAGCTGGTTATTAACGGCATCTAAATTCTGTAGCCTAGTAACTAAAGCTTGAGCGTCAGCTAACTTAGCTTGTGCTTTGTCTGCTTCAACTAGCAAGTTTTGATAAGTAATTTGATCATGGTTAGCAACGTTTTTAGCTGTCTCTGCTTGTTTGGCTAATACTTCATATTTTGCTTGTGCTTGAGTCATTGCGGATTTAGCCTCAGCAAGTGAGTCTTTGGCATGCTGTAACTTCAGTACCTTGGCCTGTTTCAACTTTAAACTAGTCTGGCCAGCTTGCAACGTATTAGTATCTTTAGTAAGTTTCGCTCGGGCTTCATCTAAATTAACTTGGGCGGCTGATAAAAGTGCTTGTTTAGCGGCCACTACGGTTTGCTTAGCTACCTGATTAGCTTGAGCTTCTGCCAGAGCTTGCTTGGCGACTGTCAAAGTTGCTTGTTTAGTTTGTGCATCAGCCGTCAGACTATTAACAATGGCCTGAGCTGAATCCGCAGCTTGGGTTGTGGACTTAAGCTGTGTTTGTGCTTGATTAGCAGCAATCTGTGCTTGAGTTTGAGCCTGTTTAGATGTGGCTAAACTCGATTGAGCGGATATCAACGCTGACTTAGCTGCTGTTGCGGCAGCTTGTGCGTTCAGCAGTGCTGTATTGGCAGCAGTTGCCTGTGTTTTTGCAACTTCTAACTTCTGAGCTAAGGTGGCAATTTCTGCCGGAGTCAAAGCTGTTGGGGTAACAATAGTAGTAGCATCAAATTTTGAAGAATCAACCAAATTAACTGCTGGTGCAAACACATAGTGTGCGTCAATAAGATGCTGGTTATCCAATAGAGGAGTGCCATAGAGGCCTTCTGATAGTTTGAAAGTGCTAATTGAAACACCGGCATAACTGTAGTCCCGAATAAAGTTAGTCGCGTGTCCCCATGAACTTGTACTATCGTTAAATGCCAAGCTGAGCATGTCATTATAAATCATCTTTTTAAAATCATTCACAGAAAGGTTCCAATTAGGACTACCAAGAGAACCGTCAAAAATAGTTCCAGCATTTTCACCGATACCTGTAAAGCCATTATTATGAGCAGCTGTTGATAGCAGTGTTACGTCATGGGCCATTTTTTCGGCAATCATCCAGTTATCGGCTTCGTATCCTTGAGCAATTTCATTTGCTAATTTTTGCGAACCAACAGTTACAGACAAGTTCTCTAAACCAAACTGTTGCCGAATATCATTGATTAAATTAACAGCAAAAGTTGATAATTCTGTTCGTACAGGATCTGTCAAATCTGTAGCATTATTAATCTTGATGGCTTGGTCAGCCATATTGTCCTGATAGGTGTTTGCAGCTAGGGCCGTAGTAGCAGCTGCTGAGACTGCTTGTTGAGTGTTATCAGAAATATCTGTGAGCGTTTTATTCAAGGCACTAACGTAGTCTGGCGTTACTGTGATTATATTGGTGTCACCAACTTGATTTTGCGCATTCTCGAGTTTTGCCTGTGCGTTTGCTACAGCTGTTTTTGTCTGCGTAACTGCATTGGTTGCAATATTCAAATCGGTTTGAGTTTGCGTGGCATTTGCTTGAGCATTGTTGACCTTAGTCGTGTTTGAGGACACGGCAGATGTCGTCTGAGTAACTGTGTTCTGTGTTTTAGCTACATTATCTTTAGCTTTCTCTGCAGCAGCTTGCGCTTGTGTCAGGTTGCTTAATGCTTGACTGGTGTTACCAACACCATCGACAATTTTTTGTGCCGCACTAACATCAGCTTGAGCGTTAGTTACTGCTTTGGTGGCAGTTTGGTCAGCTCGTTTTGCAGAATCAACTTGCGCATCAGCGTCATTGACAGTAGTTTGTGCCGTATTGACCTTGGATTGGTCGACAGCAACTTGTTGTGCGTCCTTTTGATTAACTGTTTGCTGTGTTACAACGTCTTCTTGTGCTTGTTTAATTGATGTGGGTGTCGCTTCATCAGCAGTTACTTGAGCTGTGGTCTGATTCTCTTTGGCCACGTCTAACGCCTCTTTGGCCTGTTTAGCAGTGTTTTGTGCCTTGCTTGCCTCAGTCGAAGAGGCATCCGCAGTGACTTTGGCCTGATTGGCTTGAGCCTGAGTACTCTCTGCCTGCTGTTGTTGTTCTTTGGCCTCTTCTTTAGCCTGATTCAAATCTTGTGTGGGTGTTGATTTTGTCGTTGCTGCTGTAGTAGGTGTGATTGTATCTGCTTGGGCTGTAAAGTTATTTGTGGCGACTAAAATACCTGTAGTCATCATTGTTGCTGCCGCTGCTAGTAGAGCTTTATTTTGAGGTTCTTTCATCTTGTAAATACTCCTTTTATAGTTAATCGTTACTTTTGAGTGGTTAAATTAGCCATTACTTTACAAACGAAATACAGGGTTGAAAATAAACACTTTTTAACAAACAAATCTGAAAAATCGTTTTGATAAATTAAATAATTCGTGGTTAATTAAATATTCAAAAGGGTCTAAGTTCAGAGGTATTCCCTACTGAACGTGTGCGGGACTCAAAGTAAAAATGTATCCCGCAAAAGTCGCGAGATTGCGCATACCAGCCCGGTTAGACAAAGTTTATGTAGAGACTAGCAATTTATGCAATCTTTCATTTTAGTATTTATAGTACTTCTGATTATAGCCATTAACCTTGATGTTTTTACCAACCTTGGTCACTGAAAACTCTAGCTTCTTTCCCCCATTGAAGTTCCCAATTTTGTGAGCGTCATAGCGAATGATGTAATGTTTGTTGCCAAGCGATTCATAGTGGACGTTATACCCCTTCTGGACCGACATTCCTGAAGCCCAGTACCAAGTAGATTTAGCTCGAATCTTGTAAATAGCCATAAGCCCAGCCGAATCCTGTTTTGTCTTGTACTTTCCACGTAATGTTTTAGGTGTTCCTTTATGCCATTTTGTTTTAGCTTGTGTTGTTGTACCACCCACTCCAACAAATAAAGTGGCTATGCTCAATGCAGTTAAGAACTGCTTAGTTAATTTAATCATGCTCTATTTCCTTCCAGTAAACTTAGTTAGTGCTTTTAGTATATTTAAAGCCTTTTGCCATATTGGCTGCGCCGGTTGCTGAATCAATTACAAACGACTTTTTGTCTTTACTCAACGTTGCCTTCATCTGATAATCATTGATAGTCATGGTTAGTTGATCTCCAGAAATCTTATAGGTTCCGGAATTGGTTTTTTTACCATCTACAAGTTCCGTGACCTTGTCACCTTTAAAGTCCATCGTGTCTTTTGAAGAGACAAACAGTAGCGTGGTGGTGTGGGAATATTTACCGTCAAGGTGTTTGGGGGAAAGCGCAATGACGGCAATGACAATGATGATTATGGCAACAATCACACCACCAATTAGCCAATTTTTCTTAAACTTCCTGTTTGCGTCTTTAAATGTACTCATTTGCTTACTCCTATAAAAATATATTTGTGCTTATCACTTTTTTGGCCGCATTATCAACATCGCTTAAACCTGGAATGTTGCTGACTAGCGGTCAATTGTGACACTGGTTAAAAATCTTTCCGCGGGTAAAAAGTATGCCTCAGCAAAACATCATCTCCTTAGCAATTTTCGAGTTATACTATTAATACTGACACTATATACAGCTAATATTAGTAAAAATCGTTCAAAGTGTCAATAGAGTATTTACTTAATACTGGTATTTCTGGTACACTCCTCTGCTATTCTGTATCGAGGGTGAACATATGAATACTGATTTCTTCGGTGAAAGACTAAAGGCTGTTCGTAAATCCAAACGTCTAACCCAACTTGATCTATCTCAGCGACTAGAAGTAAGCAAAGGGACAATTTCCGCTTATGAGCAAGGTTTATCGTATCCTTCATTGGAAACTTTCTCTAAAATTTGTGTTATTTTAGATACTTCTGCGGACTATTTATTAGGTGTGTCAGATAACTTACCTTTTAAGATGGGGGGGTTAACCGATGAGCAAGTTGAAAGCATCCTACAGTTTGTTTCACTGATTGAACGGGCCAACGAGATAACCCACAATCACTAATACCTGTACTTTGAATTATTAATCATTGACAAAGTCGATTCAGAAGCCTTAATTGGAGCTCCAAATAATACAGATGTCTTAAGGGTCCCAAAAAACTACCAAGCGCTGATTTTTTAACGCATTGGTAGTTTTTTTGTTAGTAAATATGTTTTGAAATTCACTTTTGGACTATGTTATAGCTTAAACAGAGTTTACCTCTTTGCTTTACCATTAACCTTTTTACGAACTGTTAGAGCGAATGTAAAACGATCCAACAAAAAAAGCCCCTAATGACACAGGGCTCTTGAAAAAAGATTCAGTATCAGGCGAGCGCTGCTAGGTATAGTTGCCAGGCATCGTCAAAAATCGTCATGGACGGTAAATAGGGTGCATTCTCCTCGAGGTACTTAGAGAGCGGATCAAACTGAGTTTCTTGCTTCGGAAAGGAGCTATCTAGAAAGGCATTGTTCGCAAATGTTGCCACGGGATCATAGCTTTCAGTGTTGCGTTGCGTCATTAAAAATTGATAAAACGTTTTGGGCATTAGTGGTCTCCTTAATTTTTAGGAATCCGGGCCTGAAAGACAAATTTACCAGCGCCGGAGAGGTCGATCTCTTTAGCTGCGTACGATAGCTTGTTACCATTGCCGATGGCCGTCAGATGGAGTGTCATCGTCTCCGCCTTGGTATCCATAGCGACCCATTTTGGCAGCGGATAATTCTTGGCAATGTAATTCATGACGAAGCTAACGGGAACTGGCAAGGAGCCAATCGACAGCTTTTGGGCCTTTAATTGAACATCACCCGAGGATAACACGGTCGGCTTAAAGAGTAAAACAAAGTTGACGTTGGCGCCCAAAACTTGTGTCGATCCCGTCAGCATCGCATGATTGGTTACTTGAAAGCTGTATTTTAATGCTGAATTTTTGAGTGACTTATTCACATAGTAATCGGCGAGCGCGTTGACTTGAGCCTTATTCAAGGTTACATCAAGGTTCGTGGTGTTCTTCGTGACCTTGGCCGTCGAATCGATTTTAACTGGTGAAAAGGCCTTGACACCCACAGTAACGGTTGTGATCACTAGGACAGCGACCAGGGCAATGAAGCCCCATTTCCACCAGTTACGTGTCCGTTCTGGGCTTTCTGTTTGTCGTTGCATGACTGCGGTTCCTCCTTCTGAATTACTTTAATAACCACTGTTGGTGGGCCTGCATCTGCTGGAATGCATAGCGAGTCATAAGCCGATACCCTTTAGCGTTTGGATGGAAGTGATCTACCGATGACAGGTAATTGTTGAGCTCTTTTTCACTGTCACTAGCCAGAGCCATTTCTTGGAAACTTTGAGTGGATAATTTCCCGTTATTTGACTTTTGTGATTGACGTTTCAACCGTGCCTGCTGGGTTACCGACTTAAATTGACCCACGGACAAAGCGCGATTAATGTCAATCATGTATAAATTATCCGTCTTGGCAGCAGTTTTGGTCGTCGTTGTATTCCAATCGTCAACGGCATTGGTGATTTGGTCAATGTTGGCGAAGTAGACGTAGATAGGATTGTAAATGGAGTACAAATAAATCGGCGCACGATCATTGTAACTCCGAACGGTGGTCAACAAGCGGTGCAACTTCGTTTGATAGGCCGTTTCTGCTGTATCTAATTGCGCGTCAAGGCGAGATTGCTTGTTGATCGTTACGTTCTTTTCCAAAGTCTGCAACAAATCATTTCCACCAACGGTCATTACGATGGCTTGCGCTTTGCTGACCTGATTTTGCATGTCCTTACTGTTGAGTAGTCGCTTTTCAATCTGATCGCTGCGGTCACCTGATTTGCCATAGTTGTGCATGACAACTTTCACGTGATCTTTACGATGAATCATGGTTTTTAGCCGCCCAGTATAGCCACCGTCATTTTGTTGGTCACCGACACCTTGCGTCAAAGAATCACCCAGAGCCACAATACGGACGGTCTTCCGGTGATTGGTCGTGGACGACGTGTTTGAAGTTGTGCGCGCACCAGGGTGCCAATACGTCAGCGCAGCCACAACGACCACGACGAGTAGTAAGGTCACCCCAATGATCTTACTGATATTTTTAAATTTCATCTTAATCCCCCCTCGGGATAAAGAAAAAGCGGTGACGTGGCCACCCCTTTTCCTAAGTGAATTATTTATTATTTAGTTGGGTCCGTGTAGTACATCAAAGCAAAAGCACCGGGTCCCCCGTGGGTAGCGATAATGGGAACCGTCTCTCTAACTAAGACTTCTTTGTCTGGTAAAATTTCGTGAAGATGTCCCTGAATCTTATCCACAGATTCAAAGGCTTCGACGTGCGAAATCCCAATGGCGACAATGTCAGGCGTTTGCTTGATTTGCTCATAAACTTTGTCAAAATAACGGTCGATGGTCTTCATACCCCGGCCCTTGGCCCGAATCTTCAGTTCACCACCAGTAACCTGCAAAACAATTTTAATGTTCAAAAGTGACGTTAGCATACCAGCAGCACGACTGAGACGACCACCCTTTAAAATATTTTCGAGGGTCACAATCCCCATGAACAGCTTAGTATGATCACGGACAGCAGCGGCTCGGGCAACGATTTCATCTTTCGTGGCACCGGTAGTAGCCAACTTGGCGGCCTCGACAACCTGGAATCCTAAGGCCTGGTCGGTCGTTTGACTGTCCACGACCGTCACATCAGTTTTGGACAATTTTGCAGCCTGTTCGGCGGTATGAACCGTGCCACTGATAGCGGCCAACATGTTGAAACAGATTACACTGCTACCATCTGCACCTAATTTATCAAAGGTCTCCACAAATGATCCTAACGGTGGCTGACTGGTCTTAGGCAGCGTCTTTGCCGTTTTCATTTTTTCAATAAACTCTTTATTTGTAATGGATTCCCGTTCAACGTAAATCGTATCATCGATCATGACCGTCAACGGAATAATGGTAATGTTGTAGTCTTGGATGTCCTGCTCGCTAATGCCGGCAGATGAGTCCGTAACAATTTTAATTTTAGCCATGCTATTCCACTCTTTCTGACCAGAGATTTTGGTTTATGCTACAATATGCGTAATGAAACATACGGTAATAGTATAGCAGAGTTGCCAATTTTTTTCAGTAGTTGTTCGGAACTCCCCCACTGGTTTTCGCAAAAGTTATTTACAAAAATATAAGGAGGGATTTGTTTGGAAAAAGAACGTAGCCACACCTATCAAATTGTCAATGAGGTCTTAAATGCGGCAACACATGGAATTGGCGCCGCCCTGAGCATCGCGGGTCTCGTTATCTTATTATTGCAGGCACACGGTAAGGGTGGTTCTTTGCGGATGACCACGTTCGCCATCTATGGGGCCATTCTGGTGCTTTTCTACCTCGCGTCCACACTTTTTCATAGTTTGTACTTTACCCGTGGTCGTCATGTTTTTCAAATATTCGACCATTGTGCCATCTACTTATTGATTGCTGGAACTTATACGCCATTTAGTCTATTAGTCGTTGGTGGTGCATTGGGTTGGACGATGTTTGGTATCATCTGGGCAATGGCCATTCTAGGTATCGTGTACAAGGCCATCTGGTTGGGTAAATATCAGAAATTATCGACCGTAATCTACGTGGTCATGGGCTGGATGTGCCTAATGGGGATTAAACCCCTGTACAACGGTTTAGGCCCAGTTGGTTTTGCTTTACTTTTTTGTGGCGGGGTCGCCTTCACTTTGGGCGCTGTGATTTACAGCTTCAAGGGTATTCCGTTCGGTCATGTCATCTGGCACCTGTTCGTCATGCTGGGGACTGGGCTCATGTACTTCTCAATTTTGTTTTATGCTTAAGCTATTGGGCTGATGTCAAAGAGTCGTGCCGTGGGTGCCAGAGATTCTGCCTACTGCGGGTTACAGCTGTACCTCTAGTGAAATCTCCTATGCCTGACAGTTACTGTCTATAAATTAAGAAAGTCAAAATATTTACTTTACTCTTGCGACCGGGGGAATTGTCACCACTAAATTTGCGGTACTGGTCGCACGCCGGCTGCCAGGGACTCCGCTTGCTGTGAGGGAATGCCAGTTGATATTGTCGACACGGCTAGCTGCGTCCCTGACCTCCTCCGGCTCTGAGTGTGCATGCCAATTCCAATCACTGAATCCCAAGGTGGTTGCTAAAGTTTAAACATAATTCAACAACGTCTCTAACGGCATGGATCTATGTTGCCTCAGTATCGTTGTGACAACAGCCATGATGGGCATTTTAGACCTTTCAATCTCCTGCTTATATCATATGAAAGGCTCTGACGTTATCTGATTTTCAGACAATGTCAGAGCCTTTTTGTAGTGAATAATTTGGTGTTAAAACGAGATGAATTAGTGGCAACCACTGTTCAGATCAGTTCACCTATCAGTTACTGTGCAACCCGTTGAAATTGTTCAAATGCATAGTCGTAAGGGTTCTTTTCGTTGCGCACACCTGGTTGCCAGTTGATGCGCTGGAATTTACTGTAATCGAGAGCAGGCATCCACGTGTCGCCGTCAAAACCGGCGTCAATGGTCGTTCGGTAAAGGAAGTCTACGTCGTCTTGCAACCCCTCAAAGAGTTGAGCGCCCCCCACAACGAAGAGTTTCTCATTTGGCCGTTGGATAGCATACTCTCGAACAGCGTCAAATGAGTTCAGCACCGTCACGCCTGCTGGAAAATTTGTTGCGGCCTGATGGGTCACAACCACGTTTTTTCGATTAGGCAGGGCATGTGGAAACGACGCAAACGTTTTGGAGCCGGCGATGATGGTATTGCCAGTTGTGACGGTCTTGAAAAAATGCATATCCGCTGGTAAATGCCACGGAAGATGGCCATTCAAACCAATCACGTGTCCCTGACTCTCGGCCCATAGAAAGATCAACATCAGTGTTCCCTCCTAGACAGCCACAGGGGCCTTAATTGCTGGTTCTGGATCGTAACCCGTAACCTTGATATCGTGCATGTCATAGTCAAAAATGCTGGATTTATCTGGATTAAGCCAAAGCTGCGGTGCCTCATGAGGTGTCCGTGCCAGCTGTGTCTTAATTTGGTCAATGTGGTTCAGGTAAATGTGGGCATCACCTAGTGTATGGACAAAATCTCCGACTTCTAGGCCAACTTCCTTAGCAATGAGCGACGTTAATAGCGCATAACTCGCAATGTTAAATGGTACGCCTAGGAAGATGTCAGCGCTCCGTTGGTAGAGCTGACAACTCAGCTTACCGTCATTGACGTAGAATTGAAATAACGTGTGGCAAGGCGGCAAGGCCATAGATGGAACATCAGCCGGATTCCAAGCAGAAACAATCATTCGTCGAGAGTCTGGATGGGTTTTCAGTGTATCGATCACGTTTTGGAGTTGATCAATGGTTTCACCATTGTGGCCTTGCCAAGCGCGCCATTGGCTGCCATAAACCAGGCCCAGATCACCATAGTGGTCACCGAAAGCCTGATCATTAACGATTCGATTGCAAAAGGCTTTCTTTTCGGCCTGATAAGCGACGTTAAATTCGGCATCGACCAAGGATCGGCGACCAAAATCGGTCATGTCTGGCCCATGATAGTCGGGACTGTCAATATATCGTTGGAAAGCCCATTCGTCCCAAATGTGATTGTGATGTTGGAGCAGAAAACGAATATTCGTGTCACCACGCAAGAACCACAATAGTTCGGATTTGATAAGTCCAAATGGTACTTTTTTCGTTGTCAGCAAGGGAAAACCCTCTTGTAGGTTGAATCGCATTTGATACCCAAATAAACTAATCGTTCCAGTCCCAGTACGGTCCGTTTTTTGATGTCCCGTTGTCAGAACGGTTTTTGCTAAATCAAGGTAAGCATCTTCTAACACACCCGTCATCTCCTATTCGGCGTATTCGCTCAGGTATTCCCACCGGGCCATTTTATCATCTAATTGATGGTCAAGGTCATCTAGTTTGGCTTGTAAGTCAGCTAACTTATCATAATTGTCACCATTGGCATTCATGTCCGTTTGGACTTGGGATTTTTGATCTTCAAGGTCGTCGATGACACCTTCAATACCGTCCCATTCCTTTTGTTCAGCATAAGTCAGCTTAACCTTTTTCTTAGGTGTGGCGGCGGCTGGCTGCACCGGTTTTTCTGTCGCCTTAGGCTTACTCTTTGCCGCGTGGGCCTGCTGCTGTGCCATATCGAGGTATGTGCTAAATTGTCCGGAATAGCGCTCAATGTTGCCGTTCCCCGTAAAGATAAGAAGCCGGTCAGCCACTTTATCCAGAAAGTATCGATCATGGGATACCGTTATGACGGTACCCGCAAATTGACTAATATAATCTTCCAAGACGGTCAGCGTTCCAATATCCAAATCGTTAGTCGGTTCGTCAAGCAATAAAACATTGGGTTGTTCCATCAGTAGTTTCAATAGATACAAGCGTCGTTTTTCACCACCGGAGAGCTTACGAATCAAGGTACCATGCATGAATCGTGGGAATAAAAATTGTTCTAGCAATTCAGCCACGCTGACGGAATCTCCTTGGTTGTTAGTCACATTTTGACCTACTTCGGAAAGGTAGCTGATCATCCGTTTGTCTTCTGGAATGGGTTCGATTTGTTGCGTATAATACGCTATCTTAACCGTTTCCCCAATCGTGACGATTCCGGAATCCAACGGTAACCGTTGGGCAATAACATTTAGTAGGCTCGATTTACCAGCGCCGTTTTCGCCACTGATCCCAATGCGTTCGTTCCCTTGAATCAGGTCGCTGAAATGGTCCAGGATCACGTGATCGCCCAATTTAAGGCTTGCGTCCTTTAGCTCGATAACCTTTTTACCTAGACGCTGTTGGCCCAGTGAAATCGACACATTGTTTTGGACTTGACGGGTACCTACATTACTGGCAATGTCGTTGAACCGGTTGATCCGAGCCTGTTGCTTGGTCGATCGGGCTTTGGCCCCTGCCTTCATCCAAGCTAATTCCTTTTTATAAAGCTGCTGTTGCTTTTGGTCGGCTTCGGCCTCTTGGGTGACGCGTTCGGCCTTCTCTTGAACATAGGCTTGATAATTACCCGGATATTGATAAAGCTTGCCAAAGTCCAATTCCCAAATTTGATTGGCAATTTGGTCCAAGAAGTACCGGTCATGGGTCACAATCAGTAATGCCCCTTTATAAGAGCTTAGATACTGTTGAAGCCAGGCAATGGAGTCAAAGTCCAAGTGGTTGGTCGGTTCGTCTAACAGTAGCAGATCTGGCGATTGAATCAGGACTTGTGCTAGGCCGACCCGCTTGATTTGTCCCCCGGACATGGTCTTGATGGACTGTGACAGATCAGTAATCTTCAGCTGTGTCAAAATTGTTTTAACGTCACTCTCGGCGGTCCAGGCATCCTCTTCGTTCATCTGCGCTTCGGCGTCCAGATATCGTTGCTGAGCCTTGGCGTCTTCTGGGTGCTTCCCATAGATTTCCAGGGCGGCCTCGTAACGGCGAATCGTCACGAAGACCTTTTGATCGCCTGAAAAGACGGCATCCATAACGGTCAGATTTTCATCCAGTTCGGGTTTTTGCGTCAAGTAACCGATGGTGTAGTCTTTAGGGGTGTTGATCTCTCCAGACTGTTCGGTACTGATGCCAGCTAGGGTGTTGAGTAGTGATGTTTTCCCGCTCCCATTGACCCCAATTAGCCCAATACGGTCGTGTTCATTGATAATAAAATTCAGATTATCAAATAGTGTTTTTTCACCGTAAGTTCGGTGTAAATTTTCTGCGCGTAAGGTTTGCATAATGTCTCACTCTCTTATTTCAAATTCGATTAGACCGTTGCGTAGGCGACTAATGCTGCTTGTTCATTTGGCAGTTGTCCCGTAACGACCTGGTATTCTAAATCACCCAGTAAAGCCCCAAGTTGTGGTCCGGGCTGAACGCCTGCTCGCATTAGGTCTTTACCCGTAACTGCGAGTTCCTTCTTCTGCTGGATGGGTAACTCGTAAAGCTGCTGTGTCAACTCGGCAGCACGGTCAGGGGCGCCTAAGGTAAAGGCGACTTCATTGGCCACGGGAGTCAAATCAGCGCCGCATTGATACAGTTGCCAAGTATTAGGCGTAGTGGTCAGTAACGTTTGTGCCAACCGACTAGCGGTCTGAACGGCTGTAATCATTTGATTAGCCGCCTTCCAGTGCTTAAGAAATGGCGTGATTCCTGCGTAATCTAGACCAAATTTTGTCGTCAGAAGTGTCCAGGTTGCCGTATCATTGGAAGTCCCTTGACGTAACTGCATGCTCAAGGCTTGTAGGTCGTCTTCATGGGCCGCAAAATCGGGACAGTATTGCCACAAGCCTGTTCGCATAAAGACCGTTAGCCCGCGTTGTGGGGCTTTACCGGTGAATAGCTTTTGTAACTCCACCTGCGTCCGTTCTACGGCAATTTTAGCTAACAATTGGGCATGATCAGCAATGGCCGTTTCAGTTTCGGGAATAATGTCAAAGTCGAGTTGACTGGCGAAACGCACGGCCCGCATCATCCGTAATGCATCTTCGTGAAACCGCTCCTGAGGATCACCCACGGCCCGAATATGATGGTTCTGAAGATCAGTTAAGCCATCAAAGAGGTCAATGATCTCGCCGTCTTCACGCATTGCCAACGCATTAATCGTGAAATCGCGGCGCTTTAAATCTTCTTGTAAGGAACGAACGAAGGTGACCTGGTCGGGACGCCGAAAATCGGTATAGGTCGATTCGGAACGAAAAGTCGTGGTTTCATAGCCAGTTCCATGATCGAGAATCATGACGGTACCGTGATCAATACCCGTATCGACCGTCCGCTTGAACAGGCCTTTAATTTCGTTGGGATAAGCACTGGTCGCAATATCAACGTCATGGATGGTCTTCCCTAAGATGGTATCGCGGACACTGCCACCCACAAAGTAGGCCTCGTATCCAGCCGCTTCGATGGTCTGAAGTACCGGTCGTGCAGCCTCAAATTCATTTGGTAAGTGTTCTAACTTCATTATCCTTCACCCTTCTGCCAGCTAAATTCTGTCAGTGCTCGAGTCACGCTCAACTAATGAGTGGACACAAGGTTCTATATGCCAGTCTAACAGATTCCCCACAAGAATTGAATTCAAACCACGATTCGCTAATCAGTTTCTCAGCAGTTTCTACATTGGCTGTGCTATCATAAAATGAGTATTTTTGTTGGGAGAGATGCAGATGACACAAAAGGATGAGTCAATTCATGTGCTAGATTTAGTTATGATTGGAATTGGATGCGCCATGTTTGCTTTTGGACTGGTTTTTTTTAACATTGCCAATCATTTAGCGGATGGCGGTATTTCAGGGGTAACGTTGATTCTACGGGCTTTATTTGGTATTGACCCCGCCTATTCAACGATTTTGATCAACGTTCCCCTAATTCTAATTGGGTGGCGTTTTCTGGGTCGGCAATCGTTGATCTATACGATTTATGGGACGATTATGCTATCCCTATTCCTATGGATCTGGCAACGAGTGCCCATCGTTATTCAGCTGCATCGCGACCTTTTGCTTTCTGCGTTGGGCGCCGGGGTTATCGGTGGATTCGGCTCTGGATTACTCTACCGGTATGGTGGCACAACCGGTGGGACGGATATTATCGCCCGAATTTTTGAACGCTTCCGTGGCGTACCAATGGGTCGAACACTCCTCTATTTGGACGTGGTCGTTCTTCTATTCTCACTGGTCTACATTGATATTCAACACATGGCCTATACGCTGATCTACTCCTACATCTTCGCCCGAATTGTCAACTTTACGCAGGAAGGTGCCTACGCTGCACGGGGAATCATTGTTGTGTCGGATCACCATCAAGAAATTACGGACAGTATCATGGACGAATTAGGCCGTGGTGTGAGCCTGATCGACGGTGAAGGCGGCTACTCTCATCAGCAGCGTAAAATGATCTATGTGGTTGTAGCACCAAGTGAACTTCACCGTTTACGGCAGATTATTCAACGCAATGATCCACGTGCATTTGTCTCGGTGATCAATGTAAATGAAGCACTTGGTGAAGGATTTACGTTTGCTGTTCCTAAAAAAGGATGGCGGGGAAAGTTTAAGCGTTAGTGACTGGGTTTGCAACCGCGGGGTTGGCGGTTGCTTTTTTTGGTAGGCATAAGTTAAAGTAATTTTTGTGTTGAAACTATATAAAAAGAGCCACTCCATAGAGAGTCGCTCCTGCCCTTTATTAGTCCTGGTACCCTTCCAACATTAAAGCCATTTCTGCATCGTCAGGAACTACTTGTAAATAGGCCTGTAATAATTTTACGACGGTCTCACTCGCTCCTTCTTCACGGTAAAAGTAAATGGCTGGCTTCAAAAAGTCCGCCTGATCCATAAAGAATGGCTGAGCAGCGTCGTAATACTTGCGTGCTAAATCGTACGCTTCCTGATGCTCAGCGGTCACTGCCAGATTCCAGTAGAGTTGTGGATCTGCGTCCTCAGCCTTCACGTATGGCTTCACTAAGTCCTCGTTTTCGTCCCAACGCTCCTGCTTGACGTATAAGTTACTGAGCTGAATAACGGCCCCTAGATCGTCGCTGTCGAGCTCATGTCCCTTCTTCAGGTACTTCTCTGCTAAATCCTCATCATCGAGCTTAGTGGCCACGTGAGCTGCCTGTAACCAAAGCTTCTCATTGTACTGATCGACGCCTAATCCTTCTTGTAAGGTCGTCAGAGCCTCGGCTAACCGATTTTCTTCTTCTAAAGCCTGACCCAGATAAGGATAAAGGGATGTATAATGGGCATCGCTGTCCTTCAATTCGCCAAATAAGCGAATAGCCGTCGGCCGATCCTTCAGCTGAAGGTAGGTAAAAGCCGTTTCAAACTTCACATCCGGAGTCATGTCACCAGTATGAATCTGTTTCAGATAACCGATGGCCTGTTCGAAGCGACCCGCGTTAGCATAAGCGACACCCAGGCGTTCGACCAAGTTGACCCGTGAGAGTTCTGTAGTACCGGCCGTAATCAGCTCTAAATACAACGGAATAGCCTTTCTAAACTCACGCATGGTGAAGTAGAGCTCAGCCAAGGCAAACGTGATGACCGACTCGTCAGGGGCCAATTTCTTGGCCGTCAGCAATTTCTGTTCACTGACTTCAAAGAGCTCCTGTGTTTGATAGAGATCCGCCGCTACCATCAGTGCCTGGACATATGCCGACGAATCAGGACTGACCTCATTCAGATATTCCAGTGCTTCATCATTTTTATCTTCGTCAATGGCAATATCAGCTAAATTCGTTCTTAATTCATCTTCAGTTGGATACTTCTTCAGTAATTTTTCATAAATTCGCCGGGATTGATTCAAAAAACCTAATGAGTACAGTTCTTCGGCCAAACTAAACAAAGTATCATCGTCGTCGTGCCGTAAAGACAAGGCGTACTGCTTCTTAAATTCTTCAAGTTGGCCTTTCTCTAATAGGTCCAATGCCGTTTCTGCGTAACTCATAACCCGCCTCCAATTATAATTTTCCGAGTACAACTGGCCACTACATGCTACTTACGGTCAATTTTTAATTACGACTTATTGCGCAACCATTCCAGTTTACAAGATTTTTAGTCTAAATACTGCTATTTTGACTTATTTTTAACTACTCATCATGAATTGTCCCACTTGAATTCAAAGACGGGTAGTGTGAACCGGTGGCACGACAGCCGTCGTGGGGACATGTCTTTAGACATCAGCTAAGGGTTGAAAGATCTGAAATGCCAATCATGACTGTTGTTGCAACGATACGGGACTAAAATTAGGCAACGTTGTCCAACCATCGCCTTACCGGCCGGCAGATATGGGCTGGATCGGTGCGCGCCTGAGCCCATATCTGCCGACCTCTCGGCCGACGTAGTTGGTCTGAGGCAACATGGATCATGCCGCTAGGACCACTGCTGAATTATGCTTAGACTTTACCAGCCACTTGGGATTCAGTGATTGGACTTGACGCGCACAATCAAAACCGGAGGAGGCCAGGGATGCAGCTAGCCGTGTCGACGATGTTAGTCGGCGTCTTTCCGGCTTACATCGTGGGACGACCTGGGAGACGACCGAACTTGGCGGCTTTCAGGCGAGCCGGAAGCCCGTCCTTTGGCTGGAAGCGTTCCCCACAGCCGGCGGAATCCCTGGCAGCCGGAGTGCGACCAGTACCACTAATTTAGCGGTGACAATTCCTACGGTTGCAAGAGTAGAATAAGCATTTTGACTTTCAACCTTCAGACATCAGTTAAGAAGGTAACAAAAAGCCAGCCCGGCATTATACCGTACTGGCTCTTTTCGCGTTAAATAATTGCTTATTTAACAGCATCCTTTAAAGCTTTACCTGGCTTGAATGCAGGTACTTTGCTTGCAGGAATTTGGATTTCTTGTCCAGTTTGTGGGTTACGGCCCTTACGAGCTGCACGTTCACGTACTTCAAAGTTACCAAAGCCGATCAGTTGAACCTTTTCGCCTTTAGCTAACGTTGCTTGGACAGAATCGAAGACTGCATCAACTGCAGCCGTTGCGTCCTTTTTAGTTAAACCAGTTGCAGTTGCAACGTCGCTAACCAATTGTGCTTTGTTTGCCATGTTTGAATTCACCTCCTGAACAGAAGATTAGATGAATGCCATCTAGTGATCATTTTTGAGTGGTCCAAAAATGATGAAACAAATACGGTCAACCGCATCATTTCTTTATCAAAGATAGCACAGGAAGCCTTATATGACAAGGGATAACGGTACTTTTTAGCAATTATCCTGAAAGAATCGTCAATTTTAGCGAAAAAACACCTAAAATCGGTCTCAAAGCTGGTCTCACGCACCTAAATTACTTTCGTGCACGCTCAATCAAATGAATTGGTGTTCCCTCAAAATCAAAGTGTTCTCGAATTTGGTTCTCCAAGAAACGTTCGTAAGAGAAGTGCATCATCTTCGGATCGTTGACAAAAACGACGAAGGTTGGTGGTGCCACGGCCACTTGAGTCGCGTAGTAAACACGCAGCCGTTTTCCATTATCGGATGGCGTTGGGTTCAGTGCAATCGCGTCCATGATGACGTCGTTTAAGGTTGCAGATTGTACCCGCTTGTTATGGTTCTCAGATACCCGCTTGATCATCTCAGGCAATTGTTCCAACCGTTGGCCCGTTTTCGCCGACACGAAGATGATTGGCGCGTAACTCAGGTATTGGAACTCCAGTCGAATCAGATTTTGGAAGTCCGTCAACGTGTGGTTATCCTTCTTCAAGGTATCCCACTTGTTCACCAAGATAATGATTCCCCGACCAGCCTCGTGGGCATAGCCAGCGACTCGTTTATCTTGTTCCCGAATTCCTTCTTCGGCATTCAAGACAACCAAGACGACGTCCGAGTCATCAATGGCTCGCATCGCACGCATAACACTATAACGTTCCGTATTTTCGTAGACCTTACCCCGTTTACGAATTCCGGCCGTATCAACCATCGTAAACTTCGTATCGTCTGCTGTGAATTTAGTATCGACAGCATCACGGGTAGTACCGGCAATATTGGAAACAATCACGCGGTCTTCACCAAGAATGGCATTAACCAACGAAGACTTCCCAACATTTGGGCGACCAATCAGACTGAAACGAATCGTGTCATCTTTAGGGGCACCATCATCGTCAGGAAATTCCTTGACGACGGCGTCTAATAAGTCACCTAAGCCTAAGCCATGAACCCCAGAAACTGGATAGGGATCACCAAAACCGAGCGAATAGAAGTCATAGATAGACTCTCTGACGTCTGGATTGTCGGCCTTGTTCACGGCCAGTAAGACTGGCTTGTCAGCACGGTATAAAATCTTGGCAACCTTTTCGTCGGCATCGGTAACACCCTCGGGCGCACTAACGATGAAGACAATAACGTCGGCCTCTTCAATCGCAATTTCGGCCTGTTGCGTAATTTGCGTCAAAAATGGTTCGTCACCGAGGTCAATTCCCCCGGTATCAATCATCCGAAATTCAGTTCCCAACCATTCGGCACGGGTATAAATTCGGTCCCGGGTAACTCCCGGGGTATCTTCCACGATGGAGATCCGTTCGCCGGCGATCCGGTTGAACAGGGTCGATTTCCCAACGTTAGGTCGGCCGACAATGGCAACTACTGGAAATGCCACTACAAATCCCTCCTTTAACTTTTAAGCAAAACGTCTGTTGACATCAAAAGGGTTCAGAACGAAACCAACAAAGTTCCGCTCTAAACCCTCTTCAACCAAACGTATTAGTTGTTTTCGTTATCTTCCATATCTTTCTTCAAGCTGTCTCCAATGAGGTCACCTAAAGAGAAACCGGTACTTTCTTCTGGGGCGTTAGCCGTTGAAGTTTCAGCAGAATTCCGGTTGTTACGACGACGGTTGTTGTTACCGCCATTGTTGCTCCGGCTCCGGTTGTTATTACTGTTACTGTGGCTTTCAGAAGCTTCGTCACCAGATTGTGGCTTTTCTTCCAAGGCCTTGATGGACAATGCTAACCGGTGGTCGTCAGGACGAACATCCAAGACCTTAACCTTGATTTCTTGACCAACCTTCAAAACGTCAGCAGGCGTTGCAATGTGTTGATGAGAAATCTGGGAAATGTGAACTAAACCTTCAACACCAGGGAAGACTTCCACAAAGGCACCGAAGCTAGTCAGACGCTTAACTGTCCCATCTAAGACACTGCCTTGAGGAGCTTTGTCTTCAATACCGTCCCAAGGTTCTGGTAAGGTTTGCTTGATGGAAAGAGAGATTCGGTCACGGTCTGGGTCTACAGACAAGACCTTAACCTTAACTTCTTGACCCACCTTCAAGACATCACTAGGCTTTTCAACCCGTTCGAAGGCGATTTCTGAAACGTGGACCAAACCATCAACACCACCAAGATCAACGAAGGCACCAAAGTTAGTCAAACGAGCAACTTTACCTTCGACAATATCGCCAGCAGTTAACTTAGCCATGATTTCAGCCTTTTGTGCAGCACGTTCTTTTTCAACGAGGGCACGGTGAGACAAAATCAGACGGTTTTCGCTAGGTTCGATTTCAACGATCTTGAATTCAAGCGTCTGACCCTTGAATTGAGAAAGATCTTCAACGAAGTGGTCAGATACCATGGATGCAGGAACGAATCCACGCACACCGGCATCAACGACTAACCCACCCTTAACCACTTGGGTAACAGGGGCAGTTAACGTATGACCTGCTTCGAATTCCTTTTGGATGTCGTCCCAAACCTTACGGGCTTCCAAACGACGTTGTGACAGTAAGTAACTGCCACCTTCCTTATCGGTACCAATGCGAGAAATTACGACGAGGTCCATAACGTCCCCGACTTTAATTACGGAATTAATATCATCTACTGGTTTCGTGGAAAGTTCCTTCTTTGGAACAACCCCTTCAACGCCAGTATCAGCAATACCAACGATTGCTTGTTGGTCATCATCGATTGCTAAGACTTCACCCTTAACAACGTCACCAACCTTAACGGTGTCGATGCTGTTTAAAGCATCTAACAGATCGTTATTTTCATTGTTTTGACTCGTGCCATTTTCACTCATGCGAATTTTTCCTCCTTGCGACAACTCTATATACTATTCTAGCCGATTGTGTCCGTAAAAGCTAGTAAAAAGCCCATTTCTATAGGGATTCTTTTTCCTGAATGGTTTCAGCGATTTTATCAGCCACCTGTTCGATGCTCATAGACGTTGTATCTAAGCGAATCGCATCGGCCGCTTGCGTCAATGGAGAAACCTTTCGGGTCGAATCTTTTCGATCACGTTCCTCAATTTCGTGCTTCAACGTTGCCAACGGCGTGTCGATGCCCTTAGCGGCATTGTCCTTCAAACGACGTTGCGCCCGCTCGTCTACACTGGCAACCAAGAAGATTTTGACTTGGGCACGTGGTAACACGGTCGAGCCAATATCACGACCATCCATCACGATTCCACCGGCCTCGGCAATTTGTCGTTGCCGTTCGGTCAGTTCCTGTCGAATCGACGGTAATGCTGAAACGGCTGACACCGAATTTGTCACATCTGGTTGCCGAATCGCTAAGGTCACTTCTGTATCATCAACAAATACCTTCTGTACCGGTGTTCCCGGTTCAAAACGAATCGTGATCTGATCCAGCAGTTGCTTAACAGCTGGTTCGTCATCCAAGGCCACACCGGCCTGTAAGACTTTCCAGGTAATTGCTCGGTACATGGCACCGGTGTCACAATAAATATAGTGGAACCGTTGTGCAACGATCTTAGCGACTGTACTCTTGCCGGCCGATGCGGGGCCGTCAATCGCGACTTGTAACCCTTGTTTCTCCATAAAGCCAAACCCCTTATCAAATAAAGTTTAACGAACTCGTAATCTCTGTCCTGGTTGTAGTGATGACCCGGAAGAAAGCCCGTTTAATTCCAATAACTTCTGCACAGAGATACCCGCATTAGTTGCGACCCGATAGACGCCCTGGCCCGATTCAACCGTTGCGTACTTAGCACCTGATACAGAACTGCTTGAGCTACTTGACTGAGACGTTGTTGACTCATCGGTGGTAGCAGAAGAACTGCTAGCGCTCGAAGCCGAACTAGCAGTTGTGGTTGATGTTGTTGATTTCTTTTTGCTACTGGACTTTGTCGACGTCTTGGCCGCTTTACTACTTTTAGAACTCTTAGCTGCCTTATCCTTGTCTGAAGAACTCGATGAACCTGCCGCCACATTTTCTGTGTTTTGAGGCCGGTTAACTGCGCTCTGGCGTGCCAGACCGTAGACCAACGAGGCCGCCGCAATCACAACGATAATGGCAACTAAAATAACCGTCACCATAGTATTGCTATGATTTTGTCGCCGCATTTTCGTTCGCGACAGGTTTCCCTGATCGTCTCGATCATCGGCAAACGATTGATCCCAAGGATGGGATTCTTGCTCCTTCGACGTTTGATCGTCACGCTTTTGACTCATCATCTAACCTCCCTGAAAAATCTTCGACTGTAATTGTATCATTATTACAGATTTTGCGATACCCATATTTCTTTAAGATATGGCTATGAAAGGCTTTTTTGAGTTGCTAGCCAACTAAATTAATGTTTCAACCTAATAAGCTGTTTAAAATAAGCGTCGTAGTCGTACGACCCAGTCCTCACGCTCAGGAGCCACGGTCACTGCTGACTGCTGGCGTATCAGTCCCAATGCACTTAAATCTAAAGGTGTATTCCCCGGTGAGCAACACGTCGCCACGTGTTCCGGACTCTGCTCATCAAAGGCAGCTAGCCAACGTTCCCGCAAGCAATGATTTTCGCGGGCATACGCCATCATTTGGGCCAAAGCTCGGTTACGTTCCCGTTCACGGCCTGTAAACATCTGTGTCACTGCAACTTGACTGATACCGTGTTGCCGATAAAATGCCAATAACTGAATCACCGGATCATCCTCAGAAAATTGTTGTGGACGCGCATAGTAGCGTTGAATCGTCTCATCATCCGGCCGATTAGACTGTCCTAAAGCCAATGGTAATTGTTCATCTCCAGGTGCATAGAGTAATATCGCCACACTGGGCTTACCATCTCTACCCGCTCGACCAATTTCTTGTGCATAGCTCTCTAGGTCAGCGGGTAGATGATAGTGAATCACGTAACGCACATTGTTTTTGTCAATCCCCATTCCAAATGCACTGGTCGCACAAATGACATCCAACTGTCCCATCATAAATTGCTGCTGAATCTTAAAGCGATCTTCACTAGCCAGACCGGCATGATAGGCCGCCGCTCGTATGCCCGTCTCCTGATGCAACCATAATGCCGTATCCGTTGCCTGCTGCTTGCTAGAAAAATACACGACTCCTGGTCGCTGTAACTGATTGATCAAGCGTTTTAGCCGGGCCTGTTTCTCCAGCTCGTCAGCCACATTTTCTACATCTAAAAAAATATTGGGCCGATTCACCGACTCGGAAACGATCTCCGGTCTTGTTCGGAGCTGTTTCGCTATTTCCTGTCGTGTCGTTTCTCCCGCAGTCGCCGTCAGCATCAGTGTTAGTGGCTGTTGCAGCTTTGTCCGAATCGCCCCCAGCAACAGATACTCTGGCCGAAAATCCGGTCCCCACTGCACGATACAGTGCGCCTCATCAATTACCAACAAGCTGAGTTGTAACCGTTGAATCTGTGCCAGCATCTGCGGTTGTGCCAGCATCTCTGGCGACAAGAACAAAAATTGGTAATCCCCTAAGTGACGTAGAATCTCCTGCCGTTCTGCGTAGCTCGTCAGCGACGTAATGGCAGCTGAACGCCGGAAACCATTGATTCGCATCCGATCGACCTGATCATTCATCAAGGAAAGTAGCGGTGAAATCACTAGGACACAGCCGGGATGGCGGTAACCGTACAACTGATAGATCAATGTTTTCCCAGCCCCCGTCGGTAGAATGGCGAGGGTATCTTTCCCTTGTTCCAACGCTGTCAACGCCGCAGCCTGACCCGTTCGAAAGGTATTGAACCCAAACACATGCTGCAAGCTAGTTGTGAGTGGTTCCATCAGCCATCATCCCCCGTCCTCGCCAAATCGCATAAAGTCGAAAATAAAAGAAATCATACCGCGCCCGTAAGGCTTCCGGCAACTGCGCAAACTGCCAAGAATCGATATCTGCGTTCAAAACGGTCGCAAAGTCTGCCCGAACAGATTCAGGTAATAACTGATCATAAGGAAAGACCGCCACTGGTGACAGAATGGCCGCCTCTAGAAGATGTTCCTTCACCGTATTGGTCTTCACATGTCGTTGCGCTGCAACCTGCTCTAAGCTACCACCTTGTTCCACCGCATACAAGGTTGCCTGCGCACTGCGCGTCACTGGCGAGCGCCACAGGGACTGCAACAAGCTATGAAATGGATGGTCAGCCCGCCGTGCATCCCGGGCAATTTGGGTAAGGCCGTCTCGTTGCCGCAAACGAATTTCCCAAGCCGTCTGCTGTTGTTTACTAGCCACTTGATCAACGGTCAAACCGGGATGTTGATATCCCGTCAGCAGGTCCGTCATGGCCTCCGCCGTCTGCACCGGTAACTGTTGTAGGCTTTGAATCAAGGCTACTGACAGTGTTTCCGCCAGTTGTGGACCCTTTAATCGATGAAACCATTGCCGAATGATCCGCCGTGTCGCCAGATCCGTCGTCAAGGGGTAATAGCGACTGGTTGAATGTGCGTATTGTGACGTGACCTGAACTGCCAGTAGGGTGCGTTGTCGTACCGCCCCCAAATCTAGGCTGAGCCAATCCCCACTCGTCTGTGGGCGATAGTAAGTCGCTACCTGACTCTGACGCTGCTGACCGGCTGGTGTGAGTAACAGCTGGTCTTCTTCACTATCCAGGGTCACGAGATTGGCGGCGACCAATTGCTGTGCCGGTACCGTTAACGCACCTCGGTCTAGGTGTTTATCCGCATCCAGCAGGGGCAAGAGATGGTAACGTTGACCCCAATACAATGTCGAAACGGTTCGCCGTCCCCGTAGGAGATTTTCAATGACCCGTAGTCGCCGGGGTTGCTGGTGATCCAACACCTGCAAAAGATCCATTGCCTCCATCTACACCCCTCCTTGTAAAGTCTGTTCCTAGTTTACCATACACAAAAGGGGCCAACGACTCGTCAGCCCCACCTTTTAGCATTTAAAAATTTTCTGCCTTATGACAGCGTATGCTTAGACAGCCATGGTGCCATCCGCCGACTCAACAGAATAAATAGAATGCCCAACACGATGCCCTTGATTAGGTTAAATGGAATCACCCCCAACAAGATAAGCTTATTAACGGGTAAGCCTAGGGACATCCCCCATACCTTTAAGTATAAGGGAGTAATCACCCACCAGTTGGCTAGGGACAGGACTAAGGTCAACGTCAACGTCCCCACAATAACAGCGATAATCTGCCGTTTCAGTGTTGGGGTGTGCCGATGTTTCAAAACCGCACTGATTGGCAAGACCAACGCAAGGTCGGCAATAAACGCCGTTAAGACCCCAATGAAGTTGACAATGTCTAAACCGGTCGTAACAAAGTACAGCAACTCTTTTACGGCCGCAATCAAGACCGCCCCCGCTGGGCCAAACAAACTCATCCCCAGTAAGACTACCAAATCACTCAGATCGAGCTTCATATAGGGCACAATCGGAATAATGGGCAGCGAGACAAACATTAAGACGTATGCCACCCCCGCAAATAACGCCATCTCGACCATTGCTCGTACACTTAACCCACGTCGACTATTTTCCATAACACTGTTCCTCCTTGCGGCCATCTCACGTAGCGCGGCCCCATGAAAAAAGGCCTCGCCACAGAAGGGCAAGACCTTGGAATTTACGCACTTTAAAAGAACACCTACGCAAAAAGCAACATCTCATCTTCTGCATACCAGACTATACTGTCGGTTTCGGAGTTTCACCGAATCAACCGTTCTCACGGGTTGCGGACTTTACCGCCGGTCGGGAATTACACCCTGCCTTGAAGATGGACCTAAATTTTATTACATGTTAAATATACTAACATTCCCGAACCGTGTCAACCGCTTAGCTTAGGCCAACCCCGTCAGACGTTTAAGTTCCTTAACTTCTTCAGGCTTTAAGTTTCGCGCTTCACCAGCGTTTAATCCCTTCAAAGTTAAGAAGCCGTACTGCTCACGCTTAAGCTTCTCAACCGGATACCCCACGGCCTCTAGCATCTTCTTGACCTGATGATTCTTACCTTCGTGAATAATGACCTCGATGATTGCCGTCTTACGTTTGTCATCGTGACTTAGCACTTTAGACTTAGCCGGTGCGTAAGTTTCCCCATCAACAGTAATTCCTTGCCGTAATTTCCGCATGGCATCATTGTTAGGAATTCCTTTGACCCGCGCCACATAAGTCTTTTCCACTTCATATTTAGGATGGGTCAAGCGGTTAGCCAGTTCGCCATCATTTGTCAGTAAGAGTAGGCCCGACGTGTCATAGTCCAAACGACCAACTGGATAGATGCGTTGGCTCACTTCAGCGACCAGATCAACTACCGTCTTTCGACCCTTCTCATCATTGGCCGTAGAAATAACCCCCCGCGGCTTATACAGTAACACGTAGGTTGGTGCTTCACTGGTCACCTGAACACCATCGACCATGATTTGGTCGTGCACGCCCACCTTGGTCCCTAATTCAGTGACGACAGTGCCATTGACCTTCACACGGCCACTCATGATCAGCTTTTCTGATTGTCGCCGTGAAGCGACCCCATCGTGGGCTAAAACTTTTTGTAAACGTTCCATTTTTAAGATTCATCTCCTGATTCTGATTGGTTAAGTTGCTGGTTGAACGCCTGTAAGAACAAGTCGCCCCCATCACTGGACGCCTCACTAGTTGTTGCGGCGGCAGGCAAGGGTGGCAAATTACTGAGCTGTTTTAAACCAAAGTAATCTAAAAAATAATCGCTGGTTCGATAAACTTTTGGCCGACCAGGCTCATCTAAACGTCCCGTGGCTTCGATCAACCGCCGCAAAACAAGCTTTTGGACTGTCGATGAACTCTGAACACCGCGAATCTCATCAACTTCAATTCGGGTGATGGGCTGCCGATAAGCAATGATTGCCAGCACTTCTAAGGATGCTGGCGATAGACTGGTACTCAGCGGGTTCTCAAAATAATGCTTGATTACTTCCCCCGCCGCCGCCTTGGTGACTAGCCGGTAAGTCGTATCGTTGACCATCAGTTCGAGAGCCGAGTCGGAATCGGTTGCGTACTTTTGTGCCAACCGTTCCAGCGTCGCCAGGATCGCCGGTCGCAGTAACCCCGTCGCTGCAGCTAGATCTGCCACGGTGATGCCCTCATCTCCACTCACGAACAATAAACTTTCAATCTGTGCTAGAGGTGACATCGGTGGCATACCTTCCTTTCAACTTTAAAAAATTGACCTGTAACGGTAACAAGCGGCTCACTTGAGTCAAAGCTACCTGTCGTTGACGAGCAAGCTCTAGGACAGCGAGAAAGGTCGTGACGACTTCCTCCATAACAGGAACATGTCCCAATAAATGATCAAAGGCGATTGGCCCGTGGGTATGTTCCAAACGAACTAGCACCGTCGCCATCTGATCTTTGATCGTAAAATGCTCTTCCTGAATACTCTGTGTCACGGGTTTTGCCCGGGTCGTTTGTTGCATTAGCCGGACCAGCGCCGCCTGCAAGTCACTGGTCTGCAGGCCCGGAGCCACAGTCAGCGTTGCGTCCTCTGGAACCGCCATAGCCGGACGCGTAAAGTGATGCTGGCGCGCAACCGCCAACGCCTTTAAGGCCTGAGCAGCCTGCTTATAACGTTGGTATTCCAAAAGTTGATTGACAAGTTCTTCTCGGGGATCACCCATTTCAGTATCGTCTTGTGGTTCAACCGTCTGGGGTTTAGGTAATAGCAGTTTTGCCTTGATCGCCATGAGCGTTGCCGCCATCACGAAATATTCGCCGGCAACATCCAGCCGTAACGTCTGCATCTGATGCAGATACGTCAGGTACTGGCTCGTGATCGTCGTGATCCGAATGTCATAGATATCCATTTCATTTGTTTTAATCAAGTGTAGCAACAGATCCAAAGGACCTTCAAAATCACTGACCTGAATCAGCGGTTGGCCATCAGTCGTTGTTTTGTTCTTGTCCATGATGATACTCCCAGTCCGCAATCGTTTTCGCCGTATTTAAGGTGCCCATCAACCGTTTCTTAGACGCCGCCGTGGCCAGTTGGTCCAGCATCCGCCAATTGTTCAAGGGCGACTGCTTGTCTGGCATCAACGTAATCAACCGAACGATTAAGTAATCACCCTGGGTCTCAGTCCCTACTGCACCAGCGAAATCATCGTGTTCATCCTTCCATAGGTACAGGGTCCGATCTTCCCCGCCCTGATACCAGGCCAGCTCACGTTGAAGCCGATCCCAGTCTTTGAAGCTCGGAAGTAGGCTCAACAAGCCCATCGCGATCTTTTGATAATCTGATCGGTATTTTAATAACATGCGTCTGCCTCCGTTCACCATCCCCTTAACCCACTCTAGGCACGAGGATGGTACTGATCATAAACATTTTTTAAGCGTTTCTTTGAAATATGCGTGTAAATTTGTGTTGTGGTAATATCGGCGTGTCCCAAGAGTTCCTGCACCACCCGCAAGTCGGCCCCATTCTCTAAAATGTGGGTCGCAAATGAGTGTCGCAGCGTATGCGGCGTCACATCCTTTTGAATGCCGGTCAATGCCACGTACTTTTTGATTTTTTGCCAAATCGCTTGGCGACTCAATCCACCGCCATGACCATTCAGGAATAGATACGGGCTCGTCCGTTGTTTCAATAAAACTGGCCGACTCGTCTGCAGATACTGGTTGATCCAGTCGGTAGCGACGTCACCAATTGGAATGATACGTTCTTTATCACCCTTACCCAGCGTCTGGATCAAGCCCATCTCCAAGTGCAGGTCTGCTAGTTTAAGGTGGACCAGTTCACTGACCCGTAATCCCGTTGCGTACATCACTTCTAAAATGGCGCGATCTCTGAGACCATACTTGTTGGTCGTATCCGGTGTTGCGAGTAAGCGATCCACTTCCGCAACCGTCAAAACAGCAGGGAGGTGTTCTGCATGCTTAGGTGCCGCAATGTTTGCCATGGGATTGACTGTTAGCTGATGTGTCTGTACCAAGTAACGATAAAACTTCCGTAGAGCAGAAACGGCATGAATCACCGAATTGCGCGACTTTCCCACCGCGGTCAGCTCACTTAGGTAAGCCATCAGCTGAAGTCGGTCCACCTGCTTAAAATCCGTGACGCCCTTACCCGTCAGATACTGGATAAAGTTGTGTAGCTCTTGGGTATAGCTCGTGACCGAATTAGTAGCTAATCCCTGCTCCACGGTCAGGTAGTGAGCAAAGTCCGCCGTTTGATCTTCTAAAACGGTCAAGATCAGGCCTCCTAGTCTTCGGTCGACGGTGTATCTGTCTTGGCTTCAGCACTGACCAACCAGAGTTGACCATCATGTTGGGTAATCTGCCGGTCCTTCAATAAGTGACCAATGGCCCGTTTGAATTGTCCCTTGCTAATGCCGAAGTAAGCTTTGATAGCTTCTGGATCGGATTTATCACTAAAGTCCAAATGACCGTCTTCAGAGTGTTGTAACGCCGCATATAACATAGCGGCATCGTCGTCAATAGCCTCGTAAGTCCGGGGACGCAAAGACAGGTTCAGTGTGCCGTCTTCCCGTACACCGATTACCCGCGCATGTAGCTCTTCGCCCAAACGTGGCTCCGTTTCCCGTTCGGACGGGTGAATGAAGCCGAGTTCGTAATGATCCGTCATAACTCGTGTGCCGACTAACTTCAATTGGTAAGCCGTTGCAATGACGTTGGCATTTTGCATATGCTTCTTCGCGGGTTGGGCGATGGCCTGATAGACCTCACCATCGGCTAGAACCCCCCACAACCGTTGTTTGGCGTCTTCACGTAAGGCAATCAAGAGCCGGTCTCCTTGTTGGGGCCAGAGTTCCATCATGTCAGGTAAATCGTCAAGTGACACCACGACATCCTTGTTAGGTAGACCAATGTTCACAAAGACCCCCAGCGTCCGTTGCGTACGAACAACGGTCCCAAAACCGTAATGGTCGACCTGAACCTGTGGCGCATTCCGCGTCATCTGCAAATCATGGCCTTCATTTTCATACGCAAATCCTTTAAACACCGAACCCAGTTTCAGTGGCTTTTCAATTTCAGCTTTATCTAATCGAAAGGTCGTCCCGTCAACTTGTACGAAGTAATCCTGTTCATTTTCATCGGTAACTTTTCCCGCGATGATGCGGCCTAATAGTTCTTCCATAATCTCCTCAATTCTACTGGTCTCCCAGTTTACCGTCCAAAAGTGTCTAGTTTGTATTTTACACGGAAATGTCCCAACTAGCGAGCTTAAATCCGCGTAAAGTTTGAAAGATAAAAAAGATTTTGGTCGGCCCCATTGGTTAAAGTCATTGGCAAGCCCAGTTAAATTGCCATGTTCTAGCCTAAGTCGCAGATTTCTTATGGTGGCAAGCTCTCGAACGTCGCTCAGTGTGAATTTAATAACCGTTTAAAGGTTAAGGTCTGGCCTACATCAACACAACAAGCTGGCAGTCTCAATAATTCAATTTATTTTAGTCCCACAATGCTATACTTGCTTTATCTTTTAACAACTCCAGAGAGCATAAGCTTATGATGAAAAAAGAGCGCTTTGAGGCATTTACCGATGCTGTCATTGCCATCATTTTAACAATTCTAGTTTTAGAAATTCGCTTGCCGGACAACGATCACTCCTGGTCCGCCCTGACGGAAACGGCCCCGCATTACCAGCAACAACCGCCTGGCTTGGATCCGACATTAACGCTCGCCTATCTTCCATGCTCTACGTCATCAACGTTATTTGTTTTAACATTGTTACGGCAATTCTGAGGCGTCAAGTTATTAAGGTCAACCGCATTGCCAACATAACCAACCTGGTTCACACGGAAAACCTTTCGTTTATCATCAACGTGCTCACGTTATTTGTCACTTACTTCTACCCCCCATTTCCGTTCTTCGGACTAGCCGTTAACATTGTAGTTTAGTTTCTTCCACACACCAAGGGTGACGAGTCCAACTCCACAGCACCCCGTAACGCCAATACAACCAAGATACAGCAAAAAACGGACCCCCGACAGAGGGTCCGTTTTTCATAACAGGTTTATCTCTTATTAAAGCGCGTTGGAAGCACCGTGGTAAACGATACCACGACGTGAGTCAACAGTAATCAGTTCGCCATCGGAGATCTTATCGCTAGCGCCAACGGCACCAACGATAACAGGAATCCCCATGGAAATCCCAACAACAGCAGCATGAGAAGTCAACCCACCGTTTTCAACGATAACGGCGCTAGACTTTTCGATAGCTGGCAAGTAGTCTTTGTCGGTGTTCTTGGCAATCAAGATGCCACCTTCAACGACTTTAGCGTTAGCTTCGGCAGCGGTGTTGGCAATAATTGCCTTTCCGATAACGGTGTCGTCACCGACGCCTTGGCCTTGAACTAACTTTGAGCCGATTAACTGGATCTTCATCAAGTTAGTCGTCCCACGTTCGCCAACTGGCACACCAGCGGTGATCAAGATCAGATCGCCTTCCTTGGCTAAACCAGTTTCAACAGCCTTAGCAGCTGCTAAATCAAACATTTCATCAGTGTTTGAAGGCTTTTCGGTAACGATTGGGTAAACACCCCAGTTGACCATCAAACCACGACGGGTCCGGTCGTCAAAGGTAACAGCTAAGATATCAGCATCTGGCCGGTACTTAGAAATCATCTTAGCGGTGTAGCCACTTTCCGTTGCGGCAACGATGGTCTTAACGCCCAATTCGTTGGCAACACGGGCAACGGAAGCACCGATAGATTCCGTAACGTCACCGTTATCAAAGTTTAAGTTGTCACGACCAAAGTCCTTCAAAGCATTTTCAGCCTTGATGTCGATCCGGTTCATCGTAGCAACGGATTCTACTGGGTATTCACCGTTAGCACTTTCACCAGAAAGCATGGTTGCGTCAGTACCGTCAAAGACAGCGTTGGCAACGTCAGATGCTTCGGCACGAGTAGGACGTGGGTTTTCTTGCATGGAGTCCAACATTTGAGTAGCCGTGATAACTGGCTTGCCTAAGAAGTTACACTTCTTGATCAAAGCCTTTTGAACCAAAGGTACGTTTTCTGTTGGAATTTCGACACCCATGTCGCCACGAGCAACCATTAAACCATCGGAAACTTTGATGATGTCATCAAAGTTGTTGATACCTTCTTGAGATTCGATCTTAGGGAAGATTTGAACGTGTTCCATGTGCTTTTCTTCAAGGAGTTCACGGATGTCCATGACATCTTGTGGCTTCCGAACGAATGAGGCAGCGATGAAGTTGATTTCGTGGTCCAAACCAAAGCGAATGTCATCGGAGTCCTTTTCAGTGATCCCAGGTAAGTTGATGGAAACACCAGGTGCGTTAACACCCTTACGAGAACCCAATACACCGTCGTTTTGAACAGTAACAACTAATTCCTTAGCTGCGTCATCTTTGCTTTCAACAACAGTATCTAACAAACCATCATCGAATAAGACGTGGCCGCCTTCGTGAACGTCATCAAACAAGCCAGGGTAAGTAACAGCAATCTTTTCCTTGGTTCCTTCGAGTGAGTCGTCCATGGAAATCCGGAAAACGTCACCAGTCTTGAAGTTGAGCTTACCGCCCTGTTCAACAGTGGTCCGAATTTCGGCACCCTTAGTATCCAACATGATACCAACGGTCTTACCAGTAATCTTTTCAGCCTTGTGGACATTTTCCAACCGGCCTAAGTGTTCTTCATGGTCACCATGTGAAAAGTTGAACCGGAAGATGTTGGCGCCAGATTCGATCAGCTTAACAATCGTATCAACGTCAGTACTTGCAGGACCAAGGGTACTTACGATCTTGGTTTTCTTCATTAGAAAAATCTCTCCTTTAGAATTGGCACGAACTGTTCATCAATTTAACTAAAAATTGACAAGCGAAAAGTTTCGGCACAAATTTGATTCCAGAATTATTCTATCACTTTTAAAAATTTATGTCTGCTATGTTTCCCTCTTTTTCGTTACTTTGTGGACAAATTATCAAAGTAAGCGTTTTCTTACACGCACGGGGGCTCGTGGGAAGTCAAAACCTACTAGTTTGATAACTAGCAGGTTATGTTTAGAATAAAAATATTCTACTTGGTTGCAACCGGATCGACTGGAATTGTAAATCCTAGTTCGGCAATATCATGATCAAACGTCTTGACCGTATCCACCGATACTTGAAGCGCTGGCGTATCGAATTTGCTTAATTTTCCTAGGATCTTCGGCGGCACGGTAATAATATCACAACCCGTTTGGTCGGCTTGAACGATGTTGAAGACCTCCCGAGTGCTGGCCCAGAGTAATTCAACGTTGGGCTTAGTGTGACACAGAGTCGCTGCCTGCGTCATCACAGGTAATGGATTGACCCCGGTATCCGCAATGCGGCCCGCAAAGACTGACACGATGCCCCCTACTTTAGGATTTAAAGCGTCTACGGCGAGCTTGACCTGCGTCAGCGTCGTGATGGCCGTCACGTTGACCCTGACCCCGGCCATTGAGAGCTGATGGATCACTTCTGCATTGTCTTCACCGTTGGCCCGAATAACGGGAACCTTAACGGCAACGTTAGGACCCAAGGCTGCTAAAACCTTTGCTTCGGCTAGCATTCGGGCGGGCGTATTGCCAAAGACCTCAAAACTGATCGACCGGTCAGGGAACGTAGCAACAGCCTCCTTAGCAAAGGCTAAGTAATCGGTGATCCCGGCCGCCTTCATCAGGCTGGGATTAGTGGTAAACCCTTCGACCAATCCCTTTGCCGCAACATCTTTCATGGCGGATAATTCCGCACCATCGGAATAAATCTTCACAGTTAATTGCATTAAAAAATACCTCCAAAGTCGTTATATTTAAGCATTGGTATAATCATAACAATGCCAGTATAAATAGTCTAGAAGTATTTTTAATTAAATTGGTCTATCCATTTTGGAAAACAATATTGCTGCTCCCCATTAGGTTCTCCAGAGCTGTCAGTAGTTGCGCATCCCCCCGTAACCACTGAGACTTTGGCAGGACCCGTTTCTGATCGGTCTGGGGTTGATACACGATAACGGGAACGGGGCCGCTGTGGTCCGCCAGAAAATGCGCTAATTTAGCCGCAATTTCTCGCTCATCATGCGTTGCATCGACCCGAATAAACCAACGGGCGCCCTGCGGCAATGTCTGTGACGCACTAGCGCTAGGTTGCATCTGAGTTGCTAGTGTCACGCGATCAACCACGATCTGAAGCCCCCGTTGCTGTTCGACCTTCCCCTGCGCCACGATAACTTGGTCCGTCGCTAGCCACGCGCTGGCCTGCCGATATTGGTTTGGAAAAATCGTGAGGCTAATTTCGGCCGTCTCATCGCTCCCAGTCACAAACGCCATGGGTTCCCCACGCTTCGTCCGAATTGTTCGAATCTTGGTCACATAGACAATGACGCTGACACGGGTATCGACAGTGAGGTCACTGACTGGCTGAGCGTGAATCTTCTTGGCAAGTGACCGGTACTGTTCGACTGGGTGTCCCGATAAATATGCACCTAAAACCGCTTCTTCTTGGGTCAGCTTCGTCATCAAGTCCAAATCTGGTTTGGGGGTGACTTTCGGCGCCAACGCCGCGAAAAGTTCCACGTTGTCTCCAGACAATTCGACCGTACTCAAAAACTCGGGAAGCGCCGCAATCAACTCCGCTCGATTATAACCAAAGTGGTCAAACGCACCAGCATAGACCAGTGCATTTAAAAGATCGGCCTTCCGGTACTTAGCGTCGATGCGCTGCAAGAATTGATGCAAATCACGAAACGGTCCGTTGGCATGGCGGTCGGCCAAGAGTTCCCTAAGGAAGTCACGCCGAACCCCCTTGATCGAGCTTAGACCAAAGATAACCGCGTTGTCGCGCAGATTAAAGTAAGCACTGGACTGATTAATGTCCGGAGGTAAGACGGCAACGCCATGTCGCTTGGCCTCCGTCAAATACATCTTAGTCTTGACCGGCACATTGATCACCGAGTTCAGTAGCGCCGCGTAAAAGGGTCCCGGGTAGTGAGCCTTCAAATAAGCCAGCTGAAAAGCCAGCTTACTATAGGCGACCGCGTGAGACCGGTTGAACCCGTAATTAGCAAATCTGTCCATATAGGCAAAGACCTGTTCAGCCACTGCTGGCGCATAACCTAATTTTTGAGCACCACTTACGAATTGCTTTTGCATGGCATCCATCGTCTGCTTCTTTTTCTTACTCATGGCCCGTCGTAACAGATCGGCTTGCCCTAACGTAAAGCCTCCCATGACGGCGGCCACCTGCATGACTTGTTCCTGATAGACCAGCACGCCATACGTGGGCCCTAAGATTGGTTTCAAAGCCGGTGCCGCGAAATCGACCTGTTCTTGACCGTGTTTTCGCCGAATGAAAGTGTCAATGTTTTCCATGGGCCCCGGTCGGTATAGGGCATTGACGGCAGCGACCAACTCAAAGCTATCCGGTTGTAGCTGACGCAAGACCCGTTTGATACCGGTTGATTCAAATTGAAAGACCCCGTTCGTCTCACCCTGTGCAAATAGCTTCAGGGTCGCCGTATCATTGAGGTCGATTCGATTCAAGTCTAAGGCCCGCCCCGTCTGTTTCTTTACCAATGCCAACGTGTTTGCCAAAATGCTTAAATTCCGGAGTCCCAAAAAATCCATCTTCAGCAGACCGACCGCTTCGACGGTATCCTTAGGGTACTGGGTCATCAGCAGGTCTGTTCCCCCTGGTTGTAAGGGCACCAAGTCAAGCAGTGGCCCTTGACTCAAGACGATTCCGGCCGCATGAGTGGAATAATTCCGTGGTAAACCCTCCAAACGTTGTGCTGTATCAAAGAGTAATTTGTTCTGATCACCGTCGGCCACTAAATTTCGTAATTTTTGTGACTGATCATATGCCGCTTGCAATGTGATATGCAATTGACTTGGAATCGCTGCACGCCACTCGCTCATTTCGTACGGGGCCATCCCCAGCACCCGACCTACGTCACGTAACGCCGCTTTGGCTGCTAAAGTTCCAAACGTAATGATCTGGGCGACTCGGGCATGTCCATATTTATCGTGAACGTACTGCAAGACTTGCTCGCGTTTATCGTCCGGAATATCCAAGTCGATATCGGGCATCTGCGCACGTTCTTCGTTCAAAAACCGTTCAAACAACAAATCATAAGCTAACGGATCCACTTCCGTAATCGCCAAAACGTAGGCGACCAGTGAACCGGCGGCCGATCCCCGGCCCGGTCCCGTCTGAATGTGCGCGCGGTGGGCGTAGTTCATGACATCCCAGACGATCAAAAAGTAATCGTCAAATCCCATCCGGTGAATAACCCCTAGTTCCCGTTCTAAGCGTTGCCGATACGGCGCATCATCAGTCACCTGATTCTGTTGTAGCCGCGCTTGTAGGCCACGCTGGCACAGCTCTTTTAAGTAGCTCCGTGAGTCCTGCTGATCAGGCGTTGGAAATTGGGGCAATTGCGGTTGCTGAAATTTCAAGGTGACCGCCGTGCTAGCTGCAAGTTGCTCGCCGGCAGATACTGCCACCGACAACCCCGCTGCATTGAATAGCTCCGCTTGCTCGGCCGCGGGACGCAACCAGTGAGTTCCCAACGTTTGCTGTGCGGCGGCCGTATCGGTTAAGGTCGTCCCGGCTCCAATTGCTCGTAGGACTGTCACGGCAAAGTGATCCTCACGGTTAAGATAGTCGATCGGTGCCAATGCTACCACCGTCGCCTGAGTTTGATCCGCAACCACTTGAACTTGCTGTTGTGTCTCGGTTGTAAGCTCTGGGCTCGTGCCAACGAACAGACTATCTGTACCGAGCAACGCCCGCGCTTGAGTCAACGCGCGCCCCGCCGCCGGGACATCCCCGATGGCTAGCATTTGGTGAATCTCACTATTTAACGGTGCAATCATCTTTAAATGGCTCAGGTGTGCGGCTTGTTCCTGTAAATTGACAGGGGCGGCGGCCACCTGATAGGCCGTTGATAGTTGCATGAGCTGCTGGTAACCCGTAAAGTCACTCGCGATAAAGAGCCATTCCTGTTCTTGGGTCGCATCGATCAGCCCCTGAGTCGACAGAGTTAGTCCTAGTAACGGCTTAATACCAGCTTTTTGACAGGCATTATAAAATGCCACGATGCCATACATGACATTCTTATCCGTAAGGGCCAAGACCTGATATCCTCGTTCCTTGGCCGTTTGCACGAGGTCATCGATTCGACTATTACTCTGTAGCAAACTATACGTACTCGTGACCTGTAACGGGACAAACATGGTCAGCACTCCTTTCTCTCAGTTAGTTTGTCATTAGTATACCAGAAAATATGCTGTAAGGCTCAGACTACGAACAAGCGTTCTGAAACGACTTAACTTGGCAACTGGCCTCTGCCAAACGCATAACAATCAAGCGATTGACGAATCCGCATCTCAAGCCAGAAAAAAAGCCCCCAGCCATCACAACCAGGAGCCTCCTCGTATACACCCTGACACTAATCCTTAACTGCCATCGGAGCATGGGTAAATTGTAACTGGTCATCGGCCACGTCGATCGTAATCAGACTGTTGGCTGGAATCTCGCCCGCAATCAATTGCTTAGCCAGCGGCGTTTCTACGTGGGTCGTAATGAACCGTTGTAATGGCCGCGCACCGTATGCCGGTAAGTAACCGGACTTCGCGATCCACGCCTGAGCTGCCGGCGTAATCGTCAGGTCTAACTGCTGTTCGTGTAACCGGACGGCCAAATGGGCCACTAATTTAACCACGATTTGTTGAACGTCATCCAAGGACAGCGGCGTGAACATGATCGTTTCGTCGATTCGGTTCAAGAACTCTGGCCGAAAATGCGTCTGAAGTAGTTGAGCGACTTGCTTTTGTGCGTCTGCACTGATATGGCCCTGATCATCCGTTCCCTGCAGTAGGAGTTCCGACCCCAGGTTCGATGTCATGATCAAAATGGTGTTCTTAAAGTCGACCGTTCGTCCCTGACTATCCGTTAACCGCCCGTCGTCTAGGACTTGTAACAATAGATTAAAAACGTCCGGATGGGCCTTTTCAACTTCATCAAATAATACGATGGTATACGGATTCCGCCGTACAGCTTCGGTCAGCTGGCCACCTTCTTCGTAGCCCACGTATCCCGGCGCCGCCCCAACTAGCCGTGACACAGATTCTTTTTCCATGTACTCGGACATGTCGATGCGAACCATGTGGTCTTCACTATCAAAGAGGTTCTCAGCCAACGCCTTGGCCAATTCCGTCTTCCCGACCCCGGTTGGTCCTAAGAACAGAAATGAACCTAAGGGTTTTGTGGGGTCTTGAAGACCCGCTCGCGAACGGAGTACCGCATCAGCAACCGCCGAGACAGCTTGGTCTTGCCCAATGACACGGTCATGTAATCGGTCGGCAAGCTTCAATAATTTTTCACGTTCACCCTGAACCAGCTTAGTCACGGGAATACCGGTCATACGACTGACGACCGCCGCAATTTCGTTTTCGGTGACCGATTCGGAGACCAACCAATTTTGATTCTGATCCTGCTTCTCCAACTCGGCCAATTCACGTTGCAACCGCGGAATTGTACCGTGTTGGAGTTCAGCCGCCTTATTCAGATCGTAGACAGATTCGGCATTTTCCAAGTCGCGCTTAGCCTTGTCGAGTTCGGTCTTCTTGTCACCAACGCTCTTGATGGCCGACTTTTCTTGGTTCCACTGCGCGCTTAACTTGTCGACCTTTTCCTTGATGTCGGCGAGCTCCTTGTTTAACTCCGTCAGCCGCTTTTGCGAGGCTTCGTCGGTCTCTTGTTTGAGCGCCGTTTGTTCAACCTGCATCCGCATCATCTGCCGCCGGGCCTGATCCAGTTCGGTTGGTGCCGAGTTCATTTCAACTCTGATGGAAGCCGATGCCTCATCGACAAGGTCAATGGCCTTGTCAGGTAGGAAACGGTCGGTTAAATAGCGATCAGACAATTTTGCCGCCGCAATCAGCGCGTTGTCATGAATCTTGACCCCGTGATGGATTTCAAACCGTTCGCGCAACCCCCGTAAAATGGTAACGGTATCCTCGATGCTGGGCTCGTTAACCAGTACCCGTTGGAACCGCCGCGCTAAGGCCTTGTCTTTTTCCAAGTATTCCCGGTATTCGTCGAGTGTGGTGGCTCCTATCAAGTGGAGCTCGCCTCGAGCCAACATCGGCTTGAGTAGGTTACCAGCATCCATACTGCCCTCTGCCTTACCAGCGCCGACAATGTTGTGGATTTCATCGATGAACATGATGATCTGCCCGTCGCTCTTGGTGACTTCCTTCAAGACGGCCTTTAACCGCTCTTCAAATTCACCGCGGTACTTGGCACCGGCAATCAAGGACCCCATGTCCAGTGAGAAAATGGTCTTATCTTTCAAATTATCCGGAACATCCCCACGTACAATCCGTTGGGCAAGCCCTTCAACAATGGCGGTCTTCCCCACACCGGCTTCTCCAATCAAGACGGGATTGTTCTTAGTCTTCCGCGACAGAATACGGATTACCGACAAGATCTCGTCATCCCGACCAATAATGGGATCAATTTTCCCACTACGCATGGCCTTGACCAGATCGATCCCGTACTTTTCCAGCGCCTTGTATTGGTCCTCTTGATTCTTCGAGGTAACGCGCTCACCACCCCGAACCTTGTCAACGGCGTTACGGACCAGTTGTTCCGTCATTCCCTGACTCTTCAGATAATCCGTCAGATTCTCCCCATTAAGTTGCATAACGGCGATCAGGACCGTGTCCACGGCCATAAACTCGTCGCGATAGCCATCCTTAACGGCATCCGCCTTTTGCAGTAGTTCCGTTAAGTTACGGGAAAATTCTTGGCCATACTGAACACCACTACCGGAAACGGTACTGATGGCATCCAGTTCCCGGTCAAGTTCGCTATCGAGGTCGGAAATGTTAGCCCCCGCGTCGGCCAAAATCTCTCTGCCCAACTCACCGGGCTGGATTAAGAACTTAAAGAGATGGGCGACTGTGACGGCTTGGTGCTTTCTGGTCATTGCAATGTGTTGTGCTTCGGTTAAGGCGTCGGTCAACGCCTGGGTCATTTTTTCTGGATTCATGTTGTGTCCCCCTTAAACTAATTGGTTACTTAGTCTCGTTTTAAAGACAGGCTTTACGTACTGTTACTAGCTCAAGTCATATCGCCGAGATTAGATTGCTGAAACGTGTGACTAAAGACGGCTGGCTCTGCTTAGACCTGATGATCAAACCATTCAAGCTCCCGGATTATTCGGTCATCACTTTTAATGATCACTAGCTAATCACCTTTGATCACACGCTTCAAAAAAAGAGGCAACCCTTAGGTTAACCTCCATTTTTCACTCATATTCTAACTGATTTTAGGCCAAAGTCAAAATAATTTGACCTATTTTGACCAATTAATTTATGCCTGTTGTTCGGCAAGTTGAGCAATCTTAATGACGACATCGGTCGCCTTCTCCATAGTCTGTTCGGACACGTATTCGAACCGGCCATGCATGTTTTCCCCACCGGCAAATAAGTTCGGCGTTGGTAAGCCCATGAAGGAAATTTTGGACCCATCAGTTCCCCCACGAACAGGGAAAATCAATGGTTTGATGTCGAGTTCTTCTAGAGCTTGTTTAGCCAAGTCAACGACCGTCATGTCCTTCTCGATGACTTCACGCATGTTGTAATACTGGTCCTTGATGGTAACTTGGACCCGTTCAGAACCGTATTGCTTGTTCAATTGGTCAGCGACACCTTGAAACAACTTCTTGCGGTCTTCAAAAATCTGACGATCGTGATCCCGAATAATGTAGCTCAGGTGAGCCGAGTCGACCGTGCCGGCCATGCTATACAGGTGGAAGAAACCTTCCCGCCCTTCAGTATTTTCTGGACGGTCATGTTCCGGCAAAGCGGCGTGGAAGTCCATAGCAACTTGCGATGCGTTGACCATGACTCCCTTGGCTTCTGCGGGGTGAACGTTAGTCCCCGTCACCTCGACCTGAGCGTCAGCGGCATTAAAGGTTTCGTATTCCAACTGGCCCAGTGGACCACCATCGACCGTGTAGGCAATGTCGGCGCCAAAATCCTTGACGTCAAAATGGTCGGCACCAGTTCCAATCTCTTCATCGGGGCCCAGTCCAATTTCGATTTCGCCATGCTTGATTTCTGGATGAGCCAATAAGTATTCGCTAGCCGCCATGATTTCAGCTACCCCAGACTTGTCATCGGCACCTAATAGCGTGCTACCATCCGTGGTGATCAAGGTATCACCCTTGTAATTTTTTAAATTAGGGAAAATGGCTGGATCCAGCGTGTACTTACCAGCAGCGTCGAGCTTGATGACGGATTGACCGTCATAGTTTTCAACAAACTTCGGGGTAATATTCTCGCTGTTAAAATCAGCCGTGTCAAAGTGGGAAATGAATCCGATCTTTTGGACCTGCTTCGTCGTATTAGCCGGCAGAGTCGCATAAACGTAACTTGACTGCGCGTTGATGTGGACATTATCCAGACCAATGGCCTTCAAGTCCTCGACCAAGCCCGCAGCGAATTTCGTCAACCGTTCGTTAGATGGAACGGTCGTTGAATTTGGTGTCGAACGGGTATTGACCTTCACGTATTTTAAAAACCGGGGAATCAAATTTTCATACTTTGCCAAAACAAATCACTCCTCAATTAAATTAACTTACAAATTTAGTGTACGCGTTTTCGCGATTAAAGAAAAGTAAACGGGTCAGTATTCAACGTGGAAGCCACCACGGTAATTGACCAGTCATTTTCCTGTGCCCACTGCCGGAAAAGTTGCGTTAAGTGGGGCTTGCAGATGCTCTCAATGTGGTGACCGGGATCAATCACGCTGAGACCAGCCGCAATCATGTCGTGACCGGGATGATAGGAAATATCACCCGTCACGTAAACATCGGCCCCCTTAGACAAGGCCGTTTGGTAAAATGATCCACCGGAGCCCCCCAGGACGGCAACACGCTTGACTACGGCATCCGGCGTATGACTGATCAATCGTAGACCCTTAACATTGAAGATGGTCTTACACCGTTGGGCAAATGTCATAACGGTCGTCGCCTGTGCCAGCGTGCCGATTCGGCCCATCGTGATTTCCGGTGTTGCTGTCGTCCCATTACTGGGAACTAAACCAATCACATCATGTAAGTCCAGTGCAGCGGCCAACCAGTCATTCATGCCACCAGGCGCGCTGTCTAGATTCGTATGCGCCCCATAAACGGTGATGCCATGCCGCAAAAGCGTGGCGTACATTTGATTCTGGGGAACCGCCAAGTCAAGGTTCTTCGCCGGGTGAAACATCATTGGGTGATGGGCGAAAATAAAATCTGCGCCGACTGCAATGGCTTCTGCAACCACCTCTGGTCGAACATCCAACGTGACCAAGACCTTGTGGACCTCAGCGTCCAAACTGCCCAGCTGCAGTCCTACTGGATCGCCAGGTTCTGCCCAAGTCTTTGGGGCAAAATATTCAAATCGATCAACTAACTCACGCACCAACACGTTGCAAGACCTCCTTGATCTGCTGCATCTTTGTCTGTAACTCTGTGACCTTTGCCGCCGGTACCTCATGTGCCGACTCGACCTGTTGAAGAACGGCGCCCGTCCGTGCCAATTCTCGCTGCCACTTTGCGATAAAAATTTCATTGTGCTCGGCTAACAGGTACGGGCCAAATCGCAATGTCTCTTCGTCATACTGTTCGGGATCAGATTTGCGGTCAGCCACCAAAATTTCGTAGGTGTGGCCATCTTCAGCCACAATCCGCTCCGCCACTAGCTGAAAACCGTGAGTCATGAGGAAGCGTCGCACGGTCATTTCACCCACATTTGGCTGTAAAACTAACCGAGACACCCCCGCCAAGCGGTCAAAGTCCTGCGTTAAAATCTGGGTAATGAGCGCACCGCCCATCCCAGCGATAGCAACCGTGTCAATACGGTCGTCAGGCGCGATGGCTTGGAGCCCGTTGGCTAAACGTGCGGTAACCTGATCACTTACCCCCTCGCGTTTAATTTCGTGCTCGGCATTCTTGAATGGGCCAGAAACGACTTCGCCAGCAATACCGCTGACAATGACGCCATTCTTCGCTAAATTCACGGGTAAATAGGCATGATCGGTTCCAATATCGGCCAACCGTGCCCCCTGTGGCACATAATCCGCGACAGCGGCCAAGCGTTGTGAAAGATGGTCTGCATCCATGAATAAATCTTCCTTTCTGAAACTCGTTTTTGAGATTTTGTTTAATGCGCTAAAATTTGTAAGCTAAATTATTCACGTTACTCTTGTGCTAGTAAGGATTGTTGCCTCCCTATGGTGGGCGTAACTGCGCACCATAGGGAGGAATTTCGTCCTCTGTAAATGCCTCTAGCTGCGGATAACTCTACACAATCGTATAAGATCTACCGCATGATTTCATTAAACGTTGTGAGAACCAAAAGTTAATCCGTTAAATAGCCATGCTCTGTGCTTAACGGACTTCTTCAAAGAGACCCAACGACTGCTTAACTGATTTCTGCCCCGGCTGTACTTACCAACTCCAAGTATAAGCTACCACAGCAGAATTGGATAGCAACAAATTTTTCACAACAAATAGGTGTTAGACCCGTTCACCTCACAATGTGAACGGGCCTAACACCTATTTTTACTAAATCTGATGATTATTTAAAATGCAACGTTTATACAACACACAATCAGAACCGTTGTACGGTCATTTAGCCGCACCTATTTCACATAAACGCTAATCTTTTCGATTCCGCCGTGTTTGTGGTTGATCACCATCTTCGTCATTGACCGGTGCCTCACCCATTTTAGAATAGGGATACGGGTACGTAATCTTCATGACGGCTGGCATCACGATTGGCAACAGGATAATCAATAAGACAATCCCAATGATGACGGCTAACGCAATTTGAATCAACGTCATGACCCCGGATGGAATCAGTGCGGCAAATGTCCCACTTAAAATGATTCCGGCGGAGATGACGACCGTCCCAATCACGGTCGCGGCACGAAGCATCTTATCGCTCGTTGCGCCCGGCTCGTGTAAGAATTCACGGTACTTCCGCATCAGGAAAATCGAGTAGTCGACCCCTAAGGAAATCAGCATGACAAACGTAAAGAATGGTGTGTTCCATGTCAGCATATCTGCGCCCAAGACTGGTTTGACCAACCAGTGTACGATGGTTAACGCCCCTGAGTACGCGACAACTAAAATTCCTTCGATCACGATCGGTTGAACTAGAGATCGGGTCACCACCATCAGGGCGATAAAGATCCCGGCCAACATGATAATGACAGTCCGTGTAAAGTCACCAGAGGCCATTTCGTTGATGTCATTGGTCTGCGAGGTATTCCCACCAAAGGCGACCTTGGCACCGCTGAGACTGGTTCCCTTGAGTGACCCCGTGACGACCTTCTCTAGTTTCGGTAGTCGAGCCATCGCAGCGGCCGAGCTTGGATCATCCTTTAAGACGACCGTCAACTTCGTAATCTTACGACTTGGCGACATATACGTGTTCAAAGACTCCTTAAACGTACTCCCGTGCAATTGCTTGCTTGGAATGTAGAAGGTCTCGGCAGCCGCAGACTTTTGTAGGCCCTTCAAGTAACTATTGGCCGTACCGACCCCACTGGAAACTTGTGTTAAGCCACTTGATGCCGACGTCAGGCCCTTACGCAGAGCCGTCAATTGCTTACTCATTGCGGCTAGCTTTTCCGCCATGGTCTGATTACCGGCAGCAACTTGGCTCGCCCCAGAGACCAGACTTGGCATCTTGCCATTAATGGTAAACATGGCACTCGACAACTGGCTCGTGGCGCTGGCCAACTGACTACTTTGTGAACTAGCCGTCTGCAAGGCAGTCGCTGCTCCCGGTAAAACGATGTTCGACTTTTGCGCCAACGTTGCCACAGCACTTTGCAGCGTTGCCGTTGCGCTTTGTAAGGATTGTAATTGACTAGCGACGCTCTGATCAGCAGCACCGATGGCACTTGCGTCACTACCGATTTTTGTCAAGGAACTGCTCAATGAAGCCTTTAATTGGTTTTGTGCGGCAGTCTGCTGTTCCAAGACACCCGCTAAGACCTGTTTCTGTGCAGCGGACAGTGGGACACCCTTGGCACTAAAGGCCGCAGCGACCGTGCTGGCACTGACACTTGGCAAATTACCCACACTGCTCTTGATATTCTGCAGTTGGGTGGCAATATCCTTGGTCTGTGTCCCAATGGTCGTTAATGAGCTCGTAACACCACTGGTACTCGTAGAGCTAGAGGAAACTTGCGTATTCAACTGTTGAATTGCCGCGTTCAGTTGTGGCAAGGCGGCCTCAAGCTCAGCTAGTTGGGCGGCCTGTTTGCCACCAGATGCCGAGGAGACCTGACTGTTTAATGAGTTGACCCCGGTAGAAACTTGCGCGATGGCCGATTGTAATTGACTCGTCCCGGTGCTGACCTGTTGTGCACCAGAAGCCAGCGTCTTGGCAGACTTCACGGAACTAGCAACATTTTGCTTACTCAATTGGCTATTGGCCGACTTTAGACCCTTATTGACCTTGTTAACACCTTTTTGAGCCTTAACTAAGCCACTCGTGACCGTACTCATTTGATTCCGGACGTAGAGTGCCTTAATGGCCTTACCCCCGGGCTGGGTCGCGGAAGCCACTGTCTTAACACCAGTTGACCCTTGCAATTGCTTAGTTAACCGATCAATCAATAGTAATGATTTCTCGTTGTCTAACTTGTGATTACTCTGAATGTAAATGGTCGTTGGTTCAGCAGTCCCCTTGGAGAAGTGACTCTGAACGATCTTAAATCCTTGCTTAGCTGGCACGCTGTCGCCAATTTCAACTAAGTTATCGTAGTCCAAGGTTCCGTGTGACGAAAGAGCCAGCGGAACGAATACAATACCGGTAACGATCAACGTGATCACTGGACGAATCATCGCGTGTTTGGCCATACCATGCCAGAGATGACTGTCGCCTTCCCCTTGGAACTTCTTGATAGGCCAAAACATGTGCGGTCCACAGATCGCCATGAAGAATGGATTTAGTGTCAAGAGAACGGCTAGTAAGACCACGACTCCCACGGCAATGCCGACAGCCGAACGATACAAGGAGAAGTTGGCAAAACCTAGGACACTCATCCCAATTAAAACGGACAGGCCGGAATAAAGAACCGTTCGACCACCAATTTTAATGGCCTCCTTAGTCGCCGTGTATCGGTCTTTTCCCCTAGCAAGCCGCTCTCGAAACTCGTTATAGAGCAAAATATTATAGTCGGTCCCAATCCCAAACAGGACGATAACGATGAAGACCTGGGTAAAGTTAGAGAACGGAAAGTTGAAACGGTCGACCAGGTTTGCCACCACAGAAATCGACGTGATAACGGACACCCCAACGGTCAACAGGGAGAAAAGCGGGGTCACTGGTGAACGGAAGACTAGCCAGAGAACCAAGAAAATAAAGATGGCCGCGATAATTTCGGTCTTCTGCACCCCAGCTTGCGTGGCATCCGAAAAGTCTTGGTTCAACACATCGGCGCCGGTCACGTAAGTCTTCACACCACTAGTCTTCGCGAGCTTTGTAATCTGTGAGCGAATCGACGAAATGGAATGGCTGGAACTCTTATGCACGTTCAGCTGTAACAGCTGGGTACTCTTGTCCTTGGAAATCAGCTGTGAAGCAGCCGTTGAACTATCACTGGCTGCCGTAATTGATCGGATCTCATATTGGTCCTCGTGATTTTTGATTCGATTAATGGTTTTATCAATCTGATCATTTTGACTCGAGGTCAGAGCCGAATCGCCATTATTAAAGACCACGACGACTGCAGTGGTTCCCCGCTGCGAACGACCCCACTGTTTTTGCATGTTAGTTGCCCGCGTACTTTGATAGCTACTAGGCACAGTAATCTGCCCCTTATCAGCTACCAGTTTGCTCATGTTAGGTATCGTTAGGACGGCTAGCATAACAATTACTAGCCATCCTAAGACGTTCCAAATATAATGTTTATTCATCCAACGCACGGTGAAGTCCTCCTCCGGATTATTTATTGTTCTAAAGGTTGAAAGCCAAAATGTTTGCATTACTCTTGCGACAGTAGGAATTGTCACGGCTAAATTAGTGAAAACAGCCGCACTCCGGCCGCCAGGGATTCCGCTTGCTGTGGGGAACGCCTTCAGACAAAGGACGGGCTTCCAGGTTGTCCCACGATGTAAGCCAGAAAAAACACCGACTAACATCGTCGACACGGCTAGCTCGATCCCTGGCCGCCTCCGGCTTTGATTGCGCGCGTCAATTCCAAACACTGAACCCCAAGTGGCTGCTAAAGTTTAAACATAATTCAATAGCGTTTCAAGCGGTATGATCTATGTTACCTCAGATCAACTACGTCAGCCGAGAGGTCGGCAGATATGGGCTCAGGCGCGTCGTTCTACTAAGTCAGTGGGTGACTTTTCCCACTGACTTAGTAGAAAACCAAGCTTGGAGACTCGGTACTTTCGAGGCTTCAAGTTGTGTTCGCACCGTTCCAACCCATATCTGCCGGCCGGTAAGGCGATGGTTGGACAACGTTGCCTAATTTTAGACCCAGTATCGTTGTGGCAACAGTCATAATGTGTGGTTTGGCACTTTCAACCTTCAGATTGTTTTAATTTTCTATTCTGCTGCGTGCTGCTTAATCCATGCGGTCCAATCGAGTTGGAGCGGTTGACCGGCTGAAAGTGGTGAAATCTGACCGATAGAGAGGGTGGCTAACTCCTGGCGATAGCGTTGTTCTGCGTCACCAAAGACGGCTAGTGCATTGGCAATCGGTTGTTGGTCATGCAGGTCGGGTAAATCATACATCTTCATGAACTTTAATTTCTGATCAAAACCAAAGATTTTTTTGACGATCCCGGTATTCTTGACAAATGGCACGGTTCCCTCAATTGCATCAAAAACATCGAGTAGTGTGATTTGATTGGGGTCCTTAGTCAAAACGATTCCCCCATCACGACCGGAAATGGTCTTAACGATTTTGGCACCGGCTAATTTTTGAACAATTTTTTTCAGATAACTTGTGGAAATTCCCAGATGTTCCGCAACTAAGCGGCTATGTAATGGGACGTTCCGATCCTGAATTCCTAATAAGGCAACGATACACAGCGCCTGTTCTAGGCTAGGCTTTGTTTTCATGCGACATCTCCTTTAAGCTAAATGCTTTGAAAAAGCTTAATTATTAAACGAGATACATTATATCTCCTTTGACTCGTATTTCAAGACTTTTAACCCAATAAATCAAAACTGATTCGACCATTCTCTTATATAAACGGTTACGTAACGTACACAGTTGGTAACCGTTGGAACCCAGGTTCTCATGAAACCAGTTCCCAGTTAAAACCACAAAGCCACGATTACTCCTAATTTTTGATCCTCAGTTCTTGGAATTTTTACGCTATGACTCTTGACACCAAAAAACGATTCATTGCTTCAACCAGCCATTTCTTAAGTCATTTTTTCGAAAATTTTCCGCTTAACTGGGGCGTCACACCAGTATTGATCATTTGCCGAATCAAGTCTGCCAGCTCTGCCACAGGCAAGTCTCTGTCATTTGCAATCCACCGATAAAGAACTGAGAGCACGCCGGACAAATAAAAATCTGTCACATAATCCACATATTGCGTATCTGGAGACACTTGATACAGCTCACGCAACTTAGACGCAATTGCCATCTTTAACCGTTGCGTAAACTCAGCATTATTACCAGCATCGAATACCACATTATAATAAGCTGTCATGTGTTCGTGTAGGTGAACAAAGGCAGTGATGAAACTTTCAGTCAGAGCTGCCTGCTGCAGGTTACTTGTCAAATTTGCCATAATTTGATTGATCACACTATCCTCAATGGTTCGCAAAAGATCGTAGATATCTTGAAAATACTGATAGAACGTACTTCGATTGTAGCCTGCACACTTTGTCAATTCACGCACAGTTATTTGTGCGACGGGCTTGGCTGGACACAATTGACAGAAAGCATCAATCAAATTCTGCCGAGTCACCGCCGTTAGTACAGCATTCTTTTTCATTAGGTACCTCTACTTTCCAACACACATGTGCTGATTGTTGGTTGATGGTCACTCATCACGCTGTTAGGATTTAATTATACAACACGTGTTGCCTAATTGTTTTTTTGAAAGGAGTCGGTTTAGATGAAATTCTATCGATAAAATTGGTACTTTATTGGCGCCGTTCTCTTCGTCGCGTTAGCCTATTACATGGCTTTTTGGGGGCAACATATTGACCGTTTGCGGGTGATTATGATTTATAGCTTCATGGCTTTACTAGTTCACCAATTTGAAGAATATGGTATTCCTGGTGGTTTCCCTAGCATTTTTAACATTGCAGTCTCCAATGAAAAGACAGTTCCGGACCGCTATCCGTTGAATGCTAATCAGGTAATGATTAACAACGTCTTCATGGCCTATCCCTTTTACATTTTAGCAATCCTTTTTCCCGGGGCAATTTGGTATGGTCTCATTCAAGTCGGTCAGGGAATGGTGCAACTCGTCAACCATGGATTTTATAATAATTATAAGCTCAAAAGCTGGTACAATCCCGGCGAGGCATCCGTCTTATTTTTACATTGGCCACTTGGTATTTACTACATTTACGTCGTCATCACGAACCACCTTACCACCACACCAGATTTGATTATTGGTTTTATTGGAGCTTGGGCATCCGTCTTTATTTTATGGTTGGGGCCCGTTCGACTGCTTCGTAATAAACATGCCAAGTATCCCTTCACGCCTCGTCAAATGACAGGCTATGCCAAAAAGTAGGACCGCTGAAAAACTAAATTGCCATTTAAAAATACCCCACTCAAGCTTCAAAATAGCCAGCAAAGCGGATAAGCTCTTCCACATTTACTGGCTATTTAACTACATATTCTGGGAATTGATTTTTAAAAATCTTGAATTTCTGACTTTTTCAGCAGCCACGCTTCTCAAGACTATACAATTTGCGATCATTTTTGAAGCCGTACCTTTCTCGACTAAACCACAATTTAAGCTCTAAATAAAAAATCCCCGCAACCACCAGACTAACATCTAGTGGCAACGAGGATTTTTTTAATTTGCTATTATTCCAAGAAGTCTTTTAATTGCTTGCTCCGTGATGGGTGCCGTAGTTTCCGCAGCGCCTTGGCTTCGATTTGACGAATCCGTTCACGAGTTACACCAAAGACCTTACCAACTTCTTCCAAAGTCCGCGTTCGACCATCGTCCAAGCCAAACCGCAACCGCAACACGTTTTCTTCACGATCAGTCAAGGTGTCCAAGACACTCTCCAACTGTTCCTTCAGTAATTCGTAAGCGGCGTGATCGGCAGGACTTGTGGCGTCTTGGTCTTCAATGAAGTCACCTAAGTGCGAGTCATCCTCTTCACCAATTGGTGTTTCCAAAGAAACTGGTTCTTGCGCAATCTTCAAGATCTCACGAACCTTTTCCGTTGGCATGTCCATTTCAGCCCCAATTTCTTCAGGCGTTGGTTCTCGCCCTAAGTCTTGGAGGAGTTGCCGTTGAATCCGGATTAATTTATTAATGGTTTCTACCATGTGCACGGGAATCCGAATCGTCCGTGCTTGGTCAGCGATGGCCCGTGTAATGGCTTGCCGAATCCACCAAGTGGCATACGTGGAGAACTTGAACCCCTTCCGGTAGTCGAACTTTTCGACAGCCTTCATGAGCCCCATGTTCCCTTCTTGAATCAAGTCCAGGAATTGCATCCCCCGACCCACATAACGCTTAGCAATGGAAACAACCAGCCGTAAGTTGGCTTCGGCTAATTCTTGTTTTGCTGCTTCTTCACCTTTTTCAATCCGTAAAGCCAAGGCAACTTCTTCGTCCGCCGTTAACAGATTGACCCGTCCAATTTCCTTCAGGTACATCCGGACAGGATCATTAATCTTTACGCCACTTGTGGTCGAAGCATCCTTTAACTCCTTCTTCGAAACGGCCTTTTGGGCTTTAACGGCCCGTGGGTCTGGCTCACCCTTCGCATCAACCACGCTGATTCCGGCATCGGAGATTGTTTCCAGTAACTTATCCATTTGCTTGGCATCCAACGTGTAAGGGGTTGCAACCTTATCAGACAGGTCATCGTAGGTGATGCTACCGGCCTTTTTGTTATCTTTAATTAAGGCACGCACCGTTTTGTTGTATGCTTTTTGGTCAAACATTGGTTGATCTGTGGTCTTTTTTGCCATTAAAATACCCCCTATTAAACTTGCTTGTTCGCTTGTCGCTGACGTTCTAGTTGAACAATCTCAACGACGAGTTGCCGCTGTTGATCGGCATCCCCCAACCGAGAAGCCTCCGTCAATTGATTTTTCTTTAATCGGAGTTGTTCCTCGATTGGAGCTTCATCCATAATGACTGCTAAATAGTCATCGATCTCTCGCGGGGTAACCGCCGCGTAAGACTTGGTCTCTAGCGTAATGACAAGCTGTTGTAGCCGATCTTCTTGAATAAAGTCCGTGAACTGAGCCGTCTGATACGTTTGATGCGTTTGGAAATAACCTTGGGCCAAGGTATAAATAATTTGATAATCGTCGTGAACAAAACTAAAGTCTGGCATGGCCGTGACTTGTGCCCAGACGTTGCGGTCGTGCAACAACCGGTACAATAACCCTTGCTCAGCCCGTTCCAAACGGGTAAGGGGTCGCTGCTGCTGATGCATGGTGACTGTTGGACTCGCAGTAGAAACCGGTGTGGCCTGCTGTTGACGAGGCCGTTGACGTTCCTGTTGGGCCGCCGTGTCGCGCTGCACCTGCTTCAATTGAGCCGTCAACGCATCCTTATCAAGCTGAAACTCTGCAGCCAGCTGGTTGAGATACATGTCAAGTTCCACGGGTTCTTGAACTTGGGCTAGGAGTGGCATGGCTTGATTTAAGTAGTCTAGCCGCTCACTATCCGTGTCTAAAGCACGATTACGCCGCAAATACCGCAGGTGAAATCTGATTGGCGTTTCCTTTGCCGTCGTCAGCATTTGCTTGAAGGCATCGTTGCCATGGGCCTTGCGATATTCATCAGGATCTTGTCCCTCCGGCAATTGGATCACACTAAGTTGCAGGTGGCTGTGTTGCCCCAATAACGACAAGGCCCGCTCAATCGCGCGTTGACCGGGTTCATCACCATCGTAACACACGTTGAGCTTATCCGTCGTGCGTTCGATCGCATAAATTTGCTCGGTCGTCAAACTGGTTCCCATGGAGGCAATCCCGTTCAGCACCCCTGCTTGGGTCGCCGAAATAACATCCATATAGCCTTCAAACAAGGTGACCTCACCAGCTTGGCGAATTGCGGGACGTGCTAAGTCAAAGTTAAACAACAACCGACTCTTGGTAAACAGCGCTGTTTCCGGACTGTTCAGGTATTTCGGTTGGTCGTCCGCCTTCTTTAATAACCGCCCAGAAAACGCCGCCACGTGACCGCTGGCATTACGCAGGGGAAACATGACCCGTTCAGTAAACCGATCACGTAATTCCCCATCCGCATTTTCAATGAACAACCCCGACTGCCGTAACAGTTGGTAATCACTCTGACGCTGGTCGAAGAATGGCTTCAACAGGCGTTGACCCGGCGCAAACCCCAATTGATAAGTTTCAATTGTGTCGTCCGTGAGCCCCCGGTCATGCAGGTAATCCAAGGCAGGTTGTCCCACCTCGGTGTTGACCAAAATGTGGTGATAAAGCTTCGCCGCTTGTTCATGAAGCGCAATCAACTGACCCGTCTTGGAATCCACGGCCGGTGCCGACGCATCCTGCCGATATTCGCTGGCCAAATCAACGTGACTAAAATCAGCCACCTTCACCACAGCCTCAGGAAAGCTAATATGCTCCAGCTCCATTAAAAACTTGAACACGTTACCCCCGCGGCCACAACTGAAGCAATGGAAAATCTGTTTGTCTTCCGTCACGGAAAATGACGGGGTCTTTTCCTCATGGAAAGGACATAGGCCAAACAAATTTTTCCCGGATTTTTTGAGTTGTACGTACTGACCAACCACATCTGCAATGTTAGTCGCTGTCCGAACAGTTTCAATTACTTCTTCGGGTATCTTTGCCAAGCCATCACTCCCTCACCTGCGCGCCCGTAGCCTTGAAAAGTCGCACCCCGGAAACCCGAAAAGTGCGACTCTTTAATTGGAATTCGTGCGCAAAAATACACTATACATATTACTCCTATTACGACGGGTGTCAACTTTTATACCTCGCTAGTAAACCAATTCTAACAAGAGACGTCCGCCACTGGTGCTCAGCAAAAAAATGGCCCCAATAGCTTATAGTTTTTCTGTAGGGCTGGTGGCACATGTACGCTACCAGCAGACAAGCCGTGGGTGGGGGCAGTCAGCAGATCCGACTAGATTAATCAAAGCCGTCCCTAATGTCTGGGAGATGGCCAGCAAACGATGAGCATCTCGAACATAATATTCAGGCCCCGTAAGAAATTCCCTCGCTACCACCATTTTGTCTATCTCAATAGTACCGTTATTAGCATCAAGAATAAAGCAAGTAACGTAAAAAAAGGAACCCCTCCGTAGAGCGATTCCTTCACATTGCACCGTCAGTAGCACAACGCTTTACCTATTTAACAATCAATTGATCCAAGTCACCCAATGTCAACGCTAAGGCTGCCAAGTGGCTTAGTTCCGTCAACCGGTTGTTCCGAACGGCATCATTTTTATCCATGACCATCGTAGCTTCAAAGTAAGCTGCAATGGCAGGCTGGATATCAGCCAGACTAGCATACAAAGCGTCTAAGCCCTTGCCGGCTGCGGCAGCAACTTCGGCGACACCCTTATCCAGTTCGCCTTCACTGTCATTTTCAAACAGCTTGGCGTCAACCGTGGCCGTTGCCAATTCGGCTGGGGCCTTTTGGGCCAGCCGAATCACTCGCGTTAGGGATTCGATGACGGCCTTGAAGTTATCGTCATCAGCATGGCTAGCCAAGATATCAGCGGCCGTGAAGATCCGCAGAACGTCACTACTGGAACCAGCGGTCACGGCATCGATGATGTCATGCCGTTGCTTAGCAGAACGCAAGATTTTACGGATCCGATCCTTGATGAAGGTCACCATGGCGTCGATTTGACTTGTTTGATCAAGATTTGGTGCCACATTAGCAGCGCCTTCAGCGGTGATAAAATCACTCGCCAATTCGGCAACTGGTAAGGACCATTGTTGGTCACGCGCAATTCGCACGATTCCGGTTGCCTGACGCCGCAAAGCGTAAGGGTCATTGGAACCGCTAGGAATCATGCCAGCAGCGAAGAACGTCAAGATACTGTCAAACTTGTCAGCTAAGGCCAAGACGGCACCTGGTACGGATTCTGGTAAGGCACCGTCGGCCGAAATTGGTTCGTAGTGTTCGCGAACGGCTTGGGCAACGGCTGGGTCTTCGCCTTGCAGTAAGGCGTATTTCTCACCCATGACGCCTTGGAGTTCTGCGAATTCACCGACCATTCCGGTCACCAGGTCAAACTTGTAGATTTCGCTAGCACGTAAGGCTGCCTTAGTTTGAGCATCGTTTAAGTCAAAATGCTTAGCCAGGACACTCACGATGGCAGTTACGCGGGCCATTTTTTCAGCCATTGTACTGATCTTATCGTGGAAACTTACGGACTTGAGCCGTTCTACGTAATCAGCAATGGTCTTCTTTTGGTCTTCCGTGTAGAAGAACATGGCGTCTTCCAAACGGGCCGTCAGAACTTTTTCGTTCCCAGCAACCACGTTTTGTAAGTCATGGTCGTTCCCGTTACGAACGGAGATGAAGTTAGGCAAGAGCTTGCCGCTGGCATCCCGTGCGTAGAAGAAACGTTGGTGATCACGCATGGAGGTGATCAGGACTTCTTCGGGGATGGTCAGGTATTTTTCATCAAAGCTGCCTTCAAAGGCAGTTGGCCATTCAACCAGGTTATTGACTTCTTCCAGCAAGCCAGCGTCAATGTTGACCGTCCAGCTGTGATCGGCAGCGATTTTTTCAATCTGCTGCTTAATCAAAGCCTTCCGCTTGTCGGCATCTGCAATGACACATTGAGCAGTCAGGTCGGCTTCATAGTCGGCTGCTGTGGCAATATCCACATCTGAACCGAGGAACCGGTGACCGCGAGTATTGCGACCCGTCGTCACGTTTAAGATACTAAATGGAATCACGTCAGCATCTAACAAAGCCACCATCCAGCGAATCGGCCGGACGTATTCAAAGTGATGGGTACCCCACTTCATCATGGTCGGGAAAGTCATGGCGGTGATAATGTCCTTCAAGCCAGCCAAGACGGTCGCTACGGGTTCACCAGCAATAAACTTGTCGACGTAGACGTATTCGGTCCCCTTGATTTCTTTGAAGGTAATGTCATCGGGTGTCAGGCCTTGACCACGGGTAAATCCAATGGCGGCCTTGCTCCAGTTGCCATCGGCGTCCTGGGCAATCTTCTTGGCTGGGCCTTTGACGGATTCACTCACGTCTTCTTGTTTGTCGGCCAAGCCACTGATTAAGATGGCCAACCGACGCGGGGTTGAAAATGGCTTGATCACGTCATAATCGACCCGTTGTTCTTTCAAGTAATCAGCCGTACGCTTGACCAGTTGCTTGATAGCTGGCGTCACCACGTGGGCTGGCATTTCTTCTAGTCCAATTTCAAGTAAAAATGTGTGTGCCATTATTTTTTGGCCTCCTCATCGTCTGCTAATAGTTTTGCACGTAAGGTCTCGTCCTTGATCAATGGGAACCCACGCTTCTTCCGTTCAGCAACGAAGGCCCGCGCGACGGCCCGTGCCATGTTCCGGATGCGAGACAGATAGCCAGCCCGTTCGGTAACGGAAACGGCACCACGCGCATCGAGCAAGTTAAAGGTGTGGCTACACTTCAAGATGTAATCGTAAGCTGGGTGAACCAGGCCGTTAGCAATCTGCTTCTTGGCTTCGTCTTCGTATTCGTCGAAGTGGCGAAGCAACATGTCTTGATTGCTTTCTTCGAAGCTGTACTTGGAGTGTTCGTATTCAGGTTCCTTGAAGATATCGCCATACTTGACACCGTCGGCCCATTCCAGGTCGAAGACGGAGTTGACGTCTTGCACGTAGGAAGCCAACCGTTCCAAACCATAGGTCACTTCAGAAGTGACGGGATCAACTTCCATCCCCCCAACGACTTGGAAGTAAGTGAACTGGGTGATTTCCATCCCGTCCAACCAAACTTCCCAACCAACACCGGCACAACCCATGGATGGGTTTTCCCAGTTATCTTCGACGAACCGAATATCATGTTCCAGAGGATTGATGCCGAGTTCCTTCAAGCTGTTCAGATAAAGTTCCTGAATGTTGTCGGGTGAGGGCTTCATGATGACTTGGAATTGATGATGTTGGTACAACCGGTTAGGGTTCTCCCCGTAACGGCCATCAGCTGGTCGGCGGGAAGGTTCAACATAAGCGGCGTTCCAAGGTTCTGGTCCGATCGCCCGTAAGAAGGTGTAAGGACTCATGGTCCCGGCCCCTTTTTCCGTATCGTAAGCTTGCATCAGCATGCAGCCCTGTGCGGACCAGTACTGTTGTAACTTTAAAATGATTGCTTGCATGGACAGTTTTTCTGTCATGGGTGCTGTTTCCTCCTTGTATGGTCGTTAGTGGCTAATTCACCAGCTAATCGACCGATTAAACAAATAAGCGCGCAAAAAAATCCCTACGAGAATTCACCGAGGTAAATTCACGTAGGGACGAAGTTTTAATTTCGCGGTTCCACCCTACTTCTAGTCACAATGGACTAGCAGCTTACTTGGAAACGACTCCGAATGTGCCAACTCACAACACCCATTACCCGGCTCACACTCTTCCGGACTCGCTGTCAATGGTCACTGCGTTTTTCATTCATCATAATCGACTTATTTAACTGTGTTTTATGATAGTCGTCTGGGGTGGGGTTGTCAACTGGATTTAGGGGAATGCTCACCCGATTCACTAGCCACTTCCGCCTTAGCTTGCTTCTCGCGATGCTGCTGCAACTCCTTGTACTCTCGTAAGTACTTAAAAGGAAATGGTATCACCGTGGATTGATTCAGTCTGACAAAACCGACCTGCATCAGCGATTCTAACTCGTGAAAAATCGGGCGAATATCTTCGTTGGGCTGTTCACTGTCAATTGCCACAAGCCTCTTCAAAGGAACTGCCCGTTTCTGCTGGAGTTCCAGTGAACTGTTTCGACCAATAAAGTAGTAAAAGTCCCCATTCAATTCGAGCAGTCCCATTCCGTATGTTCCCGTCCAATATGACGCATACAAATTCTGACGAATGGGCAAATGTAGCCACTGATTCTGTGATTTGTAAAAATCATCGTTAAGCGTTGTCATCACTTTGTTTCTCCAGGACATTTTGAACTGCTTCCGAAGGTCTCGAACTGTCAAATCAGTCATATTCAACTGTGTGAGTTCTTCAACCAATTGCTGCTGTTGTCCTAGATATTTCCCGTTGAGGGTCAACCCATTAGCCACCGTCAATAATTTCTGGCGGCTAACCCGATTATCTTCATTGGCCGCAATCATCTGAGTTTTAATTTTTTCTGCGTCCGGAACCGTGGTCAAATCTGACCGGTAGATTGCAAAGACTCCCTCCTCGCTTTGAATAGCACCTAATAACTGACTTTGACTTTTCCCCGATGCTTCCCAGACACGTCTAGCCACTCGTTGAAACTCACTTGCTTCAGAGGTAGAGGGAATACCTTGAATACAAGTATCTTCAAATTGCAAGCCGCCATCCGACGCAATCGTTAACCGGGTCACGCTGAGTTGCAGGGACTCTGAATTCTTACTTTGTTTTTCAAAGTAAAGATACCTAAAATGACTCGCAAACTCAGCTTCAATCGCTGTTGGTAGACACAATTTCCCAGTAAGAACGTCACGCTTAATTAGCAATTGCACCACCGTCATGAAAAATTGCGTGTCATTCATTAAATCAGCCTGCTTTTCGCCCTGCCACTGATACTGTTGAGTAGCATCGTCAAAGACACCGAACCTCTCAAAGGTTAAATGTTGAATAATCTGCTCATTATTGCTTACTTGATAGTGCGGATCCCGCTGATTCAGGACCACCTGGATATTAAAGCCAGGAATAGCCTTATCACTGACCGAGACGGTTACCCCGGCCTGTAATAATCGTGGACTGGTTCGCATCTTAGTGGTCAGATACGCGACTAACGCACTAACATTGGGTTCATCTGGGTCGCTAACAAAGTGCAATTGCTGACCTTTCAGTAGCGCGATAGCTTGCTCAATTACTGTGACCTTGGCTTTGGGCAGGTAATCAATCACTTCACTCGCACGAAAATGTGGTTGCTGACGAAAACAGTCCCCATACACTTGTTTAAGCTCTCTTAACAGGTCGTTCTGAAGTCCCAATCTCGTTTTCATGAAGTCATCCAACGTATTCAATGCGAAGAATGCAATAGAGTTCTTCTCGCCGTGAAGATTGTATTGATTCCAAAGCTTTTCTTTAGACGAAGTGGTCCTCTTTAGGCAATCGTTATTGATAACAAAGCCATTTTCTTGTGAAGGCTGTACCGCCTTAAAGGTCCGCGTTTTCAATGTTAAAATGTTTTCTTTCAAGTCGACCTCGACCGCAATCACCGTATTCTTCATTTGACTGCTAACTAAAAGTAACCGATCCGTTGCGTGCCAATTTCTGAACACCCTCTCGGAATCCAAACGCCCCTGCTTCAAAGCTTTGATCATGAGTAAAACCAGTGTGTCCGTCGAAATTTCCTGTTTCTCCGCTTGTTGAAAATTAATAACCGTTTGGTGAATGTCCGGATCATCTTGCGGAATCGGTTGACTCTGAGTCATTAATGCCAAATAACGCCAGGGTCTAATTGATCTATGCGGTTGAGAATCAGACTGCCGTGCCAGTTGATGAATGGCTAAGACCGGGCATGCATCAAACCAGGCTGTCAACTTGTTAGGAATTTTTGTCTCGACTAAAATCAACCGCAGCCGCTGGTCAAACCCAACCTCATCGAATGCGTAGTCGACTGTGTTCGTAAATGTAATCGGTGCTCTATCTGCCATTTAAAAACTCCCCCACATTTCTTTCTTGTTCCAGTGTTAAAGCGAATTTTCCCTGCTCGTCTAACAGCCATGGAATTTCCATAATTTGACCATTACGGGTCTGCCGCGGTACAAAATCTTGGTCACCTGCTGATTCAATTAAGTTCACAATTAGAACTCTTTTCCTGCCATCCCTCTCAGAATCAGCAATGCAGTCAAGCTTACCTTGCACGTGTCTGCGTTCCGCTAATGCGTTTCCGCTATGCGGATGACGCCAATTTTTAAAGTCAACATAAACATGATTGGCCGTTTGAAAATCGAAGAGTTCATTTTCCCTCGCCACGAGCGCACTTAACTTAACTGACCAACGATTTTCAAGAATAAACTGACCTGCAACCTCACCCAGGATGCCTAAATAACTGTCAAATTGCACCGGGTTTACCACATACCCCGTTTGCACCCAAGTCATTGCCCAACCATTTTTTTCAAAATACGCCTGCATCCCCGGATACTTGAGTAAGATCAATAAACCGGCTACCTCTGCAGATATTTCCTGTGTGTCGCGATCATCCCCATAAAAAGTGAATGTCTCACCAGAACGATTAACCCGATACGCTGTTGTCACACAGTCTAAGTAAGCCCCCTCTGGCTTCTTCTCCAGGCGATGGTATTGTTGAAAAGTTGGTGTGGGATACCTCAATACACTCTGTCTATACGTCTGAAACTTTTTGGCGACCACGCTATCAGTTTGTAGTTTACCAATCATTTTATTAACTTCGTGCTGCGTTTCACAGGTTCGATTGTGCCATCGTTCACGCCGAATTCTCTCAGACGTTAGCACAGGATCAGCCTCAGCGCGTTGCAGATTGCGGATAGCCTGTGCTTCGGGTCCTAACTGATAATCTGCCATCGTTGAGACGTTAAAATAGTTGCGCACATCTGTGCCTAAAATGACTGTGATTTCTGATAACTTATTAAATGAACGATCCATACGACCCAGCGCCTGCAAAATAATTTGCGTGTGTGCACCCACATAACTAATCGTCTGCCGGAATTGCTTTGCCGGGATACCCCGGCTTTGTTTGTTGGCGTATTGATCGATGTCCAATAGCGAAACTTCCCGATTATCCACCAAACTTAGCAATTCATAAAAAGCACGAATCCACTGCGACTTATTCTTCTCAGTTGTCGTTTGAGGAAATTGCGTAAAAACATTTGTGACCTGTCCCAAATAAATTCCCGCAAGGTCGACAGTCTGACAGCGAGGATCATTCGGATCAGCATCATTCGACGCCACGTCGATGGTTTTTCCGATTTCGAGGGTACCAATCTTGTGTTGTAGATTTTGACCGACGCCTAAAGTGGCGTAGGCGCTCAGCAGGTAGATTCGTGTTTCTTCTTCGGCCGGCAAATTTAGTGCAGCTGAAATCTGGTTAGGAACAGATAACTTTTCTACTGACAGTTTCTTCGCAATTAGACATAATTGCGGTTGATTCTTTTCATTAGCACACAGCAATTGTGATAACAGAGTAAAGACCTGGGTTACGAATTCCTGTGACATTTGAATTTCGTCCTTTTCCCCCGCTGATTTGGTCAAGACACCCTGCAGGCCTAAAAAGGTTGTCTTCTCTGAATCACCCAGGAAAAGGACGAAGCTCATAAACAGATCCAAGTAACGCTTCTGAACGAAGGCCACTAAGCCACGATCATTGCGATCAGGATATGTTGACCGAATATCCGCCATTTCCTGTTTAACCAGTCTTTCAAGCATCCATAGCGTTTGACTTTGCTTAGGTCCAATTTTAAATGTCGGCCAACATTCTTGAATCAACTTACACATGCAGTCGCCGTTCTCGTAGGCTGGGCTCTTTTGAGGAACCTCAACAACTGCCACTTTAACGCCTTTTTCTCGACAACGACGGCTTATATCAAATTGATTTTGAACACTCATGGGTAGCTCATCCAAGCCATCTATAAGCCGGGGGCCTAGCTGTTCTCGAATAAATTTAAAATCAAAGTTTTTAATAACCGTATCAATCTTAACGGTCGCCGACATGCCAACAACGATTCCGCGGCGAGCCAACCGAATAAGAAATTTTTCAGGGGTTTCCTGCACCAAAGCCGCACTTATCTGCGTTCGATTCAAATGGGCATCACTATCCGTTAATGAAATCAACTGGAGACCATTCTGCTGTAGGTAATGACCGCTCTGACCATCTGTGGTGAGCTTCACTGTTTTACGAAAACCCAGAGTTGCCTGACGGTACAATCCAATAACCAATCTCTTCGAATCGGCGGACAACCATAAGCAATCACAAATTGTGTAAACGGCATCTTCTAGTTCTAACTGATTTTCAATATCCACTCGTTGTTGGTTCACCCGCTGGCTATATGTATCTGCCCATTCAACTAGCAGCTGAATAAAGCTGCTAAAAAACTGGCTCATACTTTGAATCATGTGGTAAAATTTCAAATCATCTTCCGCAACATATTTCTGTGACAAAACAACCCGCTTACCTTGTACATCCCGTCGGCTCCACCAAGGGTGGCTACTACTAACCGTTAGACTATCCAAGTTAAATATAAAATTAGTTGCCGATACGGCATCGGTTGTCTTATAGTCTTCTATCAATTCATACTGTGCAGCCAGACGATTAACCTGCTGCTTTAAGCGACTAAACTTATGGTTCTGCCGTAAAACGGACATCACACTTTCTGGACGTTTCTTCTGTACGTTGTTGACCCCACTACTGATTTCACGAAACAATGATAGAAAGTCAACTGGTACTTTCATCGCGTCGTCAATAATTTTTTCAACCATTTGCGTCTTCATTTCATCTACTTCATCTAAGATCAATGTCGCATTTCCCAAACATCTGGCTCCAGTCACTAAAATCGGCCTCTGATCGTAAAATGATGGTACGGTCCGCATGAACTTCGCCCACGTCGTTAGGACTAATCGATACTTCTTCAAATTGATTTCCGGAAAGTACCGATTAAGATAGTGTGCCAATTCGCTTTTGTCCGTAGTAACATAATTTTCTAGTGCAACCTGGTTCTCCTTGGTCAGGGGGCTACTCAGGTTTAACACTTGTGCCATCACCTTGATTAACGCCTGTTTAAACTTCGTATATGCCCGATTTAGATTTTGAAAATCATTGCGTCCCGTCACTGACTGTTTCTCTGGTTGTTGACGATAACGCTCTTGGTAAATTCTTAATTCGGCTACCGCACGATTGATATCTTCTGCTGCGGACAGCTCTGGTGGTAATTGACTTGCAATGACTTCGCCCGTCGCTTCATCCAGCGAACGTAATACGGCAATTGTCCGATGGAGATACGCTTCACGAGCCCCACTAGTCTTAAATTTTCCGTTCTGCTGTTCATATTCACAGGCAATTGTATTTCTAAAATCATTAATGTTTAAATTGTTTTTCTTCATGGTGACGAAGAAAAAACGTGCATCGATGGTATTCACAACTTGTTGACTGATATAGTGAATAATGCCATACGTTTTCCCCGTTCCCGTTGGAGCCGGAATAGTTACTAGACATCCCGGATCAGCCATTTTTACCATATCCTGAGCTTTGCCAATTATCAGTGAAAAATCTAATCCGGCCATTATCCCAGCCTCCTCTTACGTAATTTCAAAGGTAACAGTAGACCAGACCCCGGTCAATGGGATTTACAATCTTGATACATAAGTTTTTCGAAGACTTTACAAATCCTTTTCTACACCAGAAGATAAATACATTCAAGCGTCCCAACCTAAATGTTTGAATGCAGCTTTTCACTATTTACTCTATTGCTCGAACTTCTTTGGAAAGCGGTTTAAGTTCAATTAACTTATTACTTAGCACGGTCGATTTGACTCACGCAAGGTCCGGTAATTATCTGACGTCAGGACCGATTAGCTCCGGTAAATCTTCCTTCGCAATTTATAAAAAAGCACATCCAACGGCTCAATCTGAGCGGCCAAATGTACTTTATCAACAGTTAAATTTCACGGAAAAATTTCTTAAACCCAAACAACTTGTTGATACGTTCTTCATACGCTGTGGGAATCTTCAAATCAACCGCCTTCAAATTGTTCTTGAGCTGCGCCGGCTTGCTGGCCCCAACGATCAAACTGGAGATACGCGGATCCCGCTTGTCCCACGCCAAAGCAAAGGTCGCCAAATCTGTGTCCAGTTCTGCAGCCATTTTGGTTAATTCCGCAATCTTTGCAAAGTTTTCCGGAACCAATTGTGCTTGCAAATCGGGTTGGAACGTTCCCCGGGATCCAGCCGGCGCGGGTTGCCCTTGCCGATATTTTCCGGTCAATAGGCCTTGTGCCAACGGTGAAAATGGCACGATTCCCAAGCCCATTTCACCACACAAATCAATCAGTTCGTGTTCAATGTAGCGGTCAAACATGTTGTACTCTGGTTGAACGACCGTGATTGGATGGAGTCCCCGTTCCTGAATAATCAATTCCGCCTTCAAAATCTGCACCGGCGTCCACTCACTGACCCCGTAATACAAGATTTTTCCTTGATCGACCAGGCCACTCAATGTCGTTAGTGTTTCCGCTAATGGCGTCTGGGTGTCGAATCGATGACAAAAGTACAGGTCCAAATAATCTACTTGTAAATTGATCAACGATTGGTCAATGGATTCCGTGATGTGTTTCCGCGATAATCCGCGGTCATTAACACCTTTGCCAGACGGAAAATAGACTTTGCTTGAGATGACCAGCTCTTTACGCGAAAATTGTTGTAGGGCATTACCCAAGAACCGTTCGGCACCGCCGCCACTGTAAACGTCCGCGCAGTCGAAATAGTTAATGCCATTCTCATAGGCTAGCTGGACGCTCTGCGCTGCTAGCTCCTGTTTAGTGGTATCACTGACATCCGTTAACCAGCTACCTAATGCTAATTCGCTAACCCTTAACCCTGACCGGCCTAACTGTCGATACTTCATATGTAGTCGCCCCTATTCATTGTAAAACAATAAGAATTCAATTAGAAAATGATATGAAGTTAGTTTACCACGACTAGTATCGTTGGGCCAATTATTCAGTCAAACCGGGTCTTCTTTGATTGTACGGACTCTTTTCAAGTTTTTTTAAGCAAGGCCACGGTGATTCTCCCAGTAGACCACAACAATTACCGGAAGCGTGACTGCCATAACCGGATACAACCACGCCCATGGCAGATACGTCGTAATCACCCCTGCTAGCATGGGGCCCAAGGTCATTCCCAGATCAATACCAATATAGAAGGTACTATTTGCCAGGCCCCGGTCGGCCTTAGGCACCAAGGTTAATGACTTGGCCTGGCAAATAGAAAACATCAGACCATATCCGGCGGCGAGTCCAACCGCACCGACAATCAGCATCACCCAGTTGTCCATGTCAGTTAAACCGATGATTCCAATCAGATTACAGCCAAGGCAGATCCAAAAAAATCTTTTAAACGGTACTCGGTCAAAGGCATCACGCAAGATCAACCGCATCGCTAGCAAAACCAACGCGTAAACCGGGAAAAACGCCCCTGCCGGAATCGCAAACCCGCGATGAAAGACGTAGTTGACGATGTAGGTTTGTGTCGCGAAGTAGGGCAACGAAAAGAGGAGCAGAATGGCCGCGACTGGGACAACTTTAGGCTGCACTAACCGCATCTTAGGGTGCACTGTCCTATTTTTTCGATAATCGGGATGGGGCACACTTTTATCTCCTACAAACTGAATCGTGATCAACAGAAGGATAATAAATCCGGTCGCCACCCAACCGATCGAACTCAACCGATACTTCGAAAAACGATCGGTTAAATTTCCTGCCAACGGTCGTAAAATTAACGACGTTAGATTCATCATTCCAGCAACGATTCCCGCTAAAACACTGTTTGCCCCAACATTATTTGAGAATCCTGCAATAATTGGGTTGACCAACATGGGACTCATCAAGAAGAAAAAGCTAGCGGCTAAAACCAACTTAACGTCCTTTGTATATAAGCGTGTCTTCACACAACCTCAGTTCCTTTCCAAATTCTGACCAATTCGTGCGAGCATCGCTAATAATTGTTGCTGCTCGGTGAGCGTGAAGCCGGTAAATAGCTTCTGACTGGTATGCTTAATGTGTGTGTCTAGCTGTTGGCACTTTTCTAATCCCGCAGGCGTAAATCCCACGAACTTCGATCGCCCATCATTTGGATTGGAAGTTAGTTCCAACAGCTGTCGGTCGACTAGCCGCTTAACAATTAAACGAGCCGTTTGATGGGTAATCTGTTGGCGTGCCTTAAAATCCGTAATGGTACTTTGCGGATGATCTGCGAAGTACCGTAACGCATCGGCTTGTTCACTAGTTAAGTCCAAGTGCCGCACGAATAGATTTCGTTGATGACGAATCTGTCGTCCCAGCAAAACAAGTTTCCAGGAAACCAGTTGATCACTGTTCATCTTTCTCACCTCTAAGCCTAATTATACAGCTAGCTGTGTAGATTTAAAAGTTTCTGACTGATTTTCTGTTTTGATCATCGTTTGAAAGCAGATGCAATAACTGGTGACAGACTGGACTTTTCATTTTCTAATTTTTCAAAAAAATGACTCCCCATCCAGCAGAATCATGCTCTAACTGCCTATATTGTTTTCACTACACTAGTGCTCCCCCGTTATAGTCCAGATTTAGTAACGCCGTCTATTTTTAAATTTGAACTATTCCACCACACTGAGCAGTTGTGTGCTAGACTTAGCTTTAACTTTACTTGGAGGTGACCTTTTTGGATATTTGGGAACAGCTCTACCAAGCAGCTAAGCCGCTCTATCACCCAGAAGCCGTTAACGATTTTCTTTACGCACACAACGTCGTCTGTGCATTGCAAAGTAAGTCTGGAAAAATCTACACGGGATTTTGCATTGAAGGTCTATCCGGCACGATCAACCTCTGCGCCGAACGGGTCGCCCTGCTTAACATGTACACGACTAGCGGTGAAACCGAAGTCAAACGCCTCATCGCCTTTCGCGACGCACCACCAACGGGTATCAGCGGTATGCCCTGTGGCGTCTGTCGTGAAACACTCCTACAGTTTTCCACCAGCAATCGTCATACAGAAATCATGGTCGATTACGACACGCGTCAAACAGTCGCACTTGGGTCACTCCTTCCGAACTGGTGGGGCGACATCAAAACAAACTAACCACCGGACGTCTTTAACACTACCCAATTTTTTCTTTCGGACAAGGACTCAGCATATTTCTTGCCCAAAAAATGCAGTTCAGACGACTCACAACGAGTCAGTCTGAACTGCATTTTTTCAATGTCACTATTATTCTGGCGAGTCATCAGTTGGTGGCGTCATCAACCGCGCCGACCAGGACTGCATCTGATCCAAAAAACGTTTACTCTTAGGATGCACACCAATCTGACTGCTATAGATTTCATCCATCAACTGGCGCAAAGCGTGCTCCGTTTGTGGTTTGACGTTGATCGTGTGTAACCGATCTAAATCCAGCACGGAGAACTGCCGCAAATAATAAATCGTCCGTTGATTCACATGTAACCGCCGGGGATCTAACTGCCAATGCTGCTGGCACAACAGGCCACCATAACTTTCCGAATAATCAAACGGTAAGTCTGTTCGACCACATACGGCACACCCTTGCAGCTGGGGCGCCACCCCAAAGGCCGGCATCAGCTGAATCTCCATGATATTCGTCACGATGGCCGGATTGACCGCATCATCGATCAATGTCAGTGCCCGTTCCACCCGATGATACCAGTCTGGCAACGGTTGACTATCCGGAAATGCCTGATCAACGAGGCTCATAATATACGTCGCGTAGGCGTTCTTAAAGATATCCGTACTGATATTTTGAAATTGACTCGTCTCACGCGCTGTTCGAATGTAAGATAAGCCGTCATCCGCAATGTCGCCCACGTAGCTTCCCATGGTAAACGGCAAAATGTCCGCCACCATTTTAAACCCGCGCTTCTTAGCGCCCCGTACCAGAAACATTTTTTTCCCGAACTCCGCCGTTAAAAACTTAATCAAGAAATCGCGTTCGGCATAGTCCCGACGAAAAAGGAGGATGCCGTGAAAATCAGTCACATTACGTGCCACGGCTCATCCCTACCCTCTCTTGTTGTTTATAAGTCGTCTTTTCGGTAGCCATAAGATTTCAACAAGGTTGACTTGTCACGCCAGTTTGGTTGGACCTTGACCCACAATTGCAAGTAGACTTTGCTACCAAGCAGGTGTTCAATGTCGCGGCGAGCCATCGTTCCAATCTTCTTGAGCATGCTTCCGCCCTTACCGATCATAATGCCTTTTTGTGTCGGTCGTTCCACAATGATCGTCGCTTCAATGTGGACATGATCTTCATCCTTTTGTTTCATGCTTTCAATCTCAACGGCAACAGAATGGGGAACTTCCTCCCGCGTCAACATGAAGATTTTTTCTCGAATCAGTTCACTGACTACGAAACGCTCTGGATGATCGGTCACTTGATCTTCCGGATAATACTGTGGTCCATGCGGCATTTCAGCGATCAACCCCGAGAGCAGTTCATCGACGTTATTACCTTCCAATGCAGAAATTGGATAAACGGCCTTCCATGGCAATGCCGTTTTGTACTGCTCCATGATTGGCAACATGTCATCCGGCTTAACTTGATCGATCTTATTGATCAGTAAGTAAACCGGTGCCTTGATTCCCTTCAATCGGTCGATGATAAAGTTATCACCGGCCCCACGCTTTTCAGCTGCATTGATCATGAATAAGACCGCGTCGACTTCGTTTAACGCGGACATGGCCGACTGCACCATGTAGTCGCCCAACTTACTCTTTGGTTTGTGGACTCCCGGTGTGTCAATAAACACAATTTGGGCTTCATCCGTCGTGTAAATTCCCTGAATCTTGTTTCGAGTCGTCTGTGCCGTATCCGACATGATGGCAATTTTTTGACCAATCACCCGGTTTAAAAACGTTGATTTTCCAACGTTAGGGCGACCAACGATGGCCACGAACCCTGATTTATAATTTGGATTATCCATTTTTTCCTCCTAGAACCAACGACCGAGGGCTGGCAACATCACCAACGCCCCGACGATTACGGCAAAAATCGCCGCCATTAAGACACCACCAGCCGCGATATCCTTAGCTCGTTTCGCTAGATCATGATAGGTTTCCCCCACAATCAGGTCCACGACTGCCTCCACGATGGTATTCAACGTTTCAGCAATCAGTACTAAGAAAATAGCCAGCACTAGCCACAGCCATTCATTTAATGTTAGTCGCAAGATGGCTCCAGCAATTACCGCCACAGTTCCCACGACTAAGTGCTTACGGAAATTACGTTCATAACGAAATAGCGCCCGCAGGCCATCCCACGCGTGACCTAATGACTGACGAAAGGCGCGATTCTTCCCGGTTTGTTTCGACTTATCGCTTAAGGCCATAGGCATCCAAAATGTCGGCCTGAAGTTTGAACATGACTTTTTCGTCCTCAGGCTTCATATGGTCATAGCCGTTTAGATGCAGAAAGCCGTGGACCACGAGAAAACCTAATTCCCGTTCGTAGGAATGGCCCAAGTATTCCGCTTGTTCTTCAACCTTATCCATGGAAACAAAGATGTCACCGATATTTTCGGGAATCTCGGCAGTCATTTCTTCGTCCATTACCAATGGAAAGTCATCGTCGGCATCTTCATCATCTTCGATGGCAAAACTGATAACATCGGTCGCCCGGTCGACACCACGATATTGCTTGTTGATTTGGTGAATGTCCTCATTATTCATTAAGGTCACGGACATTTCCGTGTTCTCAGCCAACTCTAGATACTTGCCGGCATATTCTAAAACATCTTTGATCATGTCAACATGCTTCGTTGGCACGCCATCTTTTGTCTTATCGTAGATCTCTAAATCCATTATTTTTTAGCTCCATTTGGTTTAGTATCGTTGGCTTCGTAGGCATTGATGATGCTGGCCACAACTGGATGCCGGACCACATCGTCTGAATTGAAGGTTACAAAGCTGATGTGCTGGACATTTTGCAAAATGTGTTGGGCCTGAATCAACCCAGACTTGGCGTTGTGCGGCAAGTCAATTTGGGAGATATCCCCGTTAACAATCATCTTTGAGCCAAAGCCCAAACGCGTCAGGAACATCTTCATCTGCATATTCGTCGTGTTCTGCGCCTCATCCAAAATGACAAAGGCAGACTCTAATGTCCGACCACGCATGTAGGCTAACGGTGCAATTTCAATGACTCCCCGGTCCATCAACCGCGTCGTGTGTTCCGCCCCTAAAATGGCGTATAACGCATCATAGATCGGCCGCAGGTAAGGATCAACCTTTTCCTTCAAGTCCCCGGGCAAGAACCCGAGACTTTCACCGGCTTCAACGGCTGGTCGGGTAATAATCAGCTTTTCAACGTCCCCGTGCTTCAGCGCCGCAACCGCCATAACAACCGCCAAATACGTTTTCCCGGTACCGGCCGGGCCAATCCCAAAAGTAATGTCGTTATGTTTGATAGCATCGATGTATTGGCGTTGACCAAAGTTTTTAACCCGTACAGCACGGCCCTTGGCATCCTTGATCAAAGTTTCCGTGTAGAAGTCTTTAAAATACGTCAACGTCCCCTTATCGGCCATTTTCATGGCACTGATGACGTCGGCGCTGTTCAGTTTGATCCCCTTAGCAAGTAAGTCGCTCATGTTCCGTAAAATGGCCAACGTGTGGTCAACCGCATCTGCGGCCCCAGAGACTTTGATTGAATTGCCGAAAGGCTTAATGGTCACCTGTTGTCCCTCTTCGAGGATGGTCACAAATTGATCCTGTGCGCCCAGCAGACCAATTTCATCTTCTGGTCGTTCCAAGATATATTCTTTTTCAATCGTTGTGTTTTCAGTCAAATACGGTGGCTCCTTTATTTTTATTTAGGTATACTGATAGTCAAATTTTAGCATACTGCCGCGGATTGTAAAAGGATTCGACGCGAAAAGCCACTCTATGCCACCTTTTTCTCCCACGACTGGCAGTCAGCGCTTAGTTGCCAGGTCAGTTAGTCAACCTAATCGGTAACTCCAAAACGAGTCGGTCACGCAACGTCAGGTCCTTTTCAATGATGATTTGCTGATAGTTTTTCGTAAAGTAATCTGGTTCGACTGCGACCACGCGGAATCCGGCTTGCTGATGCAAACAAAGCTGCCTCAGACTAGTCGTTCCCGTCACAATCCGAATGGTCCGATAACCATGATCGACCGCCCACTGCCGAGAAAACTCCAGCAGCTGGTGGCCGTAGCCATGCCGTTGCTTTTCTGGAACGACCGCAATGTTCATGACCTTAGACTGGGAACACAATACCGGCCACGCGTAAATCGTGTTGAGTGGTAAATACGTCGCAATCATTTGCTGGTTGGAATCCGCTAACAGTAAGAGCTGATTTTATTCGATAGTTGGTGTCGTCACCTTTAGATAGGTCAATACCATATAGTCGTTCCTCCATTTCACCAAAAAAATCGCCACGATAAATTCGCAGCGACTTTCGGCTTACTTGTTCAACTGAGCCTTAACGGTCTTGTTGACAATGGCACCATCGGCCTTGCCCTTAACCTGAGGCATCACAACGCCCATGACCTTACCGAAGTCACCCATGCCACTTGCGGAGACCTTAGCAATGCTGTCCGCAACGATTTTAGCAACTTCATCTTCGCTCATTTGCTTAGGCGCATATTTTTCAACGATGGCAATTTCAGCCTTAACGCCTTCAACCAAATCATCGCGGTTACCCTTCGCAAATTCTTCCATGGATTCCTTACGTTGTTTCATTTCACGAGAAACCACCGTTAACTCTTCGTCAGGGGTCAATTCATGACCTTGCTTGACCTTTTCGTTAGTCAAAGCTGCCTTCATCATCCGGATGACGTTCAGTGATAACTTGTCGTGCGCCTTCATGGCCGTCTTTAAATCAGTATTGAGTTGGGTTTCTAAACTCATTTCATTTCCTCCTAAAATCTATAGTTATTACTAAGTCTACACCTTATCTTGCCACTCGTCAGGTAAAGTTACCTTAAAGGGGTCCCCTCAGACGTGTCGTTTGTGCCTGTACCACGGCGATAAAGCAACAGTTTCACTTAACCCTTCACTTATTAACTAACATTAACAAATCAGTTAGGATAATAGCTCACAAATAGGACATAATTGTTATTTTCGTGCGAATCGGTTACGCTAGCCCTAATCAAGAAAGGAAGTCTTGTTATGACCGATATGCGGGCCATCGGCTTTACTCAGAATTTACCACTTACAGACGAAAAAAGTTTCATTGAATTCTTTGAACCCAAGCCTACGCCAACGGGTCACGATATTTTAGTCAAGGTAATTGCCACCTCGGTTAATCCCGTTGACACAGGAGTACGACGAGGCACACAACCCCCACTAAAGACACCCAAAGTAATTGGCTGGGATGCTTATGGCTCGATAGAGGCCGTAGGAGATGCTGTGACACTATTTCATCCCGGCGACCGAGTCTTTTACGCCGGCTCCTTTAAACGCCCAGGAACGGACAGCGAGTATCATCTGGTCGACGAACGGATTGTAGGCCACGCGCCTACTAGCTTAACGGCCGCTCAAATTGCTGCAGTGCCGCTAACTTCTTTGACGGCGTGGGAAGCCCTATTTGAGCAAATGCATCTGTCGATTGACGATTCCGCTGCTAATGCCGGCAAGACCCTCCTAGTCATCAACGGTGCTGGCGGTGTCGGGTCCATGGCAACCCAGTTGGCTCATCTCGCTGGATTGACGGTCATTGCCACGGCTTCCCGACCAGAGACCATCGCCTGGACAAGGGACCACGGTGCAGATGCCGTTGTTAATCACCGCGAGGACCTGGTTTCCCAGGTCAAGGCACTCGGCTATCCCACAATCGATTATATTTTAGAGCTCAGCAATCTCAACCAGCACTGGAACGAGATTGTCTCGTTGATTGCGCCCAGCGGAACCATCGTCTCCGTCACCGGTAATGATACCCCCATTGACTTACGTGCTCTGAAACAAAAGCGGGCAACTTTCTCCTGGGAGTGGATGTATACCAAGTCCTTCTTCGAGACACCTGACATGATAACGCAACACCAAATTCTTGAACGGATTCGTGAGTTATTGGACGCTGATAAATTAAAGTCGACGTTGACCAAAACTTTTACGCCCATTAGTCCTGACAATCTTCGTGCAGCCCACGCGTTGGTCGAATCCAACCGGATGATTGGAAAAGTCGTCATAACCAATGAAAAATAGCGTATAAAAAAACTCAGGACACGTAAATGTCCTGAGTTTTTTTAGTTAAATTGCAAAAAGAGCTTAGAAACGCTTCTTCTTAGCTTTACGCTTACGCGCAGCTTCTGATTTTAACTTTTTCTTCACACTTGGTTTTTCGTAAAATTCACGTTTACGGTATTCTTGTAAAGTACCGCTACGGGAAACCGTACGTTTGAAGCGCCGAAGAGCGTCGTCAAAAGACTCGTTTTTGCGAACGACTGTCTTTGCCATATAAAATTCCCTCCCTCCGAGCACAAGTAATAACGTCGGTTGGAATTTGTCCACCGGCGTAACGGTTCTTAACTATTATACATAAACACCCAAAGTACGTCAATAATGCCAGCAAATAAAATTTGAACCGTTTTCGTCTACGGGTTAAACTAGAAGAAAACGTCAGAGGAGTTGCCCACATGCCGCAAATCAATATTTTCGTCATATCTGATTCATCTGGTGAGACTGCGCTAACCGTTGCCCAGACTGCTGTTTCCCAGTTTCCTAGCGTCAAGGCAAGTTATCAACGGTTTCCTTTCATTCAAACCGATTCCATCCTAGAAGGAATCTTAAATCTAGCCAAGAAGCAACGAGCTATGATTTTTCATACTTTAGTTAATGCAAAATTAAGTCAACACGTTCGCGAATTTGCTACCGCTAATCAATTACAGCAATTTGACTGTATCCAACCAGCTATGGCCGTTCTCCACAATGCAACGGGATTAGACCCCGTGGGCGTGCCTGGACTGGTCCACAACTTAAATGACACGTATTTTGACCGTATCGCCGCCATGGAGTTCGCTGTGACATATGATGATGGCAAGGACCCCGCCGGCCTTCTAAAGGCTGACATCGTCATTTTAGGCGTCTCACGGACCTCTAAGACCCCCTTATCCTTGTTCTTGGCCAACCGGAATCTCCGAGTCGCCAACCTACCGCTGTCACCGCAGACACAATTACCCCAGGAGCTTTGGCAGGTTGACCCCAAGCGAATCTTTGGCTTGACCAACCGGCCAGAGATTTTACGTAAGATACGGCAAGAGCGGATGATTTCTTACGGATTGCCCGCCGACAGTGCTTATTCCGACACACAAAAAATTACGGAAGAACTCGACTATGCGACAAAACTTTATAAAAAAATTGGTTGTTTAGTCATCGATGTTTCCAACAAGTCAATTGAAGAAACGGCAACATTGATTATGGAAAGCGTGGATTATGATTTGATTCCCCATCCTTTAGCTGATTAACCACCAAACTAAAAAGGAGATGAGCATGTGACTAAATTTGGTCACATGCTCATCTCCTTTTTAGCTATCGTCTAAAGAAAGTCAAAACGTTTCCCTTACTCTTGCGGCCGTATGAATTATCACCACTAAATTAGTGGTACTGGTCGCACTCCGGCTCTGATTGTGCCCGTCAATTCCGATCACTGAACCCCAAGTGGTTGCTAAAGTTTAAACATAATTCAACAGCGTTTCTGGCGGCATGGTCCATGTTGCCTCAGACCAATTACGTCAGCCCATATCTGCCAGCCAGTAAGGCGATGTCTGGACTAAGTTGCCCAATTTTAGTCTCAATATCGTTGTGACAACAGTCATGATGGCATTTTAGGCCTTTCAACTTTCTTGTCTTTAATTAGCGTGTTAAAAATTCATCGACCGGTTTCTCGGCCAATACATCGGCCTCTAAATCTGGATTAAACCGCTGGGCCTTCAGCATGGCCACTTCATAGCCATGTGGGTTGACCCCATGTTTCCGGTCGGGCCCCATCACAGGTGTCTCCATAATTTTAGGCACCGCAGTGAGTTGGGGATGATGCGCTACGGCGTTCAAAACGTCAAAACCCAACGTCCCCAGACCAATATTGGTGTGCCGATCTTTATGACTACCCTGGGGATTTTTCGAATCGTTCAGGTGAATAACTTTCAGTTTATCAATCCCAATGACATGATCGAACTCATTGAGCACCCCATCAAAGTCATCAGCAATTGCATACCCTGCATCACTCGTATGACAGGTGTCGAAACAAACGGACAAGCGGTCATTAGTCGCCGTGGCAGCCATAATCGCGGCCAATTCTTCAAACGTCCGTCCAACCTCGGTTCCCTTGCCTGCCATCGTCTCTAGGGCAATCTGAACCGGCTCCTGGCCCGCACTCAAAATTTCGTCAAGGCCCTTCGCAATTTGTGCAATGGCCGCCGGTGCGCCAGCACCAACATGTGCTCCCGGATGGAGAACAATTTGTGTCGCTCCCAAGGCCGCTGCACGCTGAACCTCAGCCGTTAAAAATCCAACCGCAAACCCATAATTTTGCGGTTTTACTGTATTCCCTAAATTAACCACGTACGGGGCATGAACCACGACGGCACGTTGGTCGTGAGCGGCCATGAAGGCCTTACCCGCTTCAATGTTCAACTCTTCAATGGGTTTACGGCGTGTATTTTGTGGCGCCCCAGTATAGATCATAAAAACATTTTCGCCAAAGCCGGCAGCTTCTTGCGCCGAACCCAGCAGCATGTCCTTCCCCTTCATACTAACGTGTGAGCCGATTAAAAATTCTGCCATCTTAATCTTCCTTTCCACTAAGAATCACTTGGACAACTTGGTGACTCGCCGTCCCGTCTTCCCACTCACAAAATTTGTGGTAGAACGCCGCTTGCTGGTCACGATAGTCGATAAATTCACCAACAGTTTGCCAAACGTCAAGCTGCTGGTAAAAGGCCGTAGCCGTCGTCACCAGTGGTCCTGGAATCTCCCGTTCGTAGTCGAAGTAAAACCCGCGCAGTTGATCGCGGTAGTGGGCCAAATCATAGGCAAAAAATAGCTCTGGTCGTTTTAGATTAGCAAAGTCAAACATGACTGAAGAATAGTCCGTAATCAGCAGATCTGAAATCAGATAGAGTTCAGCAATATCTGTATCGGCCAACACTGTGACCCGGTCCTCAAAGCCATGAATATCAATGGCATCTTTGACCAAGTAGTGTGGCCGAATAATCAACCGTGTCTTAGCTGGCACGTGCTTGAAGAACTCACCGAGGTCAAATGGCAGGTCAAACCGATAAACTCCCGGCCGAACCGCCATGTCGTCTCGCCAGGTTGGGGCATACGTCACGACTGGTCCCGCCACCGAACCCAACAGCTTCTGTTTCAGCTGCTGAATCTGATCGTTACTAGTCGTATACAACACATCGTTGCGGGGATATCCAACCGATAAGAACCGATTACGAAAGCCAAACGCCGACTTAAAAATATCCTGTGAATACTGGTTCGGTGCAATCAAGTAGTTCCAGCGATTAGCGGCTGTGACGAACTGCTGGTGATAGTCGGCCGTTGTGGTTCCCGGAATCGCAACATGTTCGATATCAGCACCTAACTTTTTAAGTGGTGTGCCATGCCAAGTCTGAATTATTTGTGTCCGCCGGTTCTTGCGCCACCAATTGGGGAGTCGCGAGTTTAAGACCCAGAACTCGGCACGGGCCATCAGGCCGACCCACCGCGGCGTGAAGCGCTTGACCAATTTGATCTGCGGGTATTTTATCTGTAACGCCGAATACTCCCTGGGTTTTACGCTAAAGTACGCCGTCTGCGCATACTCCGGGTGAGCTGCCACCAATTCACGGTAGATGGCTGCCGGATTGTCATTGACATCCTTACCGTTAAAACTTTCAAATATCACGAGCCGTCGCTTTATGGGTAAACAAATAAGCCCATCGTTCAACACGATGAGCCCATAGCGAGCAACGAGCTTCAATGACTGAATAATGTGACTTGAACCATTCGCCATTTGAGGTTGCTCCTTTCAATTAGATTAAATCAACGAAGCGTGACCGGAACTTGTAATGTAGATGTGAACCAATCAGCAACACGAAGAACACGAACATCCAGAACTCCAACGTTAGCATTGGGTGTTGCCAGAACCAACCAGTCCCAATGAAGGACTCCCGGAATCCATTAACGATGTAATAGTAAGGATTCAATTCGAGCAAATGGACAAATGGTGCTGGGAACGACGTGGTGACAAAGTTAAACAGCACGCCAGACACATAAAATAACATCCGCATCACGGACTGCAACAAAATGTGGTAATCCCGAACCAAGACACTGATACATGAGTTTAAGACGCCTAGGGCCACCAATAAACAGATCATCGCAAAGAAGTAGTAGATCCACTGAAACCAAGACACCTTAGGATATACGCCGTTCAGCAGACCAATAAAAATGGAGAAGACCATCATCGTCCAAAAAGAGCTCAAATTGCTGACCACTTTAATCGTTGGTAATGCCGATACTGGGAACTTCATTTTGGCAACCATGTTGACCCGTTGGTAAATACTCTTAGATGCATCCAACGTTGCTCGGTTCATGAAGAACCAAGGCGTAATTCCGATAACCATCCATGGCAGGTAACCGACACCATTTAAGGGTTGACCATGTTTTAACCCAACACCGAAGACTAACCAGTAAATTGCGATTTGAATCAGCGGATATAAATATTCCCACGCCAATCCTAAGTAATGACTCTGATAACTTGCTTGATCCTCATACCGGGAAATCCGAAAAATAATGCCGATACTCGAAATTTGTTCTTTGAATAAGGTCATGACCTCTTTCAAGGCACTGCACTCCTTTAATTAATCAGTTAATAGCGCCACGTACCGCGCTACGACACGGGTCGTAGCTTGGCCGTCGTTGGCACTATTCCAATGTTGATTGAATTGTGTAAAGTCAGTTGGCGCATCCGCAGCGATTGCTGCCGCCAAGTGCTGACTGTCGACTAGTGCCCGACTCGGCAGCCAATCGTATAAATCGTCCTGCACCCCAGGATCTTGCGAGTACGTCGGCAGGTCGAACAGATAAAACAGTAAGCTGTGCGCATTTGGCAAGAGACTGTAATCGAAGGCAACGGAAGAATAGTCCGTCACCACGGTCTCCGCCACCGTCAATAATTCGGCCGTGCTTAATTGCTGAGCCACTACAACCTGTTCACCCAGCTGTGACTGTAAGTTTGTCGCTTGGTCCGCTAACACAGGATGTAACTTGACGACCACCCGTGCCTCAGAATCCGCGCGTAATGCTTGGGCCAGTCCGGTCGGTGGTGTAAACATCGCACCATCACGATAAGTAGGCGCATACAAGATAACCCGGTGTCCCGTTAATTCCGGAGCGAGCCGGGCAACTTTAGCCTGGGCTTGTGCCACCCAATCGGTATCGTTTAGTCGATCTGACCGCGGATACCCCAACACGTACATCCGGTCTGCAGGGACGCGATAACTCTTCGAAAAAACCGCTCCCATCGCCGCAGCTCCCACAACGTAATCATCAAACTGATCATACACAGCTTGAAAACGCCGCTGATCACTCTGTGAGCGTTGCCCCGTTGTGGGATCGTCCCAGCCGAAACGTTTGATTGCGCCCGCCGCATGCCACATTTGCACGATACGCATTCGTTTTGGATGGTGCAATCCGCCCAAGAAAGCATAGTAGTTATCGCAAAATAACACGCGCGCCCGCATAATGGTCGGGATGCCTTTAAAGACAAATTGAAGATCATCTCGAAACGGATGAACGCTAATTCCGGCCGCGGCTAGCTGTTTAGCGGCCACTTCGTATGCTGGCCGATAGAAAACCACCAACGATCGATCGGCTGGTATCGCCGCAGCTAAAGCCTTAATGAAGGGCAAATTGTCTCCAAAACTCATCAGGTAGACCACGTTACGCTGGCGACGACCCGCACACAGTAGCGACATTAGTCGTACTAACCATAAATAAATCTCTTTCACGTTAATCACCAATATCACTTATTTTTCGCTGTCCATAACACCGAGAATTATACCACATCTCCTTAAAGAACCTAGAGATTTTTAAGAAGCTTTAAGAAACACACTCGAAATGCTCTCGAAAAGAAACGAGTCTGGGAAAAAACCCAGACTCCTTTGATATCTCCGAATTTATATTGCTGAAACGTGGGACAAAAGGCAGCTGACTCCGCTTAAAACTGATAACCAAACAATCCAAGCCCGAGATTATTCGGTTATCAGTCTTAATACTCGCCAGCTAATCGCCTTTTGTCCCACTCTCGTTGCGTACTAACCCATTGTAACTACCATTTTGGCTCATAAAAGTGACCGAGAACCTTAACCGTATCAGAAATGCTGACAAAGGCTTTTGGATCAGCTTCTTCCATAGCTGTCTCTAAAGCATCCATTTCGTAACGCGTAATCACGGTAAATAGAATCGTCTTTTCGTCATGCCGATAAGCCCCTTCTGCCCCGTGGACAATGGTAATTCCCCGCCGCATGTGGTTTTGAATGCTATCAATCACCGTCTTGGGCCGATCGGTGATGACCATGACCTGCATCCGCTGTTGTCGCGTAAAGGTCATATCGATTACCTTGGCGTTGACAAACAAACCCAGTGCAGAATATAGGGCGTATGGCCAGCCGTAAACAAATCCGGCACTAATGACGATCAAACTGTTAAAGGCAATGTTAATGGTCCCCATGCTCCGACCCGTTTTTCGCCGCAACACGATACCAATGATATCCAACCCACCGGTCGAGATTCCATTTTTCAACGCAAATCCCGTCCCAAATCCATTGACCGCACCCCCAAAAATCGCACAGATAATAGGGTCACTGGTTAAGTGAACCGGTTGAATCACACGAATCATCACCGACGCAAACAGAACACAAATAAAGGTGAAGACCGTGAAAGACTTTCCAATCTGCTTCCAGGCTAGGAAGAACATAGGAATGTTGATCAAAAACAGACCCAGGGCCGTTGTAATATGAAACGTCCCCAACCCAGCCGTCAAACTATTAACCAATTGGGCTAACCCAGTAACTCCGGAAGAATAAATATGACCAGGCGTCCAGAAAAAGTTCACCGCAATTGACACTAGGACTCCGTAGAAAAAGGCAACGGAGAATTTCGCCGTATAGGTATGCCGTTTTAACAACTGCTGCACATCATCCATGATTTAAATACCGACCTCGCTTATATCGTTAATTATCCTTTATACTATGCTCGGCTTAGTATAGCATTTAATCGCCGTCACGGCCACGACAAATACCGGGTTTTAACGACTTCTAACCTTTCTGCCAGTGACTTTTGACAAAGTCTTCGCGGCCGCCGGCTTCCTCAGTCGCAAACCGTTCCGGATTCTTCTTGTAAAATTGTTGATGCCGTTCCTCGGCTGGAAAAAACGGCTGAACAATCTGAACCTTAGTTACGATGGGCTGGTCAAACTGTTCGCGTTCCTGTAAAGCGGCCTTAGATGCCAGCGCCATTTGGGCCTGTACCAGACTGTTCACGAAGATAATTGGCCGGTAGTTGCTCCCACGGTCCTGAAACTGACCAGCATCGTCGGTCGGATCCGTTTGCTGCCAATAGAGATCAACAAGCTGCTTATAACTAACTCGCTGCGGATCAAACCAAATTTTGACGGCTTCCGTGTGTCCCGTCCACTGCGCTTTAACCTGCTCGTAGGTCGGATTCGTGACAAAACCACCCGTATAACCGGACAACACTTTTTTAATGCCGGGAAATTCATCAAACGGTCGCACCATACACCAAAAGCAACCGCCAGCAAACGTTGCAGTTTCAATCTCATCCATATAATCACTCCATTTTCTAATGTATTCATTACACGACTTTTTAAGGTGACCGTCAAGTCCCCACTGACTTAGTAGAAAACTTAGCTCGTAGATTCAGCATTTTCAAGACTTCAAGTTGAACTCACCCCGTTTTGGCCCATATCTGCCAGCCCATAAAGCGATAACTAGACTAGGTGGTGTTGGCGATCTTTCAGATTCTTTTAATAAAAAGAGATAGCCACAATCAGTCAAAATTGACCGACTACGACTACCTCCAATTATCTTTCAAATTCGTTTAATTAAGCCTCAGGCTTGTCTTCGTCCGCAATTAGTAGGTCGAGATCAAGCAACTGCTTGTCGGCAACTGTCGATGGGGCTTCAGTCATTGGTTCCGTAGCCTTCGAGTTCTTAGGGAAGGCAATCACATCGCGAATGTTGTCGCGCTTAGCTAACAAGCGGGCAAACCGATCCAGTCCAATAGCCAGACCACCATGAGGCGGGAACCCGTAATCCAAAGCCTTTAAGAGGAACCCAAACTGCTTTTCAGCCCGTTCAGGTGTAAATCCTAAGGCCTTCAACATCTTCATTTGGAGTTCGCGGGTATGAATCCGAATAGATCCCCCACCTAATTCCAAACCGTTCAAGATGATGTCGTAGCTTTGCGCGTACGCCTTGTGTGGGTCTTCGCCATCGTTTAAGAAATGGGCATCCCCTTCGGCTGGCATCGTGAATGGGTGATGGGCAGGAACCCACCGCTTCAGGTCGACATCGTAATCGAATAGCGGCCAGTTGATGATCCATAGAAAAGCCCACTTGTTTTGGTCGATCATGTCTTGCTCCTTGGCAATGGCAACCCGCAGATAACCTAACGTTTGGGCAACGACCCGTTTGGAATCGGCAGCAAACAGCAACAAGTCACCACTCTTGGCACCAGTAACTTCGGTGATCTGTTTGAACCAATCGCCTTCCTTGAAGAACTTCGCAATAGGACCGCTGAAGCCATCGTCGGTAATCTTCATCCAGGCTAAGCCCTTAGCACCGAAACGTTCGATGTATTGGCCATACTTATCAATGTCCTTGCGGCTGTACTTGTCAGCACCTCCAGGAACAGCGATAGCTTTAACTTGGCCGCCGTCAGCAACCGCACCAGAGAAGACCTTAAAGTCAGTATGTGCCATGACAGCCGACAAATCCTTCAATTCCATTCCGAAACGCACGTCGGGTTGGTCGGTCCCAAAGCGGGCCATGGAATCATCCCAATCCATTCGGTCGAATGGCAACTTAACATCAACGTTCAAGGTATCCTTCATGACCTTAGCAATCAAGCCTTCAGTCAGGTCCTGAATTTCTTCAGCCGTTAAGAAGGATGTTTCCAAGTCGATCTGTGTAAATTCAGGTTGACGGTCACCACGCAAGTCCTCGTCACGGAAGCAACGGGCAATTTGGTAATACCGGTCAAAACCAGCACCCATCAACAGTTGTTTGAACAGCTGTGGCGATTGTGGCAACGCATAGAAGTGTCCCTTGTAGATCCGAGAAGGGACCAGGTAATCTCTAGCCCCTTCAGGCGTTGATTTCGTTAAGTCTGGAGTTTCGATGTCGATAAAGCCGTTCTTATCAAAGTAACTGTGGACGGATTGGACGATCCGATTCCGCAATAACAGTGACTTTTGCATTTCTGGCCGGCGTAAATCTAGGTACCGGTACTGGAGCCGCAAGTCATCAGAAGCGTTCACGCCATCTTTAATTTCAAATGGTAATTCCTTCGCCTTGTTCAGTAGATTGATTCCAGAGACCCGGACTTCAACCTTTCCAGTCTTCATATCTGGATTAACTTCTTTGGGTGCCCGTGCAACGACTTGTCCTTGCACTTCGATGACGTATTCGCTACGTAAATGTTCAGCGACGTCTAAAGCTGTCTTACCATATTCTTCACTGAAGACTAATTGAACGATGCCTTCGCGGTCACGTAAGTCGATAAAGATCAAGCCACCCAGGTTCCGGCGCTTTTGCACCCAACCCTTTAAGACGATAGTTTGGTCAAGATAGTGTTCGTCAACCAAACCAGCGTAAGTGGTCCGTTTCAAATTCTTTTCCATTTATTTTCCCCTCTTATTTTGCCGTAAACTTGGTTGCCACGACGTTTTGGAAATCTTGATAAATGTCAGCCAATGGCACGCTGACCTCTTCACCACTGGCCATTGACTTCAAATTAGCCGTTTGGTTGGCCAATTCTTGGTCCCCAATGGTCAAAGTGTAAGCGGCGTCTAACCGATTAGCCGTCTTGAACTGGGCCTTAGGCTTGCGACCCAGGTAATCCCGGTCAGCCGTTAACCCGGCCGTCCGAATGGCTTGGACAAGTTTTAACGTTTCCAGTGAGGTGTCATCGCCGATTCCCACAACGTAAACATCCAACGGATGGTCATTGGGAACGACAACCTTTTCAGCTTCCATCAGTAAGACCAGACGTTCAACCCCTAAACCAAAACCAACACCGGACATTTCGGGACCACCCAGTTCTTCAACCAAGCCGTTGTAACGACCACCGGCCAGAACGGTCGTGTAGCCTTCACCCAATGCTGGTGAATCCGCCATGATTTCAAAAATCGTGTGATTGTAGTAGTCCAATCCCCGAACCATGGTGGCATCAACGTCATAGTCAATGCCTAGTGTATCCAGGCTAGCCTTAACCCGGTCAAAGTGCACCGTGGCTTCTGGCGTCAAGAAATCCAGAATCGATGGGGCATCAGCAACCAGTTCTTGGTCATGCTTATCCTTGCTATCCAAGACCCGCAATGGGTTCTTGTGTAGCCGGACCTTAGAGTCATCACTCAACTCATCGAAGTGGGGTTCCAAGAAGTCGATTAGAGCCTGACGGTAAGCCGCCCGCGTGTCTTGATCACCTAACGTGTTCAACGCTAAGCGCAAGTGTTTCAAGCCCAATTGACGCAATAGGTTCATCCCTAAGGCAATGACTTCCACGTCTAATTCAGGCGCGTCACTCCCGAAGGCTTCGACCCCAATTTGGTGGAACTCCCGTTGCCGACCGGATTGTGGCCGTTCGTAACGAAACATGGGCCCCATGTAGTAGACCTTATAAGGCTTAGTGGTTTCTGGACCATATAGCTTATTTTCGACGAAGGCCCGGACGACCCCGGCAGTCCCTTCAGGGCGAAGGGATAAGTGTCGATCCCCCTTGTCCTTAAAGTCATACATTTCCTTGGTCACGATGTCGGAGGTATCCCCCGAGGTCCGTGAAAAGACTTCAAAGTTTTCAAACATTGGCGTCCGAATCTCTTTAAAGCGGTAGTTAGCGAACAACTGACGGGCGGTGGCTTCAACGAATTGCCAGGTCTCGGAAGTCCCTGGTAAAATGTCAGCCGTTCCCTTTGGTCGTTGATAACGCATGAGCATTCTTCCTCTCTTCGTTTGCAGAAAACAAAAAACGCCCCTGTCAATTGACAAGGGCGCAGGTATGCACGGTACCACCTTTAATAAAGTTCTCTGCAGGATAACGTTGCAAACGAATGACGACAAGCGCCATTAGCCTCAAAAGTGTCTTCAAAGTCACACCGTTAGTCGCTCTCAGCTACGCGACCTCTCTAAAAGCGGGCTTTCTTTTACTGTTCTCTCTCATCGGCAATCTATTTTATTCTTCCTAAGAATACTGAAAATGGCTTGAAAAGTCAAGGCGTCCTAAAAAATATGCGGGACTGTTTAAAGATATGTCGGCTGTGAGATAGATCTTGAACACTCGCACGCCACTCATCTGAGATAGCCAACTAGCACATTTCCCACTAGTTTAGGAGAAACTCCAAGGGTACGACTCGAAAATTTTAAGGTTTCAAGCTGTGCTCGCACTGTTTTTCTAGCTCATATCTGCCAGCTGGAATCACGTCGTTAATCTTGGTCTCATAATCGTCGTTACAACGGCCATAATCACTATTTTAGAACGTTCGACCACCTTAACTACTGAGATTAAAGTGTTACTGCATAATCAGTTTTGCTCATGGAACCCCCCCTAGCAAAAATTAACATCCTTGCTGTCTAAAATATCTCTATAAGCATTTTAGTCACAGTTACCACTGCCCACACTACAATTATTTTAACCTGCCTTACCACCATAATTTAACCAAGTCGCAATTTCTTTCGTGGTATAATTGATTCTAATTTGACGAAGGAGACACAGTATGCACTTTAAACCTCAAAACTGGGTGGGCTTGGTCACCAGCCTCGCCATTCTCTTAGTAGCTGGCGGTCTGCTCTTTGCCTTTACTCAGCACAACGCCGTCACCGCCACCGTTAGCAATTTGAACTTGCGTGATGGCCCAGGACTGACCTATCAAGTGACCCATAAAGTTAAAAAGAATAGCCGCTTAACCATTTTAAGCGAAAAGAATAATTGGTATCATGTGCGCGATAGCCATAACCATTTTGGCTGGGTCGCCAGTTGGTTAGTTGATCACCCGGGCAATCTCAAACGGGCTACGAACCTATCAGAAGCCACAATTGTCTTGGATCCCGGCCATGGGGGCAGCGACTCAGGCGCCCTGTCGATCGACCAGAAACACGACGAGAAGACCTACACACTGCAATTAGCAACCAAGGTGGAAAAACTCTTACGGGCTCGCGGTGCACACGTCATCATGACCCGTTCAAGCGACAAAACCGTCAGTCTGGCAGACCGACCGGCACTCGCCAACACCAATCAGGCCAGTGCTTTTATCAGTTTTCACTTTGACTCGGCTCCTAGTGACAACTTAGGCTCTGGAACCACGACCTACTACTATCACCGTAAAACATCCTACGAATTGGCCAAGGACGTCAATTCCCAAATGAACGATCTCCCGCTCACCAACCGGGGCGTTGAATTTGGCAACTTTGAGGTCATTCGCGACAACAGTCGGCCATCATTGCTGCTGGAAATGGGCTACATCAATACCAAGAAGGATTTCACTGAAATTCGCAACAGCACCTACCAGCAACACGTGGCTACTCGCGTCGTTGCCGGTCTCAGCCAATACTTCAAGTCAGCATCTTAATTTTTAGAAAGAAGTGCGACAATATATGGAACTCAAAGCGGCATGGTTAGCACAACTCCCGCTCCCACAGGTGACGGCGGCAACCCCCGTGTCCGGTGGCGACATCAACTTAGCCTTTCGTTTAACGACTGCGGAAGGGCCGGCTTTCTTGCTGGTCCAACCACAGACGCCAGCCAATTTTTACAGTCACGAGGTCGCCGGGCTCAAGGCCTTAGGTCAGGCAGTCAACGTTCCCGAGGTCCTTGGGACTGGCAATATCGATGGCGATGCTTACCTGGTTTTGGAATTTCTAGAAACCGGCCATGGCAGCCAATACGACCTCGGCCAAGCAGTTGCCCGAGTCCACCGCATCACGGCCCCACAGTTTGGCTTTGATCAGGACAACCTGGTTGGCAAGCTGCCTAAGCATAACGACTGGCAGGATGATTGGTCGACCTTTTATTTGCAGCAACGACTCGACCCGCTGGTTCAACGGGCCCGTCAACACAGCTTGTGGAATGAGCAACGTCAAACTGCTTACGACCGTGTTCGGCAAAATATTTTGAACGAAAATGATGGCCGGCACATCGTCCCGTCGCTACTCCACGGCGATCTCTGGTCCGGCAACTACCTATTCACTGACGATGGTACGCCGACCCTGATTGATCCTGATGTACTCTATGGCGACCGCGAATTCGACATTGCCATGACCACTATCTTTGGTGGCTTTAGCGCCGACTTCTACAAAGGTTATCAGGACAGCTATCCCTTTGACATGGGCTATGCCGAACGACTGCCACAGTATCAACTTTATTATTTATTAGCCCACCTCAACCTTTTCGGCGAAACTTATGGTGGCGCCGTTGATGAAATCTTATCCCGTGGCTAATATTAAAAGTCTCATGACAAGCTGCCCTAACGTGTGGGTGACTTGTCATGAGACTTTTTTGTTAATCCATCAGCAACCAATCCCGTAGTTCAGTGTAATCAATCACACGAATCTCCGGTTGGCTTTCGTCAACGATTAGCCGTTCGGGATCGAACAACGCTCCAGCCATCCCCGCTCTATGCCCGGCTGTGATGTCCAAATTCCGGTCACCGATCATAATCGCCGTTTGGGGAGCAACCTGATATTGTCGGCACAATGCTAACAAACTCGTTGGATCGGGCTTACGAGGGTAATTATCATCCGCCGTTACGGCACCGGTAAAGGCCTGCGCTAATCCCAACTGTGTCAAACGATCCATTGCCCGATGATCCTTATGCGTCAGCAAAAAGTTCCGCCCACCGACCCCCGTAATCTGTGTCAACAGGTCGCCGATGCCTTGAAAAGCCTGCGCATCCTTTAATCTAGGCGCCGCTTGTTGCCGGTAAATTTTTTCCAAACGCTCCCGGTCAAGTTGGTACTCCGCCGAAAATCGCTGCAAGGCCGTGCCCAGGCTGTGTTGCCGCATCGTTTTGTAAATTTCTTCACTGTCGATTTCCAAGTCATTGACCCCAGAGGCCACGAGCGCCTCGCCAAAAGCCGCCACCATTCCCGGATACGTATTCACTAGCGTCCCGTCAAAATCCCAAAAATATTGCTGATAACGCATAGTTTCCCTCCTAAAAAGCGGCTAGTTTCCTTCACAGAAGCTACCCGCTATTTTTAATCTTATTTGGCATCCGTATCGAACCAAATCGTCACTGGCCCGTCATTGACCAAGTCGACCTGCATATCGGCCCCGAAGACACCCGTGGCGACCGTGAGTCCAGTTGCCGCTAATTTTTCATTGAACTCTTCATAAAGAGCTTTGGCGTGCGTAGGTTCACCGGCCGCCACGAAGCTCGGTCGGTTGCCCTTTTTTGTGTTGGCGTACAGCGTGAATTGGGAGACTGATAGCACACTACCGTGAACGTCGGCTAGGCTCAGATTCATCTTATCCGCAGCATCTTGAAAGACCCGTAGCTTACTGATCTTATGCACCAGATAGTCGACCTGTTCACTGGTATCGCTATCCTCGGCAGCCACCAACAAGAGAAAACCTTGGTCGATGGCGCCGTGCACTTGACTGTCGATGGCCACACTGGCCCGACTGACTCGTTGAAGCAAGACTCGCATGCTAAACTCACCCTTCTGACTAGTTAATGGAACGCCCGCTTAACGACATAGACGTCCGCAATGTTCTTAATATTATCCAAGATTCTTTGTAGTTCTAATTGATTACGTGTCCCCAGGCTGATAGAAATAGTGGCCATCTTGTTGTGGTCGACCTTCCCATTAATGGACGTGAGGTACTTGGTATTGTTGTTGATAGTCCGCAACACATCGTTGAGCAAGCCATTCCGATTGTAGCCCTGCACCTCGATATCGGCATTATAGTTGGTCTTATCGCCTGCCATGTTGCCCCAACGGACCGCCACGATTCGTTCGCCATTGTTTTCGGCGTTCCGCACATTCGGGCAATCTTTACGGTGAACAGAGACCCCGCGCCCCTTAGTGATGTACCCGACGATATCATCGCCAGGAACCGGTGAACAACAGTGACTCAGTCGAATCAATAGGTTGTCAACGCCTTCGATGACCACGCCATCGGAATCCTTGTTCTTACGATCCTTCTTATCGCTGTCGTTGTCGTTTTTGATGGTCTGGTGTTCTTCCAACAGCTCCCGTTCTTCACGGCGACGACGCTCATCCTCGGCAGCTTGCCGGACGCCTTCCGTCAACCGATTAGCAACACCACGCGGCTGCATATCACCAAATCCAATGGCGGCCATGAGGTCATCGGCGTGTTGATAGTGCATCTTCGCCGTGACCTTATCCAAGTTTTCCTTGGTCATCAACAGTTTCGGATCATATCCCAAGTCACGAATCGTTCGTTCTACAGATTCCTGCCCAGCAACGATGTTTTGTTCCCGATCTGTTTGCCGAAAGAATTGCTTGATCTTATTCCGTGCCCGCCGCGTTGAAACTAATTTTAACCAATCACGACTCGGCCCAGCGGAGCTAGAAGACGTCCGAATATCCACGATATCCCCGTTCTTAATCTCATAGTTCAGCGGTACGATTTTACCATTGATCGTTGCCCCGGTCGTATGATGCCCGACCTCTGTGTGAATAGCGTAGGCCATATCCAATGGCCCAGCGCCTTTCGGCAACTCCAAAACATCCCCCTTAGGCGTAAACGCATAAACGTGATCGCCGAAGAGTTCGCCTTTAACACTATCCATGAAATCTGATGCATCATCCGTGTCCTCTTGGAGTTCAATGATGTGCTTAAACAAGTTCAGTTTGTCACCAGAGTTAGTCTCTTGAACCTTGTCCTTGACACCTTCCTTGTAAGCCCAGTGCGCAGCAACCCCATATTCAGCCACGGCATGCATCTCTTTGGTCCGAATCTGGACTTCGAGTGGCTTACCTTCTGGCCCGATGACCGTGGTATGCAACGACTGATACATGTTGGCCTTCGGCATCGCAATGTAATCTTTGAAGCGCCCAGGCATGGGCTTCCACTGTGAGTGAATGGCCCCGAGAACAGCGTAACAGTCCTTAATGGTATCAACAATCACTCGGATTGCGAGTAGATCGTAGATTTGACTAAATTGCTTGTGTTGATCCTTCATTTTTCGGTAAACAGAGTAGATGTGCTTCGGCCGACCATAAATATCAGGCGTTAGCTTAAGATCTTGAATGGACGCCTGAATATCCTTGATGGCGCCCGCAATGTACTGCTCCCGTTGATCACGCCGAGAATTCATCAAATGGACGATTCGATAATACTGTTGTGGATTCAAGTAGCGTAAGGAAATATCTTCCAACTCCCACTTGATGGTACTGATCCCCAACCGGTCGGCCAACGGTGCGTAAATCTCGAGTGTTTCGTTCGCAATTCGCCGCTGCTTATCCGGCCGTAGGTGCTCCAGCGTCCGCATATTGTGCAGTCGATCGGCCAATTTGACGATCATGACCCGAATGTCCTTGGACATGGCTAACAAAAGTTTACGGTGATTTTCCGCCAATTGTTCCCGGTTGGACTTATATTTAATTTTTCCTAACTTGGTCACACCGTCCACAATCAGTGCCACATCGTCACCAAACAGCTCCTGCACGTCGCTTAACGTTACGCCGGTATCCTCCACAATATCATGTAAGAATCCAGCCGAAACCGTTTCGGGATCCATGTTCAAGTCAGCTAAAATTCCTGCCACCTGAATGGGATGCATGATGTAGGGTTCACCAGATTGTCGCGTTTGGTCTTTGTGCGCAACCGTTGCGAAATGACAGGCTTTGACCACCATTTCGACGTGTTGCGCATTCATATATTTACCGACTCTGGCAATTACTTCTTCAGCCGTCCAGACACGTTCTTTGGTCATATTGGACGCCACCACCCTTAGATTTATATTATGATTTTACTTCAACTTTCGTTTGCGTTAAGCCATAGCCTAAGTAAGACAGGCACAGGTAAACCACGGCAAAGTACCGCGTGTATTTTGGTAAGAACCAGTAGGAGCCTATCAAATAGACCAGTGGCCAAATCAAGAGCCACCAGCCGGGCTGCGTATGCCGATAGATGAGTTTCCCCAACCAAATGGCTAAACCACCATTCACTAACAGAAGCAGACCACCAAACCGCATAACTGGGCTAATATTCAACCAAGTTGCGACTGCCGGGAGTAATAGGCCCATAACGATACCAACAATCCAATACCGCCACCCCAATTTATTTAAAACTGCCATCTATCTCTCACCTATCTCTCTTTATATTGCAATTATTTTAGCATGTTTCAGGTGAGATTTCACCCTGTTATCTCGGTTGTTGTAGTTCTAAGACCGTTGAAACCGCTGACAAGAGAAATAACGGAGCTGTTTCTGTCCGTAAGATGCGAGGTCCTAACCCCACTAAAACGGCTTGAGCAGCCTGTGCCGCTTGCACCTCAGCAGGACTAATGCCACCTTCAGGGCCAAAAATGGCTAGAAGACTTTGTCCCGACTGAATGGCCTGAAGTTGCTGGTTTAAGGCACTTTGCTCGCCCTGTTTGGCCGATTCTTCGTACGCCAATACCTTTACATCGGCCGACTGTTGCACGACTTCTGCGAAACTCTTTGCGTAACTGACTTCGGGCCGCCGCAACCGATGTGCTTGTTCAGCAGCACCATAGGCGATCTTAGTTAGGCGCGCTAACTTTTTAACAACTTTATTAGGCTGCCACTTGGCCACGGACCAATCCGCAGCGTAAAAAATGATGTGGTCGACACCCAACTCGGTCGCCTTTTGGGTGATCCATTCTGCCTTTTCTTGTTTCGGCAGGCCACATGCAATCGTTACCACAACGGGAAGTTCTACGGTTGGCGTGTTCACTGCCGTTAGACTAACAACTGCTGGTTCTATCGCCTCGAGCTGCCCACGAAAGAGGTGGGCCGTACTATCCACAAACTCCGCTACAGCGCCCGTTTCGGCTCGTAAGACGGTCACCCAGTGATGGGCAATCGATGCGGGCAAAGCCACACGATCACCCGTTTGATGCGCCGTTTCTAGAAAATACCGTTGCATAGACTATTCATCCTCCGTTGGCTTGTGTGCAATCACACCCCGCCAATCTTTCATTTGTAAAATATTATCAATAACAAAGCCTTGTTTTTCCTGTGCTGCCACAATCTCAGCCAATTTGTCAGAAATAATGCCCGACGTCAGGAAGTACCCCCCAACGTTCAAATTCTCCCAGGCTTGGGGAATCAGTGGCAAAATGATTTCGGCCAGAATATTGGCAACAACCAAGTCAACTGGCTGATGAATGCCTTTAAGCAAGTCATTGGGTTCCGCAACAATGTCCTTGGCTATGGGGTTCAAGTCCAAGTTGGTCTTAGCCGAACGAACGGCAACGTCGTCTAGATCAAAGGCAGTAATCTGTTTTACGCCTAAATATTTTGCGGCAATACTCAAAACGCCAGAGCCAGTACCGACATCGTACATCGTTTCGCCACCGCGGACAACCATCTCTAACGCCGTCATTGAGAGCCGTGTGGTGGGATGTGTTCCGGTTCCGAATGCCATTCCCGGATCCAAGCGAATCACGTGCTCGTCGGGTTGAACGGGGTGATAGTCTTCCCAACTTGGGCTGACGGTCAGGTAACGCGTGACGCGAACAGGATGGTAATACTTTTGCCAAGCAGTCGCCCAACTAACATCGTCGACAGCCTGAGTTGTGACGGTTCCAGGTGTTGGATCTAACCCAAATTTAGTCAAATCACTGACCCGCTGTTTGATGGTCGGCAAAATTTCGGGAACAAAAATAGTTTCGGGATAGTAGGCGCTGATCTCGGCCCCACTAGTCCGGTGCGGAATAGTCTTCAAATCAACGATTTCACCGTACTTACCGGCCTTGAGATGCTCGTAATCGGCGGCATCATCAATTTTAACCCCGCTGGCTCCGGCTTCTTGTAAGATATTGCTAACAGCTTCTACCGCTTCATTCGTGGTAATGACGCTAATCTCTGTCCATTGCATGTGACTTGTTTCCTCCTTATAGATGTTGTTCTTTTAATTAACTTACTAAATCAACACGAAAATAGGTTCATTTTTCCCACTTTACCAGTTGGCAACTATGGGCTGGAAAAAGTGCCGCTATAAGTTGAAGCCTTGAAAACACTGAGTCTCCATTGCTAAGCCGGTGAACGATTCTCGCTAACTGGGCAAAACGACGCATCTGAACTCATATCTGGCGAGATTCTGGCACCCACGGTTCAGCCACCTTACACCAATCTCAACCTTTAATTATCAGTTTAAAGGTCGACCGCAGGGAGTGCAACAGTCACAGCCCGATTTAACTGCTTCGCTAGAAAAAGAACTAACACACCCCGTTTATGTTTTTAGCAAAGGTTGAAAGCTGAGGTTGAAAGTTCCAAAATACTCATTATGATTGTTGTCACAACGATACTGGGACTAAAATTAGACAACGCTGTGACAACAGTCATCCGTGGTGTTTGGTAATCACCAACCTCAGCCTTTAGCTTTAACCTTTTGACACACTCTTTCTATAGAAAAAGAGCTAATGACAACCCAAATTGTCACTAGCTCTTCGCTAAATTAAAAAATTGATAGAACGGCCTTAAACTTTTTCGGCATCGGTCGTGTGGTCAGTGTCTCGTTGCCCGCGGGAAATGTGCGATTCTAAATAATCTAGCATATCCGCTTCGTTTTGAAATACTCGTGGGTGCTTTTGCTTGTGCAGTCGCAAATCAATCTCGTTAATTCGCTGACGGCCCGTCCACGTATGACCATAACGAATGATTACCCGATTATTGAGCGAATCCTGACCGAATTTAAATACATAAACGCTCTCTGGCGCCATCAATGGTCGAATATACGACTTTTCGTAACGATAGTTATGTTGTCGCAGGAACTCCTTGGTTCGACTCAGCATGGTAATCACCTCCTATAATGACAATCTACTCGGTTCCCAAAACATTTTAAAACCACTTCGGTTGTCCCAAACGGGTTAAAATGTATCAATAATTGATAATAGTTTATTTTGAAATGGAATGCAAGCAAAACGTTTGCCGAGGCTTACTTTTTAAACCCCAATGTAACGAATTTCAGACATCCCTAACTACTTTGAAACCACTTACAATTATAGCACACTCCCCTTCAGTTTCTGAGTAAAAAACCAAGATTCTCGCGAAATTCTCGCCAGCGTTTTGGTTGCTTTTTATAACGTAATCGTTAAAAATAGAAGATAACCGTTATCGATAGTTAAAGGAGGAACGACACGTGTTAAAAGAGTTTAAGGAATTTATTGCTCGTGGTAACGTCATGGACTTGGCCGTTGGTGTAATCGTTGGGGCGGCCTTCACTGCCATCGTCAAATCGCTGGTTGACAATCTGATCAATCCATTACTAGGTATCTTCATTGGAAACATTGATTTTTCCAATCTCGTCTTGACGATTGGAAGCGCCCATTTTAAATACGGCGCCTTCATCAACTCCGTCATTAACTTTTTGATTATTGCCTTTGTTGTCTTCCTGTTGATTAAATTTATCAATAAGTTAGTGCCGAAAACACCGGAAGAACCAGAGGCGGACGACACGCCCTCACAAGAAGAAGTATATCTCAAAGAAATTGTAGAACTACTGAAAGAGAAAAAATAAACCGGCCGTTCGCAGGTCGCCCACTGGTCATCCAGACTGGCGGGCGACCTTTTTATTTACCGCCAAAGTTAGCCGTGCGTAAAAATGATGCGAATTTTTTTAAATCAGCCATTCTTTACCAAAAAAGAACAAGTAAGCATTGCAAAGTCGCGACAATCCCCATAAAATTAGTGTTGGGCATATATTACTTTTCATTCATTATTCACAGCTAAAGCTGAAAAACTATTGATTAAGGGGGTCATCTTATTATTTGGAGCATTCTGTGGATACTGGTCTGGGCTGGCGTTGCTTACTGGGCCTTTCGTCGACCACATCAGCATCAGAAACGTCATCTACTTTTGGGCATTATTAGCATTATTTTAGTTCTATCCGGCGGTTTCTATGCAATTGGAGCTGCCAATACTAAGCCGCAGACCATTGTGATCACCAAAACGGTTCACGTTGGCAATCAACGCTTAGCAAAGGCCAAGGCGGAATCTAACCGGTTAGTGACCATTGCCAGTCGCCAAGATGCCGCCAGCATGGCCCTAGCCGACAAAATAAGTTCATCGTCCGCTACGTCATCCAAGGCAAGCTCTGTCCAGTCCAGTCAGCAAGCAAGTCGTCGTTCCAGTCGTCGCGTTGAATCGGAGCGCGCCATGGCAGCAAGTCGCGCTGCGGCAACATCAACAAGTCGCGCTGCAGCAACCAGCAGCAGTCATCATGAGGCATCTTCTCACGCTAAGGGGGATCTCAATACTCGGCAGGCCGGTAAGATTATCGGTAATCGAAACTCCAAAATTTATCATACGCCGGACCAAGCAGGCTATCACATGAATAGTAGTAATGTGGTCTACTTCCAAACGGAAGCGCAGGCCAAAGCTGCCGGCTATAGAAAGGCACTACGCTAATGAAAAAAATAACAATTTTGACGCTGACATTGTTTAGTACCTTCGCTATTGGCGTCAGTGGTTGTACCCCCACCAAGTCATCGGCTAAGGCCACCACGAGTACTAAAATCGTCTATGATCACTCACCGGAAAAAAAGGCCGCTAAGCTGGAAAAAGATAATGCTGCAGAAAAGAAACGGTTGTCCAGTCAAAAAGCGGATATTTCTCAACAACAAGTCTCATTTGACCACAAGCGGGCGACAGCCAAAACAAAGGCTAAAAAGGTCGTGAAGAAATCCGCAACTACCTCTAAGGCTAAGACGAATTTAGCCACGTTAACCTACAGTGGGCAGCAAGAAGTCACCATTGACCACAACAATCCCCATTTCAGCAAAGCCCAGCTTTCAACAAAAAAGGGGCCATGGCAAACCTACTACAATCTAGACGGGAATAACCGGGTCACTGGCGCAGCCGCTTTACTTAATCGTTCATTAATGCCTAGTGCCAAACGAGAAGCCTTGACGTTTGACCCTACTGGCTGGCACAACAAGCGTACACACCACGGATGGCTGTACAATCGTAGCCACTTAATTGGTTATCAATTCACCGGCCAGAATAACAATCCCAAGAACTTGATGACTGGGACGCGGACCTTAAATAACCCCAGTATGCTCCACAACGAAATGGACGTTGCCACTTATCTGCGGTCCAGTTCGAGCCACTACGTTCGCTATACCGTCACGCCAATTTTTAAGGGTCACGAGTTGGTTGCCCGCGGCGTTCAGATGCGCGCACAATCCGTTGGTTCTAATGCAATCCGGTTTAATGTTTATATTTTTAACGTCGAACCAGGTTACACCATTGACTACACTACCGGTTACAGCCAAGCAAGTTAAACCATCGTCCAATTGCTGACGACGAAAAAAGCTGACACCACTACATATCCAGGGAGGATACTGATGAAAAAAATACGCCGTGCCATGGCGCTTGTTGCAGTCTCATTTACACTTGGGGGCATGGTTGAACCACTGACTGTCCCAACTCCGACCGCTGAAGCAAAGGCTACCAAAGTTTGGATTGCGCCGAACCACGGGAAGAAGTACCACTATGATAAGCACTGCCGCGGCTTGAATAATGCCGGCAAGCTTAAGCACGTCACGCTGAAATGGGCCAAACACACCCACTACAAGCTATGCGGTTGGGAAAAATAGTATCAACCACGGGGAGCAAATCAGTTCCCCGTTTTTTTGCATCCAGCAATTTGCGCCGTTACGACTAGCCAACTGGACAACATGTAAAGATACCTTACTATTATTCTTTAAAATGCTATACTGATGAAGGTATAAAGAATACGATTTCTCAAAGAATAGGGAAAGTTTTCATTAAACTTTTAGAGATTAAGTACGAGATAAAGAGGTCGAACATCATGAAGGATAAACAAGCGGAATTTACGAAGACAGACTGGCAACGTGCCCAGACGGCGGTATTCAATGAATACGACCGTTTCGTCAAGCGACTACACGTCGAGGGCGTTGACTACACGATTCTGCAGGCCCGCCGTATTGTCATTTACCAAGATTTGGTTGAAGAATGGAAACACAATGTGCCTACACTTATGACCGACTTGGAGGACAATGTGCAGGCACTGAGTATCTTCACGGACTTGGCGGAAGATGGTCAGAGCCATCTGCTCGATCGGTGCGCAAAAAAAATGGAAGTCTGGCCCGACTACATCCCCTCACCGCTGACAATTTGGCTAGAGTTAGCCGAAGACGTTGAACGTGAATCCTAGATAAAAATAAAGGGATCACCTGTAATGGTGGTCCCTTTTGCTTAGCCTACACGCGAACACCAAAATCGATTAACTCTAGCCTCTCCAGCTTTTTTAGTCGAAATTGAATATCCGCCACTGTCAGTTCAAGACTCCCCATTGGAATAACGAATCCATTATCCTTAGACCATTCGCAAAGCCGCTCCAGTAAGCTCAGATCAACATCATCAAGCTGGTCAACAACATCATTGACGCGATTAATAAATGACGTTGGTCCCCCATGAAACGCAAAAATTAATCCTTTAGTCATTAGTACTCCCCCTTAGTAGTCGCAAGTGTTTTACTGATAAGGGTAGCTTACCATTTACCGTTAGGACCATGCACAGGATAACTCTTGTCTGGATAGTGCAATTGACGAACTAACAAGTGCAGGCGGCCGACCATGATCCATAAACTTCCAGCAATTTTTTAGGGGAAAGCATAGCTAAACGCAATTTAGCTTTTGGATTTACTTACGGTTGATTGGGAGTGCCATCAATTTATTATTTTAATTTACCTGATTTGAGATCGGAACGGATCCCAGCAAAGACCGCTTCATAAGAAACATTCAAAATATCAGCTATCTCTTTGATACTTCCTCAGGCGTAATTCTTTCTATTACTTTCGTAGCAAACAACGTCTCATTAGGATTACCACTAAGTATTTTAGATGTGTCTGCACACATGAATGCGATCCACAATTTACGTGGGAAGAATGTGGGAAGAATACAAAAAACTCTCTGAGGGTGTCGCTTCGCTCTGCCCTCGTAACCATATGGTGAAATGAACCGCCTTTCCCGGTATA
>NZ_RHNX01000060.1 GCF_003946335.1 Levilactobacillus fujinensis
GATTGGTATAATAATTCGCGACGCCAACCAACACTAAACGGCATGACCCCAGTAGAATACCGGAATCATGCCGTTAAAAATACTGCATAATGATTTTAATTATTTAGCTGTCTACTTGACAAGGAGCCGCGCCCATCTAAGAAATGGTCGGGCTGCTCTCTTTGTTTTTAGCTGTTGATACTCGGACTAACCCAATATGAATAAAGTGACTGAAATACTTGTCTTACCATGTATCATTTGATGAATGATTCTTTGAATATTCTCCTCTGAACAATCATTCTATTCTCCAAACGATTGCGAAAAAAAGAGCAATCCACCAGCTGGACTACGCCATCAGTCGCCTACTCAATTTTCAACACATCATTACATTTTTCCTTGGCTAACAGTACACGCATAACTCTTGAAAGGTCTACATACTTATCTTCTGAACGAATAACCGTTCGAAAATGGCGACCATCATTTTTAACGCGCATGTTTCTCGTAAGATCAGGCCGTCGATTCCCTAACTGAATCACTAAATGATAAATTGGCAGACTCACATCCGCCAACACATCATTATCTCTTGCCGCAACTAGCGAAAAAATATGGTTTAGCCATTGCTTACCACCAGCAAATTGTTTTTCAACCGGATGGTGTGTCATACTTTTTGCCCTCTTAATCTCAATTTGAAAGATAGCACCATCAATCATCGTACAATCATTATCTGTACCAGCCGCTCTTTTACCACCCTTCAGATACCGAGCGACTTCTTTAAAATCCTCAAGACGAAATGACACACCATATTCTTTCTGTACCTTATACTTCAACTCTAACTGATAGTCTTCTTCATTTATTCTTTGAATCACATAATGTCCCTGGGCTTCACCGACATACACATCATCAGCAATCGTCTTCTGAAACGCATCATAGAGTGCCTCATTCATTGTCAGTACCCTCGTCATCCATTTGATTTCGCAAATCCTCGTAATGGTCATTGATTGCCACCGTTGTTTGATCGAAATTGCCGAATGTCTGATCAGAGTCATCAAAGTCTTCTTCCTCAGAAATATCTCCTAAGTCACGAACACTACCGTCATTAAATTCATATACCGAAACACTGCTCTTTATTCCCACGTGATTCTGCTTATCGCCCAGCTTGGATTCTAATATTTTGTTTAGTAATTCTTTAACTAAATAGTCACTATGTGTCGAAATAACAACGTGATTACCCGCTTCCGATAACGCCAAAAGTAAGTCCATTACCATCACTTGTCGCGTTGGATGTAGATTCATCTCTGGCTCGTCAATGAACAGCCAATTTCTCTGAGCATATTGGTGAACAAATAGTTCCAATCCAAAAAGTGATTTTAATGATGACGATAATAAATTAAAGTTAATCGCATCACTGTTATCTGACTCATCTCCTAATCGGTACTGAATGCTATCTAGCGCCTCATCATATAAAAAGTTTCCCGGTACCAACATTGCCATCAACTTCTTAATTTCTTCCGTCAAATCAGAGCTATTTGGTTGTGTGAGTGCCAATACCGAATTATTCAAGAACGAAATGTATGACTCAATAGGATACGGATAACGCTCCACTACCCTACCTGTCGCCATACTTGCAGGATTCGTGAGACTCTCATCCACTAATCGTGTATTAAGCCGTGTCCGGAAAACGTTGATTCCAATTCTCTCGGCAGGTAAGTACCGGCTGGTAGCACTTGCGTCAAAAAGACTGCCCACCAAGGCACGATTAATTCGACTAAGTAGTTCTTCACGAGGAATTAAACGTTGGGGGCCATCCACATATTTTTGAGACATGGTATTAAAAATTTCTAATTCAGGAGCCTTTCGACCATCCATATGGATTTGGTACTGACCTACGTTTTCCTGGCTATCTTCAGCAAAGTAACTAAAAACAACCCCAGACTGCTTCGTCAAACCCGCGACGTCTTTCTCACTTATCGTAATCATAGATTTCCCAGGAACATAGACACCACGATCCTTAAAAAAGTCTACAAAGTACTTACCGCTATCATTCAGCTCATTAAATGACGTTACAATTTGTGTTGCAATAGCCGACTCTAACTCATCATATGGCAAGCCAAGCTTCCCTGCCTCTATTAGCTGATCAAGCTCATTATCCGCTACAACTTCCGTTTGAAAACTATATTCTAGCCAATTTCGGAAAGCAAACAAACTATACGTAGCCAGGGTCTTCCCCGTTCCATTATTTCCGATGAATAACATCAGCTGATTCAAATCAATCTTGGCATCTGTAATTGGTCCCAGATTTTTTATTCTCATGTTCGCTACTCCTCCAGGGGTATTTCCTAACCCACTACATCTCGGTTCTATTCTGTTCTCCAGTTTATCAGTTTTAACTAGTCTTTCCTACCAGTTAGTACCCGTCCCCCGCACAACTATCAGCAATCCGTCCTATTTCTAGCTATCAATTATCTTAAATGTTAACGTATTCCTAAACCCTGCGGCTAGTTACTAGTGCCTTAGACTCAGAGTCTAGCGGGTCGCGGCGTCTCCGGGACCTTCTGACTGAGACACTGCTGCTACTCTGCGTCCATGTTCGCACGATCGTTTTGTCAGGCTTATCCGGCTATTCTGGCCGCTTTCCCCATGTCATTACACAAATCCTTGTCCGGACACTCGCTAGCCACACGTGGTCGTTTCACGGCGCTCAGCCCCAGTCACCATTGCCCGCCATCCTGTAAAATCAAAGGAAGTTTTCTACATGGAAATTATGGACTTACCGGACAATGCTAACCGGCAACATTTTCAACTCCACTACAACGGACCGGCAGAACTACTGGAGGTGCGCGTGATTACTGGTGAAGTCTACGTCTATCGGGACGTCACCCGGACCACCTATCAGCATTTCCTCGACGCCGCCAATCCGGCGATCTTTTACCACAACGTCATCACCCATCATGGAGTCATCCCGATTCACTTCAACTGCTTTCAGCTCAGTGACGTTGGCCGGGACGTCGCTAAAATGTTGCCGATTAAGAGTCACGTGATGGCCTCAATTGCTTATGATAACAATCAGCGTCTCCTATTAATCAACCTCTTGGGTAAGGCGCAATTACTCTACCCGAACGTGCCCCGTGAGGTTGTCGAAATACTGCTGCACGCCCCGGATCCGGATAAATTTTACATGGAATCGATTCTGTCGCAATACCCCTGCTGTGCGGTCAAATGACCACCACGAAGTCGCCATTGGAAGGAACACCACTCATGACCAGAACACTAGAACTCGAAGAACAAACGTTGGCGAACGGCCGCTACCGGGTGCACTATACGTCGGGCCCCCGCTTACTGGAGGTCCAGGTCGCTGACGCCCAGATTGTGGTCTTTCGCCGCATCAGTCATAAATTTTACCGGGACTTCGTGAAATGCCACGAGCCGGATATGTACTACGAAACGAAGCTGCTGAAACACCACCACATCAACCTAAATACCGTCAGCCTGATGACTGGCGAGATTGGTGCGACTAGTGCCCGGCAGATAGCGCTCCCCTGCGGCGTTCACGTCATTGCGATGACCTACGACGAACAGCTCAGCGTACTTCAGCTAACGATGAGCGACCATAAGCACCAGGTCTATAGTGATGTGACCGAAAATGAGGCCATGGGGATCACCCTGACGCGTAAGGTGGACACCTACTACGATGCCCATTTCAGCGACCGTAAGCCCCTGACGTTTTGAGAGAGGAGAAAGCTACCATGGAACTAGCTGAAACGTACGACGCACATCACCATTACCAGCTGCACTATCAGCCCCGTGCGGAGTTGCTGGAGGTCCAGGTCAATAAGCGACGCCTCATCGTCTACCAGGACGTCTTGCCAGCGACGTACCAGGCATTCATCAAGAGTCGGAGCGCGAATAAGTATTATAGTCAGATCATTAGCCACCATACGAAGATCGAGTTGGCCTTCGATCACGAACCGGCGACCAAACGCCTGACAACGGGCCGGCCACAACGCCTGTGGGGAAAGATCGTCTACAGCATGACCTACGACGCGCCCACACACCTGCTCCAACTGACACTGCACCACATCCCCCGCACGAGAAATCCGTATCTCAATAAGCGCGCGTACATTCTGTACCTCTACGCCAACGCGGATAGTGCTCTGGCGGATGGTCTCCTGTTGGCGCCGGATCCGGATGAGTTCTATACGCAGATGATAGCGCCGAGACCGGCGATGCAGGTTGAGGTGGTGCATCGGGAGAAGACGTAATCCAAGTGGGAACTGTGGACTGAGGGGATGAGGATTGGAAAACAATGTCTGGTTGGCGGCTTGTAAGTTTCCTCGTGAAATCACATTGTCAGATAACGTGCGGTCATGTCCTTGACCACCACAGTATCAGCCTGAATTTGCCCAAAATTCTATAGAAAATTACGCTTGCGGATTTTGCGGGGAAACATTGCATATTCCGGGTCAGTGCCTGTAAGACAGCAAATGGCGTTCTCAAAAAAATGAGGACGTCATTTGCTTACCTTACTAGATGGATTACGGTTTACTGGGATGTATCGCCGAGGACGGTGTATCTGATCTTCTATACATGCTAACAACCAAACGCAAATTGCAAGAACAAGTTAGTCACTAGTACCAAATACTGATACCAAGGGTTTCTCAGAACTTGAAGTTAAGGGTTGGAACAGTGCGCTGAGCTTAGCCGCAGGCGGCAGCGAAGCGCTCAGCGGGTGTCTGGAAGTTGAGCTGGCGAGGCATGTTGTTCAGCTTTTCGGCGGTCTTAGCGACATCAGCCGGGCTAACAGCATCGAGTGACTCGCCTTTAGGAAAGTCGCGGCGAACCATGCGATTGTGGACTTCGTTAGTGCCACGCTCACTGGAAGTATAAGGATGGGTAAAGTAGACCGGGGCGACTGATGCCATCACTTGTGAAAGGGTCGTAAACTCTGGGCCATTGTCCGTAGTAACCGACTTGATAATACTTCCGTACTCGGCGATGATGGCTTGCATGGCATAGGCCACTGAATCAGCGTCACGGCCATCGATCAAGCGGATGATCTGAAAGCGGGTTTGGCGTTCAATCAAGGTCATAATTACGCTCTCATGGCCGTCACGCTTACCAACGATGGTGTCAATCTCAAAGTGGCCAAACTCTTCACGTGTCGCTACCTCAGCTGGTCGTTCTTCGATACTTAAGCCTAGCAGCCGACTGTTCATATGAACGGCGTGCTTGGGTAGTCGGCGACTCATCTTCTCAGCGAGGTCTAAGTTACAGACCTCTAAGCGTTGTTCGTCAATATACTTGTACAGCGTTTTTGTGCAGACCATCTCATCAGAACGAAAGAGGCTCAACGCTTGGGCCTGACCAACAGCAACGTCTGATGCCCAGCAATCAGTCTTAAAGTGTTCCACAAAGAACGCTAAGAAGTCCAACACCTGATAGAACTTACAAGGACGATGACAGGCCCTACGCTTCTCGTGATAGCGCTGTTCAGCGAGCTCTGCCACATGGATATAGATCTCATAGAACTTTTCCTTACCGTTAACCAGCTGTTTATTGGTCACCAAGCCCCGCTTGACCTCGTTGTTTATGGTCTGCGGGCTAACGCCAATTAGTTCGGCAATCTTACGCCGAGAATACTCGTCGTGATTGAAGTAGACCTCGATGTTTCCGCGCTCTTTCAAAGTTAAGTGATGACGACCCTTGGGACGATTCATGGTAAGCTGTTCTTGCATCAAGACGAAAACCTCTTTCATTGTTTGTGTAGGAACTCCAATGATACTTGAGATTTACGTCTTGCTGTATTTATTTTGTCCTAAATTCTAAGTGGCTAACTTGATTATAAAATTCACTTTCATAAAGGCTTTCAATTCCTGATACCATCTTTTCAACTGAAAATTTTCGAATATATAACTTATGACTTGCTTCTGCCATTGATTGGCTATTAGATATAATATTTTGAACGTTTTTTACAAATCCCCCCCAGTTCATATCATTTTTATCTATTAGAAAGCCATTGCCTTCAACTAATTCCTTATGGCCAATGATATTTGTCAGCATCACCGGCATACTAAAAGACAATGCCTCTAAGACCGAAAATGGAAGTCCCTCATATCGAGCTGTTGAAAAAAACACGTCTGATTGAGCTAAATATTCATACGGATTATCTGAATACCCAACAAACTCTATTTTCTTATTTACACCGCTTTGAGTTACTCTTTTTCTACACTCATCCAAAAGGGGTCCATCACCAACCCATATAAATTTACTATTTGGAACACAACTAATAAGCTTCGTAGCTATTTTAATAAATAGTTGTGGATTTTTTTGGAAACTACACCTGGCTACGTTGATAAAAACAATACCTGAATGCTCTTTTTTTTTAATAGTTGGTTTGGAGACACCGTTGCTAACAACTACACTTTTACTACTGGCAACCAAATCATTATCTAATGCATAGCTCTCCTCTTCCCTTGAAACATGAATAACCTTTTCAAAGAATCGGTTCATAAAACGTTCAATTGAAATTAATAAAATATTTTTTAATCGTCCTCTATCTACTTCTGAAAAGTATGCATGTGGTGTAAATACTACCGGAATTCCATCATGATACATCATTTTATAAATAACCATTAAAATACCAGCTATAGTACTATGCACATGGACTAACTCTATTTTTTCCTTCTTAATTAGTTTACGTACCTTTCTTACCGAGGCAATAAATTTCACTGGGCTCTTTGTCAACATTGATAGTCGATCATCAATCATATAATCTGACTTAACTTTGGATCCACGTGCAGAACTAACGTAAGCACCCAATAACTGACCGTATTGAAATTTAGACCAAAAAAGAAGAATGGCGTCCTCGGGTTTTGAGGGCGCCA
>NZ_RHNX01000061.1 GCF_003946335.1 Levilactobacillus fujinensis
TTATTCTAATGATAAACAAAAAATCTGTCATCATTAATAGATAAAAATCTATTACCAACAACAGATATTGTAGAACCATTAAATGAAGTCAAACGAAAAGCGCCGCGGTAGAAATTGCCGGGGCGCTTATTGCATGAAATTATTTTTTAGCATGTGCTTTTTTGACTGCGGCTACGGTTAGCGGCTTTGGCGCGGCAGGTTGTTTCTTGGTCTTGTGTTCCGCACGTAGCTGTTCCTTTAAGGTCTCGATTTCGGTCGCGTGTTCGATCTTCCAATCTTGATAAGACTTGGCAGAATCAGTATCACCGGGTTTTAAACCGGTGTTTAACCAAAAACACGCTTCGGAAAGGCTGGGAAAATTGTGAATCCACAGCGTTTGACCGTTATCGGAGTCAAAGGCCACGTAAGACCGGAAGTGGCGCTTCAAAAAGGTATGTTTCCGAATCTTGAAAGCTTCACGCTTACGAGTTAGCCGGTAGTCTGGTAAGATGTATTGACCGGAGATGGCGAGTTGTGGAAAACGTTCGTCGCGTTGTTCGTGCTGGTCTTTCAGCATAGCACGGGCTTGGTCGACGGAAATAATGGTTGCACGAATCGGATTCTTCATAAAAAACCCCCTCAAAAATTGAAAAAATAAGTGAAAATGACAGTCTCCGGCCAGTATTCACACCTACTAGGTTAGCATAATCTAAAAGTTATGGAAACAATTTACCCTTTAAATTTTAGGCAAATTTGCGGTTCTGACGGTCAACTACCGAAAAAAGTTTGTCTAGAGGGGATTGGGATGGTAACGGGTACACAAATGTGGTAATAGCGGATATGCCCAGTGAGCCGATAAAGTATGGTAAACTAGCATACATCAGTTCGAAAGCGGGGATACATTTGGCACAGAAATACTACGCGGTTCGGCGGGGGCGGCAGCCGGGAATTTATCGGACTTGGCCGGAAACGCAAAAACAAGTTAGTGGCTTTTCAGGTGCACAGTACAAAAGTTTTATGACGGAAGCGGGGGCCAAGGCGTTTATGACGACGACGGCAACTGGTACGCCAAAGACAGCGCAGAAGTCAGCAACTCAACCAACCATGAAGGTAGCAGCTATTGCTGCTACCGTTACGGTGTATACGGATGGTGGGTCACGAAATACCGGTAACGTTGCCGGGGGCCACGTGCGGTCGGTCGATAAAGCAGCCTGGGCGTATCGCATTGAATTGCCGGATGAGGCTGTGACGGGGTCCGCTGGTGAGTTTGGGGCAACCAATAATCGCATGGAAATTATGGCCTTTCGTAACGCGTTGCAACGTTTGGTAGATTTAGGACAAACGCAGACTGGAATTCAATTCGTTTTGGACTCACAATATGTCTTAAATGCCATCACCAAAGGGTGGTTAGCAGGTTGGAAACGTCGTGGCTGGAAACGTAGCGCGGGGCCGTTAGTTAACGCAGAACTCTGGCAAGATGTTGATCGGTTGTTACCACAATTTAGTCACTTGACCTATCAGTGGACGAAAGGCCATGCGACCAATCAAGGGAATGTCTTTGTCGACCATTTACTGAATGAAACAATGGATGGCATGCATCAGGAGGCTAAACGATCGGTAAAACCAGTGAAAACCGCGCCGTCACAGTCTTTAGCATCAGACCACGGGTCGACTGTTCAACACCAATCGGATACAGACCAATCGGTGGCGGATATTGCCCGAAGTCTGCAAAACCTACCGTTTGAAGATAATTAAGGGTATAATGAGACCTAGATTTTACCTGTGGGTCAGCTAATTGAGGGGACTAGTACCCGTCAACTAGGGAGCTAGCCAAACACATCTTAAAAAATAGTAAGTAAATGGGGTACCGAATCATGCAAGCAAAATTAATTCCATATTTGGAGTTTGAAAACGCCAAAGAGGCCATTGCCTATTATCAAAGTGTCTTTGGTGCGACCGATAGTTATCGGATTAGCCCAACGGCCACGGAGGTCGAGCAATTTGGGTTAGAACCAACAGTGGATCTGGACCAAATGACGATGAACGGTGGTTTTCGCATCTTGGGCTTAGATGTTCAATGTGCAGATGCTTTAATGGGTCAACCTACTTCGTCGACGTTAATTTCGTTGATGCTGACGGTGGATGAAGATGATAGTGCCAGTGTGAAAGCGCTCGATGCACTTTATCAGCGATTGGTTAAGTCAGACGTCAAGGTTATCAGTCCCTTCTCCAAGGTAGCTGGTGGCAAGATGGGCCAAATCGTTGATGCATATGGTATCACCTGGATTCTACGGGAACAAGCCATGCCAACACAACCAGCGTCAGCCGAAAATTAGCGAGACACGGTGAACAGTTATATTAGGAAATTCAAACGGAGGTTGTGACTGAGAATGGTCATGGCCTTTTTTTTACTTTGGTAAGTGGACTAGATGCTAAACACTATGTATCTTGAAGAAATATCAGAAGAGAGAATTATTTTTGTTTGAGACATACGATACATATACGCCTAGAAGTACGCCGAACAGTGATATAATTAGAAACGCAAAACGCAAAACGCAAAACGCAAAACGCAAAACGCAAAACGCAAAACGCAAAACGCAAAACACAAAATACAAAAAGGTGGCGTACTTATGGCTTGGAGTTGGAGCGAAGAAGCTACAGATGCATTAAACGACTGGTTTACGCCAAGTATGCCCGCTGTTAAAAATTATGTTGGGCGAGGTAACTTGGACAGAACGATTATGCGTGAGTTTGCCCAGCGCGGAAGGCAAGTGTTGGTCTATGGGCCAACTGGTGCTGGAAAGACAAGTATGGTCTTGGACAATTTAAAGAAGTTGGAAAAATCTCATGGGACTAAAAGTATTCGGGTTACTATGAGTAATACAACAACAATAGAAAGTTTTATTGCAGATGTGGCTGGTAGACTGCGTTTAAGCAGAGTGGTTCAGAGGATTCAGACTAATGAAGATGGCGTTCAGGCAGAAGCGAAAGCTGGATTACGCTGGTTTTCTTTGAGGGCCGAAGTTCAAAGTCAGAGTACGAATCAAAATATCACTGAACAATACATGGGAAATGATGATTTCGCGATTCTTGAAGAAGTGCTTTTTAAACGTAATACAGTTCTGATTGTCGATGATATGGAAAATTTGTCAGGTGAAGCTGATAGCCTCAGAGTCAGATTGGCAGAAATCGCGAAAAACATGTCCGATGATGCTGTCAATTATGAGAATTCCTATGCCAAAATTGTCTTTGTCGGTATTGCCGAAACAGCTAAGGAACTTTGGCATGATGTCCAGTCATTGAGAAGTCGGTTGGCAACGATAGCTGTCCCATAGTTAAACGAAGCAGAGAGCAAAAAAATCATTAAAACTGGTTGGGATAATGCTAAGTTAAAAAGTTCTGAGCGACAAGTTGACAGAACGACTTACATTTCTACTGGGATTGGGAAAGTACTCCATGAATTGGGACGGAATGCTGGTTATGCGGCAATTGATGAAGATAGTCAAATCATGAAAGATAAATATATTGCTGACGCGATTCAGGAAGTATTTGCAGTTAATGAACTTGAATATCGTTCACGATTGGATAAAGCGAAAAACAGGACAAGCACCAAAACAACGGTAAGAAATTATGTCCTGTATGCAATGGCTAATTCCGAAAAAAATACAATGACGACGCAAGGAATTTTAAGCGCTGTTAACGATTTACGTGATGGTGAAGAGATGAGATTCAGTTCGTTAAGTCCAGTGTTGACCAAGCTTAAGGGGCCAGATTTGGAAATCTTAACAAGTGACGATCGTAATTATTGGCATTTTTCAGATCCAATGTTCAAGGCCTATGTACGTGAACATAAGGATGAGCTTTTACTGAAAAAGACGACGGGTTAGTTGTCCTAAGATTGAGAGCTTTTAGCAAATAACTTTTAATCAGCGAGTTCATTAAGGGGCCCGCTTTTTTATATTTAAAAAAGTTACAGGCGTTAAGCTTTTGCTGTATCAAAAATCAATCAGAACCAGAGGTGTTCCCCATAGCTGGCGGAATCCCTGGCCGCCGCAGTGTGAATGGCTTGTGCTAATGTCACAATAGCTGATTTTGGGCAGTGTGGTATCATGAGGGCAAGAGGAGTGATTGATGATATGGCAACAGAACGGGAAAAAATGACAGCCGGTCAGCCCTACGAACAATTTGATAAGGAACTGATCGACCGCCGCGTTTTAGCGCGTAAGCAACTCAAGGCGGCTAATCAGTTGGACGATAATAAGCAGCGTAACGCCGCTTATAAGAAATTGATTGCGGACACAGGGGATGACTTCTTCGCTGAAGCCAGCTTTATGTTTGACTATGGCTGGAATATTCATATTGGCAATCATTTTTATGGTAATTACGATATGACCTTCCTTGACACCTGCCCAATCACAATCGGTGAACACTGTTACTTTGGCCCCAACATTGGCTTGTACACGCCGGTCCATCCGTTGAACGCAATGGCCCGAAACAATGATGTCGAAATGGGAGCCCCAATCACTATCGGGGATAACGCTTGGCTGGGCGGTCGTGTGACCATCTTGCCTGGGGTTACGCTCGGCAATAATGTGGTCGTGGGAGCTGGTTCTGTCGTGACGAAATCGTTTGGCGACGATGTTGTAATTGCGGGTAATCCAGCACGGGTGATTAAGCAGATTGACAACAGTGCTGTTGGTAATCAGCAGGCGCGCGAACAATGGCCGAATAAACTAAAAAAGTAACGGTTATTGGTCCAAATTTCAAATTCTAATCATATTCTTAGATTACTATGGCTATCGGCTGTGTAACCGCTTTATTTCCAATAGAAAAAACTTATCTATCAGCAAGGTTTTACTAATTAATCTTACCGCGTATAATGGACTTTGGATATCGTTTCAGAGAGATTGACAAAGGCAATTTGTATTTAACGTTTAAGCGCTGTACAGGTGGCTCGCATGACGACCCCAGCTACAACGCTTTTTTCGTACAATCTCACTGGACATCATCCGCTGGAAGCTTGGCTTTCAGGAAACAAATGAGGAGGATTATTTATTTTAGCGCGTAAAAATATTGATAAGTTAGTATTCGTGCCAACCATCGTTTTATTTATTCTCGCGTCATTGCTATTTATCTTAGGTGGGAATCAACTACAAGCCACACTAAGTTCATTGTTGAACTGGATTGATACTCGCATGTCATGGGCATATATGATGGTGTACGTGGTCAACTTTTTATTTTTTATGTATTTGGCATTTGGTAAGTTTGGGAAAGTCAAATTGGGCGATCCCGAAGACAAGCCTCACTACAGCAACTTTCAGTGGGGAAGCATGGTGTTCGCGACGGCCATCGATGCCAGCATTTTAATGCTGTCGATCGTTGACCCATTACGGTACTTACAGCATCCGGCGTTTGGCTTCAAGCCATTCTCCAGCAATGCGTACAGTGCCGCTCACATGTTGGGCCAGTTCAATTGGGGTCCCATGGCGTGGATGATGTTTGCGCCAGCCACGATTGCGATTGCTTACGTCTTGTACGTCAAGCACGGTAAGGTGCAACGGGTCAGCGCCGCCATCACCAGTCTTCAAGGTGACAGTACGGGAAAGGTCGTTGCCCGTCACGTGGTCGACTTCCTGGTCGTCTTTGGGATTATGGGTGGTATTGGCTCATCTGTTGGGATGGAAATTCCAATTATCTCCAAAGTGCTCAGCCGGCTTACCGGTGTTCAAGATAATTTAATGCTGAAAATTGAACTCTTTATCATTCTGTTTATCCTGTTTGCCGTCACGGTCTTCCATGGCCTGAACGGTGGGATCAACCGCTTAAGTTCCGCTCATATTTGGACGGCGCTTGGATTATTGGCCATCATTTTAATTATTGGACCAACGATTTACATTTTGAATTCTGAAACGAACAGTATTGGGTTGATGGCACAGAAGTTCATCGCTATGTCGACCAACACCTTGCCTAATGGTGGGGACAGTACCGCTCAGCAGGAAACCATTTTCTATTGGGGCTGGTGGCTATCTTATATGCCAGTGATGGGTTTGTTCATTGCCCGGATTTCTAAGGGTCGGACGATCCGTCAGGTCTTAGTTGGAATGTTGACTTACGGGGCTTTGGGGTGCATGAGTTTCTACGCCATCTTCGGTGGGTACTCCTTGTGGCTCCAACGGACCGGGGCCGTTAACTTGGTCCACATCTTAAACACGCAGGGACAAGCTGCCGTGGTTGCCACGGTGATTGCGACGTTGCCATTTAAGATGATTATTTTAACTTTGTATTGTATCTCTTGTTTCATTTTCTTAGCGACGACGATTTCGTCTTCCGCTTTCATCGTCTCATCATTTACCAGTCTTAACTTGGATGATGGCGAAGAACCTAGTCGCTGGAACCGGATGATTTGGGTCGTTGTCTTCATCGTCTTCTCCTTTGGGATTGTGATGGTGGGTGGCTTCAAGACCGTTCAAACGGTTTCGACGATTGCGGGGTTCCCGTTGATGTTTGTCTGCTTACTGTTGCTACATTCCATTTGGCACATGTTGGCGGCCAAGCCCAAGCCGGTACCCGTTGTGGTGCCACAGCCAGTGGTTATTCGCCGAATCACGGTCGAATTGCCTCGTGCTGTTCGTGGGCCAATGATTTTGTCCCCAGACCACGCACGGTAATTAATTAAATCAAATAAAATCAGTACCCGTAGCCACGTTTCTGCCGGTTGCGGGTATTGTTGTTTATTAGGACTGTTGTCACAACGATACGGGGGTTAAAATGGCTCTTTGTCAACCGGTGTTGATGGAGGGAATTTCGGAGGTTCAATTCATTTACGAATTGGGCCTCTTTTTTGTAC
>NZ_RHNX01000062.1 GCF_003946335.1 Levilactobacillus fujinensis
GTACAAAAAAGAGGCCCAATTCGTAAATGAATTGAACCTCCGAAATTCCCTCCATCAACACCGGTTGACAAAGAGCCCTTAAAACGGATAACCAAATAATCCAAGCCCGGGGTTATTTGGTTATCCGCCTTAATGCTCGCCAGCTAATCGCCTTTTGTCCCACTCTCTTTTTGTGTAAGGCACCTAGAAAAATTAGTTCGGTATGGGACCGACGTTTTATAAAAATGGCAATAAAATAAATGCTATAAAAGATTGATAGCAAGCCCTTAACGTGATATTGTTTTTGTTAGCTTAAGAAAAAACGTCTTACATATAATACTGCTATTGAGTGGCCTGATTAGCCAACAAAAAAATGAAATTTTTAAGGAGAAGTCGCTTGCAACCAAATACTAAGAAATATCATTGTGAGATTTGTGGACAAGAAATAGTCACATTGTGTCCGTTATGCGGGGAACGGGTGAGCTTGAGAGCAGAGACACTTAACTTGCAGCCCAGGATAATCAAGTCGTTTAAGGAAGCGATACGAGACTGTTTTGTCATTAGTGGTCGCATGGGACGAGCAGATTTTTGGTGGTTTTATCTAGCTGTGGCTGCAATGGAAATTAGTTTGGTCGTATTTTTAAGACTAACAATGCGAGTGCCCGCATTTGCAATCGACTTGTCAGTTATTAAGTCTTTAAGGGCACTAATATTGATTACTTTTTCGGGGCTACTAGCATGGTTGAATGTGATGACACTTACGGCGGTTATTCGCCGAATACACGATACGGGAAAATCCGGTCACTATCTTTGGGTGACATTGATTCCAATGATAGGACCAATCATGGTAGTAATCAGACTGGTCAAGCCCATGAAGGGACAAAGAAATCGATATATACGTCATAATCCACGCTACTTCTACAAATGGGTGAGGTGGCCTGCTTTAGCTGCTGTAACGCTGATGTATGTCGGCCTATTTAACTACTTGAGTGTGAGTCATTGGACAGCAAATCACTATGTGGTTTCCCCGATTCGGTCCGTAGATTCACCGGAAAATAGAGATGAATTTAGAATGTCACCCCACACTGATGGTTTCAAATTGGGATCGGATGATATTCGGGTGGTCAATCAGCAGTCATACAAGAGTGCTCGAAAGGACGACAGTTGGTCGAAAGCAACGTTTAAAATTAATTACGTGACGGTTTATAAGGTTGGTAGTATCTATCATGATAAGGCTAAAGCGGATAATGAAATTGATAGTAAGGCTGGTCAAAAAATTGCTGGAATTATTAAGGTTCATATGGGGATCCATGCAAACCAAAATATCATTACCTATCCAGCCCAAGGAACATTAACAACGAACACTAATCAGAAAATAAAAGCGGATATTAGTGATAGCGATATGTTTGCTGGGGAACTAAATAAAGGGACAAGAGTTGAGGGAAATATTTACTATTTGGTACCCAAATTAGCGGACGTCGGTGATATCACCAGTGTTCGGGTGAAGTGGAAGGCGAATTATAGAACAAACAATGGAACAGGCCCTAATGATCATAAATATTATGATACGACAATCTATTTGAGCAGGTAGAATTAAAGTGGAGAGGGGCAGTACCATTATCTTTTGTTAACATGTGGCGTAAATGTTGGTTAGCGGAGCGGGGAGCCTGACGAACCTCTATATCGGCAGAAATTAGATGCGTGCGACTTGCATGCATAGTCGACCAATTATTATATGTTCTAGCAGGTCGCTTATATAATTTTGCGGTAAGCTACTAAGATGTTAAATGGCTTTGTATCAACGCTAGTGGCGATGATTTTAGGGCCAAGTCAATAAAAATGCAGTTAAACAAGGGGGTTAACATAAACTTCTTTTGCAACGACCCCAATTATTTCTTGCTAACACCCCGACGCCTCAAATAGCAGTTATAGTAAATACAAGGCGGTAGAAATATTGTCCAAAGTAAGTTACTTGTGAGACTAGCAGTTACTAGACTTGAGATTTCATTAACAGTGGTAATTGTTGGTAAATATTGTTAGGAGGAGGAGTACGATGCGAAAGAAGATAACCGCCGTCGTGATGGGTATCTTGATAGCTATCGTCGTCTGTCTTATCGGAGGCCTCGGCGCTGGTACGGTTACCGCCCATGCCAGTGAAATTGCTGTCTCTGGTTTAGGTGAAAATGACGCTGTGATTACGGATTCAAATGGTAAGGTAATTCCAAATGGATCTGATTTAAGCAAATGGGATAATTATACCGTTGAGTATACTTGGGGTATTCCAGATGGCGTTACAATTCAAGATGGCGATACGGCAACAGTTACATTTCCAAACAGTGCCGTTGGTCGACGTGATGTTACATTTCCACTTTTTGATGATAACGGCGAAAAAATCGGCACGTTTACCATCAAAGAGGGGGAAAGCACAGGAACTATCACGTTTAATGGTGCATTAACGAATACTGCGACTAACCGTAAAGGTCACTTACAGTTCTACGTGAAAGGAAGTACCGACAATAATACTGTTGGATTAGATTGGGGAATTAACAAAGTTGGCTGGGTGTCTGAGCGCAATGAAGATGGCTCGCCCGCAAAGTTGACTTGGAATATTGCATTTAATCCAAACAGTACAAATCTGGGGCAGACGGTCATCACGGATAATTTTGGCGCTTCGCAGACTTATGTTCCGGGTAGCGTCCACGCCGCAACGGGAACATATGATGAATCTGGCAACTTTGTTGGTGATGGGGGAACCCTAACACCATCAGTTGATGTCGGCAATAGTATGCTTATTTTCTCGTTTGAAAATGTGACGACAGCTGTTGACATGACTTATCAGACAATCCCAGATGTTTCGGGAACGGGTGGCTCTTGGAGTAATAATGCTTCTCTGAACGGTCAGAATGTTAGTGCTCGGATCGTTTGGGGCGGTACTGGTAGCGGAAACGGTGACGGAGGCGGTGGATCCGATCAAAAGACCGGTGAAGTCATCCTGACCAAAACGGACAAAGCAAATGGAGACGCATTGGCTGGAGCGGTTTACGAACTGCAGACAGCCAGTGGTGAAGTTGTTAAGTCAGATTTGGTAACTGATGCTAATGGAAACATTAAGTATGATAGCCTGGCTACTGGTGACTATCAATTTGTCGAAACGAAGGCACCTGAAGGGTATGATTTAAACAAGACACCTATTTCGTTTACGATCAAGGAAGGAACAACGGCCGCCGTTACAGTTTCTGCGGAAGACGTTAAAGAAGACAGTAGTACAACGAATCCAGGTAATCCAGGAACGACAACGCCGCCAACGAATCCGGGCAATCCGGGAACGACAACGCCACCAACGAATCCAGGTAATCCAGGAACGACAACGCCACCAACGAATCCAGGTAATCCAGGAACGACAACGCCGCCAACGAATCCAGGTAATCCGGGAACGACAACGCCGCCAACGAATCCAGGTAATCCAGGAACGACAACGCCACCAACGAATCCAGGTAATCCAGGAACGACAACGCCGCCAACGAATCCAGGTAATCCGGGAACGACAACGCCGCCAACGAATCCAGGTAATCCAGGAACGACAACGCCACCAACGAATCCAGGTAATCCAGGAACGACAACGCCGCCAACGAATCCAGGTAATCCGGGAACGACAACGCCGCCAACGAATCCAGGTAATCCAGGAACGACAACGCCACCAACGAATCCAGGTAATCCAGGAACGACAACGCCGCCAACGAATCCAGGTAATCCGGGAACGACAACGCCGCCAACGAATCCAGGTAATCCAGGAACGACAACACCGCCAACGAATCCGGGCAATCCGGGAACGACAACGCCGGGGACGACGCCATCCATCAAGCCACCAAAGCCAACAACACCAACTAAGCCGTCAACATTGACCACAGGGAGTGGTAATGGTAATTCAACCACGACACAGCCTAGTGTAACGACAGGCGGGTCTGCTGGTTATGGTGCTGGTCAAACATCAGGTGGAACTACTGGCGCGGCAGGCAGCAATGGACAATCAACAGGTACAGTCTACACGGGGTCAACTTTACCTCAGACAGGTGAACGTCGTACGACCAGTGTGATTTACACCATTGTTGGCATTGCATTATTGCTGACAGCTAGTGGTTTTGGGTATGTTTGGCTTCGAAAACACTAATTTAGGCGAGATATGCTTTGTCTTGATTAAGCGATTATAAAAATGGGCCAACCTTCTAATTCTTGAGGGTTGGCTTATTTTTAATATTCTAAAAACAAAGAGCACTGAATCGTTGTTAAATCAACGATTCAGTGCTCTTTGTTTATAAACGCCGTCTTAAGTATCACCCGCACGGGGCTCGAACCCGTAACTCCGCCTTGAGAGGGCGACGTCTTAAACCAGTTTGACCAGCGGGCAATGTCATTTACTAGCAATATCTAATTTACGCTATCCGGCAAAAAATGTCAATTGTTCTCTGCATAAAATTACAAAGAATCGGAAATTCATACAGTTCCGCCTATTTTTTAAAGAAAATTGGTTGACACCAAAAGCGGAACAAGTTACTATTAAATAGTTGCTTAAAGCAATGCAAATCATTGGGTATTCGCCAAATGGTAAGGCAGCGGACTCTGAATCCGTAAGTTACTGGTTCGAGCCCAGTATACCCAATAGAAAACATTCGGTAGTCGCTAGTCAGACGTGAAAACGTTGATTAGCGACTTTTTTTATATAAAAAAGAACCAGTATTCGAAAATACTGACTCTTATTTAGCGTCATCCAGTTTAAAGAGATGAGGTTTACCGTAGAACCACCCCTGGCGGAGATCAATCTCTAAGCGGTTGGCCATTTCATGTTCCTCTTCGTTTTCCACTCCTTCGAGGATTAAACGAAGCTTGTACTGTTTAGCAATCTTATCCCAAAAGGCTAGAGCTTCAGGAATCTCGCTCTCACGTTTTTCCTGGCGGAAGTTTTGCATGGCGAATTTAATTTCACTTGCGTAAGGGAGAATGGGTTCCAAGTGGTCATAAGTGTTGACGCCGGTGCCAACATCATCAAGACTTAGTTGAATCACATGCTCATCAAAGAAGTGAACCTGATCGATGATCTGTTGATTGGAAATTTTTTCGTCGGTGACCTCTTCGGTGACCTCTAGGACCAAATTAACCGGATAAATGTGCTGTTGTGCAGCAATAATAGCATTGGCAATGGTCGGATCAATAAATTGGCTTTGGTTGACGTTAAAAGAAACGGACCCAATTTTTAAAGCTAACTTTTTGGCTGTTCGGTCGATGAGATCCGCTTGAACATCTATTGGAATGGATGCAAAATTGTGGGGTAGGACCCACTTGCCATCAACCTGTTGACGAATTAGCAACTCGTAGCCAATCAACGAGTTGTTGGATACATCTAGTTGTGGCTGAAGAAAATAACGGTACATAGGTATGAGTTCCTCCTTACAAGTGTCTGCTACCATCATACTTTATTTTAACGATTAAGAATAGGGGGGAATTGTGGAAAAAATAGACAGGAAGGCATTTTTGGCCGTATTAATTTTTGCCACAACATATTATATTATATAAAGGTTTATGGTTTTGTTATATGGTTTGTTCTATAGTGAGAGTAGTGAGTTATTTAGCCCGGGGTCGTATTTTCCGCTGTGGAAACGCGGACTAGCTGGGAATAATTGATACTTTGGTCGGTAGTCAATTACTAAACTTAACTAACGAGGAGAATGATTAGACAATGGCATGGTCAATTTGGCTAGTTCCCCCAATCATCACCAGTATTTTCTTTGTTCTAGGGGTCATTACGCTGTACTGGTCGGTTTTTAATTGGGTAACGGCGAAGGTCGAATCACAAAACAAGCCAGTTAACGTCAAAAGGGTTCAGATTGCCATCGGGACGACCTGTGCCGTCGTATCGGTGTTTGCATTACAATTAATTGTGCGCGATAGTCATTTGTCGTGGACGTTTACCAATTTTCAACTCTTACTGTTGATTTTTGTAGCTTACTTCTTACAGCTTAAGATTCCGCATTGGCTGATTTTCTTAGCCGGGGTCGGATTTATGCTGATGAACGGGAATTTTACGGCCATCTTGTCGTGGGTCTACACGATTCTGTTTGTCCTGTTCTACGTCATCTCTTATCAACAGAGCACGCATCTGTGGCGGTGGCCGTTTACGCGCTACATTACAATTGCCATGCTATTTGCTGTGGCCCTGTGGTTCTTGGTCAAATTGCGTTTCCACTTGGACTGGAGTACGTATTTTATCGAGCTTGGCGACTATGCAGCACTGGCGAGTCTAATGTATGGTTACTTCAAGATTCAGGATAAGGACCGGCGAATCAAGGATCGCCTATTCCAGTCTGCCAATTGGGATGCGCTGACTCGCGTGCAGAATTATGCAGCGTATGACCGAGCCATTGCCTATCAATTTCAACAGAGTACCGCACACAATACGAACCTATCGATGGTGATGTTTGACATCGATCACTTCAAGCACGTCAACGACACCTATGGGCACTTGGCTGGAGATGAAGTTCTCAAGCAAGTCGCCAGCACGGTGGCGGCGACCTTAAAAAAAGTCGATAATAGTATCATCTTATATAGAACCGGTGGGGAAGAGTTTAACATTATTTTCCCTGACTACGACTTGAAGCGGACGCGAAAAGTGGGGTTCTTCGTCAACTGTTGTTGGTGAACAAAATATTGGAGTTCTAATCACTTGGTGATTAGGGCTCTTTTTGTATGA
>NZ_RHNX01000063.1 GCF_003946335.1 Levilactobacillus fujinensis
TGATCTAAAAAAGCTATCAGCCCATGATCTTAATAAGTCCTATCAAGGCTTGCAACAACAAGTTCAGCAAGCAACTAATCCACAACAAAAATCAGAACTAAAAAATAAATTAAATGATGTACACCATGAAATCAGTGAGCGAACACAAAAGTAACTGCAAGCATTTGCTAAAAAGAATCCAGAAATTAAACAACCAGATTCTGAACCCGATCAAAGTCTAAAACGTTAGCCAGTTTTTAAAGGGCATGCTATAATGGAAACAGAAAAGGAAGCCCCGCCGAAAACAGGACTTCCCACGCAAGCCGCTTCAAAGGCGGTGGCATAATTACAAAACTATATTAATGTCGTCCCGTAACTCGCCAAAGTTATAATCGGGGCGGCTTTTTTATTTGTGGTGCTTGTCGATATAGCTGAGTAGCGCGATTAAAAACGTGCCAAACAGCAACATCAACGAGAGTGCCTGGAAGACGCTCATTGACTGTGAAACCTTCCTGAAGATTATTCCATGTTCCCATGGGCCTCACCTCGCAAGGGAAAAGACAGCCACCGCCCTTAAAACTTCCTGCTTAATCTATTATACAGAAACTTTGACGAGGAAACCAAATTTCATCTTAATATTGTTATCAACTGTTTCAGTGAAAGTTGCGCTTAATAAGGTATTTTTGTTTAATACTACGATCAAAGTTTAGCAGCAACTAAAAGCAGCTTAGAATCTCTTTGTCGGTAGCAACCAGAGCTTATTTGTATAATTCTTTAAGCTTTTTTCATTTAATTCAACTTTTAACAAATTTGAATATCTCTACCAACCATTCTTTAGCAATTTTTTCTCTGTCGTTTTCATTTAATTCAACAATTCCCTGATTTTCTTCACCTGAAATGTCTTTTTGTAGTATAACTGCCATTTCAGCCTGTGTTAATTGAACGTAGGAAGCTAATGTTGATATAGAGTATGTGAAATTAATTGCGTCCCCTGAATTTGCTAGAATAATAGTCCTATTGCTTTTAGTTTTTAAAATTTTATACCCACCATTGTGTCCATAGCGGGGTAATTTGTTGATCATTTGACTATTTTTAAAAGTATCGTCCGCTGAAGTTACAGAAAAGCTATATAAAGTATGTTTCAAATCCAATTTTTTTAGTTGAAGAGTATCAATAGACTTCTCTCCATTAGCTATATACACAATATCAACGTCAATTAGCTCAGTATATATATCATTAGTTATTTGGTACCCATGGGCTAATGCGTTAGCTAATCGTATTGCCCTTTTATCAGAAACTGTGACTATTGCACCACGTTTTCTTAAATTACCCGCTATACTGGAGCCAACTTTACCATAGCCAATAACTAGTACTTTCTTGCCTAAAAGCGTCGTTCCATAATCTGCTAAAAAGATTTCGGATTTGACTACAATCTCATGTCCAACCAAAAAATCTTCCTCAATTTTTAAAGAACTTCTTGCCACTGATAGTATTGGGACTGATATTGAATTATTGGACAGCTTATCTTCATACTTTTGGTAGCCATTTCCCGTATCCTCGATTATTTTAACCAATTGACCTTTAAACTGTTTCTGAATGTCACTTAATCTTGGTACAAAATACCCACCAATATCAATAATTGCAAACGTGTCCTGTCCGACAATTTTCTTTATCAAGTTAGGTGTATCAACGCCTGCTAATTCTTTCCTAGAAACATCTAATATTGTACAAGTTTTTGATAAATGTTTAAGGACTTTACGATCGATACTTTTGGGCTTGGGTATAAAGTACACTTCGTAGTGTTCACATAAATAGTCTATAAAATCCAAACTGTTAATCACAGCGTGCTCTACGACAGGATTTTTTGGGGATCAGACTGTCCTTTATTAAAAAGCGCAGCGACTTTTTCGAAATACGATTTATCTAATAGATACTCATTATGTCTCATCTTTTACACCTGTTTCCATTTGGAATTCAGATAAGAAATCACGCATATACTTTGTTCGACGACTGGCTTCTTGCTTTCCCATTCTGGTATTCATTGAACTTGCTAATTTCAGTAGCTTTTCATAAAAGTGATTGATGGTTGTACTTTTGTGATGGCGATAATCATCGTGTGTTTTGATTTCCTTCACTGATATTTTGGGATCGTATATTTCCTGTCCAGCGTGCCCGCCGTAAGCAAATGCACGTGCTATGCCGATTGCACCTAGTGCATCAAGTCTATCAGCGTCCTGAACACATTTACCTTCGTTAGAAAGCTGGTAATGGTGTTCAATGTTGTCAGAATATGACATATGTTGGATAATATCTAAAATGTCTTCTCTAGCCGGAGTTGCAATATTCTCATGGCTAAGTATAATTCGTACTTCTCTCAGTCTATTCTTTTTATCTGCAGTGACTTTTTCGTCTATGGTGTCATGCAAATAGCTAGCTGCTTTCACAACATACAGACCAATATCAGTTTCATCTTTTTTAAAATCTTCTGTATATATTTTTTGAGCTAACTTAGCCACTCTTTGGGCATGAAGAAAATCATGCCCAGTTGGATCAAAGGCCATATTTTCTTTAGAAAATGATTTTATATCATCTAAACTCATTACTCTTTATCTCCTTTAATTACTTTATTTCGTAAAGCTATCAAGCATAGAGAAATTGTGAATACGGCAACAAAAAACAAAATCAAGAAATTGATTGCTAACCCCCATTTTGTCCCTGAAATTACACTCCCTTGTTGTTTCTGCAATAAAGAAACAATAGAGGACGATATTGCAATTCCAACTGCTCCTGAATAAGCTTGAACCGTCATATAAATCGAATTACCATCATTTACTAACCCAGCAGGTAATTGAGACAAACTATAGGTCATGATGTTACTGTAGCTAAAGCTCAATCCCACCATAAAAAGCATATATATTAAAACCAGCCCGCCAATACTTGGTGTAAATAGGTTGGCGCCCAAAAAGGTCAGTCCAATGATTATACAGCCACTTATAATGGGTAAGCGGGGTGCAGTTTTATCGTAAATAATACCAGCAACCACCGATAGCACTGCATCAATCACAGCGGCAGGAGCAATTAGAAAACCTACCAAACCAGGTGACTGGGCAAAAAGTATTTGTAGCACATTAGGGATTAAGTATGACATACTCAAAGAACTGAATTGCAATAGAAAAAAAGCACTTAACAACTGCAAAAAGCGTTTGTTTTTAAAGAGACTTAATTCCAACAATTTATGGCTCTTATGCTTCTCATTAAGAAGGAAAAGTAAGCCACTAAAAAAAGCTGTTCCTAGTAAAAATAAATACAATTTAAAAGAGCTACTGTTAGCAGTCAAGTTAACAATAAACATCAACGTCGTTGTCAAAAAAATGGCCAAGAAAATGCCCCCACGGACATCAAAGGGAACGTAATGAACCGGTGAACTTTGTTCAATGCTAAGCTCACCAAGCAGCCAGGTAACCATAATAATTGGTATTAAAATTATAAATAGAAAATGCCAATTGAATGTGTCCTGAATTATGCCACCATATATGGGACCCACTGCTGGTGCAAAGGCAATAACTAAGCTACCTAGCCCCATAAAAGTGCCAACTTTTTTCTTTGGCACTTGATCTAGTATGACAGCAAACATCAACGGTAACGCGATTCCATCAGCAATGCCTTGACATAAGCGGCCTAGCAAAACTAAATTAAAGCTGTTGGAAAAGCTTGCAATCAACGTACCGACTAAAAAGCTTAAGCACGAAACTCTAAATAAAGTTACCACACGAAACCGTCTTAAAAAGAATGAACCCAATGGAATCAAACTAGTTGAGACTAGCATATATCCAGTAGTCAACCATTGAACTTGACTGATAGGTATAGAAAAATACGTTGTTAATTGTGGGAAGGTTATGTTTAACGCTGTTTCAACCACTATTCCTAAAAAGCTTAAAAGACCAATCGAAATTATTGCGCTCAATAGTTTGTTGTGTTTCTCTTGAACCAAGAATTGCACCTTCCAAACACTACATATATTTTTTATTACACATTATACCACTATATATGGTTCTTAGGCCGTTGCTCCTACATATTTTCAAGAACGAACAATAGTTTCTCTAGCCTTTGAGAAACTACACTTAAAATAGTCGCAAGTCCGTTATAGCCATGCTATAATGTAAACAGAAAAAGGAAGCCCCGCTAGAACAGGGCTTCCCATGTAGAGCCGTTTAAGACGGTGGCAAAGTTTAATAATAGATTAAATAATCCGTTAGCCCTGCCAAAAGCTAAGACGGATTATTTTTTTTGCTGACTTTTGATCAGCTCAACAATTAATGCAATCAAGGCCACGATAAATGTACCGAAAGCTAGCATTAATTGTAAAGCGTCCGAAACGGACACTTAGGCTACTCCTTTCGTTAGGATTTATGGGCTTTAAAGGTTTAACACCATAAGCACCGCCTCCGATCGGAAATAGCCACCGCCTTAACTTCTCTACTTGATTCATTATACAGAGATATAATTCTTTTAGAAACATATTTTTAAATCAGTAGTGTACTTCATTCTAACCTGGATTAGTGTATTAACGTAAGTCATCTTAGTAAGAACATTGAGCATAAAAATACGGTAATTGATTCATTTTATCAGAGTGCTTGCTTATATCTATAGGAGGTTCTATTTTGAATATTCAATCTGTAAATAGTTTTTTAAGCAAAAAAGCAGAATCCCTAAAGTCTATAAAAGCTAATGTAACAGTTGATGGAAGAGGTTTGCTACCACGATTTTTCTATAGAGGACAGTCAAATGACTTCAAAAGTAGTAATAACGTTGCTAGCATCTTTAGACAAAAAGAGCTCTCCGGATATACCCATGAATATTCATTTACTAATGAGTACATGCGTAGGTACGCAAACGATTTTAACAATTTAGAAAACAATTTTTCTCGCCTGTCTTATATGCAACATTTTGGCTTGCCAACTAGGTTATTAGATGTAACGACCAATGCTCTTGTCGCTCTTTATTTTGCCTGTCAATCTCATCTTGATTCTGAAGGACATGAAACAGACGGGATAGTTACCATGTTTTTTTCTAACAAGACACAAAATATTGATGATTTCACATACTATAGTAGTCGCAGTGACACCGTGGAAGTCTTATCAACATTAGCATTGATGGACGAAGAAAAAAAGAAAAGTATTTATAGAAAAATATCTTCTTTCAACAAAAATATTGATGATTTGTTGAAAGAAGATGAAAATCATTTATACCAAAGTTGGTACATGGATCTGGTCAAGCAGTTCCCAGAGGGCTATTATGAACAACTTTCTGAGGAAAACCAAAAAGTATATGACTCACTAAATGATTTCTATAAAGAAATAAATCAGTCTTATGAAATGCAATGCCTGTATCATGATATTAAAAGAGATACTGGTTATTTTGCTGATCTAATCAACTTTAGAACTTTACTTCACCCATTTTTCGTCGAACCTTCAATTAATAATGAACGCTTACGAGCTCAAAGTGGTTTTTTCCTTTTTGAACCTTATGATGGTACATCATGTAGCTTGGAAAATATTCATGATGATATTGATAACAAAGTATCTCTGTACAATGGACACAATGAGCCAATTAGATTAGTAATTCCTGGTGAAAAAAAGCAACAAATTTTAAACGAATTAAATCAATCATTGGAAATAAACCAGGCTACTTTATTTCCAGACAAAGAAAATGTGGCTAGTTATATAAAAAATAATTTTTAATAAAAAATGTTTAAAGGCCATTAGGGCATACCCTAATGGCCATTTTTATTTCTGTGCTATACTAGGAATTACAAGTGTTCATTAGAACTGTCCAAAAGGAGAACTGGAAATGGCTAAAA
>NZ_RHNX01000064.1 GCF_003946335.1 Levilactobacillus fujinensis
GTTTGTGGTAAACACCATTTTAAAGGAAGCTGATCTTTTTTGTCCGAACAGCGTTCGGATTAATTTTACAATCTACCATAAAATAAAAAAGATATAACTTGTGCCAGGCCGATAAGATACAAAAACACATAGGACATTGAGAAGCTAGCATAGAAAACTATGTGTTGCATTTTAGGGGCTATAATTAACAAATAACCCCTCAAAAACATTGAAAGAATAGCCCCCAATATCTACATTATAGATATTGAGGGCTATTTTAATTTATTCTTTTATAAGTGCCCCTAAACTATAGCTATTGATTCAAGATTTCATGGGAGCCAGTTGCAACCAATAACAAAATCAATTCATCATGATCTAGCTGATAAATAACAATCCAGTTGTCATAATTTTTACCATAGTTTCCATATCTGGCAGGGTGAAATTCACGATAGCCACGCCAATTTCCTTTTAATGCATGATCTTTAATCTGTTTCAAAACAAGTACATCTTGTTCAACAATTGCTTCTAAACAAGGCTTCATGACAGTTATTGGGAAATGTTTTTTGACTAGTTTTTTTAATTCACGTTCAAAAGATTTGGTCTGTTTAATTTGCATCTAACTTATCGATCCAATCTTCAAAGTCAGTCAATGAACCAATGTTTTTGACCTGCCCTGTTTCTGCTTCTTTTTTAGCGGCTAAGGCTTCCGGAGAATCTAAAAAGCTGACTAATCGAACTTCATTATTGGCCGCTTTAACTAACGATAAGCGTATATACTCAGAAACGGTTAGCCCTTGTTTTGCTAGATTAGCTTTAGCCCGTTCACTAATGTCAGGTGTTACACGAGTTGAAATTGTCTTGTTTTTAATAATAGTATTACTCATTCTAATCCGCCTCCCTTAAGTTTACCATCGTACTACATTATAATATTCGATTTTTAGGTTTTCTGCAACTAAATTAATTTTAAAGTAAAGGAACTAACAGCTTATGCAACAAGTTGTCTTACCCATCAAAGATTCAAACGTTCTTAGAAGCTGTCTCAGGAATCAGCTTACATCCACCTAAGTAGCAATACCCTCACACAGCAACAAGCCTATTCTAGATATATACCTAGGGCAATTGATAGCAGCACTTTTCACCCGGTTCTTCTCCTCGTCTCCATTACCCACGGTGGCGCTGAATCACCACTCACCGCTTGCATCTCAGTTGAAGTGAGAACTGTTGGCTCATAACTATTTGTGCTTACAGTTGGCATTAGTGTCGTTAAATACCCCGTCCACGCTTGACTTTGAGCCTGACGTCTCACCATAGCCGACTTAAATAACATGGTCACCGTCGTCAATAAAGTCGGCTGGTTACCACGCTGCACCCGCTTCAATTGCGAAGTTGCTTGTAATTGCTTCATAACCCGATTCAAACTCGCCGGAGAAATCCCTAACTCAGCCTGAATTTGACGCGTTGACATGGCAATCGACGCAGCAGAACCACCCATTCGATTAATCAACGCAAGCACATCGTTACGCCATTCATTAGCATGGCTGTATTGTCGTTCGGCACGTGGCTTAGCAAATTTATGCCAGCCAATCCCCACAACGACTTTACCTGAAAAATTAGGCACCCATTGATCCAATAGTCCTTGAACATAACTCAGTGCGGCCCCCCGATAGTCACCTGAATAAGCGTCTCTGACGCACTGTACAACTTCGCGATCGACCAGTGGGTCATGTAAATTTGAATTAAAGACGTCAAGCACGTCTCTCGCACGCTGCTGAGAAATTTTAGATTGATACATCGCTAAAGCTAGCGTCATAACGGTGTTATGACGGGCTAATCCATGGCCTGATTTGACTGTCGTCACTTTCAATAACGCTTTAAACCAAGCTTGATCAACCTGACGGCCCTCATCAGAAGACAATGAAATCACCTGATCTCCCATTTGGTCCGTGACGGGAACTTGAGCAGCATAATACTGTGACCACTTCATCAGAGCGCTCACCTGGATCAACATATTAGCATCAAAAAAAATCAGATTATCCTGACGCGGAATTCGGAAAATGCCAAAATTATTGCAGCCCACATCGACCCCAGTAACCCGTTGTTGAATCCACTGCCGCACAAAACTAGACATTTTCTGGGCCGCTTTCAAAACTGGAAACTGGCCGCGCTTCTTCCGTAAAAACATAGGCTGATCAAAAACGTAGTAGATATGGAACCCCTTCGCAGTCCGCAAAATCATCGTGGGAATGAATAAGTCGGCAACCGTGACCGCACCCAAAACTTCCCGCTCCCGAGCATCGCGTTCTTGCGCGTCAGCAAAATCAATATCAACGACCAAGGTATTAATTTGCGCGAGGTTATTTTCCCGGTGGCCCCGAACACTCGCCCGATTTTGCGTATAGCCAAGCCAGTTAAAGGTGTTAGGTGTCCAGTGAGTCATCCGATCAGCAATGGCCTCCAGGCCTTCAAAAGAGGTGATAACCACACCATGGGCTTTTTGCATGGAATCCTTACTGCTGAAGAGCGCAATGGCCCCTTTCTTTGTAGGGGTTTCCATCACTTGTCCGGCAATATTAAAACTACTATTTTTAACTTTATATGTATGTAGTGAATCGTGTAATACCAGTCTTTGTGCAGCCTGAACCGTCTTTAAATCGTACATGGTGAGCTCACCTCCTTTCAAAATAAACACCTAAGTTAGCTTAATAGAAAATACATAGAAAATGAAAAAGCGCAGACAAAAAAGCAACTTAGCGTTATGCCAAGTTGCTTAAGGTGGAAGTAGTCCGACTACCCCCGAATAAACTTTAAAATTACCGCCTACGGATCTAAGTGAATAGATCCAGTGAATTTGCACAGAAGTCGCTCACCACACGTGTCCCCTTAGTCTTTACCCGGCAGCTTGTCCCCTACCGTTTTGAAATCACACCATTCTCGACATCTTACCAATTTGCTGGTATAATCTTCTTAGTTGAATGAAAAAGATTTTGTCGAGTGCTGACCAATTCCCGTTGGTTGGCGCTTTTCTTATTTATAAGAGAAGTGTACCTCATTATCTCTTCAAAATAAAGAGGTTTCTTCTTTCCATTTATAAATTCATACATGAATGAATTTATAAATATTCGAATTCATGCATGTATGATTGAACTAATTGCCTTTTCAAAGCAGTTATTGTCAATGGAAATAGGAATCTTGACACAAACAACAAATCAGGTTATGCTTAACTTGTTATAAATTCATATATTTATGAAAGCGTGGTGCTTAGAAATTGAAAAAAATAAATTTAAAAAGGCCCCTCACAATTACGGTTGCAAATCAAAAGGGAGGCGCCGGTAAGAGCACAATCACTCGTTACTTAGCCTACAGCCTATCTCTCCACGGCTATCATGTGCTAGTCGTAGATGAAGATCCACAGTCCAATACTACGAAGTCATTCGTAGTAACAAAAGAACATAACGAACCAGATTCAGTTTTTGTCTTAGACAAAACAATGATGGCCGGAATTCGAGACCACGATCTAACCGATCTGGTCGTCAACATACTCCCAAATTTAGATCTTATTCCGGCCCATTATGATTTAAAGAATCTAACAAATTATCTTAGCAAGCAGTATGGTGTCGCCGAAGAGGGGGACGCCAATTACCACGAAGTTAAATCGAAAAAGCTCTTCTTTTTAAGAGAATTACTTGAACCTCTCAAAAGCCGTGGAACCTATGACTTCATTTTCATTGATACACCACCAACCTCTTCCGATTATACCGACTCCGCTGTAGGAGCGAGTGATTACGTCCTTGTCGCCTTTCAAACTCAATCAGATTCTCTGGACGGGGCCCACAACTTCATTTTCAATCCAGACGAGCTGCCAGAGAAGGTAAACGAGTTCGGCGTGCCAACTGATGTACTCGGTATTCTACCGAATCAAATGCAACGATCCGGAAGTATTGATGAAACTGTAATGCAAGATGCCGTGAACTTCTTTGGAAAAGAAAATATGTTTAAGACAATTGTTCCTTACAAGCGCCGTCTACAATCCGCACCACGAAACGGTCTACGAAATGATAGTTACTGGGACAAAGATATTTTTACTTCATTCTTAGATAATCTGACGAATGAATTCATTGAACGCGTGAACTTAATGGAGAGTGACAAATGATGACTGAATCAAGACAAAAAAAACCCGGTTTTTTCACAAAAGATAATTCTGAAAAAGATACATTAAAAAAAGGATCAGGATTACTCGATAAGTCATACAAACCAGATCCGCAACCAAAAACCCTTTACCGACCTGAACCAACTATAGAAGCCAATAATAGCTCTAGGTCCACTCAAGGATTCGGTAATAAGAGTGAACGAAAATCTTTAGTTTTGCCGGCTGAACAATATTATCAGTTTATGGCACTTCTTGATCAATCAGCATTTAGTTACACCTACGAGTTACTTGGAGATCAAATGCAGCCACAAATTGATAAAATGAGTCAGGTCGAACGACAGATGTTTGATATGAAGGTAGCCCAACTACGTGAGAAAGATGAAAAGAAGAAAAGAACTCGAAAAAAATCATAATTTTATAGTTTATACAAATATGAATTTATAATTGTATAACTAGATTCGATACCACTAGTTACTATCTTCACTATGCTTCTTGATTACGAGCGTCATAGACTCTCTATCCCGTGTCGTAATATTCATATTTATATACTTTCGTAAATTCATACTTACATACAAATATGAATTTACGAAAGTCAGTCGTTAAAGATTACTTCTCTTCAATCTTCACACCTTAACATCAATAACGCTTACTAGAACAATAGCATCATTGATAGCTACCAGGCTATCAATGATGCTATTGTTCGTCATATTCAAATTACTGTAGATCAACACCAACTTAATTGCTCGAAGATTGCAGCGTCTTGGAAAAGAGAGAACACTCCACCATAAAAAGCGAAAGTGTTCTCAGAATGCGCCTATTTAACATCTAATTTAAAAATGTGCCCTTCGACGTGTTGAAAAGTATGCTGAAATTACGTAAGGCGCTGCAATTAATGCGTAGCAGGTTAAAAATTCTACGCTACTATCTTTAACTAGTAATATGACAAATAACATTGCAGTGGATAAGACGGCAAGTGATGTGCGTAACCATGGCACCGTTGTCACATGATTTTTTTCTTTGTAACACGGATGCCTACGTTCAAAAAGTTTTGATAGCGTGCCCAAAATTATTAAAGTAATAACCAAATAAATCATTACCCGGATTTAAAATTGAAATGCAACACTTAAAAGACTAGACCAAAAAGGTCGTGAAGACCTATTCTTAAATCACCAACTGATACAAGAATGGAGTGTCTTCATGACCCACAACCAGAATACCATGCATCGTCATTTCCAACAACTTCAATCTTTTGAACGTGGCCAAATCATGGCTTGGCTATCTGCTGGATGGTCCTACCGGCAGATAGCCCGTAAACTCGGTCGTAACGTTAGTACGATCAGCCGTGAGGTCAAGCGTGGAACTACTACCCAGTTTGGCTCGAATGAGAGCGTAAAATATCTTGTGTAAATGCATAAAAGATTTCTGAATTGTATAGAAATAGGGAATGCCTTCCCTTATGATATTTAGTAA
>NZ_RHNX01000065.1 GCF_003946335.1 Levilactobacillus fujinensis
GATGATTACAATCAACGTTTAACTGAACTACATATCCGCCACTCATACAGCCGTAAGGGTTGTCCGTATGATAATGCGCCAATGGAATCCTTTCACGCTTCCCTCAAAAAGGAATGTGTTTATCCAGTGCCGGTCTTTGAAGATTATGAAACTGCCGCTGCCGTCCTTTTTGAATATGTGCATGCTTTCTACAATAGGAAGAGAATTCATAGTTCACTGGGCTACCAGACCCCCTTACAAGTTGAAATTGCAACACTTACGAGCCAAATGGCCGCCTGATTTAATGCTTTCCAGGGTTCAAATAAGTTATTAATCGCGATTAATGATTTATTTGAGCTGTGGAAGGTAAACGCGGTTCTGAATGTCTCTTAAAAGCTGTCTCAAATATTGACTTCAATCTACAATCGGTTCACTACAACGAATGATTCAAAATATTGCAATTGCAAATGGTACGGCTATAGGATCAACTTTGATTAATTTAACTGCGCCTAATCTTCCCCCGGGATTCAAGTAACTTGGTATTTGGCTTTGTTCGTAGTAGCCATCATTGTCATTGCTGGAATCTCAATTAACTATTTACACCCAGAAAAGGCCTGAGTAAACTTACTAATTTAATTAGACTTATTAAGTAAAGAAAATGGGGACCCTTTCAGTTAACATGTGCTAACCAAAAGGGGGCCCTATTTTCTTTTAATACCGTATTTCACACGGTATCGAATAAAGGTCGTCCGTTTAATACCTGTATTTCGGGACACATCAATGTCACTCATGCCAGCTCGATAAAGCTTAAAAGCATGTTGCAAGCGGGGATCATCTTGTGCATATTGAGGTTTGCGGCCATGATATTTGCCTTGCTGTTTGGCTAAGATAATCCCTTGTTGCTGACGTTCGATGATCCGCTTACGTTCGCTTTCAGCCTGATACTTATACAGTTCAATGATGAGGTTAGTCATGAGTTGACGTAAGTTAGGATCAGCAATTCCCGTCATGGACGGCAAATTCAACACATCTAGGGTGGTACCTTTATTTTGAATGGAGTTCATGATCTTAGTCAAATCATGGTTGTTTCTGCCTAAGCGATCTAATTCAGTGACCATTACAATATCACCCTCACGAATATAGGCCAGCATTTTTTGCAGTTCTGGTCGCTTGGTGTTAGCCCCACTTAATTTATCCGTAAATAATTTATCAACGCCCTTTAAAGCCGCTAACTGTCGATCTAAGTGTTGCTCCTTGGAACTCACGCGAGCGTAACCGATTTTAGACATTTCCAAGTCTCCTTTTGGACAGTTCTAATGAACATTAGTAAATCCTAGTATAGTGCAGAAATAAAAAAGGCCACTAGGGTATACCCTAGTGGCCGTTTTTGATCCATTATCAATGGCTTTTTAAATTAGGGCCTAGCACTTTTGGAATGGAAATACTTTCCAACACCAAAAATTCTAGACCCAAATAAATTTACCTACGGGTTATTTATCAATTAACTTTGATAGATAATAACCAACTACAAATCCTAAAGTATTAGCAAGCACGTCATTTATATCTACCCAACGATGTGTTATTGCCAAATTGTCTGTTATAAATTGAATAAATTCGATAGTGAATCCAATAAGGATTCCAGTTGTAATCACATGAGAAATTTTGAATTTGGGAGAGAATAAAATATAGGTAAATATTCCTAAGGGACAAGTCATAATGATGTTTAGCCAGAATCCTAATTGATCTAATTCTTGAAAGGGAATGTAAGCAACTGGTGCCTTACCAATCATCATAAAGCTAATAGCTTGATTTGACGATGGCAATTTAATAGGTAAGGTTGGGCTAAAACATAAAAAACAAATTGATAAGGCTGAAATTCCTAATAATACCCAGGCAAATAATTTTGAAATATGGTTAATAATTCATCATCTACTTTCATTATTAATTGAACTTGAATTGTCAAATTAAGTGCAACACTACATTAAAGAATATTTCATAAGGCGTTTTCCATCCGAGACATTTACGGGGACGATTATTCATTTGTTCTGCATATGCTTGTATCCGGCGGTCAGTAATTGAATCAAGGTCAGTTCCTTTTGACAAATATTCGCGAAGCAAGCCGTTAGTATTTTCGTTAGTTCCTCGTTGCCAAGGAGAGTGAGGATCGGGAAAGTAGAAGGGCGTACCAAACTTATCAGTTAAACATTGAACTTTGGCAAACTCTTTACCCCCTATCCGGGGTAATCGTTAACGATCTACCAGGCCATAGCTTCATTAAGTCGCTCAAAGTATCCGTGACTGCTTCTGAAGTTCTTTTAGCAGCTTTACCAATAAGCAGGTAACGAGATTTTCGATCAACCAATGTAACGACACAAGCCTTTCCGCTTTTGCCTAACACGGTATCACCTTCCCAGTGACCAATTTCTACACGGTTGTCAGCTTCTCGCGGACGATCATGAATTTTGTTGGGGATTGGAATCTTGCCTCGTTTTTCCTGATAAGCTTTATTGTGGCGAGACTTGCCGTGATGCCTTAGATGGCGCACGGCACTAGAGCTGCCAGATTTAAACAAATTATCAAATAAGCCATTGAAAATCCCACGGTAAATAGTCGTGGTACTGATCTGCACCGGATACTTTTCGACTGCCAAGCGATTCGATATTTCCTCCGGAGACCAAAGGTCTTCGCAGAAGTGTTCTCTCACCACTTCAAACACCTGAGGATTACTCAAAAGAGAGACTCTGCCACAGTTGCCTTTGCGCTGTTTGTACTTCTCCTGAGCCTTCGAAGGTGAATAGGATTTACCAGTAGAATTACGGCTTAATTCTCGAGAAATGGTTGAGTAACTTTTCTTGATATGGCTGGCAATCTCACGAAGTGAGTTTCCATGATTCCTCATTAAAAAGATAGTTTCCCGTTCATCTATGGTAATATGCTTGTAGTGATCCATGGCTAAATTCCTTTCATGATTGTTTTCGCAAACATCATTTTACAGAAATTTGGCCATGGGCCATTCTTTATTTAATTAGTGTTGCACTTAAAGTGTAAATTCAAGAATTAAAAATATTGCAATAATTTATAAATTCTTCCTTAAATACATATTTTTGAAAACTAAATTTCAATTATAAGCATTTTTATCAAAACTATCACAAAAAAGTAGTAATAACGGAACTTTAACAAATCTTTTGAGAGCGTAAAATATCTTGTTTATTTATCCAAAAAGATATATAATTTACGCAGAGATTGAAAGAGATATCTATGTGATGGGTATTTCTCCAATCAAGCAGAGTCCGATTGATCCATCACATTAGGACTCTATTTCATAGCGACCAACAGTCGTTTATGAGGAGGGAAATATTATGAAAAAACTCGTAAGAAATAGCATGTTAGTAGGGGCAGCTGTTTTAGGAATTGGTTCGTTAGGTACAGTCGCTCAAGCAGCAACAACACCTGCATCACCAGTTCCAAGCACAAGCAGCACAGCCACGGCCGATATTACGCCTGGAAAGATCACTTTAAGTTCGGCCCCTAGTTTTCAATTTGGTACAGTAGCAGCTTCAGCAAACGATATTTCATATACGTCAACTTCCACATCAGGAAGCTTGGATATCGCTGATGCTGGTACTGGTACTGGATACACTGTAACTGTTGCAGCATCACCATTCACGGCAACAGGCGGCGCAGCCTTAAAGAATACAAACCTATTATTAGATAATAAAGAAACAGATCCTATTAAAGCAGATGATGCTGATAATGTATCAACACCTCCAGCACTTGCCGCAAAGCTTTCACTATCAAGTTCACCAGTAACTGTTGTTAGTGCTGCAGCTGGTGAGGGTGTAGGTGCCTATACTGGAACATATGGTTCTACTGATGCCTCACTTAAGGTTCCAGCTGGTAATATTGGCGGAACCTACAGTTCAACCTTAACATGGACGTTAGGTAATGCACCTGCTTAAATATAAAAATTTAGGGCTTGTAACTTAATTGTTGCATGCTCTCTTTTTTCTTCGGGAGATGATATTTTGAAGAAGCGTATTTGGATTTTCATGTTGTTTTTAATTAGTGTTATAACTTTTGGTTGTTTAGGAACCCAAGATGTTTCGGCCGCCACCTCAGAAGCTCAACCAGCAGTGACTTATAATATTGTGCCAGAACTTTCAAATAATCAGATCGATAAAAAAGTCGGTTATTTTGATTTGAAAGTGACGCCAAATGAGAAGTTGCAAGCTAAATTTAAGATTAATAATAACGATACTAAAACGCATACTTATACTGTAATGGTGAACCGGGCATCGACTGATACCAATGGGGTAATAGTCTATAACGAACATAATGTTAAAGCTGATTCATCTTTGAAATATGATATTGAAAAATTAGTTACATATCCTAAGAGTGTTACTGTTGATGCAAAATCTTCTACAGAAGTAGTTGTGAACATTAATGCTCCGAAAGGAAATTTTGATGGCGTATTGTTAGGTGGTATCTTTATCGAACAAGATAATCAAGTTAGCAAGAGTAATGCTAAGGGTGTAACGTTAAAAAATAAGTATAATTATGTTCTAGGCCTACAATTGAGACAAAATACTGACACAGTTGAGCCAAATTTAAAACTGATCAAAGCATATGAAGATACTCAAAATGGACAAATTTCAGTCAATGCACTATTAGATAATGATGTGCCAAGATTGGAAGAAAAAGTTGATATCAAAGCAAAGATAACTTCAGAAAATGATAGTAAGAATGTTATTTTACAATCAGAGAAATCAAATATGTCAATTGCCCCAAACAGTTACTTTACTTATCCTATTAATGTTAATACAGTTATCGGTGCTAACAAGGATAAGAGATTAAAGTCAGGTACTTATATGATGTATTTGGATGTTAAGGCTAACAATGGGCAAAATATTTGGAAGCTTCAACGGAAATTTACGGTTACTGACAAGCAAAGTCGTGAAATCAATAAGAAGACGCCAGTTAAGAACAGTCATACTAAATCCAATATGGCTATCATTGAAATAATTGCTGCAATTATAGTGGTTGCAGGGTTAGGTGTTTGGTATTACAAAAAACATAAAAAGTAAAACGAGATACGAATAAAAGAATCCAATAACTCACTTTTGGGGTTCTTACTCAAATTTGGTTAAAATGTGAATGTGCTTAAATTCTCGTCTTCCGCAAGAATTAGAAATGTATTGGAACGCGATGGATCTCCAAGATCAGCCTTATTGTAAGTGGCAAAGCCGCCAACAATAATCACATAGCTGAACACATTTCCAATTTGTACTCCAGACTAAATAATTTTCCATTTAGTTTTTTTGTGGCAAGTATGTTTAATACGTAATTTTGTAAAATAAAAACGGCCTCTATTAAGAGATTCAAGTAAAGGATCTATCTTGAATACTTAATGGAAGCCGTTTTTTTGGTTCTTCGTCAACTGTTGTTGGTGAACAAAATATTGGAGTTCTAATCACTTGGTGATTAGGGCTCTTTTTGTATGA
>NZ_RHNX01000066.1 GCF_003946335.1 Levilactobacillus fujinensis
ATGGGGAATGCCTCCTGTGATGTTTTCTGTGGTTACTAAATATCATAAGGGAAGGCATTCCCTATTTCTATACAATTCAGAAATCTTTTATGCATTTACACAAGATATTTTACGCTCTTGAATCTTTATATTCAACACAATTTGTAGATCAATCAGATCGTCCACCAATTTGCATAGACACCATATATAGTGCTATAATGATCGCCTAACCACTATATATAGAAAAAGGACGATGATTAGTTACGGAAACCATAAATATTCTCTACATCAGTTTGAGTGGCAACACGAAATATTTTATTAGCAGACTGACAACATACTTTGAGAAAGAACGTCATGTTCGGGTTAGTTCAATTAATGTTAAAGAACACCCTGAATTCACCACTCTTGACCAGCCGTTTGTTACCTTCCTACCAGCCTTTCTTAAAGGTGGTAATGGGGTTAATGACGGTTATACTGAAATATTAACCACTATTTTGGGAGATTACCTCGCGTACGAAGGCAATTACCAGCATTGCTACGGTATTATCGGTAGTGGTAATCGTAATTTTAATAAGCAGTTTGCACTCACGGCTAAACAATATGCTAAACGCTTCGATTTTCCTTACATTACCGATTTTGAGCTACGTGGCACCGCACACGACATTCCTCGCATTGCCGATGCCATCTTAACCTATCGCAATCAATTTTGTTTTCAAACAACGAAGGAGTAATCCCTAATGGTAACTAGCACCCCAGAAATGGAAAATACCTATTTTTACTTAAATAACCTCGTAAATATCCCAAGCAACGGAGAAATTCCGCTACATTATGATCAAGAAGCCCTAAAGGCTTATTTCGAAGAGACAGTTAAACCGAAGACCAAGCAATTTGATTCGTTAAATGCCAAGTTAAATTACTTGGTTGACGAAGATTATATCGATCCAAGTATCCTGGAACAATACTCTCACAAGTTTGTGCAGTCCTTGTTCGACCAAATGAGAGACCATCACTTTCGTTTTCGCAGCTTTCTCGGTGCCTACAAGTTCTACACACAATATGCCATGAAAACTAATGATGGCCAGCAATTTTTGGAAGACTTTGTCGATCGCGTCGTCTTCAATGCCCTCTATCTCGCTAATGGTGATGAACAACTTGCCAATGACGTTGCCGATGAATTGATTTCACAACGTTATCAGCCTGCCACCCCCACGTTTCTCAACGCGGGTAAAAAACGGCGCGGTGAAATGGTATCATGTTTTTTAATCGATGTGGCCGACTCCATGCTCTCAATTGGACGCGGCGTTAATTCTGCCCTTCAACTATCTCGAATCGGTGGGGGCGTCGGCGTTAACCTGTCAAACTTGCGCGCCTCAGGTGATCCTATTAAGCAGATTTCCAACGCCTCGTCTGGCGTTGTACCAGTGATGAAGTTACTTGAAGACTCATTTAGCTACAGTAACCAACTTGGGCAACGGAACGGCGCCGGAGTGGTTTATCTCAACGTCTTCCATCCTGACATCTTACATTTTCTGGATACCAAAAAGGAAAATGCGGACGAAAAAATTCGGGTGAAGACCTTGTCCCTCGGTTTGATTGTTCCTGATAAATATTATGAATTACTCAAGACTAACGAACCAATGTATCTTTTTAGCCCCTATGATGTCGAACGTGAATATCGTACGCCATTTGCTTACATCGATATCACCAAAGAATATAACAACATGGTCGCTAACCCCAATATTAAGAAGTCAGTTTTTAACGCGCGGAAACTAGAACAAAAGATTTCTCAACTCCAACAAGAATCTGGTTATCCTTACATCTTGAACATTGATACGGCCAACCAAACTAACCCTGTCGATGGCAAAATTATTATGAGTAACCTTTGTAGTGAGATCTTACAGCCTCAAGAACCGTCAAAACTTGATGATGACCTATCGTACAAGACAATTGGCACCGATATTTCATGTAATCTCGGATCAACTAATATCATGAATATGATTGACTCGCCGGACTTCGGTCACTCAGTTGAGGTTGCTGTTCGTGCGCTCACCCTCGTAACTGACACAACCGACGTTAAGGAAGTACCGACTGTTAAACATGGTAACGAACTTTACCACACGATTGGATTAGGGGCTATGGGTCTGCATACTGCCCTTGCACGCCACCAAATTGAGTATGGCTCACCAGAGGCCCTTGAATTTACTGATGCCTACTTCCTAGCTTTAAACTACTATTCACTCGTTACGAGCAATCGAATTGCCCGTGAACGCCACGAAACCTTCGCTAAATTTGACCAATCAAAGTACGCTGATGGCAGTTACTTCGATCAATACTTGAACGCAGACTTTGAATTCAAGAGTACCAAAGTTGCAAAAATCTTCAAAAATATTAAATTACCATCTGTTACAGATTGGAAGGCACTCAAGCAAGCTGTGATTACTGGCGGCCTTTATCATCGTAATAGACTCGCTGTGGCACCGAACGGGTCAATTTCGTACGTCAATGAAACAAGTGCATCACTTCATCCAATCACACAATTAGTAGAACAACGTCAGGAAAATAAGGTAGGCTCAATCTTCTATCCAGCACCTTACCTGTCTAACGAAACTTTGCCTTACTACACACCCGCATATGATATTGATCAACGAAAAATTATTGACACCTATGCCGTAGCTCAAAAGCACATTGATCAAGGCATGAGTCTGACACTATTTATGCGTTCAGTTTTGAAACCTGACCTTTACGAGTGGAAGGACAATAACAATTTAAAGATGACAACCCGAGACCTTAACCGGTTACGGAATTACGCCTGGACAAAGGGCATTAAGTCACTTTATTACATTCGAACGTTTACAGAAGACGATGAAATTAAAACGGCAAATGAATGTGAATCATGCATGATCTAGGAAATTCACTTGGGGTCTTACCGTCCGTTTAACACACCGGCATACGTTATTGGGTCACAAGACCCATATACCCATGAATCCTAATTAAGGAGACGAACAAATAACGATGGACTATTTATACTACAAAGCAATTAACTGGGATGATATTAAAGATAATTTCGATAAATACATGTGGGAACGACTCACCACTAACTTTTGGTTGGACATTCGGATTCCCATCACGAATGATCAAACGGCTTGGCAACAGCTATCAGATACTCAACAACAGGCCATTACTCGTATGTTGGCAGGTACATCAATGTTAGCCGTCTACCAATCAGAAGTTGGCACCCCTGCTATTCGCCACGATCGGCGAACTCAACAAGAAGAATCCGTATTAAACACCATTACCTTTATGAAATCAGTCCATGCCAAAAGCTGTACGACCATTTTCCGGGCTCTGATTCCGGGTAACGGCGGTGAAAGTTTTACTTGGGCAGATGATAATGCCAATCTGCAAGCTGAAATTGACCAACTAGCCCAAATGAGCACTAGCGATATGGCCTTACAGAAAAAAGCCCTTTTTATTCTGACTGAAACTGGGCTCTCGTTTGGTAAATACTGGACAATACTTCAAACACAGGCTCTCGTCAATACTTACCAAATGTTGGCTAATATTCTCCGCGGTAGCGCCCTTTTTAGTGCTTATATTGGTTACAAATTTCGCCTCAGATTTGAAGAACTCACTGTAAGTGATCAAACCGAACTGCAGTATTGGATTAATACACAGTTTGATCAACTCATGCAAACTGAAAAAGACTTCTTAGAAGCTAACCTTGACGATGCCACCGAAGCCATCAATCTGGCCTCCTATGGTGCCAATCATGCATTAATGTCACTTGGCTTTAACGCTGTCTACGAAGTTCAACCGTCTTCACTAGTGGCGCAACTCAAAGAACTGATGATTGACCAAAATCAATTTTTGCAACAGGTAACGGCTGCAAACAATGAATCGGACACTGAAAAAATGACCGATGACGACTACGACTTTTAAGGAGTATTCAACTAATGAGCTATAAAACAATTAATTGGGACATCATCGAAGACGAACTTGACGAATATGTATGGGATAAAGCAACGGCACAATACTGGCTGGATACGCGAGTACCTGTTTCTAATGATTTACGGGACTGGCGGACACTCTCTGGCACCGAAAAATCGGTTATCAATCGGGTTGTGGGTGGATTAGCCTTGCTGGATACACTCCAATCTGAAGAAGGAGTCGACGTGATGCGGCCCGACGTTCGGACACGAAAAGAAGCAGCAGTCCTCAATGACTTTTTGATGATGGAGTCAATTCATGCCAAAAGCTACGGCACTATTTTGACATCTTTGAACGATCAAGCCACTGTTGACGAAGTATTCAAATGGATGAACAATAATCCCAGAATGCAATACAAAGCCAAACGGATCAATGATATTTATCAAACGGGAAACAACCTTGAAAAGAAAGTTGCAAGCGTCTTTCTTGAAGGAATTTTGTACTACACCAACTTTTTTACCCCACTTTGGTACCGTGGTAACAATAAGCTGGCAAATCTTTCTGAAGTTATCAAACTGGTGATCCGCGATGAATCTGTTCATGGTACCTACCTCGGCTACAAATTTCAATTGGGATATAACGAGCTATCGGCGACTGAACAAAAAACATTCAAAAAGTGGATGGATGAGTTGCTCGACGATCTCCTTGAGAACGAGTTTGCGTTCACCGAAGAAGTTTACGCGCCGATTGGGTTAGCGGAAGACGTTAAACAATTCGTTCACTACAACGCCAACAAGGCGCTCCAAAATATGGGCTTTGAATCCCGCTTCCCTAATGCTGAGATTAAAGATATCAACCCAATCGTAATGAACGGAATTTCAACCGAAACGGCCAATCATGATTTCTTTTCACAAGTTGGTGCTGGCTATCTAATGGGTAATGCTGAAGCTATGAGTAGCGGCGACTATGACTTCTAACATAGGCTTCTAGGCATAATTAAAATTAAAAAAAGGCTAATATCTACAGGAAATATTAAAGTAAAGCCCCCTGAGTTGTACTAGTCCCTGTCAAGTTGTCATTTGAAATAATATAAGTTTTGCTTTGCTTAAACGGCCTCATTCCAGTATTCCGCTGGGGTGAGGTCGTTTCTTGCTGGTGAACGATCTAGTTGATTAAAATAGTTGATGCCTTCTTCGACCAAGGCCACTAATTCTTTATAGGTAACTGGTTTAGCATGTCGATCAATCCAGCGCAATTTTAACTTGGATGTAAGCTGATTCCTGAGACAACTTTTAAGAGAGGGTATAATGAATAAATCGTCTCTCAAAAGGAAGGAATTTTTACATGCCAACTCATTACGACAAAGAATTCAAACAAAACATTATCAACCTATATAAGCAAGGCGAATCAGCTGCCCAACTGGCCAGAGAAT
>NZ_RHNX01000067.1 GCF_003946335.1 Levilactobacillus fujinensis
GCGGCCCATACTAAAAACTCCTCCCTAAGTAAACAAGCTTTGATTATTTGCTTGTCTACCTAAGTAGGAGTATAGCCTTGGCTTCTTTTTATTTACGCTAGCTAAAGTCGCTAACGATTCAGTTTTACATCATGCCGCCCATTCCTGGGTTAGCAGCTGGGGCTGCAGGTGCTGGGTTATCTTCAGGCTTGTCAGCCACAACGGCTTCAGTCGTCAACAACAGAGCAGATACAGAAGCAGCATTTTGAAGGGCAGAACGGGTAACCTTAGTTGGGTCGGTGATACCAGCCTTAACCATGTCCTCGTACTTATTGTCAGCTGCGTTGTAACCAACGCCTGGCTTTTCACTCTTCAAGTGTTCAACAACAACAGAGCCTTCGACCCCGGCGTTTTGAGCGATTTGGCGAACAGGTTCTTCCAAGGCACGCAGAACGATGTTGACACCAGTCAATTCGTCGCCCTCAGCGTCAACTTTGGCAACGTCAGCAATGACGTTGATCAAAGCCGTACCACCACCGGCAACAAAGCCTTCTTCAACGGCAGCTCGGGTCGCGTTCAACGCATCTTCGATCCGATACTTACGTTCCTTCAGTTCCGTTTCAGTAGCCGCACCAACACGGACAACAGCAACGCCACCAGCTAACTTAGCCAGACGTTCCTTTAACTTGTCCTTGTCAAAGTCAGAAGTCGTGTCTTCGATTTGACCCTTGATTTCAGCAACCCGATCAGTGATTTGGTCCTTAGAGCCAGCACCTTCAACAATCGTGGTGTTGTCTTTAGTCACGTTAACCTTTTGCGCTTGACCTAATTGGTCAATGGTCGTGTCCTTCAAGTTAAGACCTAAGTCATCGGTAATGACAGTCCCACCAGTCAAGACAGCGATATCTTGTAATTGTGCCTTACGACGGTCACCAAAACCAGGTGCCTTGACAGCAACCACGTTGAAGGTTCCACGCATCTTGTTCAAGACCAACGTTGGTAAAGCTTCACCAGTGATGTCATCAGCAATGATCAACAGCGAACGGCTTTGCTCAACAACGGATTGTAACAGTGGCAAGATATCTTGAATGTTCGCAATCTTCTTGTCAGTGATCAAAATGTAAGGGTTGTCCAAGTTAGCTTCCATCTTGTCGTTGTCAGTAACCATGTACTGTGACATGTAGCCACGGTCAAATTGCATCCCTTCAACAACGTCTAAGCTGGTATCAACACCACGAGATTCTTCAATCGTGATAACCCCATCGTTACCCACTTTTTCCATCGCATCAGCAATTAACTTACCAGTTTCCTTGCTTGCGGATGAAATGGCAGCGATTTGGGCGATATCTTCCTTCGTCTTAACATCATGTGACATCTTGTGTAAGCCATCAACGGCAGCAGCAGTTGCTTTTTCGATCCCGCGACGGATACCAACTGGGTTAGCTCCGGCAGTCACGTTCTTCATACCTTCGTTAACGATAGCTTGCGTCAAAACAGTTGCGGTCGTGGTCCCGTCACCAGCGATATCATTGGTCTTGGAAGCAACTTCGGAAACCAGCTTAGCACCCATGTTTTCGAAGTGGTCTTCGAGTTCGATGGACTTGGCAATCGTCACACCATCATTCGTGATGGTTGGGTTACCATAGCTTTGTTCCAAAACAACGTTGCGGCCTTTAGGTCCTAAGGTCGTCTTAACCGTGTTCGCTAGCTTATCAACACCAGCAAGCATCTTGCTCCGTGCATCTTCAGAGAACTTTAATTCTTTAGCCATTGTTTAAATTCACCTCATACTAAAATTTTTATATTCAATCGTATTAGTGGGAAAGTCACTAGTCAATAATTGCAACTAAATCCTTTTCGTGTAAAACAAGATACGTCTTACCATCGTACTTAACTTCAGTACCAGCATACTTATCAAATAATACCTTGTCGCCAACCTTAACAGTTGGGGCTACCTTGTCGCCATTGTCTAACACACGACCATCGCTAACTGCAACGACATTGGCCGTTGAAGGCTTTTCTTGGGCATTACTTGCTAAAACAATGCCGCCAACCGTGGTTTCTTCTTCTTCTGGTTGATCTAAAATGACGCGGTCTCCTAATGGTTTTAACACTTGAATCCCTCCAATAAACTTTCTTTTTAGCACTGTTAGCACTTGACTAACATAAGTGCTAATCACAATATCTAATATATGGTTTTTCCTTTTAAAAATCAAGGAATTTGACAAACTATTTCGACCATGACTCGCTAAGGTGTTGGCGCCATAGGTTCATGGCTTACTAAACTTTGTCGCACTGAATTCTGCCTGCTAGGAGAACGCCTCAACCTTGGCAGAACACTCGTCTTCTCTATCCCCGATGAATTCCGACCACAATATGTACCAGCACTCGTCTAAACTAGCAATTGGATCTGCTGATCGCACTTAGACACCTCCCTAAAAACAATAATCGTCCAGTTTCAGCTCATAGACGATGAACTGAAACTGGACGACTAGTTAATTTACCCGTTTAATCAGTGTTCCCTATCGGAAGTTGTTCTCATCAACCCCCTAACTATCGCCGCCGAATCTTTTGGACGTGATCCATAGTTCGTTTCATTTCTTTCTTACTACCAAAGAAGCGTTGAATCTTGGCGTTCTCTCGTTCGCGAGCGCTCATATCGCTGTAGCTGAGTTCGAGCTGGAGTTTGCGGTAGCTCTCCAAGCGCCTTGTATCTAATTTTCCCATTGCAATAGCTGCTTGGACGGCACACCCCGGTTCCGTTTGGTGTGTGCAGTTTCTAAATTTACACTGACTGGCTAACGTCGTAATATCGGCAAATGCCTTGGTCAAATCACCGCCTTGAACCTGTAGTTCACGCATTCCAGGGGTGTCGATCACCACGCCTCCGGTCGGAAGCCGCAAAAGTTCGCGCGACGTGGTCGTATGCCGACCTTTATCGTCATCTGCACGAATCTCTTTTGTGATCAGCACATCGCTGCCCAGCAAATCATTGATCAACGTTGATTTGCCAACACCGGATGAACCAATGAAAGAAACGGTCCGATTGCCGGTCACGTAAGTTTTAAGTGACGCAACACCTGCACCAGTCCGCGCGGAACAGGCCACCACGTCCACACCTAGCGTCACATCGGCTAGTGCCTCTAGCTTAGCAGGCACATCAGTACACAAGTCCGCCTTGGTCAGCACCACAACCGGCACCGCCCCGCTGTCCCACGCCATAGTCAGATAACGTTCGACTCGATGGACGTTGAAATTAGCATTGAGTGACATACAAATGAAGATGGTATCCACATTGGCCGCAATAATCTGACCAGCGCCGGTCTTGCTCACGGCTGCCCGCTCAAGAACGCTTTGCCGGGGTAAGACTTGTTGAATCAAAGCTAACTGGTGGTCAGGCGCTACCGTGATCAGCACCCAATCGCCGACCGCCGGAAAATCAGTTGTCACCGTTAAATCGTGGCGCAATTTACCAGCTATTTCTGCGGGTAAAAATCCAGTGACACTAATGACTTGATAGGTCTCGCGGTGCTGTTCGGTCACACGGGCCAGAGTAAAGTCCGGAACCCCTGCGGCGAACCGTTTCAATTGGTCAGTGAGGCCGTATTGGTTTAAATCAATTTTCAATTTCAATCATTCCTTTCGCAAACGGTGGTCCCCGAAAGGCTAATAACAAGAAATGACTGTGACAACTGTGATAACGTTATTGGTTGTTTCAAGCTTCACTTGTTGATGTGTGTGTTAAAAGGCCAATGACTCACTCAAAGCTGAGTAGCAAATAGTCTAAGCAACAGGTCGGCAATTCCAAAACTCCACTTATGATCGTTGTCACACTCCACAAAAAAAGCGCAGTCGAGACCGCACCCCTGAAACAACCCTCGTTACGGGTGCAGATGTCATTTTTCATTCAAGCGGTTGCGGGTACACTAAAACTAGCAGGCAATTGCCCACTTTTCAGCTTCCTACGTAACACCTATTGAACAACTGACATCCAGCAACCCTCCGATATTTTTGTTGGCTGTAGAATAACACTGCCCACTAATGGCTGTCAATCGTTAGAATACTCCCCGTCTGAACTGAATGATGATGGAACAAAGAGAGTGGCGCAAAAGGTGATTAGCTGGCGAATATTAAAACTGATAACCGAGCAATTTTGGGTTTGGATCATTTGGTTATCAGCTACGAGGTTGAAAGTTTCGAAACACACGTTATGATCGTTGTCACAACGATACTGGGTCTAAAATTAGGCAACGTTGTCCAACTATCGCCTTACCGGCCAGCAGATATGGGCTGGATCGGTGCGAACACAACTTGAAGCCTCGAAAAGGCCGAGTCTCCAAGCTTGGTTTTCTACTAAGCCAGCAGGAAGCCCACCTGCCGACTAAGTAGAACGACGCGCCTGAGCCCATATTTGCCGACCTCTCGGCTGACGTAGTTGGTTTGAGACAACATGGCTCATGCCGTTTGAAGCGCTATTGAATTATGCTTAAACTTTAGCGACCACTTGGGATTCAGGGATTAAAATTGACGTGCACAATCAGAGTCGGAGGCAGCCAGGGATGTAGCTAGCCGTATCGACGATGTTAGTCGGCGTCTTTTCCGGCTTACATCGTGGGACGACCTGGGAGACGCCTGATCTTGACGGCTTTCAGGCGAGCTGGAAGCCCGTCTTTTGGCTGGAAGCGTTCCCCACAGCAAGCAGAATCCCTGACGGCCGGAGTGCGGCTGTTTTCACTAATTTAGCCGTGATAATCCCTACTGTCGCAAGTAGTAACGCAAACATTTTGGCTGTCAACCTTCAGTTATCCGCTTCAAGCGGAGTTAATCGCCTTTTGTCCCACATTACAACAATGTAAATTCGGAGACACAAAAAACTCTCTGAGGGTGTCGCTTCGCTCTGCCCTCGTAACCATATGGTGAAATGAACCGCCTTTCCCGGTATA
>NZ_RHNX01000068.1 GCF_003946335.1 Levilactobacillus fujinensis
TTTGAGAACACCACGTTTTACAACTTGGTTAAGTCCTCGACCGATTAGTACTGGTCCGCTCCACGCCTCACGGCGCTGCTACTTCCAGCCTATCTACCTGATCATCTTTCAGGGGTCTTACTTCCATATAGGAATGGGAAATCTCATCTCGAGGCGAGTTTCACACTTAGATGCTTTCAGCGTTTATCTCATCCATACATAGCTACCCAGCGATGCGCCTGGCGGCACAACTGGTACACCAGCGGTATGTCCATCCCGGTCCTCTCGTACTAAGGACAGCTCCTCTCAAATTTCCTACGCCCGCGACGGATAGGGACCGAACTGTCTCACGACGTTCTGAACCCAGCTCGCGTACCGCTTTAATGGGCGAACAGCCCAACCCTTGGGACCGACTACAGCCCCAGGATGCGATGAGCCGACATCGAGGTGCCAAACCTCCCCGTCGATGTGGACTCTTGGGGGAGATAAGCCTGTTATCCCCAGGGTAGCTTTTATCCGTTGAGCGATGGCCCTTCCATACGGTACCACCGGATCACTAAGCCCGACTTTCGTCCCTGCTCGACCTGTCTGTCTCGCAGTCAAGCTCTCTTCTGCCTTTACACTCGATGAATGATTTCCAACCATTCTGAGAGAACCTTTGGGCGCCTCCGTTACTTTTTAGGAGGCGACCGCCCCAGTCAAACTGCCTACCTGACACTGTCTCCCACCACGATTAGTGGTGCGGGTTAGAGTGTTCACACAGCGAGGGTCGTATCCCACCAGCGCCTCACTCGAAACTAGCGTTCCGAGTTCTACGGCTCCGACCTATCCTGTACAAGCTGTGTCAACACCCAATATCAAGCTACAGTAAAGCTCCATGGGGTCTTTCCGTCCTGTCGCGGGTAACCTGCATCTTCACAGGTAATATAATTTCACCGAGTCTCTTGTTGAGACAGTGCCCAGATCGTTACGCCTTTCGTGCGGGTCGGAACTTACCCGACAAGGAATTTCGCTACCTTAGGACCGTTATAGTTACGGCCGCCGTTTACTGGGGCTTCATTTCTGGGCTTCGCCGAAGCTAACTCATCCACTTAACCTTCCAGCACCGGGCAGGCGTCAGCCCCTATACGTCATCTTACGATTTTGCAGAAACCTGTGTTTTTGATAAACAGTCGCCTGGGCCTTTTCACTGCGGCTACACTTGCGTGTAGCACCCCTTCTCCCGAAGTTACGGGGTCATTTTGCCGAGTTCCTTAACAAGAGTTCACTCGCTCACCTTAGGATACTCTCCTCGACTACCTGTGTCGGTTTGCGGTACGGGTAATTAATCACTAACTAGAAGCTTTTCTCGGCAGTGTGACGTCTGGCACTTCCCTACTAAAATTCGGTCCTCGTAACGCCTTGTCCTTAGCGATAAGCATTTGACTCATCACCAGACTTGACGCTTGAACGCACATTTCCAATCGTGCGCATACCGTAGCCTACTGCGTCCCTCCATCGTTCAAACATGATTAACTAGTACAGGAATATCAACCTGTTATCCATCGCCTACGCTTCTCAGCCTCGGCTTAGGTCCCGACTAACCCTGGGAGGACGAGCCTTCCCCAGGAAACCTTAGTCATTCGGTGGATCAGATTCTCACTGATCTTTCGCTACTCATACCGGCATTCTCACTTCTAAGCGCTCCACCAGTCCTTACGATCTGGCTTCATTGCCCTTAGAACGCTCTCCTATCACGCGACCTATTGGTCGCATCCATAATTTCGGTAACATGCTTAGCCCCGGTAAATTTTCGGCGCAGGATCACTCGGCTAGTGAGCTATTACGCACTCTTTAAATGGTGGCTGCTTCTGAGCCAACATCCTAGCTGTCTATGCAACTCCACATCCTTTTCCACTCAGCATGTATTTAGGGACCTTAATTGATGGTCTGGGCTGTTCCCCTTTCGACGGCGGATCTTATCACTCGTCGTCTGACTCCCGGATATAAATCAGTGGCATTCGGAGTTTATCTGAATTCAGTAACCCATGACGGGCCCCTAGTCCAAACAGTGGCTCTACCTCCACGATTCTTTACTCCGAGGCTAACCCTAAAGCTATTTCGGAGAGAACCAGCTATCTCCAAGTTCGTTTGGAATTTCACCGCTATCCACACCTCATCCCAGCATTTTTCAACATACACGGGTTCGGTCCTCCAGTGCGTTTTACCGCACCTTCAACCTGGACATGGATAGGTCACCTGGTTTCGGGTCTACATCAACTTACTGAAACGCCCGTTTCAGACTCGCTTTCGCTACGGCTCCGGTCTTTACACCTTAACCTTGCAAATTAACGTAACTCGCCGGTTCATTCTACAAAAGGCACGCTATCACCCATTAACGGGCTCTAACTAATTGTAGGCACATGGTTTCAGGAACTATTTCACTCCGCTTCCGCGGTGCTTTTCACCTTTCCCTCACGGTACTGGTTCACTATCGGTCACTAGGGAGTATTTAGCCTTGGGAGATGGTCCTCCCGGATTCCGACCACGTTTCACGTGTGTGGCCGTACTCAGGATCCTGAACTGAGGGTCAACGATTTCATCTACGGGGGTATCACCCGCTATGCCGTGCCTTCCCAGACACTTCGATTATCATTGACTTTGGTAACTCAAATGTTCAGTCCTACAACCCCAACGAGCAAGCTCGTTGGTTTGGGCTCTTCCCCGTTCGCTCGCCGCTACTTAGGGAATCGATTTTTCTTTCTCTTCCTGTGGGTACTTAGATGTTTCAGTTCCCCACGTCTGCCTCAACTTAAGTATGTATTCCCTAAGTTGTAACTATCGATTAAGATAGCTGGGTTTCCCCATTCGGAAATCTCCGGATCAAAGCTTACGTACAGCTCCCCGAAGCATATCGGTGTTAGTCCCGTCCTTCATCGGCTCCTAGTACCAAGGCATCCACCATGCGCCCTTCATAACTTAACCTAACGATTACGTCGTAATCGTTGATTAATTGAGTATTAGCGATATTTATAAACTAATTAAAAAACTCAAAATACGCGGTGTTCTCGGTTTAATTATCTTTAATAAAAATAATTAATAAGAAAATAATTGATAATATCTAGTTTTCAAAGAACAAGTTTGAGAGGTAAGCCCCTCAAAACTGACCATTGTTTCGACAAAGTATGTGTAGCCTCCGTATATTCCTTAGAAAGGAGGTGATCCAGCCGCAGGTTCTCCTACGGCTACCTTGTTACGACTTCACCCTAATCATCTGTCCCACCTTAGACGGCTGACTCCCGAAGGTTATCTCACCGGCTTTGGGTGTTACAAACTCTCATGGTGTGACGGGCGGTGTGTACAAGGCCCGGGAACGTATTCACCGCGGCATGCTGATCCGCGATTACTAGCGATTCCAACTTCATGTAGGCGAGTTGCAGCCTACAATCCGAACTGAGAACGGCTTTAAGAGATTAGCTTAGCCTCACGACTTCGCGACTCGTTGTACCGTCCATTGTAGCACGTGTGTAGCCCAGGTCATAAGGGGCATGATGATTTGACGTCATCCCCACCTTCCTCCGGTTTGTCACCGGCAGTCTCACCAGAGTGCCCAACTTAATGCTGGCAACTGATAATAAGGGTTGCGCTCGTTGCGGGACTTAACCCAACATCTCACGACACGAGCTGACGACAACCATGCACCACCTGTATCCATGTCCCCGAAGGGAACGCCTAATCTCTTAGGTTTGCATAGTATGTCAAGACCTGGTAAGGTTCTTCGCGTAGCTTCGAATTAAACCACATGCTCCACCGCTTGTGCGGGCCCCCGTCAATTCCTTTGAGTTTCAACCTTGCGGTCGTACTCCCCAGGCGGAGTGCTTAATGCGTTAGCTGCGGCACTGAAGGGCGGAAACCCTCCAACACCTAGCACTCATCGTTTACGGCATGGACTACCAGGGTATCTAATCCTGTTCGCTACCCATGCTTTCGAGCCTCAGCGTCAGTTACAGACTAGACAGCCGCCTTCGCCACTGGTGTTCTTCCATATATCTACGCATTCCACCGCTACACATGGAGTTCCACTGTCCTCTTCTGCACTCAAGTTTCCCAGTTTCCGATGCACTTCTCCGGTTAAGCCGAAGGCTTTCACATCAGACTTAAAAAACCGCCTGCGCTCGCTTTACGCCCAATAAATCCGGACAACGCTTGCCACCTACGTATTACCGCGGCTGCTGGCACGTAGTTAGCCGTGGCTTTCTGGTTAAATACCGTCAACTCCTGAACAGTTACTCTCAAGAGTGTTCTTCTTTAACAACAGAGTTTTACGAGCCGAAACCCTTCTTCACTCACGCGGCATTGCTCCATCAGACTTTCGTCCATTGTGGAAGATTCCCTACTGCTGCCTCCCGTAGGAGTTTGGGCCGTGTCTCAGTCCCAATGTGGCCGATTACCCTCTCAGGTCGGCTACGTATCATTGTCTTGGTGGGCCTTTACCTCACCAACTAACTAATACGCCGCGGGATCATCCAGAAGTGATAGCCGAAGCCACCTTTCAAACAAGAACCATGCGGTTCTTGTTGTTATGCGGTATTAGCACCTGTTTCCAAGTGTTATCCCCTGCTTCTGGGCAGATTTCCCACGTGTTACTCACCAGTTCGCCACTCGCTTCGGTGTTGAAATCAGTGCAAGCACCTCAATCAACGGAAGCTCGTTCGACTTGCATGTATTAGGCATGCCGCCAGCGTTCGTCCTGAGCCAGGATCAAACTCTCATCTTATAGATGATGTGCTTGAATAGCTCATCGATTGTTGTTACATTTTTTAAAGCGAATTGACTTCGCAAATAAATATTTTGGGTTTGATAC
>NZ_RHNX01000069.1 GCF_003946335.1 Levilactobacillus fujinensis
GAAGCATCATTTATTTAAGTTAGATACATATTATATGTACGAAGGCATTTCATTTACACAAGATTCTTGACGCTACCGCTCGAATCATCGTTCCTTTACCACGTACTTTGCGGAAACTGGCCAAGCAGTTCGTGAAAAACACCGTACCAGTTGTCGCCACATTGGCTTCCTGGAAAGAGCGCCTGAATTCTTTGACCAACTGGTCAAAGAACTTAAACGGAAGCCGCGCATTCACAGTGTTGATAGCTTTGTTCATTGGTTTGGTGCGCACTATCCGCAATTACCTTGTCCCTCGACCCCTACGGTTTACCGTTATATCGATGACGGACAGCTTGCACTAACTAATACTGATCTACCACTGAAGCTTCGACGCCGCATTAAGCGTCCCGGGAAAGGCCATAAACGAATGAATAAACGGGTTCTTGGTCAATCAATCGAAGAGCGTCCCGCGGGTGCTGAAAAACGTTCTGAATTGGGTCACTGGGAGGGTGACCTCGTTAAGGGTAAGCGAGTTGCTAGCGAGCCAGCTATCATGACGTTAACGGAACGAGTTAGTCGCTATGAAATCATCGTTAAGATCGACAATTATCACGCTGCTACTTGTCGTGCAGCGCTTCAAGGAATCGTCAACGACTATGGTGCTGAACACTTCAAGTCCATTACTTTTGATAACGGTTCCGAGTTCTCTGAACTTAACCAAGTAAAGGAAACGCAAGTTTACTTTGCTCACCCGTATTCCCCCTGGGAACGTGGATCCAACGAGAATCAAAACCAATTGATTCGGGAGTTTCTGCCCAAAGGGCAATCACTGCGCAGTCTCACCCTCGTTGGTGTTCAAAGTATTCAGGATACCCTCAACCAGCGTCCTCGAAAATCCTTGGGCTACCGTTGTGCTTCTGAAATTCTTTCATGTTTTGATTAAGCTAGACCAGATTCATAGAATAGGTTGTAAGTGTTGCATTTGATTTGACAATTCAGGAAATAAATCATTACAATTAACCATGAATGAATTATTTCAATTGGAAACAAAGTAAATGCAATGATTAGGTATTGAAAAAGCGTATAGTTACCATAATTAATATCAATCATCTTATTTCCCCCTCTTAACTAATCTCGCAAGCTAAAAGTTTTCTTCTCAGATAACATCTAATTCATCCGATTCTTGATATTAATGACAGTCTGCACCGATACACCGGTTTCAGCCGCAATCGCTCGATAGCTAATTGGGGCACCGGTTGCTTTGTTTCTTAATTGATCAACGATACGATGGTAGATAAACCGTTTTTGTGGGTTAGGTGCGTCTGCGGCGTAAGCGGGCCGAGTCCCTCGATATTTCCCATTGGCTTTGGCAATCTCAATTCCTTGCCGCTGACGTTCCCGAATCTTTTTTCGCTCAGTTTGCGCCATATAAGCTAACAGCTTGGTTAGCATATCAAACATAAATTTGTCCATATCTGAATCCCCAGTCTGCATTGAAAGAAATGGGGCATCTAAGACTTCCATTCTAACCTGTTTATCTCTGATCTGCTTGATTATATCACTGGCGTCGTCATAGTTTCGACTAAGCCGATCTAATGAGGCCACTACTAATGTATCTCCTTGCCGCACATAAGCAATCGCCGCCTGTAATTCTGGTCGGTTTTGGGTCGATTTGCCCGATTGTTTTTCTTCAAAGATTTTCTCACATCTAGCCACTTTCAAGGCTTTAATTTGGCGGGCCAAATTTTGATCAGTTGAGCTAACTCGCGCATAACCAACTTTCATCAATAACTCTCCTTTCAGAGGATCAGTCTCCTCCACCCTACTGCATTCTGTTTAGACACTCTAATTAGACAGTTTGACAAAAACAAAGAACTGCTTGTTATCCCAAGCAGAACCTAAGCTTTTCTTCATAAGTTGATTATACTGCTTTTTGTCCATTTAGGGTACACTTTAATGATACTTTTATTAAAACAAAAGCTCCCTTCAATTAATAAGAGAGCTTTCTCGTAAATAACCTTTAAAAGTGTAACCTACATCGTATAATTTGTTGCTTGTGATGGTAAAAAGTGTAATAACTGAATTGTGTTTGTTTGAAAATTACTTAATCCAAATTAGAATTTATTTAAGTAATTTTTCGTATAATTTTCCCATTTAAAATCCAAATAGCATATATTGTTAATTTTTTTGAAGATAGAATATATATAATCAATTTTAAAAGAATGAATAATGATTTTTTTTTGTTAAAAGTATCAGACAGGCTATAAAGTTTATTGACCTTATTTATTATAGAATCATTCAAAATATGAACTTCATTTTTTATGATTCTAGGAGGCACATTTTTAGATAATAACGTAGCGGTTACGTATTGCCTATAAGCGTTTTTTTTAGTAATACTATCTTTTCTAATCCTTTTAGATACCATAATTTTAGGCTGATATCCAATTCTAATTTTTCTTTGTAGTGCCCTTAAAATAAAATCATAATCTTCTGCATAATCAATGTTTCTATAGTTATGTAAAGATTGGAAAACTTTCTTCTTAACAAACCAACTAGAATGAACTGAAAAATTAGCTCTATGAAAGAAAAATTTAATTATTTTTTGAGATACTATTTTCCTATTTCCAAGTGCTCTGGTATGAATAGTCCTCCCATTTTCATCTATAATTTTTGCATTTGAACATACAAAGTCCAAATTATTCTTTTTTAGAAACTCTAATTGATTCTCTAATCTAGATTTTTTAGAAATATCATCTGCATCTAAACGTGCTATATAATCACCAGTGGAATAATTAAGACCCCTATTTAATGACTTAACCAATCCTAAATTAGTATCATTTCTAAGTATCTTAATTCTAGTATCTTTATTTTCCTCCCTCTTTAAAAAATTATATAATTTTAGAGAATTAGGATTATCGTCTACTATGATATATTCAAAATTTTTTATAGATTGATTTAAAATAGAATCAATACATAGTTTTATGACGTCTATACTTTCGTCAAATACAGACGTTATTACTGATATTTTCAATTACGCTTACTCCTTAACAGAAAAAGTTGTATTTTTATTATATAAGAAGCTGTTTAGTATCTTTTGAGAAGTAACCTGATAAAAGCTAACGAAACCATCATGAGACTAGTGTTGAGCTTACGCTCACAGTTACGCCATAAACGATGATAATTTCCCAACCAACTAAATGAACGTTCAATGAGCCACCGTTGGGGGATAACCGAAAATTGGTGTAACTCATTTCTTTTAACGACGATTACCTTGGCTGAGGTTAAACTGCTAATCTCATTGGCAAAATTTTGGCTGGTATAACCACTATCAACCATCATGGTTCGAACCAATTTAAACTGCTCTAAATTAAGGGTGACGAGTGCAATCGCCCCGTCACGATCAGTGATGTTAGCCCGGGTAATATGGATAGCTTGCGGGAATCCATTGATGTCGACGGCTAAATGGCGCTTAATGCCGGAAATTTTCTTGCCACCATCGTAACCCTTATTTTCAGCGGTAGCGGTGTTCTTAATGCTTTGGGCATCTAAAATGACGAACGAAGTTCGGGCTGACCGCCCTTGCCTTAATCGTCGATCAGCGACAATTTTTTTAAAACCTGAGTTAATAAAGCTGGTTTATCAGGGGTGGGGGCTTTTGACCAACTCATCCAATAGTAGTAAACGGTGGACCACTTTGGATAATCAGCCGGCAAATCACGCCAAGTACAGCCATTTTTAAGGACATAGAGCATGGCACAGAAGATATCATAAGGATCAATGTGTTTTGGGTGAGTTCGTTTTCTTGAAGCTTCCAGATCCTGACGGATCAAATCGAATTGTTGCCGAGAAATATCGCTTTGGTAATGATGACTAAAATGTTGCATATGATCACCAACTTTTTTGACAGTAGTTTATCAAATTATTGGGTCAAAATCAAAGATACTAAACAGCTTCTAATCAAAAAACATTTATAACTACATTTTATTAGCACCTATCTTGAAATAATAATCAAACATGCTCCTACGTCAAACTTTGGCACTAAAGAAACTAATTTCAATTCTGATTCTTTCAATGTTGTATCAATTTTAACTGTTGGTTTGGTAGATTGCAAATTTAATCCGAATTTTTGGACAAATTTGTCAGCATAACCTGATACGGTGTTTGCCAGTCGAGTATTTTAAGCGGTCGCTGGTTAATTTGGAGTAACGTCGTCGTTAAATCGTGAGCACTAATGTGCTCAAAACGAGTCCCTTTAGGATAAAAATAACGTAAATTCCGATTAAAGCGTTCATTACTAC
>NZ_RHNX01000007.1 GCF_003946335.1 Levilactobacillus fujinensis
TTATTCTAATGATAAACAAAAAATCTGTCATCATTAATAGATAAAAATCTATTACCAACAACAGATATTGTAGAACCAGATTTTTTGGCGCGTTAATTTGTTGACCTCCCTAATATCAAATCTGCTAGCAATATGGTATGATTGACCCAACTATTTTTTGAGATCAAGGGGATAAATTATGCCAACTGCCATCGTTACGGACACTGCTTCTTACCTGACACCCGCTCAGGTTGCGCAATATCACATCGTCGTTTTACCGATTACGGTTATTCTAGGCGACCATCAGTATCCGGAATCCAAGTTGAGCCTGCAGACCTTCTACGACTATTTGAATACAGATAATGAGCTACCCACGACAGCACAAGTCTCCTTAGGTCAGATTGAAGAAGCCTATGACAAGCTAGCTGCTCAAGGATTTGACGAAATCATTTCCATTCATCTGTCCAGTGGAATCACCTCTTTCATGAGCAACCTTAAGATGTTCTGCAAAACCTATACCAAAGCTCACATTTATCCAGTAGACTCACTGGTTGCTAGCGCTGGAGAAGCTAACCTTTGTCTCCTCGCTGGTCAGATGGTCGCGAATGGTGATAGGGCTGCTGATGTCGTCCCAGAACTGGAAAATCTGCGGAGTACCATGCAGGTCTACTTCGCGGTCGACAATCTGAGCCATCTCGCCAGAACGGGACGCCTCAGCAATCGCTCAGCAATTATTGGTAATCTGCTCAACATCAAGCCACTCCTAACGTTTAACGATGCGGGTCAGATCATTGCAATCGGCAAAGAACGAACCATGAAGAAGGCCTTCCGCTACATGACTGATCGCCTAGAGGAATCGTTAAAAATCACTGACTATCCCCTGCACGCGACCGTCATCAATGCCAATAATACCGATCTGGCCGACGAGTGGACTGCCGAGTTAACGGAAAACTATCCCGAAGTTCGCATCTCTCAAAGCCAGTTAGGCCCCGCCATCAGTGTTCACACGGGAGAAAAGACCATGGGCTTATTGTGGCAACGTGACTGGCAATCTTTTTAAAAAATATTTATACAAAATGACCACGCTACCTCTCATGGATAGCGTGGTCATTCTTGCTTTATGCCTTTAATCTGAAAAATGAAGGCTCCAGAACACTCATTATAACTGTTGTCACACCACTACTGAGTCTAGAATTGGGCAACGTCGTCCAGTCATCGCCTTACCGAATTACATCGTGGGACGACCTGAAAGCCCATTCTTTAGCTGGAAACGTTTTCCAAGCCCTGACCACCGAAGTCCACTAATTTAGCGGTGACAATTCCTATGGTCGCAAAAGCGGCGTAAACATTTTGGCCTTCAACCTTTACTTCTTCAGTTGGTGCGCTAAGTCATTGAATTCAGCCAACCGCTTGTCAAACGTGGTAAAAGCCGTTTCCAAGTAATCTGGTTGAGTCATGTCAACACCAGCCTTACGCATCACATCCAATGGTAATGCTGAGCTCCCCGACTTCAAGTAGGTCAAATAAGCATCACGCTTGGCAACATCCCCACTCAGGATTCGCTGTGAGAGCGTCGTAGCGGCTGCGAATCCCGTCGCATATTGGTAAACGTAGTAGTTATAGTAAAAATGTGGGATTCGTGTCCACTCGTCAGCAATCTGGGGATCCTTGGCTAAATTGTCGCCGTAGTAACGCGCGTTCAACTCACCATAAAACTGACTCATAAAGTCGGCCGTCAACGTTTCACCGGCCGCAGCCTGTTGATGAATGTAATCTTCGAATTCAGCAAATTGGGTTTGCCGGTAGACCGTCCCCTTGAATCCATCCAGGTAATGGTTCAAGACGTAAGCGCGAACTTGCGGATCAGTTTGTGTCTTCAACAGGTAGTCCGTCAAGAGATTTTCGTTCGTCGTGGACGCAATTTCGGCCACAAAGATCGAGTAGTCACCATACTGATAGGGTTGATTTGTCCGGGTATAGTGACTGTGCATGCTGTGACCCATTTCGTGAACCAACGTGAACAGACTTTCCAAGCTATCTTGCCAGTTCAGTAAGATATACGGCTTCGTGTCATACATTCCACCGGAATAGGCACCAGTTCGTTTCCCCTTGTTTTCAACGACATCAATAGCCCGGCTGTCGAACATCTTCTGCACATTGGCGACGTAATCTGGCCCCAAAACTGCTAACGCCTTCAAAGCTTCTTGTTGGGCCTCTTCGTAAGTGTAGCTCAAGCTAGGCTCCCCAGTGATCGGCGTGTAGAGGTCATAGAAATGCAGATCCTTTAATCCTAAAATTTCCTTACGCAAGCCAACGTAACGGTGTAAAGAATCCAAATGAGCATTGACCGACTTGACTAGGGTGTCATAAACGACGGCAGGAACATTGTTCGCGCTCATAGCTGCCTCGCGAGCACTACCATAGTGCCGAACCTCAGCACCAAAATTATGCGTTTTGACTTCACTAGACAGCGTTGAAGCAAACGTATGACGGAACTGCTGATAGACACTATAAAGTGCCTCAAAAGCCTGCTTACGGACACCAGGCGTCGTCGACTGCAACAAGACCCCATAAAGACCTTCTGACAGTTGAACATCATTACCGTCTTCGTCTTGAACAACCGGAAATTTCAAATCGGCATCGCTTAAGACACTGTAAGTCTTCGATGATGCCGCAAAAATGTCACTAGCACCAGCCAGCAACTTTTCTTCGGCAGCAGATAAGGTATGGTCACGTTGCTGACCCAAAACATCAAAATAGTGTTGATATGCTGCTAACTTTGGCTCTGCTGCAATCAAGGCTTGCAGGTCCGCTGCTGGTAGTCCTAACACCTCGGGTTCGAACCAGGAAGTTGCTGATGAGACCGTCGCAATCAAATTATCTGCTTGCCCGGAAAGTGCTTGAGCATTTGCATCGCCAGTATCCTGATCATTCTTCAGAGAAGCATACACATATGCCCGTTCTAACTGACGGTTCAAATCAAAAACCGTAGTTGTGACCTTATAGAGTGCCTGACCACTCTTAGTCAATTGCCCTTTTAGCTCGGCAGCCTGCTTAGCTGCCTGTTGAATATCACTAACGGCGGCCTTAAAGGCTGCGTCGTCAGGAAAGATTGGCGTCAGGTCCCAGGTTAACTCGGTTGGGACCGCTGAACGTACTGGAATTTGCTTCATATTTTCGTCCTCCTTAATTTTGCATAATAATAGTCTACCACTTTCATCTCATTATTTGGCCATTTAGCCCAACTTTTTCTCATCATTCTCTAACCATGCTGTATAATCGGCGGCCCACTGGGGTTCTACGTTAATTTGCCAACCAGTTTTGACCCTGCTAACGGCTCCTGCCGCATCCAAATCTACCATAAAATCCCGCTGTGCACGCACCAGCCCAGCCGTTCCGTCAAAGCGACCGGCTTGTAAATGGCCCCCAATCAATCTGAGCCCCTCTTCAGCTAATCGTCTTAACGTTTCCGGCGTCAACACCTCACCACGCAAGGAAAAGACCCAGGCACCCACGACTGCCCGCCACACGAGGAGTCCCTGTCCAAATATCGGTAACGTCACGTGTTGTGTCACGAAAACTGCTGGAAAACCTGCAAGATGATGACCCTGAAGATATAGGATTTCTTGTAGCGGGCGTAAGGCGGGAGCTGCGCGTAACAACCTTTGGTCTAGGTCACGGCGAAATTGCCGGACATTGATTGGTGGTACCCATAGTTGACGCTGGTTGCCCGCCTCTAACTCAGTCAGGTTCGCCACCCAACTTTGCCAATAACTATAGGTACCCGTGGCGTCCTGATAGAGGTGATGGACTACCCGAACCTGCTGGCGACCCACATCCCAAAAGAGTAAGCAAAGTCCCCAACCACGTAAGGGACTGGCAAAACGGTCGATCAAAGACCAACCAATCTTCTGGCGACCAAAACGTTCACCCAATAGCCAACAGGGATAGCTACCCAATCGGCGATACCCCGCAGTTCGCTGTGCAACCTGTTCGGTACTGATCGGACTACACTGAAACTCCACAGCAACAGGATGGGCACGATTGATCCAACAGTCAGCACGTTGCTGAATCTCCGGCAGAACTTTTTCAAGTGTTACAACTCCCCAATCGCTAAAAAATTTCGCCAATTGTCGTTTTCCTAAAACATGCTGCTGCGTTTCCCCTTCGGAGGCAACCGCGCAGTCCCCCAAGCTCTTGTGCGCAAAATAAGGTTGCACCCGAGTCCCATGATGTAAAACGACTGCCTGCTGACAGGCTGGACATAAATAGTCATGGCGACGAGCTGCATCTTCAGCATCAACTAGTTTCTGGTTTTCTAGCGCAATCAGCATGGCTTCCATCCCCTTTACACTGACTAACTCCGTAAAGGTTCGTGAACTACTTTTTATATTCAGAATAAAATTAATTGTACGGCAAAAAGAACCGCAACGACCTAAATTCGGCAATTGCGGTCCTATCAAAGCACATTTAATTATTCAGCAGCCTTGGGAAAGTGCGCAATCACTTGGTAGATTGGTCCTTTTGCTGAGAATTTTTGTTCGTATTCAGTCTCAATGTCTTCCACGCCATCGGTTGCGGCATGTAGGTCCAACCAGACGCCATCAAAGACCAACCCGAAGTTGTTGAGACTTTCCAAAGAATATTCGAAGAGACCGCGATTATCGGTCTTAAATTGAATCTGACCTTCTGATTGTAAAACATCGGCATAGTGGGCTAAAAAGACGGGCGATGTTAATCGCCGTTTGGCATGGCGACTCTTTGGCCAGGGATCAGAAAAATTCAGGTACAGACCGGCTACTTCGCCGGCATCAAAGAAGGTATTCACTGCTTCGCCATCCGTGTGGACCATTTGAATATTAGTTAAGCCACTGGCAACGACTTTTTTTAGAGCGACTGCAATCACGGACATCTGAATTTCAATACCAATAAAGTTTTGGTCGGGATGTTGACGTGCCATTTCAACGATAAATTGGCCCTTTCCCGTCCCGATTTCTACAAACAACGGCTGTTCACTCGGAAAGCGGCTCTGCCAGTTGCCCTTCAGTGGTTCTGGTGCCGTGACCATCTTGTCGGCATGGTCTTCAATGTAGCCCTTCGCCCACGGTTTGTTTCGCACACGCATCGTAAAATTCCTCCTTGACTGTACTTAAACGCTAAACGACAACGGCGGGCACGAGGTTTGCCCCGCTCCCGCCGACGTTTCTAATCAGTTGCTGACTCTCTCGTCAGCTTTTCTAATAAAATTAAATGTTGATTCATGATTTGGAAACGTTGTTGGTGATAACTTTCGGCAATTACGCTCAGGCAATGCACCCGAGCATACCAATTGACTCGGGCAGTTAAGTCCGGCCTCACCTGTTCACCGTAATCCTGTAACCAACGTTGCCACTCCTCTAACGGCACGTACTCACAAAGCAGTGCGCCAAGGTCGAACGCCGGATCGGCAAACGTCGCGGCATCCCAATCAACCAAGTATAACCGTTGGCGATCAGACAACAACCAGTTCTTATGATTTAAATCACCATGACAAACCTCATAGTGCGTCTCGGGCAGTTGAGGCTGCTCAGCTTGTAAACTAGCAAAGGCCGACTGAATCAGCGGATGTTGGCGCAAGTCCGCAGCTAAGGCGGGTTGCAAGCGAGCTAACAACTGGGCGGGCGTTGTGAAACGGCCGCCGACTTTTAATAACATTTCATGAAGCAGTTTTGAGTGATGCACACGGTGAAGAATTCGAGCAACTCGCTGTTCGCGCATCTCTTTGCGATGCAACGTCCGCCCGTTCAACCATTCCTGAGCCGTCATCACGTCCCCTGTAGCTAAGCGTTTCGTCCACACCAACCGTGGGGTGATTCCCTCAACGGAAAGTGCGGCAAGAAACGGTGACGCGTTTTGTTTTAAGAACACTTTTTGCGACGCCTTCGTGCCCATGTACGCTGTGCCTGTGTTACCACCCAGCGGAAATAAGCTCCAGCCATCACTAATATCCAGTGCCATTCGTGCCACCCCTCCTCAATTTGTCAGCTAGTATTAATTCTATGGGGAAATTGCGGCAACGTCAAGCCTTATTTTTCATTGCTCGCGCTAAGCGCTGTGGCGTATAGATTCTGGCTAAATACCAAACCTCTACTAGTTCAACCACCAAGGCAATTCCGGCCGTCACCAAGCTAAGATTAGCGACAACAATGATTACCCACATCAGCAGAGCCGCAACCCCTAAAATCAACGTAACTAGGTGTTCAAAGCTTCTCAACCGCAATTCTGGCGCAATCGGATAGATGTGTGTGAAGACCACATCATCATACTGCTGAAAAAACGGTAAGAGTTGAAACCCAATCAGGTAGATAAATAACGCCGCAAGCAATACGGGTAACCAGTCGCCCCGCACAAAGTAGAGCAACAGCATGCCAATGACCGTTAGCCGGACAACTAGCCCACTGAAATCGGTACCACGGACCATGCCACGACTAAATAGGTACGTGTAAGTCTGCTGATGTGTTGCCTTAATCGATTTGAACAACCAATCGAGGTAACGGCGCCGCTTAATGGTTCCTTCCACCATGGGCACCTCGGTAAAGAGGTTAAAGAAGCGATAAATGCCTAGCATCCGGTTGTCTTCAATCTTAATTTGCTCGCGCCACCGAATCTGCTGTTTCTGCCAATGACGTTGTAACCAGACGGCGATGGCACCATCCGCTAAGATGGCTAAGACAATGGCGGCGTAAGGCGTTAACCAAACACCGACGGCCAGTGTGACTAAGCCCAATAACCATTTAATGGGCCACTCGTTCATCCGCCGTTGCCCCGTCACCTGATAGGCACTCGCTAAGTCTAGTCGTAACAGTGTATCCTTTAAGATGACTTGAACGACCAGTAAACCCACAATCTGTGGTACTGACCAGCCCAAAGCTACCCGCAAGAATGGCGCTAAGAGAAAGACAACGATCACTTGTGTTGTCTGCGCCAAGCCCTGACTATACCGCCGTGCTGCCACTAGGTAAGCATGCATGGCACGTTCTTTCGGCAAGAGAAAGACCCGGTCGGCATCTTCGATCAACGTTGCGAACCGGCCAACTTGCAGGGTCACCAGTAAGACTAGAACAACGACTACTGGTTCCCACCAGAGTCCCATTTTCAGCTGCTTCAGTACGTTTGAGTAGCCATATCCCAGGCCTCCCAAGAGAAACATCAACGCAAAGACAAAGAAATCATTAAAAACTAACCGCAAATATTTCGCCATTTCCCGGAGATGGCGTTGCAGCCGTGACTTAAATAAACCGGTCATGCGCGGTCAACCTTGGTCATTGAAAGGTAAATATCATTCAGCGATTCCCCCGCTTCCGGAAGAGCGGCTTGTAACTCGCTGAGTGTCCCCTCAGTCTTTACCTGACCATCATGTAACAAGACAAAGCGGTCACAGTACCGTTGCGCAGTGTCCAACACGTGGGTCGACATCAAGATGCTGGCCCCAGTCTTCTTCCGCTCTTCAATCAGGTTCAGCAGATCGTTGACGGCCAGTGGATCCAATCCTAAGAAAGGTTCATCAATGATGTACAACTTTGCCTGCGTCAAGAAAGCACAGACGATCATCACCTTTTGTTTCATCCCTTTAGAGAAGTTAGCGGGAAACCAATCCAATTTATTGTCGAGACGGAAAATTTTTAAGAGTTTGTGGGCCGTTTCCCAAGCCACTTTTTGGTCTAAATCATAGGCCATCATGGTCATCTCCAAATGTTCCCGTAAGGTTAACTCTTGATACAGAACTGGTGTTTCCGGAATATAGGCAATCTGCTGTTTATAAGCCTGACTGTCTTGGTCAATTGTGACCCCATTCAGCGTAATTGTCCCTTTGTGTGGCGTTAATAGGCCGATGACGTGATTAATGGTGGTTGACTTCCCAGCCCCGTTCAATCCGATCAATCCGACTAGTTCTCCGTCCCGAACGTCAAAACTAATATCCTTTAAGACGGGAATTTGTGAGTAACCACCCACAACATGGCTGACTTCTAAAGCCATTATGCATCCCTTCATTTCTTTTAAATTTGAGTTTTAATGCCGTCAGCGCAGACCACCTTACTCCAGTGGCTGCCCCGCCAATTAAGGCTGGACTGTGGCTAACGGATAACTGTCCTATTATACCATAGCCCACTGGGTAAACGAATTTGTCTGCCATGTTGGCTTAAAAGTCGAATAGACTATGACTTGGTTACAAATTGATCATGCTACGACTAAAGCAGGCCTATCTTTGAATCTAACCACAACTTCAGCAGACACCCGCGCCCCTTCTAGCAACCGACGTACGCCAATTTACGCTAACCTAGTCACTAGCTAAACATTCAAGTAATATCTCCAATCCTTATCGCTAACTAAACCGCTTGCCAAGCCGTCTCCTTGATGGTGTATAATGAAAAGAAATCGAACCGAAAGAAGGAGTTTTCATGGATCAAATGACCCTCGAGCCACACTATGCCGACGACTGTGTTTTCTGTAAGATTTTACAAGGAGAAATTCCTAGTTACACTATCTACGAAGACAACATTGTTAAAGCCTTTTTGGATATCTCCCAAGGAACTCCCGGCCATACGCTGGTAATTCCGAAGACGCACGTGCAAGATATTTTTGCCTATGACGCTGACTTGGCTGCCGCCGTTTTCTCTCGAATTCCAAAGATTGCCCGTGCCATTCAAGCGGCTGACCCGACCATTACTGGGATGAACATTGTGAATAACAACGGTAAGGTCGCTTACCAGTCCGTCTTCCACTCTCATTTTCATTTGGTTCCTCGCTACACGGATCACGATGATTTCAAGATGATTTTCCAAGACAATTCTGACAATTACACCCCTGCAAAGTACGCTGCAATTCAAGAACAAATTAAAGCACACTTGGAGGCTTAACTTATGAAAATCGGTCGTTTCTTAGTGGGTAGCGCGCTCGCAGTTGGCGTTGGTTTGGCCGCTTACTTAACTTTAACCAAGCAAGATCCCGTCACCTGGAGTCGGCACGTGGGCGAGCAAGCCAAGCATACGGCAGCTAAATTTGATGACGTCAAAGACGCTAAGGATAATTTAACGCAAAGTACCCAACGGTTAACCACCACAATCGATGCGGCGATGCCAGTCCTCGATGATATTCAAACGGATATTGAAAAATTTACGTTTAAAATTGCCCCACGTGTCGAAAAAATTGAAGAAACCGTGTCACGCTGGGACGATGCGTAAATTTGAACTTTTTGTAAAGCTTTGTCGACCTTTTTAGGTTTCGCAAGATTTGTGTTATGATGTCTGAGTATGGTGTTTACACCAATTTTGATGAATGGATGTGTTGAGCAATATGAAGAAATGGTTTATTGCCCTTGCCGGTGTGTTATTAACCTTTACGCTTGCCGGCTGTGGGAGCAAAACCGTTGCCACAACTAACGGTGGTAAGATCACTGAAAGTGCCTACTACAGCAGTTTAAAGGGTACTTCCTCTGGTAAGCAGGTTCTGCAACAAATGATTTTGAACAAGGTCTTGGAAAAGGAATACGGTAGCAAGGTCAAGAAGTCCGCTGTTACCAAGCAATTCAACCAATACAAGGCGCAATATGGTTCATCATTTAGCAGTGTCTTATCTCAAAGCGGTATGACCCAATCCAGTTTGAAGACGGAAATCCGTTCGAACTTACTCTTGAAGGAAGCCGTTAAGGACAACGTCACAGTTACGAATGCGCAACTTAAGAAGCAATTCAAGAGTTACGAACCAGAAGTTACTGTTGCCCACATCTTGGTTGCCAAGAAGTCCACAGCTAATACGGTCATCAGCGATTTGAAGAGCACTAAGAAGAGCAATCTGACTAGTGAATTCACGAAGTTGGCTAAGAAGTACTCCACTGATACGGCTACCAAGAACAAGGGTGGTAAGTTGAGTGCCTTCGATAGCACTGATACTTCTCTAGATTCAACCTTCAAGAAGGCTGCCTTCAAGTTAAGCACTGACGAATTTACCACGACGCCTGTTAAGACGCAATATGGTTACCACGTCATCTTAATGTTGAAGAACCCTGGTAAGGGAACTATGAACCAACACAAGGCTGAATTAAAGAAGCAAGTTCTTGACAACGACATGAACGACAGCACTGTTTTACACAATGTTGTGGCTAAGGTCTTGAAGAAGGGTAACGTTTCTATCAAGGATAGCGACTTGAAGAACATCCTTTCTGACTACTTGTCATCAAGCAGCTCATCAGCTTCATCATCTTCTAAGTAATCTTAACTAAGTCATTTGTGACTACGATTAAGGGCACCGACCATTTTGGTTGGTGCCCTTTTTGTGCGGGTTACGCAAAATAAAAAAGGAACTGATCACCAGCTCCTTCACTAAATATAAATATTATAAAGCCACGAACGTTTTTAAAAGCCCAATCCAGGTTACCTTAGGACATCCAAGTAATCCGATAGCTCGGCAGATATGGAATCAGTCCGCTCTACTTAGGCTGATTTTCCCATTGGCCCAAATGAAAACCAGGCTTTTAGACTAGGCTATTCTCGAAGCTTCAAGGTGTGTTCGCGCCGTTTCAGCCATATCTGATAACCGTAAGTCTCAGTATCGTTGTGACGACAGCACAATAGGTATTTTAGACCTTTCAATCTTCAGGTTCTTATTTAGACATACTAATCCGTCTTCGGTTGTGGCGTATCCGTTGTTGGCCGATAGAAACGCCGTCCGTCCATCGCAAAGACCCGTTCTGAGAATTCACCGGGTTCCGTATGCCCCACAACCGTATCCAGCATCATGATTGAAGCATCCAATTCATCCAGTTGATGCAACACGTCGGCCTCACGTAACGCTGGCCGCACAGGTGATCCGTATTCCAAGAGACCATGATGACTGAGAATCATGTGCCGCAGCAACAACACATCCTCCGCTTGTGGATCTAATTTCAGAGGATCACAAGCCCGGACCAGTTCACCATCGATCAACACAATGTGACCAATTAAGTTGCCGGCCAGCGTGTAGGTCGTCGACTTCGGTCCGGACAATTCTATTGTCTTCCCCAAGTCATGTAGAATCGCGCCCGCATACAACAATGGTGCGTTTAAATCCGAATATTGCGCCACCACTGAATGGGCTAATTTCAAAATAGAAATTGTGTGAAACGCTAAGCCCCCCTGAAAGGCATGATGGTTACTCTTAGCCGCTGGAAACGTAAAGAACTGGTCCTGAAATTCTGCCAGTAGCTTACGGACAAGACGGTTCCAAGTCGGCTGGGTAATCTCAAAAATCGTTTGGTTAATATACTCCTCCATCTCCGTTCGCGACATTGGTGCACGCTCAATGAATTGATCCGGATCGGCTGGTTCGCCCGGACCCGTCAAACGTAAATGAAAAATCTTAATTTGCGGGTGTGTTTGATAATTCTCCCGTTTTCCCTGTAAATGAATGACCCGGCCGGCCACATAGTTTTTGACATCTTCCGCCGAGGCATCCCAGTATTTCCCTGAGATTTCACCGGACTGGTCCTCAAATACCAAAGCAATATACTGTTTACCGTTCTTTGCGGTTCGAACATCCGCTGATTTTAACAACGCAAAAACGTCCACCGCTTCATCAACATCGTAATCCATTAACTGTTTTGTTGCCGCCATTGAAGTCCCTCCTAGTCAGTTAACCGAATCAAATTTCCCGCAATCGCATTTACCGTGACATCGGCCGTTAAGAAGATCACCTGAACCGTCTTACCGATTTCAGCCAAGAGCGCATATGCTGCTTGTCGGCGGTGCTCATCAAAGTTCACCAGTCCATCATCAATCACTAAGGGCATACCGACACGCTGGTTCATAATCACTGCAAAGGCCAGCTTAACGGCCAGATCTAACTGTTCTGCCGTTCCTCTGGAGAGCTGGCTAACTTCTCGCCACTCCCCCGTTGCCAATCGAACCCGTAATGTATTGGGGGTTAATTCAATTTCAGTATACCGGTTTTCAGTTAATTTGCCATAAAATTCACTAGCCTGTGTCACTATTTGGGGTAATCTGTCTCCCGAAGCCGCTGCTAAGGTCGCCGCGATCCATTGGCGAGTCAAATTGTTAGCCAACCACGTCTGCGCAGTCGCCGTCATCCGGGCTTCCAAATTGGCCAATTTTTGCTGCAAGACGGCTTGTGTCCCACTAGCTGTAAGTTGGTCAAGCTGACCAGCTAACGTTGCTAAACTCGTCGTAAGGGTGTCCAATTGGCCTTGTAAGGCCTGTTGCTGGTGCTGGGCCTGCTGAACGACTCCAATCAACTCAGCCTGAGTCGCGTATTGCTGCAAGGCCGTTCGCATAGTAACGCCTAACTGACTCGCTAAGGCCTGTTGCTGGGCCAATTGATTATCTTGCTCACGAATTTGTTGATAGTACCGATAAAAATCATCGACCGTCGTCAAATTACGCGTCCTTAGGAAGGTCTCTTCTGCCTGCTGTGTCTGTCTCAAGGTGTGTTGCGTGCGTTGCAGGTCATCGGCCACCGTTGTTAACTCCGTTTGCTGTGATCCAAGAGCTTGACGCATCACTTGCAGGCCAGCTAGTTGTTGTAAAACATTTGTTAATGGCTGATGTTGTAGCTCGGGCAAGGCTTGATCAATCGCAATCTGAAAGTCACTAATGGTCTGTGTCTGAGCCGTCAACTGCTCTGCCGTTTGCTGTAACTGTTGGGTCAGGTGTTCCCATTCACCGATAGCCGTCTGGGCTGCCGACCACTGTTCTACCGGAATCTGACCCAAGCCGTAAGAATCTCCGACCGCTTCCAATTGATTGGTCAAGGCATCTTCTTGCTGACCGCCCTCACGGAGCTGAGCTTGAATATCGCGGATACTTTCAGTCAGATCTTGAAGTTGGCGACTCGCCGGTGTCTCGCCATCGACGATAAAGACCCCATAGTAGCCGATCGCCACCCCGCACAATGCACCAATCAGCTTAAAGATCGTCCCAGGGAGAAACATGGCGCCAATCAAAATGACCAACCCAGCCGCCAACCACCCGAGTTGCTTATCTGCTAAGGGATTACTGTGTTGTCGCCGAGTTGGCTGTGCCTGTCGATAGTCTTCGTTAAGCCGATTCAACTCCTGTTGCAGTTGACGGCGCTTCTGATTAGCTGCCATCAATTTTTTCTGCAATCGTTTGACCTGTTGGTGTGTCGCCAATGAAAATGGTCGTGGCATCTGTCCAGTTGATGCGTACTGTTGCTCGATAGCAGTCGCCCGTTGTTGGTAATCCCGCTGATTCGCACGTAACTGATTACAAGTCTCATTGGCCGCTTTGACAGTCGTAAGTTGCTCGAATAACGGGTCAACCTGGGTCGTTGCTGCCAAATACTGGGTGAATAGCGGCGTCACTTTCGCCCCTTGCTGTAACCGTTGGAGTTTATTCTGGTCTGCCTTAAGGGATGCCGCCATTGCCGTTGTCCGACTAGTGAGCCGTTCCAGTTCGGTCGCATCTTTCCGTGTAAATCCCGTCGTCGTCAGTGGTTGCCGCTGTGCCAACTGTTGCCATTGAACGAAGGTCGGCCAACTTGCGGCTTGTCGTTCGAGCTGCGCCGTGATCTGTCGCTGCTGATCCAACTTCTGCTGAAGCACGCCTTGTTGCTGACGTTGTGTTTCTTGTTGTCGCAAGAAATCCCAGTAGGTGCCATACGCCGCCTTAGCCTTTGCGAGCTTAGCTGTGAGTTCCTGATGTTCTTGTAACTGCTGGTTTAAAATAGGATTGCGGCCTTGCGGTTTATACAGTTCATCGGCTTGTTTCCCCAAAGTCTGTGCTTGATTTAACCAAAAGTCACTGCCAATGGCACCAACATGGCGTAATCGGTCGATCAGCTCCTGCTTTGACGCGGAAAATACCGTCCCTAATCGCGGTTCATTCATGACATAGGTACTGGTAAATAAGGCTTCATCGACTGGCTCCAGCAGGTGAGGTAAGCTCGCGGACGGTAGCGTCAGTGCGTTCGTAAGATCCCGCAACGTTACAGTCCCACCGTGGGGGCCATCCGTTCGGGTCACCAGGTAGCGGGTCTGCTTCTGTGTAAATGTAATCTCACCACCAAATCGACTACCATCGAGCGGTTCATACCGTAGCTCTGGATGCTTCTTGGTCGGAAAGCCAAACAAAACGGCCGTGATAAATTGCGTTAACGTTGATTTACCAGCCTCATTGGGACCCACGACCACATTCAACCCCGTGGTAAGGTCGAAGGTTCGGTCATGAAATTTACCAAATCCATAAATCATTAATTGATTAAGATACATCGTGACCCACCTCCCCCATTACCTGTCGTAAATTCTGTTCAGCCAATACTTGTAGCCGTGCACGCGTTGCTGGTTGCTCGAACCAAGCAGCCAACGCTGGATTCTGCGCCAATTTGCCAAAAAGTTGTTCTTCGTTTGCCGTTGTGAAGACTGTCGTGGCCCCCTGGTCCCAGTACACTTGGTCAAGTTGTGGTGCAACTAGTGTCACTGCTGGCGCCGTCACGTCTAGCCGAATAACGAAGCGCTGACTCGCCTTCATTTGTCGCTGATGGGTCTTCTGAAATAAGCTGAGCCAATCTGTCGAAATGGATTCGACCAACGCCGTCCCCAATTCAACTGTCATGGCGGTCAGCGTGGGCTTCGTTGCTGGATGATCGGCCAACCACGTGGCAACTTGTTCACTCAGCTCACTTAACGTTGTCGCCGTGAGCTGCACAATCGGCGTCTCCCAATCAACGACTCCTGTCTCAAAGAATTCCGGAACTAATTTTCCCTGCTGGTTCGTCACCAAGTAAGCCCCCTTGGTGCCCGTCTCATTAATCGATCGTCCCTGCGGATTTCCCGCGTACAGAATCGGTGGCTGTTCGTTTAACAACTGTCGGTGATGGATATGTCCTAAGGCCCAGTAATCATAGCGTTTTGCGAGTAACTCATCAATGGTAAACGGTGCATAATGATCGACACTTCCCGTCGCCACTGCACCATGTAAAAGGCCAATGTGCCAGTCTGTCTGTGCATGATCCGGGAAGTCAGCCATGGGATCGGTCGTGACCCAGCGTTCGGGATAACTAAAGCCACTAACCGAAACAGTTTCACCGGAGACCAATGTCAGGGTCTTAGTTCCCACTTTGGGTCCAAATGTCGTCACGTTGGTCGGATACGCAACCGCCTGTCGCTGATCGGCAGCATAGTCGTGATTCCCAAAGCTAATAAGCACTGGAATTTGCGCATCATCTAGTCGTTGAAATTGCTGAAACAGAAATGCTTGTGCGGCCACACTCTGTTCGGAACGGTCAAAGAGGTCTCCTGCCAACACCACAAAGTCAACGTGCTCCGCTAACGCTCGGTCAAAAATTCGAGTAGCCGCGGCAAATGTTGACTGCCGAACCGTTGCCAGCAAAGAACTTGGGAGGGTGGTCAATCCCAGAAATGGACTATCCAAATGTAAATCTGCTGCATGAATAAATTTCACGGTAAGCGCTCTCCCTTTCCTATTAAATCGAAAAAATCGCCGGCACCGACCTCCCGAATGAGTGGTTGCGCCGACGATTCTTTGCCTAACCCTGGTAAATATTTTGAATGGGCTCAGTGATCATCTTATTTAAGTTGGATAACAGGTCGTTAACGCCCCGTTCTGCTTCCATTAAAGTCTTGATGGTTTCAATCTTAGCAACCTTGTCAGCAACTTCACGGGCATTCTTCATTTCGTCGTCAGTTAATTGTTGACCTGCCATCTGCTTCTGTTGTAAGTCCAACTGAATTTGTTGGAATTGTTTGAACAGTTTGTAGGTGTCGTCATCTGCCTTCATTGCCTCGAAAGCAGCCTTGAGACTCTTGAATTGATCTGTATCTTGTAGTGCTTGTGCAATTTGTTCGCTCAAGTCTTGCATCTTGTCAGCCATTGGTGTTCCTCCTAGTTGGGCTTTGCGCCCAGAATTACCACCTATTCATTGTACCATGCTTTTTGCCTGCACCCAACGGGAATTCTAACGAAAAACAGACGTCAAATTATCGTCTACTCATTGTTGCCATAGCGGCCATACGTAGCGTTAGGCGTTTAAAATTCTCTGTACAATTAACTTACCATACCGTTCACAAGAGTTGAACCTGCCAGGGTTAACTATGGCAGACAGGAACCAGCAACTGACAGAAATATTATATCCCAACTGCTTTAGTTTAAGGCCGACTTCGCCTTATTCCACCAAGACTTGACCGTATCAGCAGCATTGTTGAACTGCTTGCCGGCATTGTCAATGCCCTTTTGGACTTGATCCCAGACGTCGCTATTCGTCGAGCTGGTCCCATTACTTTCTGCCTTAGCGATGGTCGAAGCATCCTTCGTGTCAAATGCTGTGCCCTTCGTATTTGGTAAAATAGCTTGCATCTCTGCTTGGTACAGTGGACCTTCACCAGTACCACTCACATCCTCCAAATGGTGGGTCGAGCTAGTACTATCGAAACCCTCCCAGGTCGTCACGACAACATCTGGTGTGTACCCAACGATCCATTTATCACGGGTCGCATCAGCATCTCCATCGGCTTCGGTACTCCCGGTCTTTCCGGCAATCGTGTACCCGTAAGGTTTCGCACTCGCACCAGTCCCGTAGTTGAAGACGCCCATCATCATACTGGTCATTTCCTTAGCGACCTTGCTAGACATGACTTTGGTTTTCTTAGCCTCGGTGTCGCTGTTGTCCACAATAACATTACCGGATGCATCGACGATCTTCCGGATATAGTGGGCCGAGCTCATCGTCCCTTGATTAGCAAATGCCGTGTAGGCCTGCGCCAACTGTTGTGGCGATACCCCGGTCTTCAAGCCACCCAATGCTAACGCCAAGTTTTTATCCGACTTCGATACGGGCAAGCCAAATTTCTTTACGGACTCGTATCCTTTGTCGACACCAATCTTGTTGAGTAGCCAGACGGCCGGTGCGTTTTTACTCTGTGCTAACGCTGAATACATAGGGACCTTACCGCTATATTGATTACCATAGTTATGCGGTGAATATTTATTAGTCCCGTACGACAGTTTCTTATCAGTCAATTCGGAATCATAGTAGTAGCCATTTTCCAGTGCCGGCGTGTAAACGGCCAACGGCTTAATGGTCGATCCAGGTTGTCGCCGCATCTGGGTTGCCCGGTTGTAACCTCGGAAAACGTGCTTACCACGTCCACCAACAACCGCTTCGACACCACCCGTGTTCGGATCGATTGCAATACTTGCCGCTTGGACCTTGGTCCCATCACTAGCATTGGCTGGGAAGTAAGCATCATTTTTAAATAGAGTCTGCATCTGCGTTTGGTTTGCTTGATCCAGCGTTGTATAGATCCTATACCCCTTGTTCATGATTTCCGATTCCGTTAAGCCATATTTGTTAACTGCCTCATTGATAACAGCATCGAAAAAGTACGGGTATTTATAACTGTTCTTGTAAGCGTAGTTATCATTCGTCGTTAACGCACTGGCTTGGTACTGTTTAGCAGCATCACTCGTGATCGCACCAGTTTCTGCCATCAACCCCAAGACGACATTCCGGCGAGCTTTAGACGCCTTAGGATGATCAATCGGGTTATACCCACTAGGTGACGTCAACATTCCGGCCAACACGGCGGATTCAGGAACCGTCAATGCCGCCGCACTCTTACCGAAATAGCGTTTAGCCGCATCCTGAACACCCCAAACCCCGTTTCCGAAGTAGGCATTATTCAGATACATCGACAGAATGTCTTTCTTGCTATAGACATTTTCCACTTCGATCGACAGGAAAAGTTCTTTAAATTTTCGCGTAAACGTCTGCTCCTGCGTGAGATACGCGTTCTTCACTAATTGCTGGGTCAACGTACTTCCCCCACCACTAATGTAGCCTCTGCGTAACACTTTATTCTTGGCATACAGAAAGAATGCCCGCGCATAGCCCTTTACAGAAAACCCGTATTCATGATAAAAATTACGGTCTTCCGTGGACACCACGGCGTCCTGTACATTGGTTGAAATTTTGGATAACGCCACGTAAGTTCCCTTCTGGGAATACAGCGTGCCGGCCTTCTTATTACTACGGTCATAAATCTGCGTTGGGTTTTCCAACGCAGCTTTGAGGTCCCCAACGTTTGCCGTTTTCGCCATAAACGTCAGGTACGCACTCATCACGAAAACGAGGGTGAGAATGACCACAATCAGCCAACGGGTCATTTGAAATCGCCGCCAGAACTGCTTGAACCGCATTTTAAAGCCTGACCAAAAAGTCTGATTAGGTTGGTTATTCATTTTAAGTAGCCTCTTCTATCATAGTTACGTGTTGTGACTCAGCCACAGCATGCCCCTCAATTGTAATAAAACTATTTTAGCATAGTCACGCCGGGTCTCCCCACTTTCTCCCAAACTTTACGAACCTTTAAGCAAGCTTAACCAGTGAAAAGCCCTATCAAACCAACGATTATCGTCAATCTCAAGTTATCTTAGCGAATGTAAAGAAAAACGTCAAACGGTAATCTACCGGCTGACGTTTTCTGGATTTAGTGAATAATTTCGGGATTCATTTCTGCCGCAATCTCGTCGTGAAGTTTCTCGGCAACCTCTGCATTGGGACTAATGATGAAAATTGTGTCGTGTCCGGCTAGCGTCCCGGCAATCTCTGGCAAATTCAAATCATCAAAGATAGCCGCTAGTAGATTCCCGTTGCTCGGCAGCGTTTTCAAAATATTGACAAATTCAACACGTGTCAACCCCGTAACCACTTCATTGATAGTTTCCTTAAGGTGTTCTTCCTCGCTTCGATTACCGGCCTTAAAAATTGTGTAACGCAGATGCCCATGGCCATCTTGAGCCTTAACGATTTGCATTTCCCGAATATCTCTGGAAATGGTGGCCTGGGTCGCCTGAATGCCAACCTCCTCAAGGTGTTCCATCAATTCCTCTTGCGTTCCGATGGGGTATTGGTTAATTAATTGTTCAATGCGCGCTTGGCGAATACTTTTTTTCATCTGGCGACCCTCCCGCATAAATTTGCATTAAGTATAACAAAGGATGCGGAATTTAGCCACATGACTCTGCATATTTATAAAGTAAGTGTACCAAATATTCGTTTTCAACGCAAAGAACCTTACTTAACGGGTTGCGTCTATCGTAGGTCAGGCAAAGAACCGTAATTTGACTGCATGGCGACCCACCAGAAAACCAAGCTTGGCCCAACAAAAAAAGGCCCCATAATGGCAGCCTACCAACACATTTATCAAGTCAAAATTACATTTCGTCTGGTGCTTGAACGCCCAAGAGACGCAGGCTTTCCTTTAAGACCGTGGAGACCGACTTAACCAATGCCAAACGTGCTGGCAACTCGTCGTCTTCCGTTAAAATCTTAGAATGTGCGTAGTACTTGTTGAACGTCTTGGCCAAACGAATAGCGTACTTAGCAATGACGGATGGTTCGAGCTCGTTGCAGGCCATCTTGACCATGGCCGGGAAGTCAGCCAATGTCTTAATCGTATCCCAGGCCTCCGGGTCAGCCACTTGGTTCCCTGCAGCAGTCACGTCAATGTTACCCGCCTTGCGCAGAATGCTTTCAGCCCGCGCGTGAGAGTACTGCACGTAAGGACCCGTTTCGCCTTCGAACTTCAATTGGTCAGCTAACACGAAGTCAATGTTGTTGGTCCGTTCATTCTTCAAATCACCGAAGACGATGGCGCCGACACCGACCTGCTTAGCAACCTCTTGCTTGTTGGCCAAATCAGGGTTCTTTTCGTTGATTTCTTCGCCGGCCAACTTGATGGATTCTTCCAAGACCTTCGCCAACAGAATGATCCGACCGGAACGGGTGGACAGTTTCTTCCCATCGACGGTGATCAGACCAAATGGCACGTGTTGTAAGTCATCAGCGGACGGCACGCCCATTTCCTTCAAAACAGCCTTCAATTGCTTGAAGTAATAAGTTTGTTCGGAACCAACCACGTATAAGTTCTTGGCTGGCTTGTAAGTCCGGTCACGGTACAACGCGGTCGCAATGTCTCGCGTGATGTACAGGGAGGCACCATCGCTCTTCAAGATCAGTGCGGGGTTCAGGTCGTATTTACTCAAGTCAACCACTTGGGCACCTTGAGATTCAACCAATAAGTTCTTGTCCTTCAAGATTTGAACGACTTCGCCTAACTTGTCGTTATAGAAAGCCTCACCGTTGTAGGTGTCAAATTTCACGCCAAGTTCATCGTAAACGTCATTGAATTCTTGTAAGGAAGCCTTGCGGAACCATTCCCACAGATGATGAGCTTCAGGGTCGCCGTCTTCGAGTTTCTTGAACCATTCACGTGCAACGTCGTCAAGTTCTGGTTTGTCAACATCTTCCTTATGGAAACGGACATAGTACTCCACCAGCTTGTTGATGGGGTCCCTCTTCACGTCTTCTTCATTTCCCCACAGCTTGTAAGCCGTGATGAGTTTCCCAAATTGCGTCCCCCAGTCACCCAAGTGATTGTCCTTGATTGGGTGGTATCCATTCTTGGTCAAAATTTCGGCGATGGAATTTCCAATCACAGTTGACCGTAAGTGCCCCATGGACATTGGCTTGGCAATGTTAGGTGAAGACATATCGATTGGGACATTACCACCGTTACCATCTTCATTTTGACCATAACTAGCGCCGGCGGTCAGAACCGTATTCAGCGTCGCTTCACTGTACACGCCCTTGTCGAAAAAGAAGTTCAGGTAAGGCCCTACCACTTCAACCTTTTCAAAGGCCGTCGTGTCAAGTTTGTCGGCCAGGTCCTGCGCAATCTGTTGCGGTGCCTTGTGTAATAACTTAGCTAACGTAAACGTGGGGAATGCCATGTCCCCTTTGTCAGACGTCTTTGGGCGTTCCAACTTAGCGGAAATTTCGTCCGCAGTCAATTGTCCGTCTAACGCGGTAGCCAGAACTGCTGTAACCGTTTGTTTGTAATCCATCCTGATATTCCTCCTAATTTTCTGAGTGACGTTGATAGTCTCAGTCTACACCATTTGGTTCACGGGATAAAAAAACGTCTCCTACAAAATTATTTGTAAGAGACGAGACGACCCGCGGTACCACTCTGATTGACTTTAAAGTCCACTTTGAAATTCAGTTTAATTGTCGTTCATTGCCCCGTTCCGTGTGGTCTTCCTATCCGGCTCACAGCCTCCCGGATTCGCTGAGAAGAAGTTTCCCCACGTACTTATGCAATAACGCTGACTAGCTTTCGAATAAATAAGAAGGACGACCCAGGAGGCCGCCCGACTTTCGAAAGCGGGTGACGGGAATCGGACCCGCGACACAAGCTTGGGAAGCTTGAATTTTACCACTAAACTACACCCGCACAACACAGAAAAGTATAGCATACCATCTGTGAGTTGTCATCATTTTTTGCAAATAAATTCAAAAAAAGTTACAAAAGTTAGTTTTTATCCGCTACGTGTCCCGTAATCTTAGCAGCTGACTTCCGCACAACCGCACGGTTATTCATGTCACCTACCGCCGTTTTATCGGCTGGATCGTAGTCTCTAATTTCAACTAAAACTGAATTATCATACACTTTGGTCACTTCTCCGGTAAACCCATGTTCCAATGGACCAAATTTCTTTGCCGCAACGTAATCGCCAATCTTAATCTCAGTAGCCTCAGCCATGTTCGTCGCTCCTTTCGTATGCAAAGTAATATTATAGCTAACTTGGCGAGCGCACGCAAGCAATGTCTTTCTTTAACTCGCAATAGAATTGTAAGGAGTTTGAAATAATGGCCGCATCACGAACTTTCTTATGTAAATTTCTTGGAAATCGTATCAATATTGGTAATTTACGACTAATTTCTATAAAATCATACAAATCATGAGGATTTCACGAACGACAGTCTAAATAATTGTTTTCTTAATCAATACGCAATTTCCGAAAAATACGTTATACTTTAGGCGTTGCGTTATATCGTTATTTATAAGAGTTTGTTACAGGAGGAGAAGATAAATTATGAAGAAATGGCATCGCTGGGCGGTTCGGGGAATCGCCCTATTAGCGGGTAGTATTGGCCTATTCTGGTCAACCAACGCCAGCGCGAATTCAATCAATGACTACATTGCGAGTCAAAATTACGCAACACCACAAATTACCACCAATATTTGGTCTGGTTTCCCTAAGAACAACTATCGTTATGGCAAACCAGAGGGGGTTGTCGTTCACGAAACGGCTAATCCAAATTCAACCATTTATAATGAAATTGCTTATATGAAGAACAATTACCAAAATGCCTTTGTGCACACGTTCGTTGACGCTAACAGCATCATCAACATTGCCAACACCAAGTATCTTTGTTGGGGTGCCGGCCCAATCGCCAATGCCCGCTACGTCCAATTTGAGCAGATTGAAGTCCACTCCAAGGCAGCCTTTGCCTCTGAACTGAACAATGCAGCTTACTACACAGCCTACATTTTAAAGCAATATGGCTTGACTCCTAAGCGCTACACGACGGTGCTTTCTCACCATGACGTCACGAATCTCTTAGGTGGCACCACACATACCGACCCGGATGGCTACTGGACAGCTAATGCTCGCACCTACTTTGGGACGACTTACAACATGAATGATTTCGTGACATTAGTCAAAACGCAATACGCAGCTTTAGGTGGCACGACAACTGATACAACGGACAGTTCAGCATCTAGTTCTAGTTCCAGTTCAAGTAATTCTAGCTCAACCACCAACTCGAATAGTACATCTGATAGCTCCACGGATCACACCACGACCGTTAAGCAGAAGACGGTCAAGTACTACCACGGTGGAAACAATGAAACGGCTACTTTAGCCAGCAACTACACGAACTGGACCGTTTACAACCACATCAAGGGCACGAGTGGTGCTTACAAGATTGGTTGGGGTCGCTTAAGCTCCGATTATCGTGGCGCTAAGGTTTACGTTGACAGTCGCGGCGTTAAAAAAGGCGGTTGGAGTGGTACCTGGTACCGGATTCGATTCAGCAAGAACTCCGGTTACAAGTATTGGGTCTACAGCAAGGCCTTGAATTTTCCAAAGGTTACCTACACTGACACTAACAAGTCATTCACGCTGAATACCAGCAGCAACTTCTCTCTGTACAACCACGTCTTGAATTCGAACTATCTCTCCAAGACTACGGCACACACCAAGGACTTCGCTGCAGGAACTAAGGTTAAGGTCAACAAGCAAGGTTACAAGGCTAGCGATCAGTCAACTTGGTTCCGCTTCACGCTCAACAACAAGTCCTACTGGGTCAAGAGTACCAGTTTGACCGAGGTTGGTTAATCATTAATTTTTTTAAACGAGTTTGGATAAAATGTCCAAACTCGTTTTTTCTACCTAAAGGAGATTACCCCCATGGGAAAAATTCAATTTTACGGTGCAACGTCTTTAGACGGTTACCTCGCTACTAGCGACGACAATATTGACTGGCTGACCACCTTGCCTAATATTCCGGCCGATACCGGACAAACAGTTCTCTCACAGATGACTAGTGCCATCATGGGACGTGTTACCTACGACTACGTGACCAAGCTAGCACCTGATATGCCATTTAACCCGGCAAACCCGGACATGCACAACTATGTGCTGACGCATCAGTCACGGCCAAGTACCCCGACAGTCACCTTCACATCTGTAGGCGTTCTCGCCTTAGCACAACGCCTACAGTCAGGGCCCGGTAATATCTGGGTGGTTGGTGGTCAAACTATCCTCACCCCACTTTTAGCGGCCAATCTCATCGATGACCTCTACCTTCAGATTGCGCCGATCATGCTTGGAAGTGGTAAACGGCTCTTTGGCGAACTCGCCGCCCCACGCCAATTCGAATTGGCAGTGGCCCACACCATCGGTCCCCTCGCCGAGCTGATTTATCACAAGATCCAACCTAAAGCTTGAAAGCTATAAGCCACCCATTATCAGTGTTGTCGCAACATTACTGAGCTTAAAAGCAAGTCATTATCTGACTGAAAAAGACACGGACGTCACTTCTTAGTTTCAATTTTGCCATTGCCAATCACGCCCTGTGCCGTCGATTCAGGCTATCAATAATGATCCCCTCACTGCTCAAATTAATACCTTGTCACCACTGAGTATGGTAGGCTAAGGACATTACGTTAGAAAAGGAGCGGTTAGTATGTGGTTAGCCCTGCATTTCTGGACCTGGATCGTGTTGGCCGTTTTGGTCATTGGCGGTTTGACTCGTCATTCCGAGAAACGGGCAACACAATTTTTGATTCTTGCCCGCATCGCTTATTTGGTCATGATTATTAGTGGGGTCGTACTCAGCATCCGTACGTTCAGCCATGCCCCGCTACTAATCAGCCTGAAATTTTTACTAGGGATTGGGACGATTGCCTTAATTGAAATTGGCTTTGGTCGTAAAATGGAACGATCAACGTCACATCTTATCTACTGGATTCTAGGAATCGTCGCCCTAATTACCGTGGGACTAGGATTAACACTGGCCTTTCGCTAGTAACTGTGACTAAGAGAGCTGTGTGCTACTTACAGCTCTTTTTGTGTGCGTTCCCAAATTGTCGAGACTTCGGTTGCGAGATAATCGCTGGCAAGTGGCACTTGTAAAATCACAAGTATACAGTTAGACCGTGTATAGTAAAACTGTATAAAGCTAAGCTGTATGAAAAGGAGTCCAAAGAAGACTATGGCACGAGACAAAAATTTGCCGCTAACAGAGACCACTTACTATGTTCTGTTAGTGCTTACCCGACCGCTTCACGGTTATGCGGCCATTCAGGAGATTGCGCGTATTAGCCAGGATACAGTCAAGGTGGCCGCGGGGACGATGTATGGGGCTACCGAAAATCTATTGAAACTGAAATGGATCAAGGAGGTTCCTAGCACCGATAAGCGACGACGCGTCTATCAGATTACCATGGCAGGACAGAAAATTTTAACATTGGAGACGGCACGATTGCGTCAATTGGGGGCACTGGCCGCAGAGTTTGGCTATTAAGGGAGAGGTAAATGATGAAAAAGTTCAAGCTATTTTTGGACCTTAACACTGAAGAAGATTGGATCAATGGCGTTCAAGCAGGTGGCCACCGGTTGACGGGGGTGAACCCCTTTCTTCACCGCTATACATTTCAAAGATTGGCATCAGCAGAAGACTTTAACCCATATACACGATTGGATTTTCGAGATCGTGGCCTGAGTCGACAGCACTATCAGGATTACCAACAACTTTTTAACGATAGCGGGTGGCGTTTGGTCACGGGAAGTCGGCATGGTGGCATTCAATACTTTCAGCAGATGAGCCCGGCATCGGGTCACGATATTTTCTCGGATGATCGTTCTAAACAGAGAAGTCGCAACCGGGATAGTAGGTGTGCTTATGTCAACGGTGCCTTCTTCTTGTCATATTTTTATTTTTTTATGCATTCCAGTAGCATCAACCTTTTAGATCCTAGGAGCTGGTATCTGACTGAAGGGCTGTGGCATATGCAGGGGGAATGGTTCTGGAAAGCATTTGCGTTTGAAACCCCGTTTGTCCTATTGCGAATGATTCCGGCCTTCTTATTTTTGATTCTGGGCATTTATTATTTTAGTCGAGTGATTCATAATGGCGACGGCGTGTGGCGTAAGGGAGAATAACAAAAAAGCGATCGCACTGCAGGCGCAGCGGATCGCTAAGATCAAATCGAATTTAGGCTTAAATGTCGTTGATGACTAAGGTCCCACATAAGGACGCAGAATCGATAAATAAAGCGCTATTGACCATGTTTCGTAGCGTTCCTAAAGAGGTCGTCCTTTCAATCACGCTAGACCATGGCGCGGAATTCTTACAACTCGCAGACATTCGTGATGACCTGAATGTGACCATCTATTGGCCTGACCCGTATTCGCCAGAATAGCAAGGCACTAATGAAAATACTAATGGCTTAATCCGTGAATATTTCCCCAAAGGACAGCGTCTTAGTACTCAGACAATAGTAGAGGTTGAACAATGTCAGAAACAGTTAAATCGCCGTCCGAAAAGGATCTTAAGCTACCGTACCCCTGAAGAAACTTTATTTGATAAAGTGTTGCGCTTGGTTTGACAATTCGTCACCTATGTCAGCAAAAATTTTTAACCATTAGTGTCTATTCCACAGGTCATCTCTCAAGTCACTAGTAGTGTTGAGCCTTGGATAGGATCCGACAAAATAGTCTGAATGACATGGCGTAACGACCAGCATGATAGAAATTCATCAGGAAAAGTCCCTGAGACTCAGGAAAGCGTACCCAAATCAAAGAGGCTGCGACAAAAGTCACAGCCTCTTTGATATCTCTGAATTTATATAGCTGAAACGTGCACCCAAAGGTAGCCAGTTCCGCCTAACACTCGCCAGCCAAGCACCTTTTGTCACGCACTTTTTTTCAAGTATCGCTTATTCCTGACGCATCTTAGTAGCCAGTTCGATGGTCCGGTCGACCAAGATGGATTGCCCATCTGCTAACGACAGCTCGGTTTCGGGTTCGCGCTCCTGAGCCAACGACAATTCCGTACAGCCCAAGATGACAACCTCTGCTCCCTGTTCCGTTACCATCTGCTGAAGAATGCGGTGGTACAGTTCCGCATCCACCTCATTTTGCTCCTTGATGTGCGTGTAGATTAGCTCCATGGTCTCGTCTTCAATGGCATCAGTTGGCAATACTGGCGTCAACCCAGCCGCTTTCAACTCTTGTTCATAAATCTGGTCCTCGATGGTTCCCCGTGTTCCTGTAATGCCAATCCGTTTGGCATTCGGATATTTGCGAGTAATCTCCTTCACTGTCTCACGGGGCATGTGAAGTATTGGAACATCGGTTGCAGCCTGCAATTCGTCGTAAAAATAATGCGCCGTATTACAAGGCAGCGTGAAGAACTCTGGGCCCAGCTTACTCTGCTGTTGGATGTCCTCGAGCAGGTCAGGAAGTGGATTGGGCTGACTATGATCGAAAATATAAGTCGTCCGGTCCGGTACCGTCGCGTGGTTGACCAAAATATAATTCAAGTAATCCTGATCAGCATGAGCTGGCGTCCGTAAGTTAAGTTGATGTAAATAACTTTCGGTGGCCATGGTCCCCATGCCGCCAATGATCGTAAAGAATTTTTGCATGGTAATTACCCCTTGTTTTCTGCGAAGTACTTTTTAAAGTTTACTGTATAGTTGTGTTGCATCCACTGGAGCAGCGCCCACCGTTTCAGGTTCATATCCTGATCATAGTGGTAAGTCGTTCCAAATTTTCCAGCAGTAATCAGTTTCAACGCACGATCCTTATCCGCATTTTCACGCGTATACTGCTTGAATACCTTGACTGGCACACCTAACCATAGCGCGTGCTTGCTTTCGTCTTGGTTGCCATAAACGGTTGGCGCATCGCTTAGTGTCCCCTTGACGTAGTCTTTTACGACCCAGTCAGCCAGATTGTACCCATTTAGTGTCACGAAAAAGCTACTCCGGCCTTGACGCAGGTTGATTTCAAACAACTTAAACGTCTTATCGCGAACATCGTACTTCATATCAAAGTTCGCATAACCCGTAAAGTCGATGGCTTCCAGAAATTTTTGGATATTGTGATAAATCGTTTCGTTATATTCCGGAATGATTGCCACGTAATTACCAATTGCGGATGGTGCTGGGTCTTCCAGCAAGGGATGACCTAAGCACATCATTTTAACGTGATGGTTCTGGTCAACGTAGGCGTTCACGACCCGCATGTTACTGTCATCCCCAGGCACAAAGTCCTGTAAGATGAGGTCCGATGTGTAACCATTCGCATAAGCCTTACCCACGATATCTTTGAATTCGGCCTCAGATTGAATCCGGAAGGCCTTTTTACGCCCCTCAAAATGAACGTCAAGCCATTCAACACTGTTGGCTGGCTTCAACGCCACTGGATAATCAAATGGTTGTTCAACGGGTTGTTCACCGGTGGCCTCGGCCTTCGTAATGATTCGCGTTGCGGGGTAAGGCAGACCATATTGGTCACAAACCTTGTAGAAGTTTTCCTTGTTGTTCAGGTGCCGTAACTTATCGTAATCCACGTATGGACAAATGAAGACATCCTCCAGTTCATCCTTATGCTTACTGATCAGCTGCGCGTAACCATCCCCACACCCAATCAAGATGACGGGTTCTGGATGATCCGCATACCGCGCTTTCAACTTACGCATGGTCTCAATCCAAACAGGATCTTCGTCAAACCCTGGGATCAATTCCAAGTTAACAATTTTCGTGTAACGAGTCGGTGCCAGTTGAATACTAGCAAAGGCCTGAACGGGTTCATGGTACATGTCATAAAATGACCGGGCCATCCCGTAAACGTTAAAGTCACTCCCCAATAAAATAGGCGTGAATTTTACTCCATTGGTTTCCATAACAGCTTAAAGTCCCTTCACAACGTTCTTAAATTCTTTAAAACTAAGTAAACACAATCAAGGTTGTTAGCGGACGAGTCCAATAGCAACCTTGATCGTTATCGGCCAGCTAAAGCGCTATGCCGTTTTTAATTAAATTTGGGTGCGGTGAACCAGATCAACCGTCTTAGCCGTCGTGTCTTCTGGGAAGAAAACTTCATACCACAAGATAAACGTATAGATGGTAAAAATCTTTTGCATGCTGGATTTTCCGTTGATGTGTTCGTGAAGAATATCCATCAGGGCATCCGTGTTAAAGAACTTGTGGGCCACGTCGGAGTTAAACGCTTCGATAATCCGTGACTTGTAAGGTTCCGTCTTGATCCAGGTTGCTATTGGGGATGGGAAACCCATCTTTTCCTTCTTCGCAACTCGTTCTGGCAATTCAGCCTCAGCAGCAGCTCGCAGAGATACCTTGGTCTCATCGGTATGAATCCGTGTCTTAACCGGCATAGTCGCGGCAAACTTTGCAACTTCCTTGTCGACTAATGGCGTCCGGACTTCCAGCGAGTTTGCCATACTCATCCGGTCGGCCTTATGCAAAATGTCATAAGGTAACCAGGTGTTGATGTCAAAGTACTGCATCTGCGTCATTTCATCTAAGCCTTTAACGTCATCAAACAAGTGCTTCGTGTAGGCCCCAGCATCTTGGTTGAGCTTTGGGTTCTTCAAGATCTTATTCCGGTCGTGGTAGTCAAACACATAGTTGACCCGGTAGTAGCGTTCACTCAGTGGCTGTGCACCCCGAACCAAGAACCGTCGACCATGGAAGCGAGGGAACTTTTCAGCAATTGCGCCTAACATCTTCCGGATACCACCTGGAACCCACTTTTGGTAACGTTCAAATGGAATGGCTTCAAGGTAGGTATTGTATCCACCGAAGAATTCATCGGCACCCTCACCAGACAATGCTACCTTAACGGCTTCACGTGTCCCCTTTGAGAGGTAGTAGAGCTGCATGGCTGAAGGGTTAGATAACGGCTCATCCATGTAATACATAATAGTTGGTAAGATATCAAAGTAATCGTCACCCGTCATGTAAAGTGGCGTATTTTTCTGTTTGATTTCCTTGGCAAATTCCGTGGACCAGCTCAACTCACTATACTTGGAGTTTTTGAACCCTAAGGAGAAAGATTGAATTGGCTGGAGCTTGGACGCTTCATTGAGCACGTAGGAGGAGTCGATTCCACTAGATAGGAAGCTACCCACTTCAACATCGGCAATCATATGCGTCTTAACAGATTCATCAACGATACCGCGAATCTTCTTAGCGTCTTCTTCGACCGTTTGACTATTATCGATGTGGTCATAGTTGAACTTGAAGTACCGGTGCGTTTCAGTTTCTCCATTGGCGTGATGAATGAAGTACTGGCCAGGTAATACCTTGTAAACATTCTTGAACATGGTTTCGCGGGAAGGAATAAATTCAAAACTCAAATGAATGGGTAAAAGTTCTTCGTTGAATTCCTTCTTAAAATTAGGATGTTCCAGGAACGCTTTAATTTCGGAAGCCCAAAGGAAAGTCTTGCCGTCATCGTAGTAATACATTGGCTTAATCCCAAAGTGGTCACGCGCACCAAAGACTTCGTTCTTCGTCTTGTCATAAATGGCAAAGGCATACATCCCTCGGAGTCGATCCAACAGTTTTGGTCCCCAGGCATCATACCCGTGAATCAGAACTTCTGAGTCCACATCCGTCCTGAATTCATAGCCTAACTTCTGCAAATCGGCCCGGATTTCTTGGTAGTTATAAATTTCACCGTTAAAGGTCAAAACCTTTGTTTGATCACGGTTATACATTGGTTGCTTCCCGTGGGCTAAATCAATAATCGATAACCGGCGGAACCCCATTACAGCCTGTTCATCGTGGAAGTAAGCCTCGTCATCTGGCCCCCGGTGTTTGATCCGATCTGCCATATCATTGATTGTACTGGTCGGAACATCTTTTTGATTCACATAGCCAACGAATCCACACATGTGCGTATCCCCTTTTTCTTGTTTAGTCTTTAATCTAATTTGATCGTTCATTAAGATTTAAATGAAACACAACACCCATTATTTTAGCAAATTTATTTCGGGAATACCATATTATTAAGGATTCTTAACGAGATAGCTGTCAATGCCCTCATTCCGGAGCCAATTCGGCAAGTTTAGCAACGTTAATCACCTTAACTTGCCGGCGACCAACCGTCTCTAAGACCCCTTTGGTACTCAATTGTTTCAGTTTTCGACTAAGCGATTCCGGGGTCATCCCCAGATAGGCTGCCAGGTCTTGTTTACTCATTGGCAGCTCGAACGTTCCAGTCCGATGACCGCTTAATTCCTGTAAGTAGCCGGCCAACCGCGGTAATGCATCCGGAATCGCCAATAACGTGGCTTGTTTCTCGGCTGTCTTGAGTCGCACCGCCAACGCTCCCAATAGGGACAGGGCTAATGGTGGCAAAGACTTGATCAGCGCCGTCAGGGAAGCCCGTGAAATTGTACAAAGTTCGGTCGTGGTCGTGGCTTCGGCGTAGGAGCCATGGATTTCATCGGTAAACAACGCAATTTCGCCAACAAAGTCCCCGGGATTTAAGACCCGCAAGACCTGTTCGTGACCATCATCGGCCAAATGATAAAGGCGTACCTGCCCCTGATTGACAATGTATAACGTTTGGGAAACTTCTCCAGCACTAAACACGGCACCCCCTTTATCCGCATGAATCGGCCGGGTCACCTTAGCAACCGAGGTAATTTGATCATCAGTTAACTGTTGAAAAATTGGTACGCCGGTCACGCATTCCCGTTCGCGTTCTATAGAGTGTTCATGCTGGTGTCCATGTTCCATGACGGCATCTCCTTTTAAATTTATGTTCTTTATACTGCGGCTGCCAGGGTTACTATCTGTTGTGAGGACACTTCGGACTGTGGGCGTAGTTGGTCCCAACTCGCACCATTCCTGACTTTTGCTCAACCATGATGCCTATTGAAAGCCTTGTACTCCCGATAGTTTACTTCCCAATCGACCATAAATTTTATGGCCATCTTTCTAGTCAATAGATATAGGCACAGGGGCGCAACATGCTAGCCACACCTGGCGAGCGGCCCACGACGTTAGCCGCCTACTATTCTAGTCTCCAATTTTCAACGGCCTGAACAGCCTCTATTCTAGTCCCGGTCGCGACCGCCGACAATATCGAATAAGTGCATTGATTAATCCCATTTTAGCAAAGACTGGCCGGAATACGGTAAAAGATGCCTCACTTCACTAAAATGTGCTATAGTGATTTCAATATTATCCTTGAAGGAGGACCTTTCATGTTACGCTTTACGCACCAAGCCTGTACCTCGTTTTTAGCCGGTAAACACGCTACCATCGATGGCAGCACACTCATTGCCCGCAACGAAGATAACTTTGTGGCAATCTGGCCCAAACGGGTAATGGTCCATCCAGCCGATGAATCCCGTGATCTGACCTTTATCTCTAAAAAAAATCATTTCACGACGACCCTACCGGAACACGCCGTCCACTACACGGCGATGCCCGATACCAATCCCGATGAAGGCCATTATGAAGAAAGTGGGATCAATGCCCACAATGTCGCTATGAGTGCCACCGAGAGTGCCTATACCAATAGTTTAGTCTTGGGAGTCGATCCGTTAGTTGCCACTGGCATCGCCGAAGACGCCATGCTCACGGTGATTCTCCCTTACATTGACTCCGCTCGCGCTGGCATACAACGTCTAGGTCAGCTGGTCACCACTGCCGGAGCCGCCGAAACGAACGGTGTCCTGTTTAGCGACACCGATGAGGTCTGGTACATGGAAATCGTTAGCGGTCATCATTGGGTCGCCCAACGCATCCCAGACGATGCTTACGCCGTGGTTGCTAACCAACTAGCCATTGAGGATATTGACTTTGATGACCCGAAAAACTTCATGGCCTCTGCCAATATTCAGCATTTTGTCCAGGCTCATCGGTTGAATCCAGATGGCAATCGCTTCAACTCTCGTCATATCTTTGGCACGCACACGGCGGATGACGCACATTACAACACACCTCGTGTCTGGTACGGACACAAGTTATTCACACCAAGTGCCTTCGAGGAACCAACTAGTATGGCGTTACCTTTCATTCGGCACGCCGAGCAAAAAATCAGTGTGCCGCAAGTCGAAGCCTTTCTCGGATCACACTACCAAGAAACACCGTTTGATCCCTTAGGCAACGGCACTGAACAGGAACGCCATCAATTCCGTGCGGTTGGTCTTTCGCGGACACAAAATTCACATATTTTACAACTCAGAAGAGATGTCGTTCCCGCTTTAGCTGGCGTCATCTGGCAAGCGCTTGGTAATCCGGCCTTCAGCCCCTACCTCCCCGTCTACGCAGCTGGTAATCAACTCGATGCGACATTTGCAGGGGACAATACGGATTACAACGGTCAAAACCCTTATTGGGCGGCCAAATTACTCAACATTTTGAGTGAAGACCACTACCGACAGAATCGGAAACTACGTGACAGCTTCTTGACTACCATGCAATCCTGGGGTATCCAACGCTTAACCAGTGGCGATGTAATTTCTGCGCCAGATGAAATGAGTCTAGGCGTCCTCAACGCAGAAACCGCTCAGTTATTTAACACCGCAATTCAAGAACAGATCGGCAAGTTGGTTCAGGCCAACGCGGACCTCTCAGCACTCTCTTTTACCATGGATGATAATCTCTAATCTCCAGATTACGTGGCCGTCCCAATCGTATATTGGTATCGTTTTCAGAGCAATTGCGCTATAATGAAATTAGCAACTAGCCCTGAAAGGAATGATTACATGGATGAAGTTGTACTTTTCAACCCTGGTGATTCAATTGGTAACTTTCACGATTATCATGAAGCCGTTCAAACGGCGCAAATTTATCAAGAACGGCACGATCAATCCGGTCACGTGCTGGTCGTTAAAAGCGATCGTGGCGAGCCGTCATTCGATATCTTCTTAGCGGAACAACAACTGAGTGATAAGACGGAACCATCCACCACCAAACGCTATACCGTCTCAAAAAAATTGTAAACGAATTAAAGCGCACCGTCGATTTAACCTCGACGATGCGCTTTTTGATTGGCTTAAGTTGATTAACGCCGGTTCACCCCATATCTGCCGACCGATAAACCGCAGAACGCGCTAAAGTTGCCAATTTTCGCCAGTAATTTAGTTATTTTTGAAATAGTTTCAGTTGGTCTCGTAGGTATTTACCGGTAACACTAGCTGAATTTTCGCTGACTTCAACGGGTGTTCCCGTAGCAACTAGTTGACCACCGTCGATGCCACCACCCGGACCCATGTCGATAACGTAATCGGCATTGGCGATCAAGTCGAGATCATGTTCGATAGCAATGACTGTCGCCCCCTGCTGTAAGAGCTGGTCGAAAACTTTGACCAACTGCTGGATATCCAGGGGATGTAGGCCGACTGTAGGTTCATCGAAAATAAATAACGTACCGGTCTGGCGCTTACCAATCCGTGACACTAGTTTCAACCGCTGGGCTTCACCACCAGACAAGGCCGGTGTACTTTCCCCTAGCAGGAGGTATCCCAGGCCCATATCATGGAGCGTTTGCAACGTTTGTGTGATTCCCGTTTCGTCGGTAAAGACTTTGAGCGCCTCATCGACGGACAATGCCAAAATATCTGCGATGCTATAACCTTCCCATTTAACGGTCAGCGTTTCCTGATTGTAACGTTCCCCATGACACTGAGGGCAAACTTCCGTGATATCCGGCAAATACTGGACGTCCAGCGAGATTTGCCCAGTCCCATTACACATTGGGCAGGCCCCCGCCTTCACATTGTAAGAGAAACGACTGTTTGTGTAACCCAGCTTCTGAGCTTCAGGGGTCGCCGCAAATAACTTCCGCAGACGATCTAGAATGTCCGTATACGTCGCAACGGTCGACCGAACATTTTTTCCGACCGGAACGGAATCGACCTTAACGATGTGCCGAACTCCGGCACGGTCCAGCCGTGTGACGTGTTGCGGCAAAGCTCGGTGGTCAACGTCCGCTTCAATTGCAGGAATCAAACTGTCCAAGACCAGCGTCGTTTTACCAGCCCCACTCATCCCCGTTACCGTGGTCAATCGATTCTTTGGGAATTTAACGGCAACATCGTCAATATTGAAACGGTGCTGGACCTCAATGTCTAGGCTCCCCTTTTGCCAGAGCGCTTTAGGCGCTAGTTGTGGCCGTTCCCGTAGCTGCGCGGTCCCATTTAGAAATGGTGCAATTAGGGAGTGGGGGCTGGCCGCAATGGTCGCGACAGCGCCTTCATCGACCACCGTTCCACCAGTCTTTCCGGCGCCCGGACCAATTTCAATGACATAATCGGCAGCACTAATGATTCGCGTATCGTGATCGACTACCACTACGGAGTTTCCTTGAGCAACTAACCCGTGGAACGCCTTGATCAGTCCGGTCACATTGGCTGGATGCAGGCCTACCGATGGCTCGTCCAATACGTATAAAACACCAGTCGTGGCACTGCGCAGCGTACGTCCTAACTGAATGCGTTGGAGTTCGCCAGTTGATAACGTGGCCCCCGGCCGGCTTAATGTCAGGTAGTCTAAACCGAGATCGACCATGGGCTGTAAACTCAACAACAGTTCGTCGACCAAACTCTGGCCCAACTGCTGCATGTTCGCTGGCAACCAGTCAACAATGGTTCCGGCAAACTCCCGTAACTCATTGATGGGCAAATCACAAACTTCTGCAATGTTCTTTCCGTTAAGCCTTTGCTTAAGTAGATTGGGATTCAACCGCGTCCCATGACAAGTGGGACAGGTATCAAATGTATAGAATTTATTGAGCTTCGCAATCGTCCGCTCATTTTTCGTGGTCGCCATACTGTCTTCCACAGCCGCAAAGGCATTTTCATAAACAGCTTTATCCATATGAAAAATTTTGCCCTTACTACTAGGAATATCCAACGAAACAAACTGTTTTTTACCATGCAGAACCCGTTGCTTATCTGGTTCACTTAGATCTTTATAGGGCACATCGGTTGGAATTCCAATGGCATTGGCCACGGTTGGCATAAAGTTCCGACCAGGCAAATGCCAAGACGCCACCGCCCCCTCCGCCAACGTCTGATCTTCATTTCCGATGATTAAGGATGCATCTAGTTGCCGCACCTCACCAAGACCGCCACACGTCGGGCAGGCACCATCCGAATTAAAAGCAAAGCTCTCCGCTCCCGGCGCCCTAAAGGTCACGCCACAGGTCGGACAAGTCACGTAACCATCATTTTCGGCCACATCTAATGTTGGTGGCACTTGGTGGCCGTTGGGACAAACTGGCGAGCCCAGCCGCGAGAAAACAAGCCGCAAAATATTGAGGCTCTCAGACATGGTCCCCACTGTTGACCGAACACCCGGAACCTGTGGCCGTTGGCGCAAAGCTAATGCGGATGGCAGGTACTCTACCGAATCCACGGCAGCTTTCCCCATTTGATTAATTCGTCGTCGGGTAAAGGTTGACAGCGCATTTAGATAGCGCCGTGCCCCCTCAGCATACAGAACACCCATGGCTAGTGATGATTTCCCCGAACCACTGCGTCCGGTGATGGCAACGAACTTATTCAAGGGAATGTCCACGTCCAGATTCTTTAGGTTGTTGACCTTGGCACCCCGAACCTTAATCTTGGTTGGTAATTGTGTCTTTGATTGATTTGGCATGAAAACTAATGGCCCCTTTCACCCAATTTTAAAATGACTGTGTTGCTCTCTAGCTTAACATTTAATCTTGAAAAAGGCATTGCCGGTCCCTTGGAGACTGGGTATACTAGACGTACTAAGGGGGCACACAACATGATACGATGGCTACCTTTTATTCTGGTCAGCCTATTGTGGGCCAGCTTGGGTCTCAAGGACCTGCTGGCTCACCGCTATCGCCGTATTTGGTGGTGGCTGGGGTGCTGGGGGCTCAATGCCCTCACTTGGACCCCTATTACGATTACACTAGGTAATAGCGTTGGTGAGATTTCGTCCTTCGAATGGGCAGGCGGTACTTGGGTGCTGATTCCACTACAACGAGCAAGCATTGACCTATCCTTCTGGGCCAACATTGTGATGACGGTACCCCAAGGGATGCTGCTACAATTCAACTGGTCACAGACTCGTTGGCCCCGCTGGCTGCTTGCAGGCCTCGCAACGGGGTTAACGTTGGAAACGGGTCAAGCAATTTTTAATGCTTGCGTTCACCTCGGACGTTGGGTTGATATCAACGATGTGTTGACCAACTGTCTCGGTGTCATCATTGGGGCAGCCTGCATGTGGGGATTACAACGCCACTTTCGGTGGTTAAATTGAGGAGGAAAGAATAATGTTCATGACAACTGGTGGTCTAAACCGCTCACATGCCATTCAAGGCATCTTGACAGCAACGGCTCACACGATGCTCCGCTCGGAAAAGCCAGATGAGTTTTCCTTATTTGACAGGCTATTCGATGAGGCCAAACAGGATTTGATGAAGCAGGCACAGGAATCCGGTGCCGATGGGTTAATTGAAGTTCGCTTCAATACCGAGGTCGTCCGGATGAACGTTGCACCAAAATTTCTGATTGTTCACGGTTATGGCACGGCAATAAAATTTCCAAATCAAAAAAAATCTGAATAAAGGGGTTCCCATTTATTCAGATTTAGTGTAATATACTATTTGTTGTTGAGTTGCCCCGATGGCGGAACTGGCAGACGCGCAGCGTTCAGGTCGCTGTTTGAGTGATCAAGTACAGGTTCGAATCCTGCTCGGGGCATCAAAATACCAATTAGTTCCTTCTGGAACTGCTTGAAACGCTGAGAAATCAGCGTTTTTTATTTTGTCTAAACGATATAAAACGATTCAAAACGGTATCGAGGGTAACAAAATGGTAACAAATTGGCTGAAAAAAACTGATTTTAACTTTTGTTACCCTCAGAAAAATGGAGGGCACTCAATCCCTCGGTACCACTGGATTATAAGCACCATCGTTTGTTACCCAAAAATCCTAGGCGGGTAAATTACATAATCAATCTGGTATACCTTCAGTTTGTGCAAGATGCGTTTTTTGTTAAATGAAAGTCACTTAGGGGAGGATTTATATTTTAGACAAAAGAAAACATGCTTTTACAAATTTTGAATTCAATAAGAATATGAATAGAGTAATCACAATTCTAACTACTCTATTCATATTTTTATGTATGAGAGTGGCCTATCACTTCGGAGGTCATGAATTATATAAAACTTTATTTTTGGGGCTAGAAATCCCCTCGCTGGGTATGGTTTATCTTGCATTTTCAGGAAATAGATGGTCCCTGAAGCAATTTCAAAAATTCCCCTACTTGTTTACGAATTTAATATTATTGCCATTTGTTGCATGTATCGTTATAAACGCAAGTATTCCAATCCCTGTTGTTTCTAAATTGATTTTCTCTGTTTTTTTTATTATTAAACTGATTGATACAATTTTAATATTTTTCATATCAGACTTACTTAAGGATCACGTAAGATCTTACGCAGTATACAGAGAATTAGCTTGGCTCTGTATGGGTATTATGATGCTTATATGTTTATTTCTAGGATTCTTTGACCCTACAAAATCGATGATATTTTCTATTTTAGTCACATTGATTATTCAATCATTCTCATTAGATTTTTTTGGACTCTGTAAAGCCATGAATCATGGTAATTTGAATGTTGAAAAATATAAAAATACACTATCACCAAAAGAAAAAGATTTCTTCGTCTTGGGTAAATACGCTTCTCTAGTAATATTATTCTTTATCGCGTTATCCGAATTTCTCGTGAAGTCACCACCAATAAATAATCTTATATGTCTAATCCTTGGTTCAAGAACAACGCCAGACGGGCTTATCAATCGGGGTATGCGTGTTTCTTTAGTGATGTTAACGCTTATGCTTCTTTCTATCGGCATATTCTTAATATTCAAATTTTTACCTAAATTTTTTAAAAAGAGAATTTTCAACGGTTTCTTGCCTTAGCAGACAATATACCACAAAAAGCCACCCTACCCATTAATCTGGATAGAGTGGCTTCGTTGTTACTTGAGCTTCTTAACGTAATCTGCGTTGGCTGTGATATACAGCCCGTTCCCCAGCTTCAACCGCGTAATCTTTCCATAACTTACCACAGACTCAACATCGAAGACAGTCCCCTTGGCAAACTCTTTCTCAGCCTTCTTAAATGCTTTGTCGTAGTACCGCGTCACACTAGTCTTAGCCTTAACTTGCTTGGCCGCCTTCAAATAGGTGGCCTTTTTTACTGGTGTGGATGAGCTCCCACCAACGCCGTTCTTCAAGTCCTTGGCAAACTGAGCCTTGCTGATTCCCCACTTAGCTAGATACCCATACGGGTCTTGGTGATCACCCCATAGATTGTCTGACACCCATTTGTGAGACTTGATACCAGGACCTGAGCCGTCTAGCGTCAGCAGGATACCGTACTTCTTCGCGTAATATCGAAGCACCCACACATAACGCTTGTAGCTCGCGTTGAAGCGACTCTGGGAATTTACGTGAGCCAATTCCACTTGGAACGGGCTAGCGTTGTTAGCCACGGTCCCCGCACCATAAGCGACGTAACCGGGCGTTCCCACAATATAGATACCTTGGTCATCCACAATAGCATGGGTGTATGCTGCGGACCAGTGACCCTTCATATAGCTAGCTTCGTTCTTACCGGAGCCAACGCCCTTATTGTTATCGTTGCCGGTATCGTGGGCAATGATGTACTTGTGTGCTGCCTTGGATCCAGATCCCTGGTTGGCCCCAAGTTCATAGCTGTGGTTAAATGAATAGCTCATCGTTTATCGTCCTCCTTAATATTGAAACCCTTGAATCCATCAAATAGGCCAGACGTGAACCCACCTACTAGCAGTCCCATAACGGCCCCTGACAGAAAGTTATGGTCAGCCGTCACAAATACCGATAGCAAGCCGACCAACATGCCAATTACCATCGACAGCCACGGCATCCACTGATTCGGCACCTTCGTCTGCTTTACGGCCTGAGTCAAAACAAAAACGACCAAAGTGGTCAATGCCAATTCAGTCGCCGTTCCCAGATTGAGTTGCTGGATATAATCCATGCTACTCACCTCGTTCCTTCAATTTTTGGTTTTCCTTCTTTAATCGTTCATTCTCTCGCTTTAACCGCTTAATCTCGTCTGTCTTCGTTGGCGGCTTACCTGCGTTGATTCGAGCAATCCACACCGGGACGTAGCCAACCGCGATAGCAGAAATGGCAGAGAGAATCGCGGTAAATACCTTATCACTGATATTAATCATCCCCCGTGAATGCATAGCTAACAATCCGACAAATCACCCCGCCAGTCAAAACGGCACCCGGACTAATCAAAGCGCCCATCTCCATATCGTGCACTAGGAACCCTAGGAAAAAACTCATCCACACAAAGACTAGACAGCCAATCATAATCGGTCGGGCGTAGAACCAATGGAAATCCCAGATTGAGTACACGATGGCAAACGTCCCAATCACCGCAATCAAGAAGATTGAGACGGGATCGTCCAGAAATCCTAGCATAGTGTGGGCTGGGGGCTTCAAGTCAAAGAAATTGACCTGAACAATAAATACGATGGCAATGGCGTACGTCTCAACGGCGGACCAGAACCAAAACTGATTCTTCTTGTAATGCTCATATAATTTATTGTCGTCCATAATAAAAGCACCTCTACTTCTCTGCGTCAGTAGCCGGTGCTTGGTATGCGGTACCTGTAATCGTTTGGTACTGCTTGTCATCGATAAAATTATTCTCCCGATACCAGCCAATAGCTGGTGTAAGCTTACCCCAGCTGTAAAACATCTTAATCAAAGTGTAGTTCATGATTTTTCCTCCTATTCTTTAGTGGCAGAAGCATTGGCCACCATAAACTCTGCAAACTGTCCGCCAAGCTCACTCGCAGCCGTCTTGACGCTATCTAAATCAACTGCTGCTACGGCTTGGGCACCGCCTAACTGAGCGGCGATATCTTTCAAACTTTCAATAGTCTCAGCCTGCTTATCAACTAGACCAGTTAAGTAGTCGATATCCAAACTAGGTAGATTGCCAGGTGCTTCAACTCGGCCATTGCCCATCAATCGGTACATCCACCAGTAGCGGGTGAAATATTGGACTGAAGTACTTGGAATATCAACTGCTACTAATCCTTCAGCAGCATCTAGTGCTGGTACTGTGTCTTTGTCTGGAAACTCACTATTTGAGTCTGGCTTAACGTAATAAATCATTTGTCTTTCCTCACTTTCCTAATCAGGTACAATTGCATCGGTCGTCCAGTTATCCAACCCATCTTGCCAAAAAGATTTAGATCCCCAAGAAAGCACGCTGATAATACCAGCCTCACCTTCATATGGATATTTAAAAGTAAGAACAAGGTTTCTTCCAGTCACAGTTGTCGTTGCATTATTGCCACCATCAATTGTTCCAACGTGGATTGGTAAGCTCATATTTTTAATGAAGTGAAATCCAACTGGTAACGTCATCAAAACATTAGTCCATGTTCCTTTTGTCTTGTCCCATGAGATTTTCATGCCACCAATAATCTTTGTAACTCCAGTTTTTGAATCATACTTCATTAAAAATGGTGTTGAAGTGAATTCAGAATTAACTGTTATTGGATACCAAGCAGATTGCGCAACGCTTTTTAAATCGTCGCTAGTAGCGACTGTTTTACCTCCTGACACAGTGAGCTGAGTGAAATCGGATTTCTCGGAAATCACGCCCGTGTTGGGGTTACGGTGGGAGACGTTGGCATTATCGGCTGGAACAAAGGTATTTCCATTAATGGTAACCGTTCCATCTCCATTATCTCGAACAAAATCTGAGAATGCTGGAGCCATCGGCACTCTATGCGTAGCTTGAACCATTTGAACGGATATCAAATATACGCTAGCATCTTTACCGTCAGCCGAGCCGTTATTATCAATCCGAATGTATCCTTGGACAACACCCGCTGGCACGGTAAACGTAACTAACGAAGTACTTGTAGCGGAAGTATTAGACCATCTCGTATTGTTCACAAGCTCGATTGATGTGTCATAGTCTGTAGCACCAATTATTTTAGAACCTAAAAACCAAATATCAATTCCTTCAACATTTGCTGACATGAACCCATCTGCTTCCACTGTATAAGTTGCTCCCGGGGTAACAGCGATATGGTCAGTTGAGGCCGTATTTTCAACATGAGACTGTGTTGTCTTCCATGTAAGCAGTCTACCAGTGCCATTTTTATAAAATGGGTGGGTCACATTCTGTACAGGATAGATATTTCCCTTCCAGTGATTCGTAAGGACAAAATCCACACTATTAGGAATTAGATTGCCACCGAACTGATCACCAACGCCGGCTTTCTCATCGATAAATACGTTACCAACATCGGTTAACGTCTGTGAATTAATGTTGATAGTCCACAGCTTGCGAGTCAACAGCCCTCTTACTTCACCAGAAGCAATCACGTTCGTGCTAGTCTTGTTGGTAACGTGTATATATCCCCGGAGTGGCTCATCACTACTAGGGTTACCGCCAACACCCGCCTGACAATAGACAGTATGAAATCCGATAGGCAAGTTTAACAACCACTGCTGAAAAGTAATGCCATCTGCGGCAAGTATAGACTTGGAAGCTACGCCGTTATCAAGCGTGATTTTTGTCTTTTGCCAGTCAACCGTGTCCGCCATTTTAACTAGCGGTGCTACCTCGTTATCCGTATACTTATTCGCCTGCTGATTAGCAGACGTAGCATGTGAAGTAGCTACTGCTTCGGCATCAGCGTGTGCCGCAATTTTTGCTGAGTTAGTTTTGTTGGTAGCATCCACAGCTGCTGCACTGATACTTGCCGCCTGTGCTGCGTTTGCTTTAGTCTGCGCATCCATCGAGGCAACTTTTCCAGTTACATATTCATCCCCGTTCTTATCAACCGGGTTCTGTCCAAACTTCCACTTACCAGAAATCGTCTCGTCTTTATCCAAATAAGCCAAGTCCGATGGGAAGACCACTTGGTGATCAGCAATCGCCTTGTCCACGTACTCGATCGTCGCTAGTGACTGTGGATTCAACTGAATTGTCACGGACTGTTTCTGGCCGACCATCACAAAGATACTCATACCAAATTCAAACAACACTTTGTTGCCAAAATCTGGCATGTACTCAGGTTCCGCTGCTAAGGTCACAGCATACAGAAACTCGGCGTCTTTGCCCTCTTCTTTAGCATACAGACCAATAGCCGTAATGTTGTATCCCTTAGTTACCTTTTCATTGGTGTACAGCACCTTAGTCCCGGCAACCTGTTCGTCACCATCCGGCGTATTAAGCGAGCTAGTCAGCGTCCCTGTCTGCTTCTCATTAGGGAGCTTAGCCAGCCCCTTGACTCCAGCCTCAGTTAGCGTATCTGCTGTGGTAGCTGTCCGGGTGATGGTGAACTTAGATTGGCCTCGAAAAGCCCGCGTAGCCAACTCCAATCCTGCTGTGGTCAACACTGATTCATTATATTTTGACATCTTTTACCTCCTAACTAAAATTGACTGCCTGTGGCATGACTGCTGAATTGATACAGATACTAGCCGCCTGACCGAAGTACACCGGTAACCGGTTCTCTACGTCGTAACTAGTCCTGATATGCTGCTCCAGATTGCTTGGTGTGTAAACGTTCAACAGGTATTTTAGTCGTTCAACCTGTTCCGCTGTGATTACATGTGCTTCACTTAGCGTGTCAATTCGACTCTTCACCGAATCCACAACCACCATAGCCGGAATAGCAAACGAGGCGACCAGCTCCTTGAAGTACCAAATCGTAATCGGCCGTGGCGGTAACATCCGTACCAGAATGTCGTATCGACGGGATTCAACTGTGGCTGTTGGGCTGGCCACCATACCGAATTGGTTCTCGAACATCGACAATCCGTCCACATCAGTAGCCATGACAAACTCGTTCAGCAGAATCCGGTCAGCCTGCTCACTCACCGCATCAAACACTGGCTGTTCACCAACCATCAGCTTCTGCATCTCAACTACTTTGTCATAGTAATCTGGCAAGTAATCCACTAGCTTACTCATTGAGCGTCACCTCACCAACTACTGGAAGTTGGGAAGCCTCATTATTGAAGACCATTACCACATCATTCTCGGTCCCGCTTAAAACCGGCAGCGTTGCATTGATTACACCGTCAACTCGCATGACCTCCGCTAGAATCTGTGAGCGGTAAACAGTTAGAGAATAGCCCCGACCGGTCTTCTGATTCACATCGTCCCAAGCTTTGCGGCGTAAGTCGAAGTAGGACTCAATTCCAGCTAGAATCTGTGGTTTAACTGCCTCTAACGTCGTGTTAGTTGCTGTTGATACGGTTGTTTCAATATTCACTCTCACTTCTGTGGGAGCAACTATCGTGACCGCATGTCCAATTGGTGCTAACCCGTAGCCCTGTCCTTCTGCGTCCGCCGGGTCAATAGTCTCTTTGACCTGACTCAACAACTCAGGACTAGCCGCTCTTAGGTCGTTATTCACAATGACCAGTTTGACCGTGCTACCACCGCGCCAAGTCGGATAGACCTGACCGGCACCCACAGACTCAATCTTGCTCAACATGTCCAAGTAGTCCGCAATGTTCCCACCGTACGCGTTGTAAGCGTCCGGAGAGAGAATTCGGTCCCGTAAGTGGTCGTCAGTCTCGTCATCCTTGGCTGGTACCGCTACCGAAGTAATCTCAGCCCAACTCAGCGCATCATTCGGCGTTACTGGTAAAATCTGTCCCTGATACCCATTCGGACGGGTACCGATCTCATCGGCTACCAGTAATGCTGTCAGGTCTGTGTTGACCTCTTTGACGTGATAGAAGATAGGCTCTTCTCCAACGCTTGCGAACTGGTCACTAACTGCTACATTACTGATAGGATTACCATCGGCATCGAGGAACTTAGCAATCACCTCTGCAGCGGTTGCTAGTTGCCGTGAAGCCCCACGCTCAGCCGCTCGCCAATCTAAGAACTCGCTATTGGTCGTTTGTGTCCAGGTCAGTCGGACAATGTTGGCTAATGACAGGGACTCTTCAGCCAGCTTAGTAGCCGCTGGGGCCATCGCGTCATAGATAATTGACCCTTGCCGTTTATCCTTGTCATCGTCAATCTCGTCTAGCATGTCATTCATAAAATAATCGAAGTCGTGTGCCTCTAACTCAGTCGCCAGTGCTTCCGGATTCATCTAACCCCACCTCGCTTTCTACTGGAATCGTGCCGTAAATGGTCTCACAGGACCCAATCACCTTAAGCGTCGTTGAATCAATCTTCTCAATCGAATCAACAGCCACATCGGTCACCCGGTCATCGGCCTCCAGAGCTTCAGTCAGCATACGGTCAACTTCGACCTCGGCATAGTCGAAGTCTTTACCAAGTAACTCTTCGAAGTCATTCCCGTATTGATCATCATAAATTGGATAGACAAACCGTTCCGTCCGGAGAATCTTATCCACGGCTTGTACCATGGCTTTGCGGCCGTCAGTCATACTCATGATGTGGCCGTTCTTGATTAGATACGTGTAACTGGAGAGCGTCTCCTCTTCCAGTTCGTCCGGCACCTCATCAACAACGTCATCGGTCTCAACCTCGTCTACTTCATCATCCATCTACGTCACCTCCTAGCTTTTCAAATACATAAAATTGCTGTCCGCCATCTTGGCGAATCATGGCGACCCCATCGCCCCTCTTCAGGCGCCCATCGATTTCATACTCAGTGTACTTAGTGGCCGGTGTGCCATCTTCAATCGGGGCTTTGAAATCTTCTCGCTTACGTCCAGTAGTCTTCATCCACACCTTGTGCTTAGTGACCCCGATTCCTAAATTGAGAAAGGCATCAGTCAGCGTCATCTGATTGGATATCTGAATCTTAAGTGGGGCGTCATCAACGACCGTGCCAAAAATGATGTCCGAATAGTCGCTATCCAAACCACCGCGTGAGTTAATCATGCCCAGTAAAATCTCTCCAGCCATTAGATTCTCACCTTCATTTCAATTTCAGCTGTATCGGTTGTCCCGGTAAAGGTATGGGTCGCCTTCGTAATCAACAAATACTTGCTACCTAAGCCAATATCCTTCAAGCTTTTTACCTTAACCATGGCTTCATTCCCAGCAACTACATTCAGGTTAGCCATAGTTGTCAGCTTCAACGTGTAGGCCTGTTTGTTCTTCGACTTAAGGATATCCTTGGCTTTCTGTTTCATCTGAGCGGCGTTGGCTTTATCCTTGGCCTTTTCGACCACTTGAAGTTTCCCCCAGCGTTCCACTGACCCACCAGCAGCAGTCACCGTAGTCAGCTTCGTGTTGGCCACGTCGGCTGCCTTTTTCTGTGCTGCGGTCTGTTTCTTGGCCTTAGTCTTGGCTGTGGAAGAAGTCTGTTGCTTCTTCTTTTTATCAGTCCGGACCACCCGCACCACATTGACCGTATCATCGATACTCTTCGAAAAAGAAAAACCAGTCAGTTGTGACTGGTCACCAATGATGTTCGTTAACTTTTTGTACGGCGCCCGTCGTAATTCCACAGTCCCATAGTTATCTCGTAAGAAGTAGCGGTGCCCAGTAGCCAGTCGCGTTGCTTTAAAGGAAGCTTTCAGCATATCGAAATAGCTCTTGCTGTCGGCAACTTCCGCCACAAGTTTATGAGTAGAGTTATTGACAACCTTATGTTTCACCCCGGCTAACTTGGCTACCCGGGTAAAACGCTGAGAGATAGTCGATACTGGCAGAACCAATGAGTCCTGATTCTTAAAGTATCTGAGTGAGTCGTAAGCTGTTACGCTGAACACTTCCGACTCATCGTAATCGACCTTGAAGACTTTTCCCTTGAACACATGATCATGGTCCCAGTTGAACCAGATATTGTCACCATTCTTAGGTGTATACCCTTCGTCCACTTCGACTAGCTTAAACGTCAGCTGACCAGCAGAAAAGTCGATATCAGTGACCCACTGGATATCTGATTCCAGAATCTCCCGTAGGTCCCATTTAGTCTTACTTCCCGGTGTCTGTGACTGAAAAAAAGTTACTGCCATACTTACACCGCCTTTACTGCCGACTTAGACACCCAGCCACGGGCGCCACCACTAAGCGTTGCTACGTGATACGGGTACTTGGCACCGGTGGCCACCAGCGTAAGCTTTCGAGTCGCGTTCCGTTCAGTCGCACCAACCCCACTACCAGTCGAGCTACGGTGCAACTGACCATTGACGACTACCTTCGAACCGCGGCCCACCTTTTTAGGTGGTGCTGAGCGGGACTTGCCCTTCTTAGCGGTCTTCTTTTTCTTGCTAGACTTCACTTTCTTGGCCTTATGAGTTTTGTACTCAGTCAGTTTAAGCGTGAAGGTGTACTCGTCAGCGTTCCCACCCGTCATACCATACTTGAAGTCCGAAATCGTACCCTTGAAGCTAATTTTGGTGGTAGTGCCTACCAGTCGGATAGGTTTCTTAGCTTTATACATCTTATTGATCTTATCGATGTAGGTCTGACCATTCTTGTATGGCTTCGAAGTACTAAGATAGTGGACTCCGGTTGTCTTGACTGGAATCGTACTAGTGAGCTCAATCGTCTTGACCTTTTCGGGACCAATCAGACTGATTTCACCTAGTTTGACCACCGTGATAGTCTTGTCGTCAGTCGTCGATTCAACATTAATTTCGGCGGGGTTAACCGGTAATGCAAACGTCTTGTTCTTACTGTCCGTTAAATTGAATTTCACTGGTTATCCCCTCCGTTCGTTAAGATTGACTAAGTGTGTTTCAATAGCTGACAGGATTTCATCAATATTAAGTTTCCCATTGCCACCACCAGTGAGTTGAATAGCTCCTTGAGCAAATGTAACGGTAGTCGCGCCACTGTTCTGTTCGTTCGAGTTATTCGTATGATTAGTAATAGTTACAGTTGAACTTGCCCCTGTTCCAGTCGCAAACGGACTTGATTGTGGAACATTAGGATCCGTGTTCAATTGACCATTGACGCCAATCGTCTGACCACCAACACCGCGCATAGCCGACGCGACACCAGTAACTGCATCATACGCACGATTAAATCCGTCCGCTAGCATATCCCCAGGACTAACCATTGGCACGTGGTTCAGCACGTCAGCTGCTCCAACAACTCCCATAGCCATGCTTCGAGAAGCAGTTTCGGCCTGATTAGATCCTAAACCAATCGCAAGACCCTCTACAACCCAACGACCATACTGCTTAAAAATCTTGGAAGGAGAGCCGATACCCATGGCATTTTTTGCGGCACTAACGACACCTTTGGCAACATTCTGTACAGCCGCCACAGCTCTACCAACCATAGATTTAATACCATTTACCAGTCCTTGAATTAAATCTACACCGGCATTAAATAAGGCACTTCCAAAGCTCTTAGCTGCATTAACTGCATTCTGCATTCCACTTCGTACCGCTGAAACGACATTTGACATACCCGAAGTCACTGCGCTTATTAGGCGAGAGATTCCGTTGACAAACGCTGATACCATTGCGGACACGGCTGAAATCACTGCTCGTAACCCTGCTGCCACAACCATCAAACCTGCACCAGCGACCATCAGTCCCGCTCCGAGCACAATAGCAGCTGCACCCAGTGCAACGGCACCGGCAGCCGCAATCATCATCAACGGTGCTGCAATAACGAGAGCTAGTGCAAGAATCATCATCCCTGCTCCGGCAATCATCGCCACTGCGGCTACAATAACCAATGCGGCGCCCATCAGTAGCATGCCCACAGCTGCAACCATAGAGAACGCAGCAATCAATGGTAATGCAATGGTGAGAACCATCATACCAGCCGCGGCCAGAGCAACTCCAACAGCCACTATTAACATTGCAGCACCAAACAGGATTGCTCCCACAGCCGCAATGGTGAATCCAACACCAACTACAATCAACCCGGCACCCAAAAGCACCAGTCCTAGAGCCGCCACAATGGATAAGGCACCAAACACTGCCATTGCTGCCCCTAATAGAACTAATCCCAGCGCGGCCGAAGCTCCATAAGTAGCAATGGTTGGCAGCTGCGTTGCCAGCATCGTAATCCCAGCAGCCGCAATAAATACTGCCGCCCCAATAAGAAGCATTGCGGCTCCAAGAATGACAAAGCCAACTGCGCCAGCAGCTAAACCTGGTCCCAGCAGTGTTACCACAGCTGCTAAAGCGGCCACAGCAAGTACCATCCCAAAGAACATAGCAACTGCGGGCCACCCGGCGGCAACTAATTGAGTTGTGGCGTTAGCAATCAACCATAGTCCAGCACCAGCAAGTAAGACTGCCCCGCCAACCATCATCAGCGATACTCCCAGCTTAATGAATCCAGCAGCAGCTTTGGGCGCCGACTTAGCTGTGGTAGCCAGTCCACCTCCGGAACCTAATCCTCTAATTGAATTACTAATTCCACCTATTATATCTGCAACATTCTTGGCAGCCTTAAAAGCCAGGACGGCTGTTGCAACCAGACCTATAGCCATTGCAATACCATTCAGAGTTCCCGGACTCAACTTACTAAGAGCAGTCAGTCCAGCAACGATACCAGTAATAACCAGACCTTTTGTGCTCATCTTCAATGCTAGAAATGCACCACCAAGAACCTTCAAAGCTGTTGGATCAAGCTTCCCGATAACATCCGCGATAGCTTTGATTCCGTTAGCGGCACCTTTAATCACACCACCAGTAAGACTCCCTAGTGTCTTAAACATAGCAAACGGGTCCTTCTTACTGCTCCCACTGAGCTTGTCCATTACACTACCAAAAGCCTTACCAATTGAGCCTAGTGTCGAAGTTACTGCTGACATAGCACCAGTATTTCCCAAAGATTTGAAGAATGAGCCAATTGCTTTCCCGGCCGTTTGAAGACCACTAACGATTCCTTTAACCACCGGAACTATCTTGCTCCCCAATGCATCGAAATTGACGTTACTGATACTATCAGTAATGCCACTGATAGCTTTGATTCCGACCTTGCCTACCTTATCGAAAGCTGACTGCATCTTATTAGCAATGGTCTCTCGCAAGCCGTCCATAGCTTGCCCAACAGTCTTGTACTGCGTAGCCATCTTCGAGAATTGTTTGTTGGTACCAGTCTTCGCAATCGCATCGAAGAAGTCCTGTGTCTTAACTTTCCCAGCTTGAACATCTTTGACCAGCTGACCAGTACTTTTGTGCATCGTCTTAGCGACCATCGCCATCCCGGCTGGCGTCTGTTCAAGCATAAGTTTGAAGTCAGCCCATTGAATCTGTGGCTTGGCAGCAGCTTGGGTTGCCTGTTGACTAAGAGTTTTCATGGCTTGCTGTGGATCGGATGAGGCGGCAGCTAAACCACCAAATCCTTTAACCAAAGACGTAGTGTTCTTAGTTCCCACAGCGGCAAGTTGACTGTATGTGGAAGCCATATCAGAAGCTGAATAGATGGTTTGCTGAGCATACTTCTGTAAGCTCCCCTTCGTCTTGGTAATTTGTGCCGGGCTCTTACCAATCATGCTCATGTTCCCATCGAAAGTTTGCCAAGCCTTTGAAGACTCGTTTAGCTCTCCGACCATGCTGGTAATCCCACTACCAATCAGGCCAATGCCCTTGGTGATACCAGTACCGATAACATTAGCTCCTAGAAACTGCTTAAACATGCCACCGGTTTTCCCGACCGTATTGTTCAGCCCATTAAACCCACTAGCCATCTTCTCCGGTCCACCGCTACTCATCGCGTTCTTCAAGCGACTCATACCAGTTGACCCCTTGGCTAACCCAGCGGCCAGCTTATCTAATGGTCCTGTAAAGCCATCATTGATTTTAATCGTTGCACTAACTGAATTTGAACCTGCCATACGTTACCTCCTTTCCAAGCCAAAAGGAAAAGAGCCAAGGGCCTAATGGTGACGACCCTTAGACTTGGCTCTTCTCTCTGCTTCCTTTTGTTGTCGTTTCTCTTCCTTAACTCGAATGTCAATACCTGCAATGACCAACGCCTTCTCATACATAGAAAGCTCGGCCCATTGGGAGGGTAACCAATGGTACTCATTCATAGCGTAGTGATAGTAGTTAAACTCCGCACCACGCCCCTCAGCGATTATTTTTTTACTTCGTCAGTCTTATCTTTCAGGTTGTTCTGATTGATTCCGGACAATGCCATAACCTTAGAGCTTAAATCTTGCAACTCCCCAACAGTCAGCATGTCCTTAAGCAGTCCAACTGGGTCCGCTAAATCACCGTAGCTTTCTTGAAGCTGCTTACTGTTCAGGTTTGGGATTACAACGGATTCCACCATCATTGCCTCGGCAACTTTCATTTCGTCCGTATGCTTTTCAACTTGACCAGTCTGTGGATTTTTCTTTTTGGTAGTAGCTGTTGCTCGCAATTCATCAACCTTTTTATTGGTTAATTCTTTGATTACAAATGCCGACTTAAAGCGTTTGAACTCAACCTTTTCAGTGGCTGTTTCTACATTCACATTCTGTTTAAGGAAATCTTCTACACTCGCTTGTGGTTGAACTTGTTCTGTCATAATTAGTTACCCTCCATTTTCTAATCTAATCCCATGAATTCATCAATCAGCTTGACACCTTCAAAAGTAAAGTCGCTTTCAAGTTCCATCACACCATCGTCGGCCTCGAAATCAGCAATTGGAATATCATCCAAGTTAACTTCTGTCAAAAGGACCGTCTGCTTACCTGCTCGTGAAGTTGGGTCCTCAATCACCATAGTTACATCGAAGTACAAGTCCCGACCACCTTCGGTATAAGGAATCCCATACTTCAGCCAGTTGGAATTGATGACGTATTGTCCCATAGTCCCAGTGCCTTCTACGGAAGTAACCTTCTTTTTCTTCCAATGGTTACCTAAAACTTGAACATCTTCTTTGTTCTTTTCAATTTTTGCCGTGAACGCATTAGCTTCAAACATCAGCCGAACGTTACCATCAATGGTGGTAAAGATTTTGGCATCCTTGGTGCTAATAGTGTCCCGACCATTTAAAAATCCATCAAATGACATATAATTCCCCTTTCTAACCTACATTAACGGTCATGTACAGCTTTTCCATGGAATCCAATGGCGTAACTGCTAAATTCACAACTACTGCGTCGGAATCCTCACCCGGACTGATTACTAAGTCATCCGCAGAAAAGGTATCGATTGCCCCAGCATCTTGTAGTCCTGTCAGGTATGAAACACGATCCGACTTGAACAAGCTGCGGCCCGTATCGTTGTTCGCTACCTTACCAATGAATCGTGATTCAAAAGCATCGTGTGTATTAGTAGTAATCGTGTCTAGCACCCGAACTACCCGGTTCTTTCGGAAGTCCTTAGACTTATCTTTGGTTTCAGTGACCAGAGAATTGATGTCCTGCTCAACCACTACAGTACCGTCACGGCGCGTAGTAAATACAATCTGACCGGCATTGAGCGCATCAATCGTTTGTTCGTTGCTCCGCTTGGGATTAGCTGCCACAGCATCAGGATAGGCAACGTAAGTGAGTGAAGTTGTCTCGTTAGCAGCCGAAGAAGCCCCAGCAACCCAACCAGCTGCCTGTGTAGCAGTCAGTTCAGTCCCATCAGCTAACGTGACACCATTGTTGACTACTGACACACCTTCATAGTCGTACTTAGTGCCACCTTCTAGAGCTGGAACTACTGCACGAATCTTGTAACCTTCTTTTTCTCGAAGCCGCTTCGTTGTGGTCGCTACAAGTCCATGAAGTACGTTCTCCGCTGCAATTCCCGCAGTTGTGACCACATTGTAGTTTTCAGTACTCAAAGCGTTGTCAATCAAATCAAGCTCATCTTCAGCGTCCTCAGTAGTCCCACCCGTCAGCTTGTAAGTTGTGCTAGCAGCCAAAGCTTCCAGCTTAGCCTTACCAGCTGTGGCAGAGAATTCAGCTCCGCCAGTGGTAGCAGAGGCATCACCAGTTGGTGTAGTCATGTCACCGGTAAATTCTACGTCCACATAGGGATTGGATTCTAACCCACTAGCGGTAGTCGTCCGCACTTGCTGCTGCGCGACCAGTTCTGTGCCAAACAATGTGTTGACGTTGACCAGTGTTTCATCGTTAGGGTCTTTCTCAACTGATACAGTTAAGTCGTTCCCCTTGGTACCGGCATACTTAGCAGTGAAGCTCCAAGGTAAAGCGGCATCGGAAATCTTTGCCTTCTCGCCTGGATTCATGTTCACATAAAGCACGGTGACGGCACCCTTCAATGCCTCTTTCACAGCTACCAACTTGGGGTCGTCCAGAGTAATTCCCAGGAGGGCCTTGAAGTCACTTTCAATCTCCAGTGGAATGACTCCGTGAGCACCCCAGCCTGTCTGCATCGCACCAATCAGTAAGACCCGTCCTAGACTAGTATCTGGTTTAGTCTGGGCAATCGCTTTTGTGTTGATATAGGCACCGGGACGTTGCTTATTCTGTTTAGTCCATGTTCCTCCAGCCATTTAAATTCCTCCTTTAAATGCTTTGATAATTTTCTTTGCTTCGCTAATCGTATACATCTTGCTATCTACAAGTTTCATTGATAAGATGTCACGTTCGATAGGTTTAAATGTTTTACTGTCAACCAGAGAAGCTTTGCTAAAGCTATTTGTCATATGCAATCACTCCATGATATTCCATAGTTTTTAGTTTGAGACCGCCTTCCACCGGTTGGGCCCAGAAAATGATGTTAAAGTCTACTGTCAGTGTTCCATCTACCCGGCTAAAGTTACGATCCCGAATATAGGCGAACTCAGGGAGAACCAGAAACTTGTCTAGCAGTATTTGCTCCATTCTCTCCATGTCCTGGTTTGGCTTATTTGGGTCTGGGAAGTAAACCACTTGATAACCATGAGTTCGTTTCTGCCGCCCAAACAATTCTGGTTGGCCCCGACTTCCAATCGCAGACACATAAAAAGACGGTTCCTTAAAGCCGCCTTTCTGGTTCTCACGATAAACGGGCAATCCCGGCGAGATACTCGCTAGAAGTTGTCCAATGCGCTCGATAATATTCAATTACAACAGTCCCTCCATTGCCCTCATAAATCCTGGAGTCAATAACCCCGGCAACTCACCGGAAACAGCTTCCACAGTATCGCGTAGCATGAATCGTCCTTCGACCCAACCGCCCCCACCTCTCGTCCGGTGACCATTTTCAATGAATGGCGCGTACTCAACGTTATTGGACAATTGGAGCGAAATGATTGTTCCACCAATGAATGGCCCCTCAATGTTCCATCCCCGTCGCAAGTTACCAGTATCAACGGGAGTAGAATTGCTAACTCGTCTCATAGCCTGAACCCCCACTCTCTTAAGCGATTGCTGTAATTCAGACTTTAGCTGTGCGGCATTAGATGCCTTGGCTTGAACCTCTTTAGCCCATGCTTGAAATTCAGCATCATCAATCGTGAACGCTCCCATCTACTCCACCTCCTCACTAGCTTTCTCATCCCGAACCATTGCTACTTCTTGGTGACTCACGTATCCGGCATATCCCTTGCTGGCACGCTTATAGTGTGTCGCCTGACCATTTACATCAGTGACATCAATGTCGGCACCAGGAGGGATTTCTAAGCCATTTCTGATGAGTAGTTTGGCATCGTAAGCGTCAGTCCCGAAGAATGTCTGATCACTAGCCTTGAGTCCTTTGAGAATCACTTTGGCCAGTTCATTCTCAACGATAATCACAGGCACAGTGTCGGTGAAGGCGCCGTCTTTGACCGTCTTGACACCAGTGATAGTCACTCGATCAAACCACAGCTTAGTGAGTTGACTTCCCATTCGATTAAATGCAGCCTTCATCGTTTCACCACCCGAAATGAGTTCAATTGTGCTGTGTAGTTATCGGTCAGTGAGTTCACCGACTGTAGCTCTGCGTACACCTCGCTAATCGACTTAAAAGTAACGGACGTATCGCCTTCATTGAGGCTCTTCACATCTCCTTCACGGTCGGCTACCGGTGTCAGCAATTGGTGTGTAGCTAGAAACTGCTGGCACAAGCCCAACAGAATTGTGTCAAGCTCAACAGGAAGTCCTGTAACGGGCAAGTGCGTGTAGTTTGCTACATCCTGCACCACTTTGTCGAAACCGAACTCCAACATAACCTGATAGCTAGGATTACTCCCATCGTCAGGGTTAAACAGCTTGAGTTGTTTCAGTAGCTCTTCTCTCCGTGGATGTTTATCCATCAGATCACCCCACTAACGCCAGCAAGTCAGCCTTCAACGTCTTACCACTGTGGTCGATGCTGTGAACGTCTAGCCAGCTGGTAATCTCAGCCACTGTGTTGCTATCGGTCGGCTTAGTGTCACCGGCTGGGTCAAAGACAGCTGGTGCCGTAATGGTGACTACCGGGAAGTCGAATCGAGCAGTCTTGACACCATCACCATCGACCAGTTCTCCAGTGAACTCACCAGCGGCATAAGCCTTGGCTGGCAAATCAATGTGGACCGGGGCTTTCCCCGAACCAACCAGGATCTCGCCCTGATATACGTTTAAAATCATAATTTAACCTCCTGTCGCAGTAAAGTCGGCTCCGCCCTCGCTTGGGCTCACACTAATCGCGGTAGGAGCCGCTAAGCTTTTGGGGTAGCTACCTTGTCAGACGTAACGAACTCGATACCCTTCGTCTTGGTCTTCAGTAGTAGAACATCATCGTAGCTTTGTTCGTAGTACAGGTAGTTACCGCTATTAGCCGCGCTAGGAGCGTCGAAGCCAACGAAGCTGTACTTTTGTGGTGCAATTTGAACCCCGTTGTAGATTAAGAACATTTCGATTTGCTTAGCATCATCCACAGCCTTGGAGCCAACCGTAAAGTCGAACGCCGTCTGCATAAGGTCAGATGGAACGACTACGATAGTCACATCATCAATGCTGTAGACTGTCCGTTGAACGTTGTTAGGGTCCTTAAGATTCAGTTCGCGGTTCATAGCTTCCGCACGCTTCAAGATGGCATTGTTCTTAGGAGTCAGGTACAGCACCCGGTTGTTTTGCGGAATCCGTTGTTCATCGAAGTTGACCATCATGTCATCGAAGGCAGACAGAATGTTCTTTTCATCGAGCGTATCAGTGTGCAGACCACCATCAGCGGCCGCTAACTTTTCTTGATATAGCTTGGAGAACATTTGACGGTCCATTTCAGGCATCTTTTCGTCAAGGTTGAACTGTTTGGTGATATTAGCGATAGAGATAACCATGTTGGATTCATCCACATCGGATGGGTCAACCAGCGTGCTCCAGTAACGTTCATTGGTCAGCTCGTAACTGTCCCAATCGTTAGAATAGTTTGCGTTTGGCTGTGTAATCGTTCGACGTGCTCGGTCTCGACGCCCTTCATCAATCGTCAGGCGAGGTACCTTGATATGCTTAGCACCGTCAAACTTGATAACGCTATTAGATGGAGAGTTCCACAGACTAGCTGAGAATAAGTGACCATCGTAGAATGCTTGCTGAATAGCCTGTTGGTAAGCCTCAGCATAATTAATTGTTGCCATATTTTATTTCCTTCTTTCTGCTATTTGAATGCATCAACTAGGGTTTGAACTTGATTATTATCGTCAGAACCATTGCCACCCTTAGGCTCGTAGCCGGCCTTCTGTCCTTCATCGAACAAGTACCCGTCAGACTCCTTAAGTGCGCTGAGCTGGTCGTCTAGGCCTTCTAGCTTTCCTTCATCAGTGAACTTGACCTTATCCATATCAAGCAAACCTTCCACAGCCTTAGGATTGCGCACCTTGGCACCCGTCAGTGCCGCGGTCAGTGCCCCATTAAGCTTTGTTTGACTCAATTGAGCAGTCAGACTCTCGGTATCAGACTTGTACTTGTCTTGAAGGTCGGTCAGTTGCTTGGATAGGTCCTCATTGTCACCAGAATCCTTCTTGAGCGATTTGATATCCTTGTCACGGTCAGCAATCTGAGTGTGTAAACTTTCGTTCTCAGTCTGCAATTCAGTAAACTGTGACTTAGAGGTCTCCACATCCTTACCATGTTCAGCCATGATGGCGTCAACTTGTTCATCCGATAAGTCCAAACCCTTTAAAAATTCTCGTTTCATTTCAAACATCCTCTCTCGCTAGATTTACGAGGTGCGACCTCGATTGAGGCAAAACAAAAAGCAGTTTTACGTCATGCTGGGGACAAATCAGGGTATAAAAATAGCACTCAACATGTTCGTCGGGCGCTAGTCTACTTAGCTAAGCTATTTATATATTCTGTTTCAGTCATTGAATCAACATAATCTGAGTACCAATCTAATTCCTCAGCACTCAGCTCATCAATCCATTTAGGATATTTACCGCTGTCATCTTCAAATTCAAAGCTAGGGAAATCAGTTAATTTAGTTTTATGATGCATGTCTAGTATCCATCGTTTTCTATCCTCACTGATCATGTTCAATCCCCTACCTTTCCAAATTTGAAATTATATTTATTAGAGAATTCAGTTAAGGCTATCTCTTGACTCTTGGTTTCATTATACCCTAATTTGATATTCTTTTTAATCAAATTGTTGTAACTACTATTAGCATTGACGGGCATCTTTATTTCTGGTTTCGTATACCAATAAATACTACCATCATGTCCAATAGTTAAGCCCATACTAACGGTGTGTTGCTTCGACTGTAATGACAAAGTAGCAATATCACTCAGTGATGGTGGGAATCCCGAGGGGTGATTATGAATTGAAACGTACTGTCCTTTACGTCCAGTCCTAAATGCGTCTTTAACTTGGCCGTTGTAAACGACCCCTTTAGTCTTTCTAGCCTGATTAGAAACAGCAATTGTCTTTCCGGTCTCACCATCAAGCAAGTAGTAGTCCTCAAACGGCGTCCCATTTCGATGTTGAAGCATGTGCCTAGCGACAGTGGTCACTGAATCGCTTATAGCTGTTGTTCTAGAATCACGCTTTAGTTTATCTGCAAATGCCTGACTGCGAACATAGTCCAGGTTAGCCCCATACTCACCAGAACTTGAAGCCATCTCGCGCTCACGAACGACTATCCGCTTCCATGCGTTGAACTTAACGTCCTTGACCATCTTACCTTTGCCAGTCTCAGGGTCTCGAGACCAACGCTCGGTCACATCAGGTAAATCTTTAATGTAAGGAACCGTCGTACAGCGACAACGAGCATGGATGAGTGGGTAATTAACACCGACAATTCGCTTATCTACTCTGAACACCTGACCGTCTAAACGTCCACAGATGTCACACGTATGGCTTTCAAGTGTAGCCATGTACTCATATTGTTCAATCTCATTTTCTTCATAACTCTGTGCGGTCGCCTCTTCGGCAACGTGTCCCATTTCAGAAACGACTAGCCTGTGAATGTCATTCCGCTTAACGTCTTGAAAACGAGCATGAAACATCTGAGTGACCTTTTGCGGGCTCCACCCAAGTACTGTACCTCGAAGAACGGTGTCCATTAGGTAACTCGGAAGCTCTTGCTGGTAATCCTTCCAGATACGCTTGGAAAAGTCTTTGCCATCTTTCCCCCATGGTTGAGAAACAGCTATCCACAGTTGTGCTTCATTGAAGTGAGCGAAGTTGGCGGTAAAAGCACCCTTTTGAGCTTGAATGTTGTAGGTAGTTCGCATGTAGGTGTCATCATACTGATCAGCTAATGCATCGCGCATAGTTTCGGTACGATGATTGGCAAACGCTTGTGTTAATTGCCGCAACTGCTGCTCTAAGTCCTGCAAGCGAGCCACCCTGCTACGAAAATACTCCGCATCTAACTGCTCTTGATAACCACCAGACTTGGCCCGCTCCTCAAATTGTTTGAGAGTGAGTTGCCAATGCTTTGTGTTGATGCCGGCCATGGCTTTCTTGGCCTCATCCTTGTCAATACCCTTCGTGTTGGCATACCGAACGTACCATTTCTCCATCTCAGCATGTAACTCACGATACAGGCCATTAAGCTCCGGTTGCAACGCCTTCTCATAAGCTTCTGTCGACTTGATTTGCTTAGCCTTCGTCTGAAGGTGCCGGCGCTCCCAGTAACTAAGCTTCGTCATCGTCCTCACCGCCTACGTCATTGAGAGCATCGGGGTTATCATAACCGTCACGCTTAACGATATCGTCTTGTCGGTCTTGCAGCTCCTGCTGTGGATCATCAACCAGCGGATTACCCTTGGCAACGGCCTCATCACTAGTGTACTGAGCAAGTTGTGCCACAATTTGTGCTTGCTCGAGATCGTTCTGGATAGCTGTTCGAGTCCAGGTCTGTGTAATCTTTCGACCATCGGCGTCGAATACCCTGAGCCACGTCAGAATGGCCCGGACTAACTCAGTGAGAGCATCTCGGAAATAAGACTCAGTGATAGACGCCTTTAGTTCTAAGTGACCGTATAGCGCACGAATGGCAGCACCTGAGGCGTTGCCAATTTCTTTAAAGTCCACTGGGTTAATTCCTTGAGCCTCAACAAATAGATCTGACTTAGTGACTTGCAGCAGGGAGTTGCGGGCTTCCACAGGAATGTCGATGGTCAGCTTATCGACACCTGACTTATCACCGGGGCCAACACTGTCCATCTTGATGGCGTGGTCCTCTTTGAGAGCCTTCATAAAGGTCGCCAGGTCTTCCCCACCATAGTTAGTCAGCACCAGAATAACCTGCTAAATGTCGTCAACATCATTGACGAACCCGTTATAGACGTTGTCATACACATCAATTAGGCCTTTGTACTTCAACAAGTCTGGCCGCTGGTACTTATTCTTCGGGAAGGCAATGAATGGAATGCGCCCCAGCTGATGTTCCAGGACCGCTCCAGTTCCCGTCTCATCCCCACTCGTCACATCATAGAGTGTGAAGCGATCACCATACAACGATAGGTCGCTGTAGTCTGCCATCTCCGATTTGAATACCGTCACGTCCTTGTCAGTCCAATACTCATGAACCTTGAAGTACTTGCCGGTATCAGGGTTAAGCTGCTTGTAGCTGCGTCGTAGGGCCAACAGCTTGCGGTCCAAATCGCTTGAGTAGATCGGCACCACTTGGTCAGGCGGCACAATACCATAGCGGAACTGACCGCTCTCGTCAATCCAGTAGTGTAGCCAAGCAACCCCTGCGTTGGCAGCGTCCACTACCATCTGGTTGAGTCGGAGGTTGAAGTTGTCTCCCAGTGCGTCCTTAATCTTGTCATTGAGTGTGTCGTTTTCTACGTCAATGGTTGGCGGCACAGTAGCAACGTATCCAGCTTCCTGGTCAACTAAGAGTTGATGGAAGTTACTTGATACGCGGTTATCTGCTCGGCGTAGCGGTTCATCCTTACCAGCTTCATTCAGTTTAGATTCACCGTTGTTGCGGTTGGTAATGTCGTTCTTGTTGAAGTAATAGTGTAGCGACTTATCGAACTGATTGGCAAACTTAATCCGCCGTCCGTCAGTATTCTTGAGTAGTTGCTTCATCGTCTTTATTTCCACGGTCTGAAACCTCCCTTCTTCATCAGTGATTCGAGTTCGTACCTGGTCTTATCAATGCTGTGATCGTTGCCATCAGGATAGCCAGCCTTGAAGTTGCCGTTAGGGTCACGGGCTAGTTCATAGCTAGTAAACTCTCTGGCAGTGTTGGGGCAACGAACGGGGTCAATAACAATCTCACGTAAGTCCTGTAGCCACTTAAAGCCATGCTCCCGGCTACCAGGCCCTTTGCGAGCACCAGCAACGTTCAGTCCATAGTCTCGGAACTCAGCGATGGTACGTGGCTCTGCAGAGTCAGCAGTGATTAAGCCGTTCATTGGATTAAGCTTCTTAATGGCTTCCACAGCTTCTCGGTTTGTCATGCCAACGCTATAGATTTCGTTAAACAAAAAGACCCGGCGTCTGGCCGCGTCCCAATATGCATCCCCATAAGCCAGTGGATCGTGTGCAAACCCGAAGTCCATGCCGTGATAGATTTTATCGAAGTGACTAATCTCTTCATCAGTAATTTCTCGGATAGTGAGGTTGCTGAAGACTTCGGCGCCCGTCCCGGTAACCTCACCCAGATATTCATGAGCGTAGGCCTTTGGATTGTCCTTTTTGAGCTGTTCAGCATCGGCCAAGAATTCCTTGCCAAGCCAGCTTCTTGGTACTGACAAGTAATCAGATGTGTGTACCAAGGTGTCATTTCGTCGGCCTTGCTCCTCCCTAGCTTGGTTGACCCAAGAATTGACTGAGGCCGGAGGATTGTAACTGTAGAAAGTAACGATATCTGAACCACCACGGTTCAATGACTGGTTTATATTCCGAATTTCTTTGAAGCCTTTAAAGTCAGCGACTTCTTCAAAGTGCTTAAACTTCGTGTAGCCATGCCGGAATTTCTGCGATTTAATCTTCTCTGGCTTATCAGCACCCTTGAAGCGAATCTGCTGACCAGTGGGGATGTAAGTTAGTTGCATTGGGCTCACCGAGTCTGCCCACAGATGAGAGACGCCCAAGGTATCAATCGCCCATAGGTACTGGTCATATACCGATTCACGCAAGTTAGAAGCGTATCGCCGCATGACTACCGCGTTGGCGTCCGGGTCCTTCATGATGCCTAAGACTATTTCAAGCGAAATAAAAGAGGACTTGGTCGACCCACGTCCTCCTGATAGCCAGTAATTTGAATGTTGGCGGTGCTTGATGTCTTGATGCAATTGGTAGAAGCTTGGCGCCATTGAGTGAGCAAGACTGATTCTAGCCATCCTCATCACTTCCGGTGGGGATGTCATCTGCAATCTGCACGGGACCAACTGTTGCGGTTACATCACGCTTCTCCGTCCACATAGCGTAACGCTTGCCGAGAAGTTCGGCCGCTTTAACCCGATCCTTGGCACCAACTTCCACATCGGTATAGATTCCCTTAGCAGTTGCCACTGACTCGGTTTCCTCACCACGCATGGTAGCGGTGAGGTATTCCAAAATTTCTTGCTGGTCAGCAATCTTCCCATCAGAAATCTCTTTCCGTCGTGATTCGATATAAGTAGCGATTGCAGGTTTTTGCAGGTTCTCGGCTCCAATTGAATGGGCACTTCGCTTTGCATAACCCGCTAATTCAGCGGCCTGCGTTGCATTGCCACTAATAATATATTCGTCAGCAAATTTCTGCTGTTTTACTGTTAGTTTCTGCATTTCGCAGACCTCCTCTATCATTTACTTTTTGCCATAGCAATTTTGAACGTTTCAAGACCTGTTTGTGGGTCTAATTTAAATGCATGCCCGGTCATGCTTCCCAATGAAATATTCGTCCCCTTTTCGGGAACTGCATCCAACAGTGCAATTCTAACTTCTCTCTGATACCTGTATTTATTCCTTTTTAAAAAAATAACATTTTCAGGAGTGTCCTGTAATTCCTGAAAGGTAATATTCTGAGGAGCTTTTTCATCATAGTACCTAACGCTTCGTAGCTGTGCATGATAATTATGCGTCATTACTTCATCCAAACGTTTCATCAACCACTTTGCGTCAATAATTATCGGTACTCTACTCTTATTGTTACTCAGCTTTTCTAGATCCTTAATAACATCAGGCTTAATAACAAATTCTCCTCGATCTGTCGCTTCATTGTAGGCATCAAGTTTGAAATCATGTACAAAATCAAGATTAGCCATTGAAACGATTCCTTTTTCCTTCACCCATTCTGGCGTAACCTTTACCTGAACTTGAGGCCTGTTTTCCTCGGAATTGTTAAAGGATATCTTTTTACCATCTATGAGTAATGAATATCCTGGTTCCGTCATATCAAGATTGAGTACCCGACTTCCTTCGTAAGAATCCGCAATGGCATCATTTCCGTCTTCCAGGTCAATAAAATACCCTAATTGCGAAAAATGGATTACACCTTTATCAACGAAATCATCCGCATATTCTTCATCGAAATACTTCAATATACAACCTGCTCTATATTCCGCCATAATTCACATTATTCTCCCTACTTAGTTATAGTCATCTATAATTAAGCATAACAAAACCCCAGCATTACTGCTAGGGTCAGTCTGAAGGAGATGTATAGTGTTACAAATCGGATAGACGGAATCGAACCGTCACCTTTTGGGTTCTTTTTATCACCGGCCACCCACGCTCTACCATTAAGCTATACTCGATCAACATCGCGGGTGAGAATTTGCACCTCACATATCCACACTGGAACACCCGCTGAATCGTGTTCGCTCTCGAACCGGGCACGTCTACCTATTCCGCCACCGCGATACTTGAATCTATCTCACACTACTATAGTAACTCTTTAATTCGGCTATTTCTGGACACCTGTTCGGCGCGTTTTGGACATATCGTTAAACGCATCAATCCCAAAGATCATAATTGACAGGTCGTCAATCGCCTTGCGTTCGTCCCGACGAATGGTCTTTTCATCGACTTGATAGAAATCGGCCAATTGCAATCGCGTCTGCTTACCGTCAATCAGATAGAGCTTCTTAATCACGCCATACCGACGCTGGTCTTCAAAAGTCCCAGCTGTACAAATCTCCCGGTACCGCGTAAGAATATTATTGACGAATTCCATCATTTCCTTGGACCGAACCCGATACCCAAGAAGTGAGTACAAACTCCGCTCATACTGTGACAACGGCACATCTTCATCTACCTCTGGCAATTCGACCGTCAAGTGGTTCTCTAAGAGCTGGTAATGAGACAGCAGCGACTTCGTATTCCGCAACTCTTCCTCGGACTCAATTTTAGAGAAGTTGTGTCCCCCGGTAATCAGTCCGTCTACAATCTTACCAATCGTTTCATCCGATAGTTCAATCGCCATTCACAAGTACCTCCCTAATCACTGCATTACGTTCAGCAGTGGACAATCGATGGTAAGCTACCCGCACCGTATTGGGCCACCGTTGAAAGTGGTTGCTCATCCACATCATGGTTCGAATAATATCGCTACACTGATCATCGAAGACGGTTAGAAGGTAGCGGCGAAAAGTTCTCTGGTCAGTTGTCATTCAAATCCGCCTCCTTTATAAATACCCCATCAATCATCTTGCCCTTACGCCCACCAATCTCTTCATAAGCAGCTTCCAAGCAATCTTCGATAGATAACCCGCGTTGCTGGCAGTAGATGATCAATACCACCAAAATGTCACCCACACTATCGATTTCATCCAGGGTGTGTTGCTTGTTATAAGCAGCGGATAGCTCGCCAACCTCTTCAACTAGCTTGAGTAGTTGCTTGGCTGGGGCTTGTTTGTTCAGACCGCGGTCAATTGACCACAGTTGAATTTCTTTAATTAAATCACCCATTGTTAGTACCTCCTTTAAATATGACTTCGTTTTGCAATAGCAGTACCGGCATACTTTAAGATTACTTGCAAAACCTGACTAGGAACTTCTCGCACCTCGAACCCATTGACTGAACGTGTGTCAACGAAGCCATACGGTGCCGGACAACAATCACGTTTCTCAAACAATAGGTCATTGCCCGACGGTACCACCTCATAGCCAAACGCTCTCATGGCTTTAGTGAATTCTTCGGTTGTCATTAGCTTCCCTCCTAGGTAAATCAGAAATTTTATTCAACCATTGCAGGCAGTTCATTCTCGCCCGATACTAGTTCGTAAATTCCAACGGTAGACTGATCCAGTCTGCCATCGTTAGCTGCCATGTCCCACTTGTCACCGTTCTTATTGAACAGGGCATCATGGGCCACCTGTAGCAAAGCCCCATTGGCGTCATCAGCATCGACTACCATTGTTTTCGTAAAGGCCTTGTCTGCTACGTCAGGCCGTGTAAACTCGTTAATCACCAAATACTTTTTCATGATTTTTCCTCCTACATAAAATAAGAATTTCTGCTAATTATTCTGTCTCCGTAATCATTCTCAGGTAACCGGTCAGTACTACTAGTCCATTCTTCGTGAACTTCATCGAAAGAACCTGATCATTTTTCCGTGTAAATTGCTTGGCCGCTGTCACTGTGTAAGTGCCATCGTGGTTGTCCGCGATGCCTAGCGTGCTCTCAATCACTTTAGGTTCAGTTAGTGCTACTTGCTCGTACTGCATTACTGCACCTCCTTAAACATCCTCGTTCGTAGGTCGTCGTAAGAGCATGCAACTTCTAAAACTCTGCCACTATACTCAATCCACACCGTGCCAAATCGATTTTCTTTAATACAATCAACACGGCTAAATTGAATCAATGCTTTACCATTTTCAGGTAATGGAACTTCAATCCATCGCTGACTCATTTCTAATTCATACAAATTACCGCACCTCCCGCTTACCCAACTCAGCAATTTTTGCGTAGGTGTCGCCGTTGGGCTGTGTCTTAATATAAGCAACCAAACTATCGAACTCTGTATCAGTAAAAATATTTTCAGGTTCTGACAAGTCTTCAAGAGCGACTGTGTCAAAAATCCAAAACTCACCGTGATCTCCCTTCCACCAAACTGATAATTTAAGATCCCCGTTTTCATCTTCAAAATTTCCGATCACCACATTCCACCGCTTTTCGCGTTCTGCAAGTGGTGTCCAAGCAAACTCTTGCGCTACACTGACTACTCGCTTTGGCAAATCAATGGCATGGTATGTTCCGGCCCGATTGAGACTAACTCTTGCTGAACCCGGTAAAGTGCCACTCTCAAATACCAAATCATTAGTGCTTGTAGTCCAACCGCTATAGCCCATTTCTTCCACTCGTTTCTTAAACTCACTAGTTTTCATGTTCTCCTCCTAAAAGTCAGTTGACTTAAAATTATTCGTGATTAAGAGCTCCGCACTCATTAACGAGTCGGCACTATCGTGACATTGGTCGAACAAGTCTTCTAAGTTGTTAGCTTTACCGACCACCTTGTTTTCTTTCACATCGATTAACAAATATCCGGTTCCGTTGGTTATGACCCAAAAGACATTCCCATCCGTGTCAAACACTTGCCCGCACTTGTAAGCAGTCACTTTCCGTGAAGCACTTTCGTCTCTAACTTTCATAGTTCATCCTCCATTGTCTTTACCCATAGCACATCACGCTGCATTTTCCGGCTAATTTTCTTAGCCGACCATCCATCACTAGAATATTGTTTCAGTTCCGCTCGATCAGCTGCTGTCATCGTCCACTCCACTTCGTCCATGACGCGCATTGTGACCCATGCCCGACTGCGCTTCATCTTGTGGGCAATCGTTGATAAAAAGAATCCCCGATCCATTAGTGATTTCAAGTACTGCTTATCCCAAGTACTTGTGTATACTCTTGACTCACTGAATCGACCCGCTAATGTCTGTATCTCCACTAACTCTTGTTCGGGCCAGTCATCTGGTCGATAACCATATTGTTTTTCGATAGCTGTCAATTTTTCGTGTAATGGTTTGTTCAACGACATATCACTCACCTCCAACAATTGTCAGGGCATCATCCACACTTCTGGCTACTCCGTACAAAACTGGAAAAGATTGAATAAACTTTGCAAACAGCTTTTGGTCAGGACGTAACCGTCCCTTCTCATTTTTAATTTCCAGGCAGAAGAACCGACCATCTGAGTGGCGGAACCCACAGAGGTCTGGAAACCCTCTTGGGAATAACATGATCATCGCTCCTGACTCAGTCCTAACCCGGCCAGCGTTACTCCGAAAAACGGTAAAACCATTCTTCGATAGCGCCAACATGATGTCGGATTGAATTTTATGCTCACTTTCGATAGGATTACCTCCAATTCATGTAGGCCAATGCAGGGTTAAATTTATGCCTACACAAGCTGTATCCCTTGCCCCATAAGGTTTATGTAGGCAATGTAGTTAATGTAGGCACTTTTACCCTTTTCTTTTATATACGTTTATTTATATTAATTAATGATATATAGAAGAAAGTATACATAACTATACACAGGCCAACGGGGACAAGGGATTGGCATGCCTACACATGCCTACACAACCCTACATACCCTACATTCACTTCTTTTTGGGATGACTGGTTACCATTTCAAATGGCTTTACGAATACTTTTAAACTAATACCGACGTAGTAAACACCTTGCGAATCGCGTTTTTTTGTATACTTGTCGGCCATTTCCTTACCAAACTTGGTTGAATTCATCAAATACTGAGAATTATCATCAGCCCAAGATTTATAACGTCGGTATAATTCTGATGCTCGTGCCATCTCGCCTTCGTCGACCATACAACACTCTTCTACAAATTCAGTTGTTACGTCCATTTCATTCCGATAACTTTGGCTGGCCTGAACCACACTCTCCGGCGGTTTCAATCCCTCTCGCTGCCACTTCAAGGCACCTTCCACGGCCCAGTTAAGAATTCCAACCTCTTCACGTTGAAGTTTATACTTCAAGTCCTTGTCAACTCGGTTATCAGGAATCTTAACCGCAAATGGTACCAGCATAAGCCGACGCCAAATACCATCATCAGTTCCCCGAATAATTGGCTTGTGGTTGGTCGCCAGCCACAATTTGAACTCTGGTTTGAACTCGAATTCCTTCCCGTAAAGGTATCGGGCAGTCACAGTGTCACCACCAGTCAGCTGCTTCACTAACCCTTCATCTAATCGCAACCCATCGTTAGGCTCGCTGGAAGTAACCAGCCGGGCACCTTCAAGTCGGGCAATGTCTGAGTTAGCAGCGGAACTAGAATTTTTTACCATGATCGAATCCGCCTGCATCGATCGGGCGTAGTTGCCCAGAGTGTCTGCAATGGTATCAATGAAGATTGACTTACCATTCCGGCCGTTCCCGTAGAGAATGAACATGACTTGTTCCTTTGTGGAACCAGTGAGCGAGTAACCCACTGCCTTTTGCACATACTCCATCAGTTCCGAATCATTATCGAAAATCTGGTCAAGAAACTGTGTCCACTCCGGCGCGTCAATCGTATCGGTATACTCCACTGCCGCTTGCCGTGAGAATAGTTTTTTTATGTCGTGGTCCTTCAAAATCCCACTTGAGAGGTCCACATAACCATTGGCAACATTGAGAAGCGTCTTATCACTATCAAACTCACCATGAAGAACCGGAACCCGGTGTTTCAGCTCTTCCATCATGGCTTTCTTACCCGCATTGGAACGGGATTTCTTGATATGGTCATGAAATTTAGTTTCAGCTTTTTCCTCAGTTAATCCACTGTCGGGCGGCACCACCAGTTTTTCGTGCTTAAGGTCATCAACTACCCTGTCCACCAGACTGTGGACTTGCCCAGTCTCATCAGTCGCCCAGTAGCTACCGTTATAGACCAACCACGTTTTGTCTGTGAAAGAGTACTTAATGAGCTTACCGTACCGGTCCATGAAACGATCCGCATTCCCAGTGTCGTCCCAGCTACGGGGCGGTGAATCTTTCTTCTTTTCTGCTTGGTTGGCAAACTCGAAATCATACTTCAGTGGTGCCTTACCACGATTGAAAACGTCTCGCGTTTCGTTAATCGCTTTGTTTAGCGTGGCAACTCCATAGGTCGTCTTACCATGCTTCTCATCCCACTTGTCTCTTTGGAGGCTAGATTGTCGGAAAATGTTATCCATCTTCGTGAAGTCCCGGCCGGTCCAAAAGGCTAAGTCGTTAGCAAATGCAAGGTCTGCTTCGGACTGTGACGTGTAGAATTGCTCCCAGCCGCCTTCCATAAAGAGCTTGAATCGTTGACCAGTACGCGATGACTCTGCCCGAGCGATGACTTCCGTCTCAGACAAATCATTCATCTGTGGAAGCTGATTGTTCGGCAGCGTCACCACGTTGCTAGGCATGAGATACCGATCATATAGTAGCTTCATCAGCTTCGGTTCAGGCTGATTGATACTGTCATACGGCCCGATTTGATTGCCCGTCATGGCGAAGAATCGGCCCGACGTATACATTTCCACATTGCCTGACCGTCGTCGGTCACCCGGAATCTCGCCTTTAATGATAATGTGGATACCGGTTCCAGATACGCTAGTTTCAGCGTAAGACTTGGTGATTGTGAGAAAGTGCTGCACCTCATTTTCATCCGTCTCACCACGTTGCCACCGCTCTAGGTCTTGCTCTAAATGATCCACGTCGATTCCCACATAAGGAGGCTGAAAATAGAAACCTAGGCCATCCATGCCGTAATCGTCCATAGCTTGCAGAGCCGTATCAAAGTCCGACCAAGTAGCCGGGTCATTAGACTTCCCATCCCCACCGTTGTATGGATTCTTGGGGTACTTTGCATACTTATTCCGGTCAGGTTGCCATTTTAGCTTGTAAAGCCCCCACCGCTTTAGGGACTTGAGTTCTTCGGGAATTCGTTCATACATCAGCACTCCTCCTTAGAAGGGCAAGTCGTCTTCTGAGATATCAACTGAATCACCCGTATTAGCAAACGGGTTACTAGTATTCGCAGCCGGTGAAGGTGCGGAGTTCCCTGCCGTAGGTGCATTCTTCCTATCCTTGTACGTATGCTGCACTTGAGGGAACTGCGTAACCTCAAAGTTCCATGGGGCTACCCGGTTAACCGTAGTCGTGGTGCCGTTGTACGTATTATCTTCTTGTTTGACGAACACCCGCACTGCTGCACCGTTGATAAGTTTGATAAAGTCATCGACCGTGTGTAGTGGCGTATTTTCTGGTACTCCCGCCGCTTGCAAAATGTACTGGAATCCATCTAAGTCGTACTGGTTGGTTGCCTTACGCTTCCAGTTATCCACAAAGATGTGGCGGTTATGAAACTTGCCGTTGGTTTCCGCTAGGTCTGCCACCTTGTCTAAGTCATTTCGTACCAACAAATCAATCTGTAAGGTCTCTGCCCCGTTCTTGGTAGCGTCTTCCTTTGCATTATTGATAATCATTTCGTAATTGCCTGCAGGAAGCGCATCATAGTCGCCACCCGTGTTATTTGAGTAATCCGTGTTCATAAAGTCTGCCATTATTTATTCCTCCTCGTATTCTTTCCATACAGCCGCAAATACTTCATACAATTCTGATGACTTATGATCTAATGGGGATAAATCTGTTCGCATGATGTTTTCATTTGTAGTACTGACAATCTCAACTCGGATACCTTCTGCTTCTCGCTCTTTAATGTAACTATCAAATTGCACACAACCTGGCATCTGCCCATAAGCTTTAAATTCCCATTCACTGGAGCATATTGTGTAGTTGGGTTTATAGACTGTCTTCTTTTTCCCGTCCTCATCAACAATAATCGAGTCAATATAATAACCTTTTTTGCTCAATTCTTTATCAATCCCTTCTTTTTTCCTTGGAACCACGCCCACCCTGATTTATAACCCCGGGCTTTCGCAATTCCATATAAATCTTCCATGGTCTGCGCCTCACTGGGCTTCATTCGACCAAAACGAACCGAGTTGTACTCACTCTTCATATCCAGCCGACCATGAATCTGTTCGAGCCTCACTTCGTGGTCTACCTCCATCTCAGACTCTGTCCGCTGAATAGCTTTCCCACACACCGGACAGACTGTGGATGAAGCCGGGATCACCGCATAACAGAACTCACAAGTTCTGATTGGTACGGCATCGCTCTCTTTCTTCTTACGCTTCTTACGGTCGTCAAGTGTCCAAGTGTGCTCATCATCTGGCAACCCGAACCGTGAGTAATTGGCGACGTGATCAATAATGGTCGCTGTCTTGTTCGGTCGATAACGCATTGAACGCATCGACTGCTGAATGTAGAGTACCAACGATTCAGTTGGCCGCAACATGATGACTACCGAGCAGTCAGGAACGTTGAAGCCCTCACTGATCAAGTCCACATTGCAGAGAACCTTGAGCTCACCAGCCTTAAAGTTGGCCATGATTCGCTCTCGCTCTGCTGTGGGCGTCTTAGCATCAGCGTGCTCAGCGTTGATACCAGCTCGTCTAAAGGCTTCGGCAACTTCCTTGGAAAACTCTACCGAGTGAGCGTACACAATGGCCTGCTGGCCCGGTGTCTTCTCCTGATATGTCTTAACGACATCCCCAAAGATAGTCCGGCCCACTGCATCATCAATCGACTTATTGGTGTAGTCCCCAGTGCTCGATTTCTTCAACTTTTCATCGTTGACCAATTTCACCGAAAAGTACTTGTATGGAGCCAGATAGTGGTTCTCAATCAACCAATCAATTGACGGGCCCAGAACCATATCATCATAGACATCGTGCAAACCCTTTCCATTTAGACGCCACGGTGTTGCAGTAAAGCCTAATCGTGGCACCCCAGCGTAGTAGTCGTAAATCTTACGGTAGGTCTTAGCCAGAGAATGATGTGACTCATCCGTGATTATCAGTGCGGGGTGCGGCAGAATCTTTAATCTGTTAGCAATCTTACCTACTGTCAGAATCGTACAACGAGTGAGATCAACCTCATTCTCTCGGAATGAATTAGTTATCTGCTCAGCTAGTTCCTTACGGTGAACCATAAACATCACTGAGCCACCCTTGCTTACCGTTAGCCGTACTATTTCTGCAATGATGACCGATTTACCGGACCCGGCCGGGCTTTGCAACAGCACCGATTTATTGCCGTTTGCTAGTGCCTGTCTTGCTTGGTTGACCAGCTTTGTCTGGTACGGATGGAGTTGATACATTCATATCACCACCAATCTCCGTGAAAAGCGTCTCCGGTAGTGCAAATTGCCGGTCGTCTAACTGGTTCTTAGCAAATGCAGCATTGGACGGTTTGAGAATAAATCCCCGGGCCCCGGTCTTGTCAGAGATAACCATGCGGCCAACCACGTTCATGAGACCCATGACGTTCGTGACCAGCTTCTCTCGCATTTGCGGTACGAACTGGTTATAAGTCTGCCCGGTCGGCGTATCAATTTGTCGGGTAGCTTCCCACGCCGTGTAGACTTTATTGACTCCTGGCCATGAATTAATGAAACGGATCATGTCAGGTAGGTAGAAACCAAACTGGTTGTAATCATTCATCTGGGGGATACCCATGTCAGCGCCAGACTTGGTTTTAGCTTCATTAGCTTTTTCGCCTAGCCATGCTTGCTCAAACTCGCTAAGATTGTCGAAAGCGATGTTATCGTAGTTACCCAATTGCGTACTGTGAATTTCTCCCAGTAGTGTACGGGCCCCTTCTAGTGGATGTTTCGTGTCTAGCTTAACCACATCAATGTTAGGCAGTCCCGCCAGTACGTTAGTCGTCCGGTCAACGTCGATGACTAGAGTTCGGCCAGGAAGATAACGTAGTGTGGAAGTTTTGCCAACGCCTGGTTGGGCGTAAATCAATACTGAGAAGTCTTCACCGCGCTTGATGTCAGTTGCGTGTTGGATTTCCACGGCTATCCCTCCCGTTCGTACTTAATGCCTTCGGAGTCCATATAACTTTTAAGCAATTTCATCTGTGGAAGGGTTGCTGTAATCTTCAACACAACGGCTCGTGAGACCACTTCGCCAGTATTGGTATCAACTACCGTGTCACCTTTCGTTTGCTGGTGGGTGCGCTCCTCAGCGGCCTTGGCTTCCAGCTTGTGTTGCTTCTCGGCTTGCCGTTCCACCTGGTTATCAATGGCCTTCATGAGATAGTCCACGTCTTGGCCTTGCTTGACCTGATCCACCCAGCCTGCCGGGTCCACTTTCTGAATCTCAGCATACTTGGTGATAGTTTCGCAATTGGTAGCCAGTTGGTCGGCCTCTTTCTTCATCTGAGTCATGACACCGGCAATGCCTTCCACAATCTGCTTCTTAGTAGCCGACTTATTCAGCCACGACGGCTCGATGTCAACTTCACTGACTTCCACACCATAGTTAGGTGCCATCTCAGCAATCAGGCCTTCAACCCGTTCTTGTTTAGCCGCTCGTTCTTGCGCAGTCACCTCACGAATCTTGGTGTCTAGTGGCGAAATGACTGAATCGATTTGTTCTTTAAACAGGTTCATTTGAGAATCAAAGGTCTTGACTGGTTCTGCATACTGCCGCTTAATGGTAAGCCGTTTCTCATCAATCGCCTTAGACACCTTATTAAGACCGGCCCGCATGTTCTTGACATCCTTGATATTATCCACAGTAACCACAAAGTCTTGGTTGTACTTAGAGACAATTTCCGTTACTGCTTGTTGAACCTGATCGAGGTTGTTGATTGTGATTGGCATCGGCTTTACGTCAATGACCGGTTCAACAATTGCTAGTTCGTTAGCCATACATGTTCCTCCTTTAGATACTTTTCGTATTGCTGGAACCGATAATAAGCTAAGTTCTCATAGCCCACCGGTGTTCGTAAAAACTTTACGTGCCAATAAGTGCTCTTTTTCATTGAAAGATACCTCGCTTTCCGGTATTCTTACCGTAGATAAAAGTTTTTCTCAGGCTCGCTAGCGGTGCAACGCTAACGGGCCTTTTCTGTGGATTGGTCGACTGGAACATAACTCGCCAAAGATTATTAACTGTTGTCTGTCTGAGGCCACTCATATTTACCACCATCCGCCTTCGTCTGTCGAATTGTCATACTCGGCCTCAACACAATCAATTTTGTCCCAACGAACAAGCACCCCAGGTAACTTACGTTTATTTGGACGTGGAATAATTACAATTCCTGATTTGAAGCATCTAACATTCCAGGTACCAGTATTGACATGACTACGTGCAGTACCAGTATCCTTACGAATTACTTCCGAATGCTTAAAGTGAAACGCCCGGATGAAGTTATTTCGCCTAGCGATAATTTCTTCCATAGCTTCAATACTCGCAACTTCAATTTGTTCACATCCATAGTTGAACGCTATTTTGATAATTATTTTCGCCACCTTTCATAACCAATTCTCAACAGGCCGCCAAGCCCGAATACACCAATAAAAATTGCTACTGCTATCACTGCATCATCCCCCTAAAATACTTTGACTGGCGTTAACAAATAGTCGATGTTGCCCGCACTGATAAGGAAAGGCGTCAGTCCAGAGTTAATTTTCACTTCCATATTCACGAACTTGATATCTTTCATAGATGTGAGTGCTTCAAGCGCATCAACTAAATACTGTGAATTACAGCTCAAACTAATTTCAGCACCAGAAAATTCTTTCGGTTCAAGGTCAATCATTTGACTAATTCCAGTGGATGTTTCGCTACAAGAAATTTTAAAATTCATCTCAGACACCTCCAATTTCACGACCTTTTTAAAGTCGGAATTGACCTTAGTCATCGCTTTTAAACTTGGTAGCAACGTTAAAGCATCCGCTCTTGATAAAGTGAACTCTGTTGAAAATTTTTTTGGAATCAAACGATCTACGTTGGGATAACTGATTTCTGGAAAACTAAAATCTGCCAAGTTCAAATCAAGTATCAAGTTCTTTGGCGCCGCACCCTTAACCCGGATTAGTCGGTGACTGTCTGTTACAACTGCATCTCCATTTTCAAAGTGAACACATTGTAGCGACGGCCGTACTGCTGATACTCGTTTGACAACATCCTTCAGCATCTTTTCGATGTCACTGTTCATTTTCATTGCGTTACCTCCATATCCTCTTCATCATCACTACCCGCCTAGGTATTAGTTGCTCGTTTCTTGATGACTAAGAAGCCATTGATGAACTGCTGGTGCATAATACTTGCGTTGATTGCCTTGCTTGACGAACGGAAAATCCGGTTGGTACAGATAGTATTTGTCAGCTGTGTCTACCTTGATGCCGAACTCTTTGTCTAGGTCCTTGCGATCAAGCAGCTTCGTGCTGACAGTTACTTCCTTCCGACCGTCTTCAACACCTTTCAGGTAAGCTTGCTTAAATAAAGTAGCTAATCCTTGAACTAGATCATTCATTACTAGCACCCTCCTAGTCGAAAAGTTCATCGCCATAACGACCGAATAGCCAACCAATGAATAGAAAGAGTAGTAATTTTGCAGTTATCATTCTTCTTCACTCTCTTCGATTTCGACGTTCTTCAACCCGTACGTGATGAATCGTTGAACAATTTTGTTCACAGTTAATCCGGTCTCAGCTTTTAGTGAAAGCAATTGCGCATGAAGGTCGGTATCAATGTAGACTGGCCGGGTTGTCTTGGCCTCTTTTTCCTTGTAGATTACTAATCGTGGTTTTGACATTGTCAGTTCCTCCTATTGTTTGATATCCAAGAAACGATAAACTTTTTGCCGAATCTCTTTCGACTTAGGTTGCATATCGCCATGAATTGCTCGGCTCAATTGCTGGGGGCCTTCGCCAATTAAATCGGCTAGCTCAATCTGGCTCATATGCTTTTTAAACAACGCAATTTTAATCTGGGCATAGATTGCTTCCATACCCTCTGCTAAATTTTGTTCTGTCACAAATAGCATCTCCTTTCTGATATACTTTTGTTGAGGTGAGTTAAATGAATTATCTGCGTCACAGCAGGCAGCACTGATGAGATGGGTAGGTAATCTTTCTGAGATTAAGTCTCTAAATCCCAGAAGTGATTCATATTCTCTGAAACACCTTTTTGAACGTTCACCTGAAGGTTTTTACCTGACTAACGGTGCCTTTAAAGGTGTAATGAATCGCTACGGCTTTAAATCTCAAGTTGTAAACGATGGTCCAAACGAAATTTACAATGTCAGTGAATCCTCCATCAACAATATTAGGAAATCTCTAGAATAGATTTACCAATTTCTAAACATTCCATTTCAAATGGCTCATATGCTTGAACACCATTTTCTCGTAACCATTTCGTCAATCTTGTTTTCCCGGTCGGTCCTTGATGCCCAACAACAAGGATTGGCTTTTTTTCTTTTCTAGCAGAAACAATTAATCTTCGCTGGGTTTCTGTTAATTCTGGAAATGTATCGAACTGTAAGTCCTTCATTTGAAAATCCCTCCTTTCGGTTATTTGTTCATCAAGTTATTGCCGGCATCTGTATTATCTGGTATCTTTACTTCATAGGCTTAATTAAAGGAGTGATTCATCTTGTCACAATTTTTGTTTAGCCTGTATTTCCTACAGATACTTGCTTAACCGTTGAGCTGGTGAGGACTCTAAGCGCTTGTGCGAGCGTAATTGTGCACCTCTTGCCGGAACAGACATGCCTTCGTCGTATGCTATCTATTCAATAAGGAATCCATAATCGACGTAAATTGGACTCCGATTTAAGCAGGACCACACTTTAAAGTTAAACAACTGGGGTGGTTTACAGGTTTGGACGACGATACCATTTAAGTGCCAGCCGATATTTCAGGTGATGCCTAGGAATAAATTTAATTTCGCAGCCGTATTGATACCTGGTCAGTACGACTTTTTTGCGTTCACTCCTTTCGGTTATTTGTTCATCAAGTTGTTGACTTTTAGTATCGAATTCAGTACAATTAAGCCATAAATATATGAGCAATAAGCCTTACCATCAGCGTTACTCGCCAAAGCACCTCGCTGATAGTGCTGATTTCTTATTGCTTAATTACTTGATGAACTTATAATAACTGAATTCAGTACTTTTGTAAACCCCAAAGTATCGAAAACAGTATTATTTATTTGTCATGACTGTGAGGAATCCTATTATGACACCGTTAGTCGAACGAATAAAAAGTACTGCAAAAGATAAATATGGCTGGAATCTCAAAACAACAGCTCAAAACGCCGGTATTGGAATTAATAGTATCTACCGTTGGAAAACCCAAGCTCCGACTTCTAAAAGCTTACAAAAGGTTGCCGATGTCCTCAACGTTTCCGTTGACTTTCTTTTAACAGGTAATGAAGAAGAACAATCAAACAAAAAAATAGATGATAATTCCGCAACTGGCGTCATTGCCGCTCATATCGATGATGATACCCCTGCTGAAGAACAACAACAGATCATTAACTTCATTGAAAACCTAAAAAAGGCCCGTGGTGGTCAGAATTGAAGGTTAACTTATGGATAGAATCGAATCACTAATGGCAGAACGCGACAACATTAATTACACATTTACTACTGATCTTCCCGATCATTTATCGGGATTGGTGTACGAAGATAATCAAGAAATTTTTATTAATAGCAAAAATGATAGAAGTGTCCAATACACTACCCTTCTTGAAGAACTTGCTCATTATGATACCGGATCGGGGGAAATAATAGACCAAGACTCAATTGAGAAGCGAAAGCAGGAAAATCTCGCCCGATCCATCGCTTTCACTGAGGCAGTACCTTTAACTGGACTTGTTAACTGCTTTTTTCAAGGCATTTGGTCGACGCCAGAAATCGCGGACTATTTCGATATCACTACTGATTTTCTCATGAAGGCTATTGAAAACTATCGGAACAAATACGGCTTGGTCTTCCAATACCATGAATATATTTTCGATTTGAATAAGTGTGTTAACATTACTCGAATCGGTTAGGAGGTAAGGAACCATGTCCCAGGATGATCATTTTTACCGTCAGACACAAAACTTATCTACTTTTTGGAAACGCAAAGATTTAGATCGTGTGGAATCAATCGGACTCTGGGCTGTTGAAGAAGGAAACTGGTACCCTGCTATTTTTCAAGTTTTGGCTATGCTTTACAGAAAGCAACATCGCCTCGAAGAAGAAGCGAAAATACTCAAAATTGGAATAGAGCGAAATAAACGCAACCCCGGCGTTGCACGTAGAGACTTTATAAAAAGACTAGAACGTGTTAATGAATTGATCGCTTCATCAAATAAATAGTACTATTGCCCAATCATGCTGATGGCTATAAAAGCTGCAAATACATACCCCCACGTAGGAGGAATTGAACAATGAAACGTATACTTACACTTGTCACTGTGCTTTTAGCCGGATTATCCCTGGTCGCTTGTAGTAATAAGAAATCAGAGACAAAGTACTACGATAGCGATTTCATTTCTGCACTAGAAACTGGTCTTCAAAAGCGATGGGCTATAACCGACACCGTAAAAGACATCGACAAAGCTTCCCAAGATACTTTGGACAAATCTGTTAATGCTGAGCTTAAGGTAGTGAAACCTTACGAAAACAAAAAGTTCAAAAACGATAAACTTCATGAGCAAGCTCTTACATACATTAATGCTCTGAAAGATCAAAAGACCGCATTAAAAAGTTACGACAAGTCTAATTTCTTCGACAAGTGGAATAAGGCATACAATGTGCGTACTAAGATGATTGTCCAAATCAACCAGAAGCACAAACTTAAAGTCGCTGACAAATATAAAAGTGATCTAACTGAATTAACACGTCATGGTGATGCAGTAGCTAATCAAAATCAGAAAACCGAAGCAATCAATTCTCTAATTAAATCTATTAAATTCAAACAAACTAAAGACGATGGATATACTTACACCTACGACGCTAAAGTCAAGAACACTTCAAACTACTCATTCAAAACGTTTGGCATCAAGGTAAAGTTGATGGATTCACAAAAAACGGTCATTGATACCCAAGCAGTTTACACTGATAACTGGGACAAGGGACAGACCAACCAATTCGAATTCATGACTGATAAGAAGTTCAAGTCTTACGAAGTTGTGCAAGATTACACTAATTAAAAAGGTGGGAAATAAAACTATCATGAGGTTTTCTGAAAGAATGGGATTCGTTAAAGTTGATGATGTGATTCAAAAAGACAAAATGAATGAAACACTACGAAACGATATATTTAATTATGGTGCCCATATATTGTTCGATAAACAACACTCCAATCTCCAACAAAATTATCAGGGAACACATTACGAAATGTTAAAACAGCTTTGGGTTAACTTCTTTCATATCTCAATTAGTTCATTGACAGATGAAATGGCAATGGCTGGTGATAATCCTAATGAAGTACTGCATAATCATTACGACGACCTTCAATTTTATGAAGTGTACGATTTTCTCGAATATGTAATACAGATCTGGGGTCGAAGCTCCGAATCCGTCAAAACCATAAACCAATTATTATCAACTAATCATTCTGCTTATCGCTTTATCAAATATCAATTAGAACCCGTTAGCTCCGATATTGATATTTCAAATATCACAGCGGGAGTGAAAACACAGATCGATGATGGTCACTTGCAAAAAGCTTTAAATGAACTTGGAAAACGTGAAGATATAAACCTAGTTTCTGTAATTAAAGAATCTATTGATGCCGTTGAGGTTGCCACTAGAAAGGTATCCATCGAGCTATTCAACGGTAAGGTAAAGGACACTCTTGGAAAAAGTATAAATAATCTAGTAGATAATGACTTTATTGAAACACATCCTGCCTACCTAGAAGCAATGAGCAAACTTTATGGTTATGCTAGTGACGGTGGAATTAGACACCCTAAAACAGAGATAAAACATAAAATTGATTTGGCCGAAGCAACTTTCATGTTAGAAATCTGCTCTGCTTTCATCTCAATGCTGAAAGCTAAGTTAGCTGATTGGCGAAATAGATAATAAAAAACGCATCCCCCTACCCGCCAAGATAATGGGATGCGCTCAACATATAAGATTCAAGGGATAAGTACACCCTTTTTACATAATTAATTATAAATTAAAGGAGGTGATGCCACAACCTTAATCACAAATCTACCCGCCTAGGTGATTTAAAATTAAGGAGATAATTAAAATGGCAAGCTATCAAAAGCGCGGTAAAACATGGACTGCAAGAATCAGCTACACTGATCAAATGACCGGTGAGCGTAAGTACCAAACTAAGTCCGGTTTTCTGCGGAAAACTCAAGCCGAAGAATGGGCCATATCGATCGAACAGACTAAGTTCAACGAATCTATCGGCAAGGCCACCACAAGAGAAACGTTCGCCGATTACTTTGAGAAATGGTTCACCACCTACAAGCTTCCACACGTTGAAGAACAAACTCTTAACCACTACAAATATACACATGGCATCATCAAGGGGTATTTTAAAGAGCTCCGCTTGAATCTGGTAACGCGAGAATACTACCAGACCTTTCTAAATGACTTTGGCAAAACTCATGCCATCGCTAGCTCCCGAAAAGTAGCGATGGAGATACGCTCCTGCGTTCGAGACGCTGTCGCTGATGGTGCAATCGCACGGGACTTCACGCGTCGGGTCGTAGTCACCGGACACGAAGCCATGGATGAATCGCTGAAGTATCTCGACGGTGAAGATATGCATAAACTTATAGATGACCTAAGCGCAACCATCGATGCACGTCGGTCAAGCCGCGTCATGGCGCTATTGGCACTATATACAGGCGCCAGGTTTGGTGAGATTGCAGGTCTGACCTGGGATAATGTGGACGAAGCGAATGGTACCATCAACATCAAGCGTTCTTGGAACACTTTAGACAACGATGGGTTTAAGGCTACTAAGAACAAGCAATCAGTTCGAAACATAGCCGTTAATCAAGAAGTATTCGACTTTCTGCATCAACTTCATAGGTCACAAGACTTCCTTGATAAAGAGAACCCATTCAATCTAGTTTTCCTCGGTCAAGGCACTACACCACCGAGCAGTACCGCCGCAAATAACATGCTTAAACGCACGCTAGAGCACATTGGAGCCAAGCACATAACCTTTCACGGGTTACGCCATACACATGCCTCTTACTTAATTTATAAGGGGCTAACGCTATACTATGTCTCCGAGAGACTAGGCCATGCAAATTTCAACGTCACGCTTAGAGTCTATTCACACATGATCCATGAGATGAAAGACGAACAAAATAAGAAATTACTCAGCGTTCTCGACGGTTTTAGAGGGTAACAAATCGCGCTCATCGGATTTTAGATCCCTGCCTAACCCACTGGTATCACGATTAGTGAGCTAAGCGTTTAATTCCTGCTCGGGGCATCATGAATAACTGATATAGGAACTTCGCAATTGCGAGGTTCCTATTTTTTTACATTCAGCATTCATTACTTCCACTTTGACCGTTAAATCGTTTCATACCCCATTTTTTCCAACCTTATATTAAAAAATACCGCTACGGCTTTTCACAATCAGCATTGTTCCCTCACGGATGGAAAATTGCTCATATCTCACCTGTTTTTCCGCACACTATTCATTGGCTGGCTAGCCCTCCCACACTGGGAGATTCTTAAACCTGATAAGTCATTTATCTCACTCGGTTTATTGTTTCTATACAGTTTTCATGTTTTACTAACCAATATTAACTTGCCCTTCGTAAATGAATCCTGAAGGAACAGCGTTTTACAGCGTATGCCACTAGCAAATGGCTTTTTCTTTTGCAACAAATTTGCTATACTATTGTTTAATTGTTCGCAATTAGTTGTCGTCTTTACTTATCGCTCGATATTTAATGCTGCTGACCATTTAAACTATTCTCAGTTGTGCTCTGGTTAATTTGATCTCAATTCACCGGTGCCTTTTACACTATCAATTTTGATAAGCTTAGCTGTAACCCCTGTTGTTACGGTGCTCATTCGTTATTTTAACGAGCTAATTACCTTATTCTTTTGATTAATTGGCTAAAACGAAAAAACTTTTTCTTCAATATCAGAGGTCTCCAAAACCCTTACACCCCCTGCACAGATTCAGCTTAGCCAGATATCAAATTAATGCACAAAAGACTTGTTTTATCAATAATCATTGAAGTTACCTATCGACATGCTATATAATTATTCTAATGTTACGTTAGTGTGATGGTGTGTGTGACTTACAAAATTGCTTTATAAATCGCCTGACTTTAAGCAAAGCAATAAAGTAATTTTACTTGCTATCAGCAATTTAATTGTATACAATACTCTGGAAAGTAACCGAAAGGAGGCCTGTGCCATGCCCAAAGTTTCTCCTGTCTTGCTAGATGAACAACTTTGCTTCTCAATTTACTCTGCTAGCAAGAAATTCAATCATTTTTACCAAAGTGCCTTGGCGCCCTTTGGCCTAACTTATCCGCAATATATTGCGATGCTGGTTTTATGGGAGGACGCGCCCTTGACCGTCCATCAACTTGGTGACCGCCTCGAGCTTGACAGTGGGACGTTAACGCCCCTACTGAAACGCTTAGAAAAACAGGGCTGGGTCACTCGGGTTCGTAGCCGAACCGATGAGCGTCAAGTCCTCATTCACTTAACCGATATGGCCACTACCAAGCGTGATGAAGTTTATCAACGCATCGGCCAATGTCAAACCTTGTTGGGAATGACAAATAAAGAGATTGATTCCATGATGACTGAACTAGTCACCGTTAAGGAACAACTTGACAATGTCAGCAACCAGCGCTTAATTCCAAAAAAGGTTGACGATCTCGTCTAAAAAAACTAGCAACTTCACCATTTCGTGAGGTTGCTAGTTTTTTGTCCTTTATTAGCTATATAATTATCTTAATGTGTAAATAAGATGCCCATTTTCTAGGCATCATCTACCGAAAGAAGGTTCCCCGATGTCACTTTTATCACAAGCCCGCAAGCTACGACAAGAAGCCGCTGCTAACCACCAGCCAGCACCCCTGTTAGCCGTTGACCGAGAAGAAACCCTCATCATTCCAACGTCTGCAGGAGAGGTTCCCGTGTATGTTCACTGGCCACTTATGCCTGCCCATCACATGATCATCAACTTTCACGGTAGCGAATTTATTTTCCCCCACAACGACTGGGACCGTTTATTCTGTCAAAAGCTCAGTTACCGGACACACGCCGCCATTTTTGATGTCGACTATCCGTTAGCACCAGAGCACCCCTTTCCGCAACCCTTGGAGGCTAGCTACACTGTAGTTGAAGAGCTCCATCAACGTTTTCCACACTTTAAAGCACCCACACTGATTGGCCACAGCACTGGCGGTAACTTAATTATTGGGACGCAACTCTTAGCTTTACGCCGGCAAACGGACCTTGCCCAACGTCTGATTCTCGATTATCCCGTCCTAGACTTGGATACGTCCCCAGAAGAAAAGCCGTTTCCAGATGGCGCTACTAACGTCATTCCATTGGAAACAGCTCAGCTATTCAATCGTTTTTATCGGCAAAATCAGGTTCCTGGTAACCCCTTAATTTCACCAACACATGCCAGTACAGACGACTTACGTGAATTTCCAGCCACGAGTATTTTAACGGCTGACCACGATACGCTGCTGACTGAGGCCGAAGCCTTTGGTCAACAGCTCATCAACGTCGGCACTCAGGTCACTTGTCGGCGCTATACTGACTCCCGCCACGGATTTACCGTTAACGAAAATGGAGCCTATCAGCAGGCCCTCAATGATATGACGCGTACTATTTTGGCTGACTGGCACGACTAAGCTAATGGCGTATGAGAATCAGCATTTCCCCTATCGCAATTAAGTTGTTAAAACCATGCAGAATGATCGTACTCTGCAGCTTTCCGGTCCGCTTATAAATGTAGGCAAATGTCCCGCCCATGATGGCGTAGAGCAACCAACTGATAATGTTATCGCTCATATGGACCAGCGAGAAGACCACGCCACTGGCAATGACCGGAACCCAAAACCATTTGGCCGGAAAACAGCCATCGATGAGCAGGCCACGAAACGTGAGCTCTTCCAGAAACGGCGATGCAAATACTGCCGTTAGACTTAGCATGACCAATGTTAGTGAGCTCCGCCCCATCAACTGTTGCAGTGCATCGTTGTTAGCCGTACTCGTTTCACCGTAAAAGATGTGATTGGCTAAGCCTAAAATAATTTCGCTGATAATGATGAATCCGTACCCCTTGACCATCAGCCACCAATCATTGTAGGTCAAGCGTTGCCAACCCTTATGCACACGGTGGTAACCCCAGAAGCCAACGGCAATGGCGGCCACAAATCCTAGTAAGTAAAGTCCTGCCCACATAAGTTGATGGGCTAGGGTCCCACCTTTGATATAAACCAGGGGCACTTGGACGACGCTGGTCACAATCAGCATTAGAATAAGCCAGAGCCACCCAAATGCACCCCCCACCTTAACTTTTCCTTGCATCAATACATCTTCCTTTCACTATGTAACCTCGGTTAACTAACTGTTAGAGCCCTGAAAAATGCCACAAAATGTTACTTTATAAAAGTTAGTTTCAATAGTTTTATAAAATATTTATTTTTTAATAGCATTTTTTATCATTATGCGGTACTATATGGTTGCGGGCAAGTTTGAACCAACGTTCAACTTGTGCGTGAGGCTTCTGTCCTCATTCAACAGACAGATTTCATTTTACTCCCCCAAAGTAGATGAAATTTTTACAACATAATCCCCCAATTATGTTGTAACCTTACTCTTTGGCCATTGCGACTTATCGTAATGGCTTTTTTATTTGTCCTTTTTTTATTAAGCAGGTTTAAAAATTAAACAGGTTGTTCTTGCGACAGTTGGAATTGTCATCCCTAAATTAGTGGTAATGTCCGCACTTCAGCTCCGATTGTACATGTCAATTTCAAGCGCTGAATTCCAGGTGGTTGCTAAGGTTTAAACCCAACCCACCAACGTCGCTAGCGGTATGATCTCTGCTACCTCAGAGACATCCAAGTAAGCCCGAAGGTCGACACTTGGCTGGTATTGTAGAGACTTAAAAATGTATTCATCCCGTTCCAACTCATATCTGCCGGCCGGTAAAGCAATGGTTGGACAACGTTGCCAAATTTTTACCATTCAATTTTGAAACTAATTTTCACTTTTAATCTCTAATCATCGTCATCATCCGCAAAACCTGTCTTCGGCCACAGTAGCCAAAAAATCCCCAGGTTTAATCCCGTTGCAATAGCAAATCCCGCAAATCCGACCAGCCACTTCAACCACCCCGTCAGTGACAACGCTAACAGCAGCCATAGCGTTCCGCCAATCAGGATTCCCGTCATGATCGTCATCAAAATAAGTGCCACACTCTTCATCCGCCTCGCTCCTTCATCCCATCTCATTGTTCAAATCTTACCACGTTTACCGGGTAATTTCGAAGTTAATCTTCTCAAGTGGTGCTTTCACAATTGGAAACGGTTACAATGAAAGTGTAAATTGAATTCTACTGAAGGAGTGACATACATGACCAGTGTTTTAGTAACTGCCCCCATCCCCCAATCCGCCTTGGACATCTTAACGCAGGCGGGTCTCGACGTTGCAAGTTATTCCGGTGATGGTTTGATCACCAAAGAAGACCTGCTCCAACGAATTGTCGGTAAGGATTATCTCATTACACCATTATCTACCCAAGTCGACTGTGACGTCATCGATGCGGATCCAAATTTAAAATTAATTGCCAATTACGGTGCCGGCTTCAACAATATTGATGCCGATTATGCCCGTTCTAAAGGCATTCCAGTCACCAATACCCCAAAGGTTTCAACTACCTCGACCGCTGAAGTCACAACCGGCCTCATCATTACCCTCGCTCACCGGATGGTCGAAGGCGACCGTCTCATGCGGACCAAGGGCTTTGCTGGCTGGTCACCCCTCTTTTTCTTGGGTCATGAGCTTGCGGGTAAAACGTTAGGAATCGTTGGTATGGGCCAAATTGGACAGGCCGTTGCTAAGCGGATGGCCGCCTTTGACATGAAGGTCGTCTATACCCAACGACATCCCCTACCAGCTGCCACCGAAGCCAGTCTCAACGCCACGTATGCGACATTAGCTGAGGTCATTGAAAAGAGTGACGTGTTGACACTGCACTGTCCATTAAACGATCACACACATCATTTACTCGGCGCCGCCGAATTCGCTGCAATGAAGAACTCCGCTTATTTGATCAATGCTGCACGGGGACCCGTCATTGACGAGGCCGCCCTCCTAGACGCCTTGAAATCTGGCCAGTTAGCCGGTGCTGCACTTGACGTCTATGAAGCAGAACCCAACGTTGACGATGGATTCAAAGCCCTCGACAACGTTATTCTGACGCCACACGTTGGCAACGCGACCGTCGAAGCCAGAGATGCTATGGCTGCTATCGTGGCTAATAACGCCGTTGAGGTCGACCAAGGTGCTGACCCCCTGTACATCGTCAACTAGCATCCCTTAACCTAAAACTATTACGTTAAATCCCGGAACGACTTACTGTCCGGGATTTTTTATTTGTATCGTTCCAGCCCCTATTTAGTTGCCAAGATACAGGAGCTTTAAATTACCTAAAGGTTAGCTGATTAATTTTTCCTAACCGTTAATTTTCAGAAAAGCACGGAACACCCCAACCGTCCAGCTCCAGTTGTAAGCGTTTTCGTGCAACTAACGTTCAGTTAACAATTGCAACCGATTGCAATTGCGTCGTGTAGGCATTATGTGCTATCATGAGTTCAGCAATTTTAAAGGGAAATAATTGCTAATTGGTTGCTGCTCGCCTAAGATTGAAAGTGAAGGAATACGCTAATCACTAGCAGGAAGGAAGCAGATTCGAGTTTGAAAATCATTACACTTCACGTTTTAGACGATTCACTAGAGGTCAGTTATCATCCAAATGGCCAGCCGACCCAGAGGCAATTTATCATCGCTTATAATCCCGAGCAAACCATTGGAGAAAATCTGGAAAACTTGCGTTTAAAGCTAGCTGGCTTGGACGTCGACGCCGCCGTGGTCGATAATGCCCTGAGCTATCCGTTCTCAGATACCATCGTCGGGATCAATCACCAGCGCATTGATATTGGCTTAGCCATCGCCAACATGCTCAATATTCCTGTCGTTAGCCAGCAAGCCATTGCGGATCACGGCTTGGAACACGCGCTGGCTGTTAAGCGCGACTATCTGTCTTGGCACCTTGATTATTACGGCCAGTACCAAGGCAAACGGAATTACGGGCAAGAAGCCATGTTGACAGTTGGTAACGGTTTCTTTGGTCTCCGGGGTGCCTATACCGAAGCGCATGCCGATACCGACAACTATCCTGGCATGTATACTGCGGGTCTTTACGACCAACTGACAACAAATTTAAACGGTCGGCAAGTCACCAACGAAGATCTCATCAACTTACCCAACGCTCAGGCTCTTTCTTTTGGCGTCGATCATCAGAATCCGTTTCAGATCAAAGCTGCAGATATTCAAGATATTTATCGCAGCCTGGACCTGCACACCGGGACGTTGACCACGACCATGCTCGTCCAGCTTTCAACGGGTCACGCTCTCCGGATTCAAACCACGAAACTGGCTAACTTCAAGGATTGGCATCGCCTCGCTATTCGCTATCAAATCACCCCGCTCAACTTTTCGGGCAGTCTGCAGGTCTACTCGGCCATTGACGGCAGCGTCGTCAATGGCAACGTTGCGCGGTATAGTGCCTTTGATCAACGGCATATCCGGGTTACAGGAACCAGTCAACAACCCGACAGTATCTTTCTCGAAGGTCAGACGCGGTCCTCGGCCGTCAATTTTGTCATGGGGTCACACCTGACCGGGCCAGGAGAAGCGTTACAGACGCCGAATGCTAACCGGCCTAACGCCGAGCAACAGGTTCGTCAAATGCGGTCCGTTGACGTGCACCCCCGTCACACCTATACCTTTGAGAAAAATGTCGTACTCTTCACTGATCGCGAAACGACCGGCGACTTACTCCCAACTGCAACGCAAGAACTTAGTCAAGCTAGTTTTGAGGACACACTGACCAGCAGTACCACCTACTGGCAACACCGATGGACGGATGCCGATATTCAAATCACTGGTGACATGACCTCACAGAAACTGACGCGGGTCAACCTTTACCACCTGTTCACGGCAACGCAAGCCATCGCTTCTGGCAAGATCGACGCCTCGGTCAACGCTCGTGGGCTAGATGGTGAAGCTTACCGGGGCCACGTTTTCTGGGATGAAATGTTCGACCTACCAATTTACGCACTCCACGATCCGAAGCTAGCGAGATCCCTGCTAATGTACCGTTACCGTCGACTCCCTGCGGCTAAAAAGAATGCACAGAAAGCCGGCTACGCGGGGGCGATGTTTCCTTGGCAGTCCGGTGAAGTTGGCGACGAGCAATCACAAGTCGTCCACCTGAATCCCCTGACTAACACCTGGGATCCAGACTATTCCTCACTCCAACGTCACGTTTCATTAGCTATCGCCTACAACGTGATTATGTACTGCCGTATCACTGGCGACCAAGACTTCATGGCAAAGTATGGATTAGAAATGGTGCAAGAAATTTCTAAATTCTGGCTAAGTAAAGCCCAGCTCGATCCGAGCGATCACCGCTATTCGATTGCCAAGGTCATGGGCCCAGATGAATTTCACGAAAACTATCCCAATGCGGACACCACTGGTCTCACCAATAACGCCTATACCAACCTCATGGTCACGTGGGTCTTCAACGAATTGACCGATATTCGACAACACTTAGACGCCGCAACCCTTAAGCAGGTAGATCACAAGACCACGGTTACGGCCCAAACGCTGAAACAGTTCACCGACGTCAGTCATCACCTTAAACTCGACATCAATGATGAAACCATCCTCGGCCAGTTTGAAGGGTACTTCAAGTTACCACAACTTGATTTTCGTAAATATCGACAAAAGTACGGCGATATTTCCCGGATGGACCGCATCTTAAAAGCTGAAGGTAAGACTCCTGATGCCTATCAGGTGGCCAAGCAAGCCGATGCCCTGATGGCTTTCTACAATTTCGATGCACCAACGGTAATCGGTTTATTAAAACAACTGGGCTATCACTTTTCACAGGCAGCATTACTGAAAAATCTACAATTCTATCTCGACCGTACCACTCATGGATCGACCCTCTCACGCATCGTCTACGCCGCACTCACGGCTATGGCGGGAAATATGGACCAATCCTGGCAACTCTTTTCTCAAGCGCTCTTTTCCGATTATTATGACATTCAAGGTGGCACGACCGCTGAGGGGATTCACCTCGGCGTCATGGGCGCCGTTACCTTGATGTCTACCCGGTATTACGCCGGTGTTGACGCGTTAGCCCCTGAGCTGACCGTCACTCCCCACTTGCCACAAGCTTGGCAAGCCATTCGTTTCAATCAGCTGCTGCGCGGTACACGTTATACATTTGCCATCGACCATCACCAAGTCACGGTCACGGCCAATCACGCAGCAACCCTAAAAATTGGGCAACAACAGGTTTCATTAAAACCACACGTTCCATCCACCATTACCTATTAAGGAGTGTTTTACATGACAAAATTTGCTGATATTAAAGGATTCGTTTTTGACCTGGACGGCGTTATTACCGATACGTCCATTCTTCACGGAACGGCTTGGCACCAGTTGGCTGATTCCCTCGGTGTTGCTTGGAGCGAGGAACTTGGTAACGGCTTAAAGGGTATTAGCCGCATGGACTCTCTGGAAATGATCTTAAAAGCCGGTGGCAAGGAAAACGACTACACTGAAACCGAAAAGAAAAAATTAGCCGCCCAAAAGAACACGAATTATGTGGCCGAAGTCGACAAGATGACCCCTGCCAATATCTTACCTGGGATGAAAGACTTCTTAGACAGTTTGCGGGCCAATGGTTACCAGCTCTCGTTGGCATCTGCATCAAAGAACGCGCCACGAGTCTTAGGCAAGCTACAATTGGCAGACTACTTTCCTAAAATCGTTGATCCAGCTAGCCTGAAGAAGGGCAAACCAGATCCTGAAATCTACACCAAGGGTGCCGAACTCCTCAACCTCCCACCAGAACAATGTATTGGGGTCGAAGATGCTGCAGCTGGCGTCGCAGCTATCAATGCGGCTGGTGAAGTCTCTCTGGGAATCGGTGACGCCACTGAATTAGGTGCTGCTAACATGGTCTTTGCTGATACGATCCTGGTCACTTTAGCTAACATTGAAAAACAATTAGGTTAATTATTCGAAAAACATCTTTACCCTTACCCATTAAAAAATCTCCCGCGGTCATTTCTGACTGGGGAGATTTTTTATGATACTTTATACGGTGGCGTCACTACGTAAGTCTTTTAGTGCGTCATCGATTTGACCCAGAACGAGTTCCGTATTACCAGGAACGTCCAAGTCATACTTTTGTAAGTCAATCTTGATCTTAGGGCTAACATCGTAGTCGGCAAACCAGCCTTGGTAAGCCGTCCACATCTTCTTGTAGTAAGATTCCAATTCTGGATTGTCGTCAAACTGTTCGTAGTCACGACCACGTTTCTTGATTCGGTGCAGAATCGTGTCAAAATCAGCATCGGCGTAAACCAACAAATCAGGCGCTTTCTTTGGCAGTTCATCCAATTCATGCATCATGTTATCGAGGAGATTTAAGTAGACCTCGAGTTCCGTGTCGGTAATGTTACCTTCGGCGTTGTTTTCGCGGGTGAAGAGCGCATCTTCGTAGATGGAACGGTCAAGAACGTTGTTGTCGTCGGCCAGAGCGCGTTTAATCATACTAAACCGCTTGTTCAAAAAGTAAATCTGTAGTAAGAAGCCATATTGCTTCGGGTCCCGGTAGTAAAGTGGCAACACCGGGTTGTCGCCAACCGGTTCAAAAAATGCTTGCGTATCCAGGTGTGACGCAATCTTTCCAGTTAAAGTCGTTTTACCGACTCCGATCATTCCAGCTGTAATTATCACCATGATAGCCCCTCTTTTATTAAAAATACAAGATATAGTGTACCATAAAATAGCCGACTACTACATCTGACTGACAAAATTTCTCCAAATTTTCTGAACTTCTAGTGACCAACGTAACCTAATCGAATCCAAACGGAGATCAAGCAACTTGTTGTATAATGAAACTATAGGCATAAGAACTAGGAGGCATTCTATGTATCACGCAATCGTTTTTTTTGATTTGGACGGAACGCTATTTGACGATAATAAGAACGTTTTGCCAACAAGTGTTGCGGCTATTCATGAAATGCAACAACATCATATTCTACCAGTTATTGCGACTGGAAGAAACATATTTGAGATTCAATCTATCTTAGACACCACACATATTGGTGCGGTGGTTAGTGCTAATGGGAGTTATGTCCAGTATCAAGGCAAACGCCTGGCTGCAGCCAACATCCCTATTTCCACGCTAAAAGCTATCACAACATTTGCCAAGCAACAGGGTGATCCGGTTGGCTACTTTAACAATCAAGGTTTTCGGTTGAGTCAGGCCAATCAGGATACCCAGGATAATTTCAATTTGCTACGCCTATCCGCAGTAGTCGATCCCGACTGGTATCTAACCCACGACATTAATTTCCTTAATATTTTTAATCGGGACAAGGAAAAAATCTATCAGCGTGAATTTGCCGGTCAGCTGACCCTCGTCCGAAATAATCCCCGAGCACTAGACACGATGGTCATGGGCATCACCAAGCAGACTGGGATTCGAACGTTACTCAAAACAGCCGGATTACAAGATGCGAAAACCTATGCGTTTGGTGACGGCTTAAATGACCTGCAGATGTTCGATGAAGTTGACGTTCCAATTGCGATGAGCAATGGTGTGTTCCAAGCTAAGAATAAGGCTACCTATGTGACCACAAGCAATATGACCGATGGTATCGTCAATGGGTTACGGCATTTCGGTTTGATTCAATAAACTACCAACTGCGGCGCTTCTAGTACCCGTAGCGCGCCCAATTCAGCCATAAAAAAAGTAGTTCAGGACAATTCCCGAACTACTTTTTAGTTACACATTTAATGTTCAGCCGTTTCAGATGGTAGCAAAATAATTTGACTGTCCCCATCATCATATGCCAAGACGGTGTCCGGCAACTCCGGTGTGTATGCAAACTGTGTGTCAAATCCGGCACGCAGATCCATTTGCTGGTCATCTTCCTGCACGTACTCAAACGTCGTAGTCCCCTGATTTTCATGGAGCTTAAACGTTAACAAGTTATCTAACGGGAACAGGCCTTGGAGGTCGCGGTCAATAATCTGCCAGACAGCATCGATCATGTCACCTGGTAAGGCCGCAACGGTACCATAGCTTGCATACCGCGCATGATTATTCTCAAACATCTTCCTCGCCTCCACTTTTGGTTATTTAATGATAATTATAACGTAATTCTACGAAAAACGGGAGTAATTACCCCTGGTTCCCACTGATTTGCTGCGTATCCTTACGGTCCAAATAATTCACCAAGAATGAGATAACAATTAAAACTGCTCCGGCAATAAAGATCAGATGTAGCCCTTGATATAAGATGCCGTGTAGCTCTGGCAACAAGTGTGCTGGCAAACTCTTGGCAGTTTGTGGGTTGATCAACTTATTCATCATCCCCATCGTCGTTCCTGAATGGCTCGCAACTCCCTTGGCCATTTGAACGTTCATGATGATTCCCAAAATGGACACCATCATCGTCTGTCCCAGTGTTCTGGACAACGTGTTAAAGGAAGTCGCCACCCCAATCTCATCGGTCGCAACGTGGCTCTGAACGGTCACAGTCGTGGTCGTAATGGTAATCCCAAACCCGGTCCCACAAATGGCCGCAATGACGAAGAAAAACCAGAACGGCGTGGTTGCCGGAATTAGAGCCATCGTTACGGCACCAATGATGATCAAAGTCAACGCAATATTGATAATTTGATACGGTGATCGCCGAACCATCAAACGACCGGCAATAAAGGAGCCAATAATCCACATCAATGAGCTAGGTGTGATGGCAAAGCCGGCTTGAGAGGCCCGTAAGCCCAGCAGTCCCTGCGTCCAAGTGGGCAAGTAAACTTCAAAACCCATGATGAATCCACTGACCAATGCCGCAATCAAATTTTGAATGACAAATGTGCGATCACGGAATAGGGTCAACGGGATCAACGGATCAGCCGTTTGCCGTTCACGACGAAGAAATAGCCAGAAGGCGACGACCGTTACAACCAATCCGGCAACGACCCATAGAATGTTCAAGTCACCTTCACCCAGTAACTGGAAGGTCAGCATTAGCGCCAGTAAACCGACCGACAGCCACAGACAACCAGCCCAGTCCATCGTGAAAGCTTTCCGTTGCGTAGACTCATTTAGATTAAACCAAATAAGCGCCATGGTGATGATTCCAATGGGAATGTTAATGAAGAAAATCCAGTGCCAGCTCAATTGATCAACGATGAAGCCCCCCAACAAAGGTGCCACTACCGCAGCAATCCCCCAAGCTGAGCCGTTTAGGCCCATTACTCGAGCTCGTTTCTCGACCGGATAAATATCCGCTAAAATCGTAAAAGAGACTGGCATGATAGCCCCGGCGCCAATTCCTTGTAGGGCCCGCCAAGCAATCAGCGTTTCCATGCTATGCGACATGCCCGATAAGGTTGAGCCCAAGACGAAGATGAAGAGACCGACTAAGAAAACCAGCTTACGGCCTACTGTATCGGCCAATTTCCCATAGATTGGTGTGGCAAGGGCACTCGTTAGTAGAAAAATCGAGAAAACCCAGTTCATTAGAGCGACCCCGTGTAAGTCCCCAACGATGGTTGGCATGGCGGTAGAGACAATGGTCCCCTCAATGGCAGACATGAAGGTGGCAACGAAAACGGCTGCCGTGACGACCCCCACGTTAGTTTGTTTATTTGACATAATATCCTCCTGCCGTTGGGCCCCGCCACACAACGAATTTAAGTAGCCAATTGCTGCCACTTCCCAATTTCTGATAAAACAGTAATATCTCATATTATCAAGGGTTCCCTGCCAAAAGGCAAGAGCTTAGCTCGAAAAATAAAAAAAGTTGTGCCAGTCCCTGAGGGCCACCACAACTATTCTTTCACAAAAACGGCCTTACTTTACGGCTGCTTTCAACGCTTCAACCTTGTCTAAATGTTCCCAAGGTAAGTCAATATCGGTTCGGCCAAAATGACCGTATGCAGCGGTTTGCTTGTAAATTGGCCGCTTAAGATCTAACATTTTGATGATTCCTGCTGGACGCAAATCAAAGAGGTCACGCACAGCGGCGTTCAGCTTGCCCTCAGCAACCGTTCCGGTCCCAAAGGTGTTGATGTACACGGAGACGGGTTCTGCAACCCCAATGGCGTAAGCAATCTGCACCTCACACTTGGTTGCTAATTCGGCTGCTACGATATTCTTGGCAATGTACCGCGCAGCATAACTTGCTGAACGGTCCACCTTAGTCGCATCCTTACCCGAGAAAGCCCCACCACCATGATGGGCAGCTCCACCGTACGTATCAACAATAATCTTTCGACCCGTTAAGCCAGCATCCCCTTGGGGACCACCGATAACAAAACGGCCAGTTGGGTTAATGAAGTACTTGGTCTTGTCATCCAACAGGTTCGCTGGAATGACCGGTTTGATCACTTGTTCAATAACGTCTTGCCGAATTTGGTCTAGCGTCACATCTGGATCATGTTGGGTGCTCAGCACAACGGTGTCGACCCGAACTGGTCGTTCGTTGTCGTCATACTCCACCGTCACTTCAGCCTTGGCGTCTGGGCGCAAGTAGTCGATGACGTTGGTCTTCCGCAAAGTGGCGATTCGCCGCATCAAGGCATGACTCAACTCGATTGGCAGTGGCATCAACTCAGGTGTCTCATTAACAGCATAGCCGAACATCAACCCTTGATCGCCTGCTCCAATCTTATCCAGCGGATCTTCATCACCTTCACGCGTCTCTAAGGAGTCATCGACCCCTTGTGCAATGTCAGGTGACTGTTCGTCGATTGCAACGAGAACAGCACAATTGTCGCCATCAAACCCGTACTGACCATCTGTATAGCCGATTTCTTTAATGGTTTGACGCACCACTTTTTGAATGTCGACATAGGCCTTGGTTGAAATTTCTCCAAAGACCAGCACGAGACCAGTTGTAACAGAGGTCTCACAGGCGACCCGTGAATCTGGATCTTGTCGTAGCATCGCGTCTAAGATGGCATCACTAATTTGATCAGCAATCTTATCAGGATGTCCTTCAGAAACGGATTCCGAAGTAAATAAATGTCTTTCTTGCAATGGATATTCCCCCTAGATAGTGTTGACGACGAGTTGACCGATAATCTCGCGCCAGTCGGTTACAAGGCAGCTTCACTAGACTCGTGAATCCTATCGGGAATTGACTCATAACTTAAGAAGTCTAACACAATTCCGTAGAACTATAAAGAAAGCTTACCAGTATTTTTGAAAGAAACATTGACCAATCGCCAGATAATTATTAAGATTAAAGGCAACATACAATAAACAGTTGAAATGGAGCGATTCCATGACCACACTCATGGCCTTCTTTAAAAACCGTACGGTGCAACAACTTTTCGTATTCACCTTCTGCCAAAACATTCTCTGGTGGATCGCTGGTTCGACGGCATCTACCGGTACACCACTAGCTGGTGAAGTTAAATTCTATCTTATTATATACGGCATTTTTTTAGCTGCTGGATACTTTTTAATTCTCGTTCGTCATTTTCAATCACGAATCGGGCCAATTTTGGTCGTCGCCGCTGGTACAATGGGATTTTTAGCCGCGCCTCAAGAACATTTGATTCAAATCTTTGCGCTCCTGATCTGTGTTTTCTTAGTTCTCGCATGCATCCCTCAGTTAGGGTTGCAATCCGTTTACGGCCTAGTGGTCTTTAGCTTTCTGGCTGGCTGTGGAATCCCCGTTATTTTATTTTTCTTACGTAACCACTACCTCGCTTTACAATTTCTACTGCCGCTCATTCCATTGATGGCCAGTTACCTGACCTTCTTTGAGCCTTACTATCTGACTGGAGAACGTGATTGGCGTCTCACTTTAGTTACTCCCGCAGTTTTTATTCTTTCCCTATTAACGTTGTCCGTGTCTTGGAAATTAGTGGTGGTCGTCTTACTCGTTGCCGCCCACTGGTGGTTAGTACAACATCTGAACGATCACTATCGGTTGATCACGTCTGGTTTTCTTCAACTATTAGTTGGCTACTTGATTCTCTAAACCTGAAACAATCCTTTAAAGTTTCGCTAAGCTCCAGATGAAGTAGCGCCTCTACCCTAGTTTCCGTGCTAAAATGAGGCATCATCTAATAATGGAGGAACCAACATGACGGAAATTAAAGTGATTGGTGACATCTTGAGCGGGAAATATCAACCCGCGTTGACTGGAAACCCTGTCGTCGACGCCGCCCTAATTAATCACTTTTGTCAAAACTTAGCAGTTGCCCTCAAGCTCCCGGCAGTAACGGTGCAAGCCGAACATCACTGGGACTTAACCGTCGATTCTAAAAATATTTACGTGGTAGACGCACAAATTCTGCGTTTACGCCAACACCTAAGCAGTAATGGTAACGTTATTGCTGTTAGCCATACCGATATTCTGCGGGGCAACGTGCAGCCGACAACTCATCAGCTGATTCCCCTGCTTACTCAGTCTCTCACGAAATAAACGGTCCAATCATTATGTGGTTGGACTTTTTCTATTTAAAAAAAATATCCCAGATTGTCGGTGGGATATCTCTAGTAATTATCTTATGTGAAGTCTTCAATCTTTAAAATGTAGCCCTTTAACCAGAGTGTGTGTTCCTTTAACTGGTGCTGTAAGAGCATGAGACCGTCCACCCAAGGAACTTGCTTCCCGGCGACGTAGAACTGGCTCTTGGTCCCGAAGAGATGCTCGTGTTCGATTTCAAATGAGCGGCGAATTTTAAACCCAAGTTTGCCATAGGTTATCGTCTCCACTGCCGTTCCCATTTTGACCGTACACAATCCAGCTTGACTTAGCTCTGATTGCGAATAATTGTATTTACTATGAAATTGACGATCCCAGATTTCGAGTTGGTAAGTGGTATCGAATGAGAGTTGAAGAAAGTTCCCCACACTATCAAAAAAGTTACGGCGAAAGTGTGCTAAATCACTGATATCTCGGTAAAATAGGCGTTTCTGTTGATAGTGATCTAATGGAACGTTCAAGTTATCCTCAAGGGCTGCCGCGGCCAAACTATACGCAGTCCTGGAAAATAAATAGTGGTTGATCAGTTCTTTCTGTTTCTCGTCGAATGGCTGTAGCTCCGGGCGGAAATCGGACGCTTGTTCGTCGTGTGCTTCTTGACTCATTTCTTCTTCGGACATATCAGGTGTCCCCTCTCTATCGAAAGCTCTGTGAGCAAGCGTCCGTATGACTAACCATAACATACGGTAAATTAAATTGATACTGCTAATTATTTTATTTTAATTTAATTAATACCATTTCACTTATTTATTTTTTTATATTATGCAGATACTCTGGTCATTACCTGTATACTTAGCCACAATTCTACTAATTATACAGATAGTCTGTGAGTCACGTGGCAAATTTAGCCAGAACTCCACAGAAAAAAACTTTCCAACCTTGTGCTACCTGCTCAGCAACGGTATATTGGGAGTAATCAATGGAGGAGGATTTTACATGACAACCATTTTAGTAACCACCACCGAACACATTCCTGGTCAAGATTACGAAGTACTCGGTGAGGTTTTCGGATTAACCACGCAATCCAAGAACGTTTTGCGGAATATCGGGGCTTCATTAAAGAACGTCGTCGGGGGGGAGATCCGCGATTACACCAAGATGCTCGACGAGGCACGTCGTATTGCCGTTGACCGTTTACGGCAAAATGCGGCAGATATGGGTGCAGATGCCGTCGTCATGATGCGTTTTGATTCTGGATCGATTGGAACAGATATGCAGTCTGTTGCTGCATATGGAACCGCTGTCAAATATAAGTAAATTAATGATAAATACACACCTGTTGCACTCTAATGTTCGTAACACGTCTGTTATCTAAATAGACTAATTTTAGGATCACCCTGATTATTTTCAACACCATCATAATCAGAGTGATCTTTTTTTTGCGCAAATTTCGTGGAATTTGCACCGTTTTACGGAGTTAACAGTATGGCCACAATTGCCAATGTGTAACGGTTTCTAAGGCCTATCAACTATAAGGGGCTATTTTATATCCACATTAACAATTTTGTCCCCCAGAAACTGTCCATACTAGTAGATGTGACCAACCAACCAATTAGTAACTCGCTTTATACTAACCATAGTCAATAAGATAGCGAACAACTTAAATGTTGATCATTCGGAATTTAAGAAAGCAGGTATTTCAAAATGTTAGCAAAAATTACAAAATGGGCAGTCTTAATCATCGCCACTACGGCTATCGTCCTAGCAAGTTTCAGTACTACGATCCTAGCATCCGCTAGTAACCCAACACCTTCATGGGGGAGTTGGAAAGACACGACTATCACTTACCAAACCAACACTTCTTCTTCCTATTACAAGAGTGTTTGGAAAAACGCCGTTAATCGGTGGAACAAGGTTGGGGTTGTCCAGTTGAAGGCTGCTAAGAGTGGCGAAAAGGCCGATATCACGTTAACCTCTTCCGATACTCTCAGTACCAAGAGTGGTCAACTTGCTGGTTACACCAACTACTCCTACTTAAAGAAGGGCGACGACAATAATCAAATTGTTTCTGCCAAGTCTACTTTAAACCGGAGCCTCTTAAACAAGTACAACTACACCAAGAGCCAACGAACCAACGTTGCTACTCATGAAATTGGTCACGCTTTAGGCTTAAGTCATTCTGCTGATGAATCTAGCGTTATGTATGCATCCGACCGGTACGCGTCTATCGACCATCAAGACAAGGTCGGTTTACAAGATGCTTATCAAAATTAAAAAATTTGCTAACGACTACCTGCAAAACCCTGGCTTGCCCGGCTGGGGTTTTTAATTTGTCCTTTTTCTAATGACCCCTGAGGTCGTGTGGGGTCAACCCCCATCTCCGGGACACGACTACTGTTTATGCTTAACTCAGCCTACAAAAACTTGGGTAACCACATTACAAAAATATCGTATTCCCGGTCAGTATCCAAATACGGTCACTTCCTCATCTTGATACGATCAAGTAGCCACTAACCGGAAATATCGACTAGCCGCCCACAAGCCCCTGCACGTCATTTAGGTCAGCTGAGCCCCCTGCTTAACGCTACCCCGGTGTTAATTACGGAAAATAATAGTCACCCGAGACGAATCGAAAAGCTGTCGTTCCTAACACTGTCCATTGTCTTCTAAGCAACTATGGTGTTTCACCGCATAACTCTCTAGTTTTTCAATTCATCGCCCTCATACTACCGCATATCCTTCTTGAGCCCTGCATACTACGAACAAGTCCAATAATGGTCGGACGACAGCTTAATTTCGAAATGACTTGTGCTTGCGTTATCTTGATTACCCCCCTACTCGTCAATTGTTCTCGAATAACTTAGACTAACTGTCTCGAAACACAGAGTAGTCTAACATGCCTTTTAGGAACACCCACTCATAGTGGTACCGTTGGCGGCTTAGCAATAGCTATCTGTTTAACTGCATTGAAATATAGATTAATAAAAGATGGCGTCCTCGTTTTTTTGAGGACGCCATCTTCTTTGCCTCTAGCCATTTCTACATTTAACTCGTCACGATTAATCGGCGACTGTGTAAAATTTCATGGTAAATAGGCTGCTGTTCTGATTAGTGTTAGTCAACGGATCATAAATAAAGAGGTCAAACGAAACTTGATGACCAATAAGCAGTTTGTTAACGGTAAGAAAAAACGCTATCAAATTTACGTGACCGAACTTGCTGAACAGCGGTGTCACAAGAACCGTAAGACTTGTCACTATCCTTGTAAATCCTTCTTGGCACATTTTAAAGCCAATAGCTGGGCTCCCGACGCCGTTCGACGCCACTGATGACTATAAAGAAGTTAGCCACTTTCGACTCAATGATACTCAAACGCTGTATGAATAGCCACTAGAGGTCTGTGTTTTGAATCTCACTGAGAAGATGAGCCACTAACTACCTAAGTACGTCGTTCATAAAAACAGTCGACAACTGAGACTAAGCATTGCGGAACGACCGCCTGAAGTGGCGACTCGTAAACAGTTTGGACACTTTGAGGTCGATTGGTTGGTAAACATGACGGTCACAAACGTGTGATTACGGCCTTGATTGAACGTCAAACCCGATTCCAGCTCATCCGTTTGATTGATCGCCGCTGATTCAGTGGCCTATGTCGTGCAAACCATCATCGTCCTGTACGGAACCATTATCAGGTCGGTCATTGCGAACAGCGGTCCAGAGTTTGTGACCCGTGCTCAAATAATAATCTTAGACATGGTTCGCCGCGATTTTCCTAAAGGCGTGTTGCTTGATACTATTAGCCCAGTTAATGTCGCTGAACAACATGCCTCCGTTCAATCTCCAGACACCCGTTAAGCGTTTTTACTACCGCCTGCGGTCAAGCTTAGAACACTGACTTACACCTACCTCCAACTCCTGAGAGATCCTTAGTACTAGATTTGGTCCTAGTGATTAAATTGTTCTTGCGTTTTGTGAAGAACAAGCGAAAGAAAAAGGCCGCTGACAAAAAATATCAAATTTCAGCTAGCTAAACAGGCGACATACTTGGCAGTAGCGCTTGACGTAGGTTGCTTAGTTCAAATCATCAGCGAGCTAATCAAGAAACTGGTAAAATAAAGTAACGGGAGTGACTCCCTTGCTTTTCTATGCTCATAATAACACGAGGTGGACACTATGGAAAAGAAAAATAACGATTGTACTGAACTAGCTGAATACATGCGCTACCTCACTATCGCTATCGGCGTCGGAGTTGTTTTGACGCTTGTCAACGCTGTAATTCGGCTTATATAACTCGAAGGAATGTATATGCCTGACCAGACATATACCCAAGGCTAAAACTACAACCAACAAAAAATAGGACACTGACAATGCTGATTGCAAACGCTACCTAAATGCAAAATCAGCTGCTTGGGGATTTATTCGTAGCCAGGCCGATGCTATAAGCGAATTACGTGAGCTACTGATCAAACGTGAAAAGCAATTAAATGAGTAGCTAATAAAATCACATTGCTAATCACAGAACGGCTTTAGTTTTTGTCACCATAGTTCGACCAGTACTTGTACCGCAACTCTTCACGTAACTTGGCATCGGCTAGTGTATCACGCTATTCGGTGTACTGATGCCGCTTATACATGAATGTAACTCGATAATATTTTCCCCTGCTCCAAGCGGCTGTATTTAACTGAGTCTTTCCTTGTGAATCCTGAGTAAAATTCCATGGTAAATAAGCTATCAGTTCCGATTTGATTAGTCATTGCGTGCTTACGCTTACTAGCCACACACCATAAAACAAAAAAGCCACCACCTGATGTGATGACTACCGAGATGAAACTTCTTATACCGGAGGTGGGGTTCGAACCCACACGACCTCAACGGTCACTGGATTTTGAGTCCAGCGCGTCTGCCAGTTCCGCCACTCCGGCAAAAAAATATTGATTGGATACACCCAAGTCAAAGGTGGTAATCGGATTCGAACCGACGATGAAGGTTTTGCAGACCTCTGCCTTACCACTTGGCTATACCACCATAATCGCCTATCCAATCTGACTGGATCAGCTGAAATAAATCAAGTGCCCAATCTAGGGCGGTATGTGGGAATCGAACCCACGCGTGCCGGAACCACAATCCGGTGTGTTAACCACTTCACCAATACCGCCATCACATTACAAACAGGGATAGTAGGAATTGAACCCACACCGACGGTTTTGGAGACCGTAGTTCTACCTTTAAACTATATCCCTATGAATGGTGGGGAGTGGATTCGAACCACCGAACCCGAAGGAGCGGATTTACAGTCCGCCGCGTTTAGCCAGACTTCGCTACCCCACCATAAATGGCGCGGGACGGAATCGAACCGCCGACACATGGAGCTTCAATCCATTGCTCTACCGACTGAGCTACCGAGCCATATACCATTCATGTAATATGTTTGTTGTGTATTAAATTGTTAATAACATAACAACGGTCCGTACGAGACTCGAACTCGTGATCTCCTCCGTGACAGGGAGGCGTCCTAACCAACTAGACCAACGGACCATAATAATGTTATGTTACGATGGAGGATACAGGGCTCGAACCTGTGACCCTCTGCTTGTAAGGCAGACGCTCTCCCAACTGAGCTAATCCTCCAAAATGACCCGTACGGGATTCGAACCCATGTTACCGCCGTGAAAGGGCGGTGTCTTAAACCACTTGACCAACGGGTCATACTTATGAAAACGGAGAGTGAGGGATTCGAACCCTCGAAACAGGTTAGTACCCGTTTACAGCATTTCCAATGCTGCTCCTTCAGCCACTCGGACAACTCTCCATCTAAAGCTCCGGCAGGCGGGCTCGAACCGTCGACAACCTGATTAACAGTCAGGTGCTCTACCAACTGAGCTATGCCGGAATAATCGCGTGGCAACGTCCTATCCTCGCAGGGGGCGATCCCCCAACTACTATCGGCGTGCTAAAGCTTAACTTCCGTGTTCGACATGGGAACGGGTGTATCCTTTAGGCTATCGCCACCACACTATAAGAGAACTTCTTCCCTCAAAACTAGATATTATTCAATTATTTTCTCTTTGAGAACACCACGTTTTACAACTTGGTTAAGTCCTCGACCGATTAGTACTGGTCCGCTCCACGCCTCACGGCGCT
>NZ_RHNX01000070.1 GCF_003946335.1 Levilactobacillus fujinensis
AAAATAGTAGCCAACGGCTACTATAATGATATCCTGTTGAAAGTGGCGTCCTTTAAAGTAATTCATGCGCACAATCCCTCGTTTCTTGTCACTCAGTATACTAGAATGAAGTTGCCAGGCAAACTTTGCACCAGAGCCTAAGCTACCACTATGTTATAATGACCATATCGAAAGGAGATCAATCTAATGAAATATACGAAAACCAAAGCAGTATTAAATCAACTCGTTGCCGATTTGAGCCAGATGTCAATGATTATCCATCAGACGCATTGGTACATGCGTGGACCCAACTTTTTGAAGTTGCACCCCTTGATGGATGAGTTCATGGAAGAAATTGACAGCCAACTCGATGTCATTTCTGAACGGCTGATTGCGCTTGATGGCAGTCCTTACTCGACCTTAAAAGAAATGGCCGAAAACACTAAGATTCAAGACTGGCCTGGTGAATGGGACAAAACAACCCCAGAACGCCTCGCACACTTAGTTGATGGCTATCGTTACTTGGAAGACCTTTACCAACACGGCATTGAAGTATCCGATGTTGAAAAAGACTTCAGTACCCAAGATATTTTCATTGGTCTCAAAACCGCAATTGAGAAGAAAATCTGGATGATTCAGGCAGAGCTTGGGTCGGCGCCGGAAATTGATGAATAAAATAATATTAAAAAATCGGTAGGCTTAAACATTGCTAACGCTTATATCAGTGCTGCTATTTAATTAAAATGCGACATCCCAACAACGGGGTGGCGCATTTTTGTTTGCAATGCGGTGACAAATAGGCCGGAAACAAAACAAGTGAGTGATAACTCATTTTAATGTTGACAAACCGAGATGTACTGATTATACTAAGGCCATTAAGTGAGTGAGTATACACTCGCTTTGAGAAAGAGGGTTATTAAAATGGTAACGGATTATGTCATCGCCAAGCAGGTCAGCAAGCACTTTGGTCATCAGCAAGTGCTCAATCAGATTGATTTGACACTGCCGGCTGGAATGATTTATGGCTTGATTGGGCCATCAGGAGCTGGGAAGACCACCTTGATCAAGAGTATTTTAGGGATGGAAGCTGTGGATAGTGGCACTGTTAAAGTCATGGATACGGTGATGCCCAATAGGGCGGTAATGGCACAAGTAGGGTATATGGCCCAAAGTGACGCTTTGTATGAGACACTAACGGCCCGTGAAAACCTGACCTTGTTTGGGCAATTGATGAGCGTTCCAAAAATAAAGTTAGCACAGATGATTGATTATGCAGCCGGATTAGTTGATTTAACGTCCCAATTAGACAAGCGGGTCAGTGGCTATTCGGGTGGGATGAAACGGCGCTTGTCGTTGGCAATTGCCCTGATTCAGGATCCCCAATTATTGATTTTAGATGAACCGACCGTTGGGATTGATCCAGAATTACGGCAACAAATTTGGACCGAACTAAATAAGATCAAGGATACCGGTAAGTCGATGCTCGTGACAACGCATGTCATGGACGAAGCAGAACGGTGTGATTATCTCATGTTGATTCGGCACGGGATTGCGCTTGCTGAGGGGACACCCGCGGCACTGAAACAACAGTATGCAGTAGATACGATCGAACAGGTCTTTTTGAAAGCGGGGCGGATGCAAGATGCGAACGATGGCAATCGTTAGACGAGTTTTTAAGCAAATGTTACGTGATAAGCGTACCTTGGCGCTGATGTTTTTGGCACCATTGCTGATTATGACGCTGATGTATTTCTTATTTCAAAACAACACGACGCAAGTAGCAAGCTTGGGTGTTCATCATGTAGACCAATCCGTGGTTAACGTGATCGATACCAAAAACGTGACGATTCATCATTATGATAGTTCACAGGCACGGAAAATGATTAAGCAGCATGATCTAGATGGCTATTTGACTCAGAAAAATGGTCAATTGACGATTACTTATTCAAATAGCAATCCAACCAACACGTCTTTAATTAAGGCGAGTTTACAATCAGGATTAGTCAAGTTGAAAATGAAGACGCTGGTGACCGTTACTAAGAAACAGCGCGCGGCCCTTGAATCGCAACAAGCCGCTTTGAAGAAGCTGACAGCAGCCCAGACACAAGCAACGGTGACCAAGCTGAAGACTGCCATTGCACAAGCCCAGGCCCGCGGTGACCAGGCAACTGCTGAGAAATTACAAAAGCAACTCAAGCAGGCCACAGCCACGACGTCTAGTTCGACTCAGTCAGCTAAAGCAACCAGTTATACGACTAAGTCTCATTATATTTATAGTAGTAGTGATTCAACGTTCTTTGAAAACTTTTTTCCAGCCTTTCTCGGTTTCTTTGTCTTCTTCTTTGTGTTCTTGATTTCTGGCGTTTCACTTTTGAATGAACGCACTACTGGAACCCTAAGCCGGCTACTTGCAACCCCAATTCGACGGAGTGAAATTATTATGGGCTATCTAATTGGTTATGGGGGCTTTGCCATCATTCAGACTGTCCTGACCGTTGTTTTCACAATTACGGTCTTCAAGATTCACTTAGTTGGTAGTATTTGGCTGGTCTTTCTGACTAACTTATTATTAGCGTTAGTGGCTTTGACCTTGGGTATCTTTATTTCCACCTTTGCTAACTCAGAATTTCAAATGATTCAGTTTATTCCACTGATTGTTGTACCACAAATCTTTTTTGCTGGGTTGGTTCCAGTCGATGGCATGGCCAGTTGGTTGCAAGCAATTGCCCACATCATGCCGTTATACTATGGTGCTAATGCGATGACGGCTGTTGTGACAAAGGGTGCTGGGCTTGGCGATATTGGTGTCAATTTGTTAATATTAGTAGGGTTTATGGTCGTACTAACAATGTTGAATATTGTTGGAATGAAACGTTATCGGAAGGTGTGAGGATATGGAACGACCACGGATACGGGATTATTTTCAACAGGATCTAAGTCAGAATGAAACGATTACACCTAAGCAACGGGCCATCCTCCAGGCAAGTCTCGATTTGTTTGCTGAAAAGGGTTTTGACCAGACCAGTACTAGTGATATTGCACAACGGGCCGGCGTTGCGGAGGGGACGGTCTATCGGCGGTATAAGACTAAGGCTGCCTTACGGGATGCCATCTTAGCACCAATTACCGCGCACATTGTGCCAATCTTAGCGAGTGATTTTTCAGAGGATGAATTACGGCAGCGTTATCCCAGTCTACAGGCATTCGTCACAGCAATTTTTACGGACCGAGTTGCATTTGCTAAAGCTAACGTGAAAGAGTTAAAGGTCATTTTTGAAATGGCAGCTTTTGACACCGAACGACGCGAACAGATTCTTAGCCAGATTGCGCCTAAGATGGTCAAGCAGATGGGAAGTGTCATAAATCAACTAAAAGCAGATCATTTGATTGTGGATTGGCCGAATGATTTGATACTGCAAAGTTTGTTATCGCAGCTATTCGGTTACCTAGCGCAGTTAATGCTGGAATTGCCGGGAACTGAAATTGAGCGCGAACAAGCGTATTTGATTACGGTGATGACCAAAATATTGACCCCGGGTGAACATGATCAAATTACTGGTCAGTGAGCTAACTGTTACTTGATATAAACTAAAGCCACTTCTGTACTTAGCGGTCATTTGAACGCTAAGTACAGAAGTGGCTTTGGTCGTTGCTACGCGTGTTCGTTTGTTAATCTGCTAGTATCGTCATTTTATTCAACAAACTAGTTTGCAACTGGCTGAGTGTGGTCGTCATGTAGACCGGGTAAAGATCTGGGTTGACGAGCCGCTGAGTTGTTCGTGGGAGCTCGGCAAGTTTAGCCTGGGTCGTTGCCTGAATGGTTGTAACCGGAATTGACGTGGTGTTGGACAAATCTACCGGCGCGAGTAAAGGCCGGGCTTCAAAATGGGTGAGTCGCTGTTGGCGGTCGACACTGAGTGGGTCACTGTTGACGACGGTTAGGCTGGTCGCATCGACGATCGTCTCGGTAGCTAGTGCAATCAAATCAGCAAAGGCCCGCTTAGGGCTCTGGTGCAAATAGTCTGAGAGTGTGCCTTTTACCTAGTTGTTGATAGGGTGTTGTAGGTTATGCTGGCACCATCGCTTTTAATTCGTCCACGG
>NZ_RHNX01000071.1 GCF_003946335.1 Levilactobacillus fujinensis
GATTTATTTGAGCTGTGGAAGGTAAACGCGGTTCTGAATGTCTCTTAAAATCTGTCTCAAATATTGACTTCAATCCAATCTTGGTGGTGTCTGGTATCCGGACAAGACCCGAGTTGGCTGGTGGAAGAATGGTTATCCCGATTACTTTGGAAAAGTTATTAACGCAGTTAATTTCATCAAGATGCACATTAAAATTAATGGTGAAGCCATCGACCTGGCCAAAGACCAGTTCAGTGATTTCGAACTCAATCTTGATATGAAAAAAGCCTTGTTAACCCGCTCGTTTACGGTTACCAAAGGTGATGCCAAGGTGGCAGTCGAATTTGTTCGTTTCTTGAGCGTTGCCCAGCCGGAATTGTCCGTTCAGCGGGTGCGCGTTCAAAACGTCGGCTCAAATAAAGTGGATCTGGTGATTGATTCCGCTATCGACGGTGACGTTAAGAACGAGGACGCCAACTACGACGAACGGTTCTGGGAGGTTCTCTCAACTGAACAGGGGACTGATTCAGGCAATGTCCTTGCCGAAACAACCCCGAACCCGTTCGGGACACCCCGGTTCACTTCCGGAATGGAAATGCGTAACGTCACGGATTTGACTGCTGACAAAGTGGCTCAACCCAGTGAAAAAGAAGTTGTCAACGAATTCACCGGTGTCTTGGCACCCAATGAATCTGCTCAACTTGAAAAGCGCGTGATCATTGTGACTTCCAGAGATTATGATACTCAAGCTGCTTTAACTGACGCCATGCATCAATTAAGCGACAAGGTTGCCGGCCAGTCATACGATGAACTGCTTGAAGCTCATGAGCAGGTCTGGGCCGATCGCTGGAACAAATCTGACATCGTCATTGATGGTGACACCGAAGCCCAACAGGGAATCCGTTTCAACTTGTTCGAACTCTTCTCCACCTACTATGGTGAGGATTCACGCTTGAACATCGGCCCTAAAGGCTTCACTGGTGAGAAGTACGGTGGTGCTACCTACTGGGATACCGAGGCCTTTGCGGTGCCTGTCTACCTGGGAATTACCGATCCTAAGGTAACCCGCAACCTCTTGATGTATCGTTACAAGCAGTTGGACGGTGCGTACCATAACGCCAAACAGCAGGGACTCAAGGGTGCCCTGTTCCCAATGGTCACTTTTGACGGAATCGAGTGTCATAATGAATGGGAAATTACTTTTGAGGAAATTCACCGAAATGGCGATATTGCTTTTGCCATTTACAATTACACCCGTTACACCGGCGACACTTCGTATGTTCTAAACGAAGGTTCAAAAGTCTTGACCGAAATTTCCCGTTTCTGGGCAGACCGGGTTCACTACAGCCAGCGAAACAAGAATTACATGATTCATGGCGTGACTGGCCCTGATGAGTATGAAAACAACGTTGATAATAACTGGTATACCAACATTCTGGCCCAGTGGACGTTGAAATACACGCTTCAGATTCTTAAGGAAGTTTCACCCGAACAAGCTAAGAAGCTGAATGTTAGTGAAGATGAAAAGAAGCATTGGCAAGACATTGTCGACAACATGTATCTGCCATATGACAAAGATCTCAACATCTTCGTTCAACACGATGGCTTCCTCGATAAAGATCTCAAGCCGGTATCAGAAATTCCTGCAGATCAATTACCATTGAACCAGAACTGGTCATGGGACAAGATTTTGCGCTCCCCTTACATTAAGCAGGGGGATGTACTGCAGGGTATCTGGGACTTCATTGATGACTTTACACCGGAACAGAAGAAATCCAACTTTGATTTCTATGAGCAATACACCGTGCATGAGTCAAGCTTGTCACCTGCCATTTACTCCGTGTTGGCTGCTGACCTTCACTATGAAGAAAAAGCCGTTGAACTTTATGAACGAACAGCACGACTTGATCTGGACAACTACAACAACGATACCGTTGATGGCCTGCACATTACGGCGATGACCGGCGGCTGGATTGCGGTGGTCCAAGGATTCGCTGGGATGCGGGTTCGCGACGGCAAGTTGCATTACGCACCATTCCTGCCGAAGAAATGGTCACACTATTCATTTAGACAAGTCTTCCGTGATCGTTTAATTGAAGTCGACGTTGATCAGGATGGTTCCCACTTCAAGTTAATTGATGGCGAACCAATTACGATTGATGTTGCCGGTAAGCCTGTTGAATTGAGTAAGTAATAAGCATGATGATGAGCGAGGAATCGCTCATTTGCTGTATAGCAGGAAAGGATATCATGAAAGTAGTAGAGAAGGATTTTGGGCAATTACCTGACGGAAAAGTCGTGACGGCGTTTACCCTAGAAAATATCAAGCACACACAGATTACTGCAATTTCATACGGGGCAACTTGGCAATCGTTTTCCGTTGAACGTGATGGTGTCAAACAAGAATTGTTAGTCCAATTTGATGATTTAGCCGCGTATTTAGATAATCCATTCCATTTTGGAAATACAATTGGTCGTGTTGGTGGTCGTCTATCAAAAACTGATTATGATATTAATGGGGCACATTTTACATTAACGCCAAATGATCATGGCAATGTTTTACACTCTGGCATTAATGGCTTTGATGCGGTTAATTGGCACGGTGAAGCAAGAAATTTGGGTACAGCGGCGGAAATTAATTTCACACGTACTTTTGATGATGAATTCGCCGGACAATTAGCTGCCCAAGTGACCTATCGATTGGACGATGAAGATCGTTTAGACATTATATTTAGTGGCGTTTCAACCGAGAATACATTGTTCAATCCAATGACGCATGTCTATTTTAATTTAGTTGGTAAGGATCAAGATATCAGTCAGCATAAATTACAAATTGCATCACGTCAACATCTTGAAGTTGATAATCACATGATTCCAACCGGTAACGTGATTGATAATCAAAATACAAAATTTGATTTTGCGCATTTGCATGCCTTGGGACAAGAGCATTACGATGATGCTTGGGTATTAGATCCCAGCCGTCAAGGGGAGGGAGTAGGACTAACTTCACCCGATGAAAGTTTGACCTTGACAGTGGATTCAGATCGCAATGGTGTGGTTGTATTCACTGCCAATCCTGACGATAGCAGTGACATTAAAACAGCGCTTGCTATTGAGATGCAGACCTTGCCTGATGCGGTTAATCATGAAGGCTTTGGTGATATTGTTTTGCCAGCAAATGAAACAAAAACATATACTGTAACTTACCAAATTAAAAAAAGCGAGGATAAATAAAAATGGCTAAATTTTCAGATATTAAAGGTTTTGCCTTTGATTTAGATGGCGTTATTGCTGACACGGCGCGCTTTCATGGTGAAGCTTGGCATCAAACAGCTGATGAGGTTGGCACAACTTGGACACCAGAATTGGCTGAAGGTTTGAAGGGCATCAGTCGCATGGCTTCCTTGCAAATGATTTTGGATGCTGGGGATCATGCCGATGATTTTTCTCAAGCAGATAAAGAAGCATTAGCAGAAAAGAAAAATCATAATTATCAACAACTCATTTCAACATTGACGGAAGATGATGTTTTACCTGGCATGAAAGATTTCATTCAATCAGCTATGGCAGCCGGCTATAAAATGTCGGTAGCTTCAGCCTCTAAAAATGCACCAATGATTCTAGATCATTTGGGATTAACTGAGTATTTTGTTGACATTGTTGATCCCGCCACTTTGACAAAGGGAAAACCTGATCCTGAAATCTTCGTTCGTGCTGCGGAAGTCTTACATTTAGATCCAGAAAATGTCATTGGATTGGAAGATTCAGCTGCTGGAATTTCCTCAATCAATGGCGCAGGTGAAACATCACTAGCAGTTGGTATTTCAGATGTGTTGTCAGGAGCGGATCTGAATTTTGAGTCTACTTCAGAAGTGACATTAGCAAATATTGAAGCTAAAATGCAATAGATAACTAAAAAGAGTGTCAGTACATAAAAGGCGCGGCTCCTTGTCAAGTAGACAGCTAAATAATTAAAATCATTATGCAGTATTTTTAACGGCATGATTCCGGTATTCTACTGGGGTCATGCCGTTTAGTGTTGGTTGGCGTCGCGAATTATTATACCAATC
>NZ_RHNX01000072.1 GCF_003946335.1 Levilactobacillus fujinensis
CTTTAACTTGGCGTCAAACGACTTTCCTTTTTTACTCTTGAAACCCTTTAATTTGCTCGTTTCCCCCTTGGTGACCAACGCTTTAATGGCGGTCTTCCCGAGGGTCTTACTGCTCCATTTCTTGGGCAGGGTAAAGTCTTCGCCTTGCTTAGGCTTTACAATATAAAACTTCTGTTTATTTAAAACGGTCGCTTGCGGTGTTTCTAAGAAGACCTCGGCGGACTTTTGTGCTTGCTGTTGGTGATTGATTTGTTGCTTAATGGCTGAATTGCCGGTTAATTGTGTGGGGACATCAGCAATTAACTTCGCCACAAACTTCTTAATCTGGCTCAAAAAGTTATCTGGGGTGCGTTCTTCGGTACTGATTTGCTGTAATGCTTGCTCCCATTTTTCTGTCATCTCTGGGCTAGTTAACAAGGGTTCGAGTTCAACCGCTTTACATAAAGTAATCCCCGCTTCACTGACGTGGAGCTTGTTCTTTTCAGTAACTAAATAGCCGCGCTTCTTTAACACTTCCAGCACATTTGCCCGGGTTGCGCTCGTTCCAATGCCTTGCACATCTTTAAGAATCGCCTGGGCTTCTTCATCATCAAGTGTTTTACCGGCCGTCTTCATTGCCGTAATTAAGGTACCTTCGGTAAAGGGCACCGGTGGTGTCGTTTCTTTTTGCGGTGTTTGCAGATTCGCTTGAACTTGGTCGCCTTGGTGAACGATCGGTAGGGTGGCTGCCTCTTGCTGGTCGGTTTTGTGATCATCAAATAAAGCTTGCCAACCTTGCTTAGTTGGGACCTTACCGGTTGCTTTAAAATTGGCGTCACCAACTTGGGTGATAATGGTGGTTTCTTCGTACTCGTACGGATCAGCAAACATCGCTAACGTCGTCCTTAAAACCAGGTCATAGACTTGTTGCTGTAATTTAGATAAGCTGGCTAGTTTCTCTTTAGTCGGCACAACTTTAGTCATGATAATGGCGTAATGCTCTTCAACCTTTTTCCCATTGACGTAACGTTTATTTGGGGTGGTATTGGTTAAAGCGACTTGCTTAGAGACTAAACCCAGATACTTCGTCAGATTAGCCACTAAGTACTCAAATTCTTCATCAGTGATATAAGCACAATCGGTGCGGGGATAACTCAACAACTTGGCTTCATATAAACTTTGAATGGCTGCTAAGGTTTGGCTGGCGCTGGCGTGATAACGTTTATTCATGGCACTTTGCAGACTGGATAGTGAGAATAGTTGGGGACTAGCACGCTTTTTAGCCTGTTTTTGGACGTCCTTGATTAAACCGCCCTGTGAGCCTTTCTGAACGTGTTTAGCTTGCATGAATGTCATTATCCCTGTTTCGTCTTTAAATCGCTGATAGGGGTCTAATTTTGCGACGAATTTTTGCTGATTAGCTAAAATTTCCGCATTTAGTTCAAAATAGGGTTCCGGCTTAAAGTTTTTGATTGCCTGGTCTCTTCGATAAACCATATACAAGGTTGGCGTCTGCACGCGACCAATTGAGTACACCCCGCGCACCCCTTTTTGTCTTAACAACAAAGTATATAAAGGACTGCCATTCATACCAATTAACCAGTCACTAATTTGACGGGTTTGGGCTTCTTTATAAGCCAAATAGTCTTTGTGCCAATCACCAAGATTTTTAAAGCCGGTAATAATCGCGTCTTTTTCTAGGCTATTCAACCAAAGGCGCTTAATCGTTTTCGACTTAACATCAATATGCGCTTGGTTCATGATCGACCACGCGATATTTGACCCTTCTCGACCACTATCGGTGGCCACAATAATGGTATCGGCTTTCGTTAACAGGTCTTTAACGACCTTGAATTGGGCTTTTTTACTAGCTGACACTTCAAACTTGTATTTATCGGGGAAAATCGGTAAATTAGATAAGGCCCATTGCTGGTATTTCTGATCATATTTATCCGGTGTGGCTAGTTCAACTAAATGTCCGAGACCATACGTGACAAGCGTATTATCGGGCAAAACAGGGTCACTAACCGTATAGTAACCCTGTTTTTTTGTGCTCTTTTGAAAGGCTTGGACGTATGAACGGGCTTGACTGGGTTTTTCAGCTAAGATAACAGTGGTCATGTTCGTTCACTCCTTATGATTCAATTTTTGATCTAATTCTGTTTTGCCTTGTTCAGCCGCTTTTAACCAGGTTTAACGGTGCATTTTTTATTCCGATTACAAGTGCATGCCCCCATCTTCATGCCGATTTCGAGTTTGGTGTTGCCGTTGCTTTTTCGCCATTTCCCACTCAGTCTCTTTTAAACCTTGCGCCTGTCTTTGTCGTTGGTAATCTTCATCACGAGCATATAGAACAGTCATGATCGCGTCACTAAAGGCCGTCTTTAAGTAGTAGTTTGGACTAACTGGCTTATAATTTAACGGTTGATAATGTGCCAGCTGGGATTTTCGATATTGATCGTCCTTAGCTTGTTGCTCTTTTAACTGTTTTTGGATTTTCTCAATCTGACTGTTCTTAATCGTTGGATCGACTTTACATTCACCCAAAAAGAGTTGTTTAGTGCCGTCATGCTTTAAAACCCGTTGTAAGTGATGATTCTCTAACTGATCTAAGCTAAGCTGTCCCGATAAATAAGCTAACCCTAATTGATGTTCTTGGGTACTGAAAACCCTCGGTGGGTTTTCTTGCCATTGTGCCATTGTTTCGACTTTTAATGGCTTTAAAGTTGGATCATAGTACATCACGGCTGTATAGGCCTGTTCTTCTCTAACTAGTGAAAGATCATCTAAATCACCATTAGGAAAGGCTCTTTTCAATACTTCATGGTATTGCGTTTGAATGACTTGCTTAACTGCTATGATTGTCCGTAGGTCTTTGACTGCTCTCGTAATCGTTTGCTGTTCTGCTGGTGAATACTTTTCTAGTAGTCCTTTATCGACGTGTTCTAGGCTTTCTAAGCTATCAGAGTGGATCATTAGCGTATATTTCAGATCAATTTTGGTCTCTTTTTCTTGTTGCATTAATAACTTAAAACCAACGTATGGCCGCTTGGTAAAGGTCAATAATTGCTGGGTCAATAAATCATCACGAATATTCATTAAACGTTCGTTTAATTCACTGCCTTTGAAAACTGTTTGCTCGCTTTCGGTTTCCTTAATTAATTCTCGTCTTTCAGCTTGCGTGGTCTGTTCAAAATTAAGCTCTGGATAAAGTTTTTTCGTGGTACGATCGACCACTTTGTTTAAGAGTTCATCTGCCTTTTTTAATGAGCTTTCTTGTTGGTTAATTGTCAATAATTGTTTAGTCACATCTTCACCAACTGCATGTTTAATTAAGGTGCTATTTTTCCAATAAAATAGCATGCGCCGTTTATCATCTAAACTCTCCAAACTGATATAAGTTTTCAGTTCATGGCTTAACTCATTGACCACCCGTTTTTCATTAAACGAGAAGTGTTCACTTAGGCTATCTAAGTGACCTCTATTGATTGCTTTTTCTTGGTTGTTTTTATAACTGGCTTTGGCTTTGCGATAGTTCTTTACTTGTTGGTTAAATTCTTTTCTTTCATACCGCTTACTATTAATTCCCTCGTGTTGGGTTGGTGTATCATCTATTCCCTGCTCAGTAAATGATTTTTCACTGATCCGATCGGGAATATTTTTTTGCTCTAAAACCTGATTGACACTAACTGCCCAATTATGACGCCATTCAATTATTTTTTCTTTCTTATCCCAATCGACCATCAGTATCTTTCTACTCTTAGGGTACTTGCTAGTTCC
>NZ_RHNX01000073.1 GCF_003946335.1 Levilactobacillus fujinensis
GCTTGAATAGCTCATCGATTGTTGTTACATTTTTAAAGCGAATTGACTTCGCAAATAAATATTTTGGGTTTGATACCAAGTATCAAACCGCCCTACACATATTTGGTTTGTCGAAACAATGTTCAGTTTTCAAAGGTCTACCAGTCATCTGCTCTCGCAGACAACTTAATAATCATATCATTTAATCAATATGATGTCAACAAGAAGTTTAATTAAATTAAACTTTCAATTGTTGGTTGCCTCCTAATGAAGCAGCTCAATTAATATACCATTTTATCAAACTACTTGTCAACAAGTAATTTAACTTTTTGATTAACGAGCCGCTGACGTAAAAGACAACTTAAACAATATACCATGCCCATCATCTTACTGTCAACAGAAATCTAAAATTTATACTGACAACATCATCCAACTAGTCAGTAGCGGCTCCAGTAACGTTAGCTACGGCCCCCATTTCACGGGCCAGAAGTTGCTTTCCACTGCACAGTCGCCGTGACGCCTAACCACCCGGCTAACCTGTACAACTGGTTTCCGGCCAAACGCACCTTTCATCGCCTAGTTCCTATTATCTAAATTCGCCGCCTGGAAAAGATAACAGCCCCGACGCCTAGAAAAACTAAGGTCCACACAAGGCTCCCCACGCTCAGCTGCTGAATCGACAAGTGGGTCACACTTTGCTGATAGCTGGGATTACCATACTCCTCCTGTAGAAAAAACATGTTGAACGGGTTCCATTTCAGCAATGGCAAGGCCGACTTAAACGACTGTAAAAGCAGACTGGATACGCCTTCCCCCATGAAACACGCCCCGACACCAGTAGCAATTGCCACCGCGCTATTGTGACTACAGCTTGCCAGCAAGAAAACTAGGGCAACAATCATTACACTACCATACATATCCAGTAACGCATTGATCACTAGGTTAGCCAGGAGACTTTGCTGGTAAAGATAGACCGTTCGCCACTGGAGTCCCCGACCTGCACTGATTTTAAGTAATATTGTCATTAACACGGCCACTATATGCAACAAGCCACTATAGCCGAGCACGAACACATATTTTCCCACGAAGATCATCCAGCGATGGTTCACCTGAATGGCCAACTGCTTGATTGTCCCATACTCAAATTCCATCGTCACACAGCTAGCACCAATCACAATGATAAGTATCGTCAGCCATTGAAAGCCGCCATACGCCGACGAAATATAAAACTTTCTGTCACCAGCTGTTGCGTTCTGGGCAGTCATTGCCAAGGCCCCCATTAAAAAGATTAAAATGACCGGGGCTAACCACGCCAAGCGCTGATGTCTAAATTTAAAGATCTCCTGTTGTAACAATTTTCTCATCCCTATCTCTTCCCCTCTGCCAATAAGCCTAGCAAGACCGTCTCTAAATCTTCCTGCTGCTGATCCATATTCAAAATCTGAATGTGCGCACCCAAAATCGTTCGCAACAAGGGGGTCAACGCAACCGACTTTGCTACGATTAGGTCGTCGTGCCGTCGTGTCACTGAATAACCCGCGTGTAAGAGGACTCGCAAAGCGCGTGGATTCTCCGTCGTCCGGATCACCAAAGAGTGGTGTGCTGACGCCTGCAACTGAGTCATCGTCCGTTGCAGCAACACCTGTCCTTGATCGATTAGGATCACCATATCAATGATTTTTGCCAACTCACTCAAAATGTGACTGGAGATTAAAAATGTGGTTCCTGTCTGTGCCAGTTGAACAATTAAATGACGCAGTCGCTTAACCGATTGTGGGTCTAACCCATTCATCGGTTCATCTAGGATGACTAACCGGGGATGATCAACCAACGCCATGGCAATTCCCAGTTTTTGTTTCATTCCTAACGAATATCGTTTGGCCGGATAGTGGATATAGTCTTCCATCTGGAGTGCCTTCACGACCCAGGCCATTTGTGTCGTTGAAGTCGTCATTACTTGCAAATGTTGCCAACCGCTCAGGAAAGGGTAAATCGCCGGTCGTTCGATAAGGGCGCCTACCTCCTGGGTCACGACTGTATGTGTATTGACCGAAACTGGCTGCCCCAAGATCTGAACATCTCCAGCGTCCGTTGAAATGAGCCCCAACAAAGCTTTCATAATGGTCGTCTTGCCCGCACCATTTGGACCAACTAGCCCAATTATTTTACCGGCTGAAAATTCGAAGTTAACCTCACGTAAAACCACTCGCCGACCGAACGTTTTCCGTAGTCCCGTTACCTGAACAATTTTCTCTTGTACGTGTTCCACTGGACATCGTCTCCTCTACTCCTTTTCAGCGTACCCGTTCAAACCGCGGGATGATACGGATGCTAGCGAGAATAGCTTGCTATTTCCCCACGCTTTTCTATACTAGAGTTAATAGCAAGCAACTCGAAAGCGAGGTTCTCCCATGGCAACGACAGAATTAGGCATCCGTCTGAAAGAGTTTCGGCAAACACAGCAGTTGACCCAAACGGCACTGGCAGCCAAGCTTCATGTCTCACGTCAAACCGTTTCCAGTTGGGAGACTGGTCGGAACCAACCGGACATTACCACTATTACCCAATTGGCCACCCTGTATGCCGTTCCAGTAGACAACCTGTTGCGTGATACCGTCACGGTGACCCCCACGATAAAACGAACCGATCGCCACAGCATCAGCCTACTTCTGGTTTTACTCGGCGTCTTTTTGATAGAACGTATCACCCAATTTTCGACTTTTGCTGGGTTCTACTGGATAGATTTTCTCATTTTGCTGCTGATTGGGCTTATTAGTAATCTAGGCATAGCTCGCCGCCACCCAAATGTTTGGACTAGTCGCGTACATTGGATTGGACTGGTCATATTTGCCGTTCTCAGCCTGGTCAGTGGGAGCGTGAACGCCTTTGACATGGGCTTCGGTCTTATGACGACCTGCCAGTTCAGCGGCCTAGTTGTCGTCATCGTGCTGATCAAAAGAAGTTGGCAGTACCGCGCTACTCAGCGTCGTCACGCCTAGATTAGTCAGCGCATAACTGTCTAAACAAGCCAAACTTACCTGTCATGTCACACAAAAAAGGTAACAACTTTCCTGCATGGGAGAGCTGTTACCTTTTTAATTTTATCAAGTTGACGATGCAACTTAGCACCTTCCCAGCTCACTTCGGAGGACGTGCTGGAAAACGCATAAGCTTTGCGGCTTTCAGGCACATCGGAAAAACCCTTTTTAGCGTTGGAGCTGTTCCCCCGCAGTAAGTGAACCCCCTAGCAGCTGGCGTACGGCAGTGACATTTCTTTTCATCCGCATCACAAGCAGCACTGCCCTCGTCAGGTAGCGTCCTCAAGTTTGAATGTCCCCGCCGGCTAACAGAATTAACGGTAATGCCAGCGAGTCGCTAAAATTTACATGGGCTCTTCACTGGCTGTTTTGTTTGTGACGTGGCCCCGTTGCCGGGTACCCTTTCGCTGCGGTCATCCGCCACTGCTTATGTACTTTAAAAATGAACATAAAAAAAGAACCCAATCACTGGGTTCTTTCCGTCGCGTGGCAACGTCCTATCCTCGCAGGGGGCGATCCCCCAACTACTATCGGCGTGCTAAAGCTTAACTTCCGTGTTCGGCATGGGAACGGGTGTATCCTTTAGGCTATCGCCACCACACTATAAGAGAACTTCTTCCCTCAAAACTAGATATTAGTCAATTATTTCCTTTTTGAGAACACCACGTTTTACAACTTGGTTAAGTCCTCGACCGATTAGTACTGGTCCGCTCCACGCCTCACGGCGCT
>NZ_RHNX01000074.1 GCF_003946335.1 Levilactobacillus fujinensis
ACAAGTATACTAGAATTTTTTCGCAGATTCGAGCGTTATGTTTTAGTGCGCCCAAATATTCTTTATTTCATATAAAAGCCCAAGGTTTTATCTCGGGCTCCTCTCATCACGAATCGTGATTAATCTTTATTGTAGTGTTCCAAGAAGTAAATCAACGTTTGGAGTTCATTAGTTAAGTCCACGTTTTGGACCCGCACATCCTTTGGTACCGTAATCCGCAGTGGTGTAAAGTTCAAGATTCCCTTCACGCCCCCGGCAACAACTTCTTCCGTCACGGATTGAGCAACGTCAGATGGCACGGTCAAAATGGCAATCTGAATCTGTTGTTCTTCCAACTGCGTCCGCAAATCGGTCATTGGGTAGATGGGAACCCCGCTTTGAATTGTATTCGCCATATCCTGACTGACATCAAAGGCTGCACTGATTCGCACGTTGCCGTCCTGATGAAAATTAAAGTTCAATAGCGCATGGCCCAAATTTCCGACCCCAATCAAGGCCACGTTGGTTAACCGGTCTTGATTTAAAATCTTCTTGAAGAACTTAATGAGGCTTTCAACATCGTACCCGTAGCCCCGTTTACCGAGGGCCCCAAAGTAAGAAAAATCTCGACGAATAGTTGCTGAATCAACCTTAACGGCTTCAGAAAGTTCCGTCGAGGACACACGAGTTTTGTCCGCGTCCAGCAAAATGTTTAAATAACGGTAGTAGATGGGGAGCCGTTTAGCTGTGGCGCGGGGAATCTTTTGATCTGTCAAAAAATGAGACCTCCTAATCAATGAATACTGGTCATCGCCAACCGACGGTAACACTTTCCCTAAATAACTTTTTGATTGTGAAATTTGCTTTCTTACAGATTATAGCATAACCGCCCGTCTTGTGAAAGAAATTGCAAATATTTTTCACAATTCTTTCCATATTTCGGTCTGTCCGGTAAATATGCTAGAATAAGAACTATCAACTTATACGAAAAATGAAAAGGAGGTCCATTTACCGTGATTCTTTTACAAGTTCAACAAGTCACGCGACGTTTTGGAGCGACCGTACTCTTTGAAAACGTTAGCCTTGACGTCCCAGAACACGGCCGGGTGGCGCTGGTGGGCCGCAACGGTGCCGGGAAGTCCACCCTACTGAAAATGATTGCTGGCGAAACCACGCCGGATGTCGGTCAAATTACGACAAAACGTGGGCTCACCATTGGCTATCAGGCGCAAAATGCCGGCCTCGCTTCATCTAAAACTGTCTGGAATGAAATGCTCGATGTTTTCGCTAAGCTACGGGCAATGGAACAGCATATGCACGACTTAGAACAGCAAATGAGTGACCCAAGTACTATTGCTGACCAGGAACAATTTACCCAAATCAGTAAAACCTACGACCAACTTCAACAAGATTTTAGCGACCAAAATGGTTACGGTTACCAAGCCGAAATTCGTGGCGTGCTCCACGGGTTTGAGTTCGGCGAAGAATACTATGATAAACCCATTAACGAACTTTCAGGCGGCCAGCGCACCCAATTAGCCCTGGCTAAATTGCTGCTGGAACGTCCCGACCTGTTAATCCTTGACGAACCCACCAACCATTTGGACGTTGAAACGTTAACCTGGCTGGAAGGTTACCTACAAGGCTATCCTGGCGCCATTCTTGTCGTTTCCCATGACCGATATTTTCTCGATCACGTGGTCAATGATGTCTACGACATGGCCCACGGCGGCTTGGTGCACTATCCTGGCAACTACTCCCATTACATTGATGCCAAAGCCGAACGACTACGGCGCGAGTGGAAGGAATATGACAAGCAACAGGCTGAAATCGGTAAGTTGGAGGACTTTGTGAACAAAAACATCGTCCGCGCTTCCACAACTAAACGGGCTCAAGCACGACGCAAACAGCTGGAGAAAATGGATAAGATGGCCAAGCCAGAAGGTGACGAAAAGGTTGCCCGCTTCACGTTCAGACCTCATCGTCAAAGTGGCAACGTCGTCTTAGATGTGGTCAACGGTGCAGTTGGTTATGACCAACAGATCCTCTGCTCTCCGGTCAACCTCGATATCAAAAAGCATCAGGCCGTTGCTATCGTCGGCCCCAACGGAATTGGCAAATCTACCCTGCTAAAAACTATTCTGGGCCGCATTCCGGCCATTCAAGGTCAGATCATCTTTGGTACTGGTGTCGACACGGGCTACTACGATCAAGACCAAGCAACCCTGCATGACAAAAAGAGTGTTCTGCATGAATTGTGGGATGACCACCCTACGACCCCAGAAGGCGATATCCGCTCCATTCTCGGAAGCTTTCTGTTTACCGGAAGCGATGTTGATAAGAGTGTCCACAGCCTGAGTGGTGGTGAACGCGCACGGTTACTGCTGACGAAGCTGGCCCTGCGCCACGACAACTTCTTAATGCTGGACGAACCCACCAATCACCTGGATATCGACAGCCGAGAAGTTCTGGAAAATGCGTTGAACGAATTCGATGGGACTATCCTATTTGTCTCCCATGACCGGTATTTCATTAACCAAGTGGCCACTCAGGTCGTCGAATTGGCCCCCGCCGGAACAACCCGTTACCTGGGCGACTATGACTACTACGTGGAGAAGAAGGCCGAACAGGACGCCTACGCTGCCAAAGAAGCAGCCGAGGCAGAAGAAGCTAACCCGACGAGCGACGCACCCAAACAAACGCAGGTCGACTACCAACAGCAAAAGGAACAACAGAAAGCTAAGCGTAAACTCAGTCGCCAGGTAGATGCCTTGGAAACCAAACTTGGTGACCTCGAAACGCAAAAGTCAACGATTGAAACGGCCATGAGTTCCTCAGAAAACTTCAACGATGCCGAAAAGTTGGCTGACCTACAGGCGCAGCTCACAACCGTCACCACTGACCTCGATACCACCGAAGAGGAATGGACCGAGAAGAGTTTAGCACTAGAAGATTTTGAGGATTAGACCTCAAGCTTGGCGGTTCAACATTTTCGAGGCTTCACGACATTTCAGCTCCTATCTGCCAGCTGGCTGGCTTAAGTTGCCTAATCTCAATGTCGCAGTCACAACAAAGCATTTTGGAACTTTCAATCTGCAAACTAATAGTAAAGTTACTTGGTTAATGGCCATCATGACCGTTAACCAAGTAGCTTTTTTGTCTATTATAGTGCGGTACATCCACCGTCAACGTTGAGAGTAGCCCCGGTGACAAAGGCAATGACGTTCGCAATTTCTGTCAGCTGAGCTAGACGACCAATGGGCATCTTGGTCACCATTGCCACGCTTGTCTTCCACGTCAGTTACCTCCTCAATCAAATGGCCGATTGTCACAATACCTAGTAAACACCGAAATTGCACGAGTTTTCATTCAAAATCACTAGCAGGATCCATGATTAAATAAACCGAGAGGCCCCCAAACATGCAATCAGGCGCATTGTTCTACTTGGTCAGTAGGTGTAGAAATTCCAGTTTAGCAACTCCAGACTTCAACCCGTACTCGCCCCGTTCCAGCTCACAATCCAGCAGTTAATAAAGTGAAGGTATCCCCTAACCAAACTAAAGGTTCTATGATATTTGGTGTTGATAGAGAAATCTGTCGACGCCATTTTCTGTATAATAAAAGGGGCACACTGCCCCA
>NZ_RHNX01000075.1 GCF_003946335.1 Levilactobacillus fujinensis
TCCAAATCAAACCAAAACGGAGGGATTCCCCATGGATCAGTTTACCAAAAATCTAACCAAAACTCTATTGTCAAATGGCGATGTTAAAGAACTTTTTCGTCAACAACTCGAAACGGCTATTAATCACATCTTGCAAGCTGAACTAACTGCCTTACTTGGTTATGATCCTTATGACCGCAGTGGCTTTAATACTGGCAATTCTCGTAATGGCCAGTATTATCGTTTAATTGACTCTGAATATGGTAAGTTGAAAATTGCTGTGCCGCGTGACCGTAAAGGCCATTTTCATAACCACCTGCTTCCAGCCTATTCTCGTCGTCAGGACGCTTTAGAAACAACAATCATTCAGCTTTATTCCAAGGGCGTTACAACCCGTGAAATTGCAGATTTGATTGAAAAAATGTATGGCTCTTATTATTCACCTACTACTGTTTCTAATATCACTGCTCAGGTAACAAAACAGATTGAAGCTTTTCATCAACGAACTATTAAGGCAAAGTATGTTTGTCTTTTCTTAGATGCAACTTACTTACCTTTGCGCCGCGATTCAGTTCAAAGAGAAGCGGTCTATATTGCTTTAGGTATTACATCTGTCGGCATCAAAGAAGTTCTTGATTATCGAATCGCTCCAAGTGAAAATGCAGGAGTTTAGTCAGAAATGGCAGAAGATCTTAAAAAACGTGGATTAGAACAAGTCCAGTTGATCATTGCAGATGGAATGGTTGGTCTGCAGCCAGCATTATTGCACGCTTTCCCGAAAGCTAAATTTCAAAGATGCCTAGTACATGTTATGCGCAATATTGGTTCGCATGTGCGTTTAAAAGATCGTGAGGCGATCTTAAATGACTTTAAAGAGTTGCATTCAGCGACCGATGTAACTGCAGCACACAAGATCTTAAATGATTTTTATGGTGCATGGGGGAAATCGTATTCCAATCTGATCCAGCAACTTAAATCCATTGAAAATGAACTATTAGCTTTCCTGAGTTTTCCCTCGGCCATTCGACCAACAATTTATTCAACCAATATCTTAGAATCACTGAACAAAAGAATCAAACGCAAGACCAAATCAAAGGAACAATTTCCAAACGAAAAATCTTTAGACAATTTCATTGGAGTTCAAGTCATAAGCTATAACGAAAAGTACTTCAATCGTAGCCATCGCGGATTTGGTCAAGTCAAAGACACGTTAGAATCACTTTTCGATTAATACTTTATTTTGCCAGGAAAAGGGATTTTCATTTACACAAACTTCTTGACACTCCCGTTATCACAGCGGTTAGTGATTTAATAGGATTACAGTAGATAAAAGAATCAGTCAAGAAACAGGATAACTTTTGGCCAGTGTGCGAGACACCGTATCTCTGTGTACATACTACTTGTAATTAGCATACTATGTATGTAATTAAACCCCAAAAATTCTCCACCTCTTATTTAAAAATGGAAATTAATCCTCACCAATGTCACTTGAAAAAGACCCAGGATGTGTACCACAATTTAAGATTGCCATTTTTATACATTTTAAGACTACCATCGACAATCTCTCATTAGTGATTTCTTCTTTTCATAAAATCAGTTACATAACTAGTCACAACTGGATTCTTTAACAAGAATAATATTCCAAAGTAACCCAACACTGAACCAACCACTGATACTATAATGTTAATCCACATTGATGAGACACAATATTGAACAAGTGAGCAATAAATAACAATAAACAAGCATCCAATAACAGAAGTAAATATGACTTTCTGGTTATCTTTACCAACCATAATGTCTTTGACAATATCGAAACTCCAATATAAGTTCAATGACATTGACAAAAATTCTGATAAGACTGTTGTTAACGACGTACCATCATATGACATTATAGGAATTAAAACAAAATTTAACGCAACATTGAAACATGCCGTAATCAATGTTGTCCTTAATACTAATTTTTCTCTTTTTGATGGAATTAACACACAATCAGAGAAAATCCAACTAAAAATAGAAAAGATTATTGCCCAAGCTATAATTCGAAGAGCCATAACTGAATCCAAGTATTTACTTCCAGCTATTACAAGTGTTACTTCACGACTTAACATTATCAAACCAACTACAGTTGGTAAAACAAGAACTGAGAGTGTATTTAAGACCTTACTCAAAACCTGCTTGTACTCTTCAAACATCCTCTTACCAAAAAGCATCGCTAACCTAGGAATCGTAACTGTAAGGATAGCAGCCAATAATCCTTGAGCAATCTGATAAATTTTAACTGCAACGCTATATATTCCGACAGCCTCATCATCTTTAAGGAGTCCTAAAATAGTTACATCAGAAAAAACGTAAATGTTAACTGCTACAGTAGAAGCAAAAATAATAAAAATTGGACTCAAATGAAGATTCCAGTCAATTTTCTTTACCAATTTTATTGAGTACAAAGAGCGTGCGTGTACAAAATTAAGAATGTTTGATCCAACCGATGAAAGGACAGTAACTAATGTATACCATAAATAGTCTCCCGGTTTGCGAACTAAGATGAATAATAAGACTATTGAAATAATTTTGAAGACAACACTTCTAATAGTTATGTAAGCATAGTCTTCGTAAATTATATATATCCATTCAGTCCCCATGGTTGTAAAGAAAATCTGAATACTAAAGATTAATATACAATTAACATAAATCGCTAAATTTCTAAAAAGAATAAGCGATAAGAATAATAATACATATGATATAACTGTTGAATAAATATTAATCGTAAAGATTTGGCTAGCAAAGTCACTAATTTTCTTATAATTATTTCTATATTTAGCGCCTTCTCTTACCGCATATGTACTAATCCCTAAGCCTGCAATGAGAGTAAAGTATCCTACATACGTGCTTGAAAAGTTATATTTTCCAACACCACTAACAGATAAAACTCTAGAAATATAGGGAAAAGTAATCAATGGAAAGATTAAGTTTAAAACACTTCTCAGACCATTTAATAACGCATTAACCCCTAATGATTTTTTCTTCAAAATAACCTCCTAAAGGTTGAAAGTATCAAATTGGATGTAAGCTGATTCCTGAGACAACTTTTAAGAGAGGGTATAATGAATAAATCAGCTTACATCCATTATGATTATTGAAGATAATTTTAACCTGCTTGTTTTTCCTGAGAGCGTAAAATATCTTGTGTAAATGCATAAAAGATTTCTGAATTGTATAGAAATAGGGAATGCCTTCCCTTATGATATTTAGTAATCACAGAAAACATCACAGGAGGCATTCCCCATGAATGAACTTACCACAGAAATTATCGCTGCACTAGCCCAAAAGCAAGATTTGGACGAAGTTTTTCGTCACCACCTCGAAATTGCGATTAACCAGCTGCTTCAAACCGAATTGGCAGAGTTTTTGGGTTACGAACGCTACTCATACGCTGGGATTAACACTGGTAATAACCGCAACGGCAGTTATGAGCGCTCGTTTGATACGAAGTACGGCCAACTTAACTTAACCATTCCTCGAGATCGCAATGGCCGGTTTGAAAATCATACCTTGCCAGCCTACGGTCGGCACAGTGATAATTTAGAAACAACGGTCATTCAGTTGTATACCAAGGGAAT
>NZ_RHNX01000076.1 GCF_003946335.1 Levilactobacillus fujinensis
TCCCCTTGGATTTAGACCCCAGCTTGTCCCCTAGGGCTTTAAAAATCGCACCGGCCATGATATAATAGTCATTAAACTAGATGACTTTTATGTGGCGCTCACCGATGCCAGTCGGTGGGTGTTTTTTATGTTCTATTTTATGACTAAATAATATCTTAATAGCAAGAATAAGTAAAGGCGCTTTTTACATAGTTCTATAGAACCATGTAATCTATAATTCTATAAATCTATAGTTCTATAAATCTATAGATGTTCATTTCTATAGTTCTATAAATCTATAGTTCTATAGAGCTGCTATGTCGGCAATATTCGCTATTTATTAGATCTATAGAACTATAGATCTATAGTTCTATAGATATTAATTTCTATAGTTCTATAGATTTGAAGAAAATGTTCTATAGAATTTTATTTTTTTGTGCTATAATTTTTCCCAAAAGGATGTGTCTATGTTGACCACAACTATTACAACCGGGAATTTTAAAGGTGGAGTTGGAAAAACAACTAATGCTGTTATGATTGCTTACACCTTATCCAATAGAGGGAAAAAATCCTTAATAGTAGATCTTGATCCACAAGCTAATGCTACAGACTTGCTGTTTACAACAATGAGCCAAGTATATGGAACTAAACCTGATTTTAGCGAAACGCTTGAAGTTGCTTTAAAAAAAGGTAGTTTAGAAAATGCAATTGTTCATGTAAATGATAACTTAGATTTACTTCCTTCGGATGATGATTTACAGAACTATGATAAATTTCTGAGTTCTTCGTTTCCTGATGACTACACACAAGATCATTATTTCTCTAAACTATTATCAAAAATTTCAAGTAAATATGATTTTGTAATATTAGACGTTCCCCCACAATTAAACAAATTTACTGATTCCGCTTTGGTTGCAAGTGATTACGTTATTGTTATTTTGCAAACCCAAGAGCGCTCATTGCGAGGGGCAGAAACATACGTTAAGCACTTATTGCAAATCAAAGACGATTACTCTCTCGACATTGATTTGTTAGGCGTTTTACCTGTCTTACAACAAAACGGAAATGATTTAGATTTAGACGTTATCGAAGATGCAACTACAAGCTTCGGCAATGCAAACATGTTTAAACAAAAGGTGCGTCAGATGGCTAGATTAAAACGATTTGATCGCACTGGTATAACAAATAATGCTAGCCATGACATAAACGACAGAAGGGTTCACCATCTTTATGATTTGGTTGTAGATGAATTATTAGAACGTTTAAAATTGATTAGAGGTTAAAAAATGACTGCTAACGATAAAATGGGATTAGGTGCTTTTGGAGAAACTAGAAAGAATAAAACCACACGCCCCCAGAAAATTGAGCCACAAAAATTTGAAGAACAACACAGAAGCATGCCAAATGACCAAGTACTAATTAAGCCAAAACGTAGATTGACAGCAAAAGATACTCCCAAGTCTGTCCAGGCACAATTAGACACTCATATGGCCATAAAGCAAATAGCTACCATTGAAAATAAGCGAAACTATGAGGTTCTCAACGAAATCGTTGAAAGCTATGTTCAGAATATGCCAAGCCAAAGCAAAAAATTGGTAATAGATAGTGTTAGAGCTGTTCAACAAAATATGCGCGATTTTTAAATATCTATAGATCTATAGATCTATAGTTCTATAGAATGGACATCTTGTATAACTGCCAAATTAACGAATAACACCACGCCCTCAGACAACACGTTCAGCTTTTAGACGTATACTTGTCCGTTTAAATGAAGCAGAATGCACACAAAAAAGCCCTCTATTCCGCATAATAGAGGGCTTTTCTGAAATCAGTACATACAGGCTTTGCTTAGGAGCATTGCTTGTGTCCATTTAGGACATACACAATCATATGACAATCAATCAATGCTGTCACTTAACTTACTCAAAAAAGCCACCCACCTCGTGATGAGATGAGTGGCTTTTTGGTTGTGTCAACTTTGAAGGATTAAATTAATTCTAGCACTATTTACTTTTCAGTTAACGTACATCATCTTCAACATTGTCTAAGCGTTCGTTGATAACTTTATGCTCGCTTCTGCTAGTGATTAAATCTTCACGCAGCGTATTTTGCGAATTAAACAGCCGTTCAATTCGCTGGCTGCTATCCTTCATACTTTGAGCAATGTCTTGCAGCCGATCTGTGAAGGGCTTCATGACAACCATCAAAGCTGCATAGATACCCGCGACTACAGCCAAAGCTAACGTGATTAATTCAATCCAACGATCAAAGGTCATTACTTACCACCCGACTTTCTGACCAGCTTCACGTAGTCCTTATTAGCAGAGATGTAACCAACATCAGTCTTAATCCGGTACACCTTGCCATATTTAACAGCCTTACCATAGATTGTGCTTCCCTTTGAGAAGTGAATACGGCGCTTATTAGCCTTGTCTAGGGCTGGCTTACCATACACGTTAACCTCACTGGTAATCACTTCATACAAGCCATTATCAGCCCAGTATGAGGCTTTCTTAGGGGTTACCTTGGTAACCTTACCAGACAGCTTACCATCGAAATCATAACTGCAATCTACCCCGTGGAAGTTATCAGTGTATTGCCAAGCGTTGGCATTAGCTACCCCCGGTTGACTGACACCATAAGCCGCCACCCAGATTGCCTTATCTACTAACTGGGACCGATTAATCCGGCCAGCATTGAACCAGCTACCTGAGCCGTACGTAATCACATTCTTATACCCGTGACTAATCAGGTATTTCAGGAACACGTTAACTTGGCCAGTAGTTGCCCAGGTTAATCCCGGCGCTTCTACATCAACGGCTAATACCGTGGACTTATCTAATCCCATCTTCTTAACCCATGATAGAAAGTATTGAGCTTCAGCCGTTCCCCGACCATGAAATTCATCACGAGTACCGAACACCTGAATGTTTGTGTCTGTAATTCCCAGTAATTTAAGTGTATTAGCTAGTTGAGACATCTATTCCTACCCCGCTTATCTTGAGTTTCGTCGCTTAAAGCATAGCACTAGGGAGGCTTAGATGCCTTTTTTTGTTATCAAAAAGGGCCTAGTACTTTTGGAATGGAAATACTTTCCAACATCAAAAATTCTAGACCCGAATAAAAATGGTCTGATCTCAGTAAAGTACTGAGATCAGACCATTAATTAAAACTAAATATAATTTTTCTAACTTAGTTGTTGCACTTAAACTACTGCATACTCATTTTTCAGTCTTACTTAATCTGCCTCGATGATAAATT
>NZ_RHNX01000077.1 GCF_003946335.1 Levilactobacillus fujinensis
GGCAGTGTGCCCCTTTTATTATACAGAAAATGGCGTCGACAGATTTCTCTATCAACACCAAATATCATAGAACCGTTTTTTGTTTTCTCAGGGTGAGAATTCTGAGAAAGTTGCCTGTCTTGGACGCAAGGCGGTCGACCAGCGTTGAATGGTTGGCGGGATTTACCAATTTAAAATAACTTCATCTGGCAGATAGTCGGATTACGAAAAAATAGAACTTTGGAGGAAATTGAAAATGAAAAAATTAGTAGCAACTGGAATGGCATTGTTAGGATTAGGCTTAGTTTTAGCAGGGTGTTCCAGCAAATCGGACGCTAGCAATGGTGGTTTAACGGTTGGTATCCTACAGGTTGTGCAACACGGATCGCTCGATGAGGCACGGCAAGGGTTCAAGGCGGGATTAAAGGCTGAGTTGAAGGCACACGGTAAATCGACGAAGGTAACTTACCATTACCTCAACGCGCAGGGGGACCAGGCGAATCTAAATACCATGAGCCAACAGTTGGTTCAGCAAAAGAACGACTTATTGGTTGGCGTTGCCACGCCAGCCGCACAGGCTTTAGCCAAGAAGACGACGAGCACGCCAACGTTGGTCACAGCTGTTACAGATCTTAAGGCGGCTGGATTGGTCAAGTCAAATGCCAAGCCACAGACCAATGTTAGTGGGACCAGTGATTTAACGCCGGTGGGTCTTCAGCTGAAACTGCTGGCTAGCATGACGACCAGCAAGTTGCCGTTGGGTGTGATGTACAATTCATCTGAGGAAAATTCCGTCCTACAGGTCAAGCTAGCAAAGGCCTACGCCAAGAAGCACAATTTAAAATTAAAGGTCGTTAGCGCTACCAGCACCAACGATGTTGCGAGTGTCTTAGCCGGTTTGACCGGGAAAGTTTCCGGTCTGTACTTACCAACCGACAACCTGATGGCGAGTGCCATGAAGACCATCGGCGCCAAGGCCAAAGCAGCTAAGCTTCCGGTTGTAACCGGCTCAATTGAAATGGCCGAGGACGGCGGGACTGCTACTTACGGCATCAACTACTACGACCTAGGCAAGCAGACTGGCAAGATGGCCTATGATGTTTTAGAAAATAACAAGAAGCCGCAAAACATGGCTGTTCAAACGTCAAAGAAGCTTCATTTGTACGTCAACAAGGCAAATGCTAAGGCCATTGGCTTACAGTCTAGTCAGATCAAAGAACCTTAAGGAAGGGAGCTTGCTTTTATGTTAATCACGAGTATCGGTCAGGGCCTCTTGTGGGCACCATTGGCCATTGGCGTTTTCATTACATTTCGCATCTTAGATATCCCCGACTTGACCACCGAGGGGAGCTTTCCACTGGGGGCTGCGGTCACAGTGAGTGCCATGTTGAGCGGCCAATCCGCCGTAACGGCTAGTCTATTGGGTTTTCTGGCGGGATGTATTGCCGGTTGGGTGACCGGTATATTGGACACAAAGCTCCACATGCCGTCACTGCTGGCCGGTATCCTGACCATGACCGGCCTGTACTCGGTCAACATGCACATCATGGGTAAATCTAACGTCCCTTTGTTAAATCAAAAGGTGTTGATGAACTACCTGCCGCAGACGTGGTCGATCGACCTACAGACCATCGTGGTGGGGGTCATCGTCACGGGTGTCGTTGTGGCAGTTCTGGTCTGGTTGTTCAAGACACGACTCGGTCTGTCCCTGATGGCAACGGGGAATAATCCCGCCATGAGTGCAGCTAACGGCATTTATACCGACCGAATGGTGATTATTGGTTACATGGTCTCCAACGGGTGCATTGCCTTGTCTGGTGCCCTGATTGCCCAGAGCAACGGCTATGCCGATATTGGGATGGGAATTGGAACGATCGTCATTGGATTAGCCTCCGTCTTGGTCGGGGAGATCTTCCTGCGGGGTCGTCAAATTTGGCTCCGGTTATCCGCCATGGTTCTGGGAGCCATCATCTATCGTTTCTTATTGACGGTAGCGATGGGATTAGGCTTCCCAGTCGACGATTTGAAAATTCTATCCGCAGGCATCTTGGTCGTCGTCATTTGCCTGCCTATTTTACAAAACAAGTACCGCACGCGTCAGCAGTTGAAACGTTACCTTAAGCAGATTGGAGCCGATAAACATGAAGCAAGCAACCGCAGTCTTAACCGTCAAGCATCTCCAGAAGGTCTTCTTTCCCGGGACAGCAAATGAGCGTCACGTCTTAAAGGATGTCAGCCTCACCATTGAACCAGGCGACTTCATCGCAGTAATCGGGAATAACGGGGCCGGAAAGTCAACGTTGCTGAACACGATTGCTGGCACATTGTCGGCCGACGCGGGCACGCTAGCCTTGGCGGGTCATGATGTTACCAAAAGGCCCATCGCGTACCGGTCAAAATGGCTATCGCGGGTCTTCCAAGACCCCAAGATGGGCACGGCGGGCGAACTCAGTGTGGCGCAGAATCTAACGCTGGCACAACAACATACCGGCAGTATGAGCCTGCACCGTTATCGTAAGGCGGGTCAGGTCGCGGCGTACCAGGAGTTGTTACGTCCTTTGAACATGGGCTTGGAAGATCGTCTGACGACGCAGGTGAAATACCTGTCGGGGGGGCAACGTCAGGCGCTGTCACTCTTGATGGCAACGTTGAGTCATCCCGACTTGCTATTGCTGGATGAACATACGGCGGCGTTGGACCCGCAGACTAGTCAGAAGGTGATGGCGCTCACGCAAACTATCGTGGCGGAGAATCAACTGACTACGATGATGATTACCCATAAAATGAGTGATGCATTAACATATGGTAATCGACTCGTAATGGTCCAGGATGGTCAGATCAAGCTGGATGTCCGCGGTGAAGAAAAACAAAACTTGCAGCAGGCAGATTTGCTAACGCTGTTTGCAGAGTAGATGGCGGATTTACTTAAACTGGTCGCATGGCGGCAACGTCAACGTTAGGCTGATCTGTGGAGAACACACGGTTTTAAAGTTGCCCGTGGTGTAAGCAGAGGATGTTCTTAGCTAACTATCGTGGTTGTCTAACTACCTGTCAGATAACTCTAGTGAAGTCTCAAAGAGAAAACAGTGTGGGCAAAAAATGGCTCCAGCTTCCCATTAGGGGGTGCTGGAGCCGTTTTGAAATTCATTTCTAAGGGGTGTTACCGCTAAATCAGTCAACTTACTAAAGGTTGAAAGCCAAAATGTTTGCGTTACGCTTGCGACAGTAGGAATTATCACGGCTAAATTAGTGAAAACGGC
>NZ_RHNX01000078.1 GCF_003946335.1 Levilactobacillus fujinensis
CAAAAAAGAGGCCCAATTCGTAAATGAATTGAACCTCCGAAATTCCCTCCATCAACACCGGTTGACAAAGAGCCTTTTATTATCGAAAAATTCATTTGAATACGTGAATTAGTGATTATCGACATGTGACTGATGGAAAATTCTGAAACCAAGCCACGTCATGCCAGCCATCAAAATTGCTAACAGACTAAAAACAAGTTGGCCATTTAACATGATTGCAGTGTGACCGTTAGTTCTGAACGGAACTGCTAGTAATGTTGCACCAAAAGTTGTTCCGAGGGACCCAGCCAGTTGTTGGCCAGTACTATATAGTGCATTCAAATCGGGCTGAACTGACTGGGGGACCCGCTGCATGGCAGTGGTCAGAGTATTACCGAAACTCATGGTACGGCCGATACTAAAGATTATGAAAAAGAAAACGATACCGGTGAGTTGATGACGCCGCGCACACAAAGTCAAGCCGATTAATCCGCTTAGCATGGCTACCAACCCGCTACAAATGGGAAGCTGGCCACCAAAATGATCATATAGCTTACCAAACCAGGGATTTATCAAGGCAACTAGCAGGCTACCAGGAAGCAAAATAAGTCCACTGTTAAGGGCATTGACTTGCTGCCCTAGCTGGACGATGGTTGGAATGACCAGACTTACGGCTAGATTGATAAGCTGAATCATCGTGTAAAGTAGAAAGGTTGCTTTAACTGCGGGACGTTTTAGAAGTGATAGATCTAGCAGATTAGTTGAATCGTGCTGACGTAACCGATTGAACTGTCCTAGTAGACCGCCACAGATACAAATTAACGTTAAGACAATTAAGATGTGTAACCAGTCATCTTTAATCTGTCCCAATGCAAAATTAAAGATCAGGAAAATCGTTATCAGTAAGAAGAATTGCCGCGTTTGAAATTTAAGTGGTTGTCCTGGATGTGAGAAATGTTTTAATGTGCGTCGTCCCAAAATCCAGGTTAATAAAACAATTGGGAGGGTAGTGAGAAAGATGAATTGCCAACCTCCCCACGTTACCATGAGCCCACCAACTCTAGGTCCCAAGGCCGGGGCCAAGTTTACAATCATACCCGCAGAGATTTACATTTTCTCCAAGCCCTGACGCTGTTCTTCATCAATAATATGCGTGTACAAACCAGTGGCACTGGTTGAGTTCTGACCGAGCTGGGTGGCAACTAGTTGCTCATTCTTAGTTGCCAGATAAAGTTTGGATGCTAAGGTGTGCCGGAGTTTATGGGGTGTAATTCGTACTTTAAAGGCAGCAGAATACTTGGCAACCATCTTTTCCATCGAGTTAGCTTGCATTCGTGATGCCTGGCCCCGATAACTACTGAGAAATAGGGCACGATCGCTATTTGTGGCGTGATAAATTTCAGTTCGTTGATTAATGTACGTCTGAATGTAGGGCAACGTCCAAGGTGCAATCGGGACGGTATCTCGTTGCCCGCCCTTGCGGACAACACCAATCGTACCGGTCTTTAGATTGAGGTGCCGGAGATCCGCATTAGCTGCTTCGGACACCCGGAGACCGCTGCCTAATAGTAAGGCATTAATAGCGAGATCACGCTGCTTATCACGATGAAAATACCGTTTTTGAGCAGGCGAAAGCTTCGCATCATACTTATTGTCAATGAAGTCGAGGTAATCGTGATCTGTATTTCCCAGCATCAGCTTTGTCTTTAGATTAGCTGCTCGAGTCGCATAGGTTTCACTGGTTCTGACCAGAGAAATTTTATGCATCACGTTACGATCAAAGTAAGCTTCACCGGTTTCATCCTCGGTGTCCTCGGTGAGATACTTAAATAGCGAGGAGAGGGCGTTTAATGAGCGATTAATCGTCGGATGAGTTCGGCTGCCAGGAGCACCCGTTAGCTTCGTTTGATTAAGCAGGGCAGATTTGTATAATTCAACCGTTTCTTTTTTGAGTTTAGCCAAGACCTGAATGTCAATGTCCACAGGATGAGCAGCAGGGGTAAGACCTTCACTGATCAGCCAATTGAAGAAGCGGCGAAATTCCGTGAGGTATTGGTATAATGTGGCTGGGGACAGGGGAATCGTTGCTTTTGCTTGGTAATATTCTTGGACGTACCAGGGCGCACTGGCCAGTTCTTCGTTGATTAATTTTAGATAATGTTGCTTTTCCATAGAAACGGCCTCCAAACATATGTTCTCATTAATCTTTATGATACTGGTGAAAATTGAAATAATCAAGTCCCTTGGCTTAATTTTTAACGACTACTGTCTTTAAAATATCTGTTTTAATGAAAGTAGTTCGTCATGATAGTCACCGGTTACTAGAATAGCTTAACTAATCTGTACTGCTTACTGGTTGAAACTTCGGTCTTGGCATGGCTTTTTAGCCAGTACGTATAGGTTTAAATTAAAAAACAGACGGGATTCTGGATAATCAGATTGTCCAAAGTTCATGAATTATTCGTGGACGAATGGTGAGTATAGCGGTTGTTTTCGGCATATTATAATAATTTCTGGATCCAGACTGTAAGGAACAATCAATCTCACGGTGAACAACCAACCGTCAGCTAGCGTGGCTGGTGGCTACTGGTCTCGTTGCTGAGAAGTAATTCAAGTGAAATTCAACTCTCGGTAACAGCAGCAAAATTCGGCCCCCAAGTATACGTTGATTCTAAGCGTACGTTCAGACTTTGGGTGGAGAACTTCATCACGAGGATGCCGTAGAATACGCGTAGAAAGTCTGACAACAGTGAATTTTCTGGTAGACTTAGCTATTAGCTAGCGGTTATGTACGACAGCAGATCCATTCTGATGTAGATTGTAATAGATTTATTGAACGGCTGGGCGAAGATATTTTAATTGACGCTTAACTGCGGATACCTAAAAGCTATTACTAAAGTATTTGGCTACAGCAGACATAGCTCTAAAATTTGTGTGCAAGCAAAATACAGCAACGACGACCAAACAGGGGTGGCCAATCTCACGGATAATATTTAAAATATATTCTACTTTACATAATATATATTATCGAAAGTAGTCTTCGATAATAAAAATAAAGCTTCAGCTGGTAAATCCAAATATAAAAGGCGCGGCTCCTTGTCAAGTAGACAGCTAAATAATTAAAATCATTATGCAGTATTCTTAACGGCATGATTCCGGTATTCTACTGGGGTCATGCCGTTTAGTGTTGGTTGGCGTCGCGAATTATTATACCAATC
>NZ_RHNX01000079.1 GCF_003946335.1 Levilactobacillus fujinensis
CTTTAACTTGGCGTCAAACGACTTTCCTTTTTTACTCTTGAAACCCTTTAATTTGCTCGTTTCCCCCTTGGTGACCAGCGCTTTAATTGCGGTCTTACCGAGGGTCTTACTGCTCCATTTCTTGGGCAGGGTAAAGCTTTCGCCTTGCTTAGGCTTTACAATGTAAAACTTCTGTTTATTTAAAACGGTCGCTTGCGGTGTTTCTAAGAAGACCTCGTCGGACTTTTGTGCTTGCTGTTGGTGATCGATTTGTTGCTTAATGGCTGCACTGCCAGTCAATTGCGTGGGAACATCAGCAATCAATTTTGATACAAACTTTTTAATTTGTTCTAAAAAGTTATCCGGGGTGCGTTCTTCGATACTGATTTGCTGTAACGCTTGCTCCCATTTTGCTGTCATTTCTGGGCTAGTTAATAAGGGTTCGAGTTCGACCGCTTTACATAAAGTAATTCCGGCTTCACTGACGTGTAGCTTGTTCTTTTCAGTGACGAGATAGCCGCGTTGCTTTAACACTTCTAGCACATTGGCCCGGGTCGCACTTGTCCCAATGCCTTGCACATCTTTGAGAATTGCCTGGGCTGCTTCATCACCAAGCGTTTTGCCGGCAGTCTTCATGGCCGTAATCAGGGTTCCTTCGGTAAAGGGTACCGGTGGTGTCGTTTTTTTTGCGGCGTTTGCAGATTCGCTGGAACTTGGTCGCCTTGGTGAACAATCGGTAGGGTGGCTGCTTCTTGCTGGTCGGCTTTGTTTTCATCAAATAATGCTTGCCAACCTTGCTTAGTTGGGACCTTACCGGTTGCTTTAAAATTAGCATCGCCGACTTGGGTAATAATGGTGGTTTCTTCATATTCGTAAGGATCAGCAAACATCGCTAACGTCGTTTTTAAAACTAAGTCATAGACTTGATGCTGTATTTTAGGTAAGGTAGCTAATTGATCTTTAGTCGGGACGACTTTAGTCATAATAATGGCATAGTGTTCTTCAACTTTTTTCCCATCAACATAGCGTTTGTTCGGAGTGGTATTGGTTAAAGCGACTGGCTTAGAGACCAAATTCAGATACTTCGTCAGATTAGCCACTAAATAATCAAATTCTTCATCAGTGATATAAGCACAATCGGTGCGGGGATAACTGAGCAGTTTGTCTTCGTATAAACTCTGAATGGCCGCCAAAGTCTGGCTGGCACTGGCATGATAACGTTTATTCATGGCACTCTGGAGACTGGATAGTGAGAATAGTTGGGGACTAGCACGCTTTTTAGCCTGGTTTTGAATGTCCTTGATTAAACCAGCCTGTGAGCCTTTCTGAACGTGTTTAGCTTGCATGAATGTCATTAGCCCTGTTTCGTCTTTAAATCGCTGATAGGGGTCTAATTTTGCGACGAATTTTTGCTGATTAGTTAAAATTTCCGCATTTAGTTCAAAATAGGGTTCCGGCTTAAAGTTTTTGATTGCCTGGTCTCTTTGATAAACCATATACAAAGTTGGCGTCTGTACTCGACCAATCGAGTACACCCCGCGCACCCCGTTTTGTCTTAATAGCAAGGTGTATAAAGGACTGCCAATCATTCCAATTAACCAGTCGCTAATTTTGTGATTACAAGTGCATGCCCCCATCTTCATGCCGGTTTCTAGTTTGGTGTTGCCGTTGCTTTTTCGTCATTTCCCACTCAGTCTCCTTTAAACCTTGCGCCTGTCTTTGTCGTTCGTAATCTTCATCACGGGCATATAGAACAGTCATGATCGCGTCACTAAAGGCCGTCTTTAAGTAATAGTCTGGACTAACTGGCTTGTAATTTAGCGGTTGATAATGTCCGATATTTTCTTTTCTGTACTGGTCGTCCTTGGCTTGTTGCCCTTTTAACTGCTTTTGGATTTTCTCGATCTGACTGTTCTTAATCGTCGGATCGGCTTTGCATTCGCCAAAAAAGAGTTGTTTAGTGCCATCATGCTTTAAAACCCGTTGTAAGTGATGATTTTCTAACTGATCTAAGCTAAGCTGTCCCGATAAATAAGCTAGTCCTTGTTGATGTTCTTGGGGACTGAACACCTGTGGTGGATTTGCTTGCCACTGTTCAATTGTTTCAGCCTGACATGGCTTTAAAACAGGATCATAGTACATCACGGCTGTATAGGCTTGTTCCTGTTTAATCAATGGCAATCCATCTAAATCGCCTTTGGGAAAGGCCCTTTTCAATACTTCATGGTATTGCGTTTTAATGACTTGCTTAACAGCCATGATTGTTCGCAAATCTTTGACTGCGCGAGTAATCTTTTGCTGCTCGGTTGGTGAATACTTTTCTAGTAGACCTTGATCAACGTGTTCTAGACTTTCTAAGCTATCATCATGAATCATCAGCGTATATTTAAGCTTGATTTTGACTTCCTTTTCTTGTTGCATTAATAACTTCCAGCCAACGTATGGCCGTTTGGTAAAGGTCAATAATTGTCGGGTCAATAAATCATCACGAATATTCATTAAACGTTCGTTTAATTCACTGCCTTTGAAAATCGTTTGTTCACTATTAGTTTCTTTAATCAATTCCCGTCGTTCAGCCGCGGTTGTCTGTTCAAAATCAAGCTCTGGATAAAGTTTTTTAGTCGTGCGATCAACTACTTTATTTAAGAGCTCATCTGCTTTTTTTAGTGAACTTTCTTGTTGGTTAATTGTCAATAATTGCTTAGTGACATCTTCACCAACAGCGTGCTTAATTAATGTACTGTTTTTCCAATTAAATAGCATGCGCCGCTTATCATCTAAACTTTCCAAACTAATATAAGTTTTCAGTTCGTGGCTTAACTCTTTGACCACTTTTTTCTCGTTAAACGAGAAGTGTTTACTTAGGCTATCCAAGTGGCCTCGATTAACTACTTTCTCCTGCATATTTTTATAGCCATCTTTGGACTTACGATAGTTCTTAACTTGTTGATTAAATGCCTTTCTTTCATGCCGTTTGCTATTGATTCCCTCGTGTTGCATTGGTGTGTCAGCTATTCCCTGTTCCACAAATGATTTTTCACTGATCCGATCAGGAATGTTTTTTTGCTCTAAAGCCTGATTTACACTTGCCGCCCAATTGTGCCGCCATTCAATTATTTTTTCTTTCTTATCCCAATCGACCATCAGTATCTTTCTACTCTTAGGGTACTTGCTAGTTCC
>NZ_RHNX01000008.1 GCF_003946335.1 Levilactobacillus fujinensis
GTACAAAAAAGAGGCCCAATTCGTAAATGAATTGAACCTCCGAAATTCCCTCCATCAACACCGGTTGACAAAGAGCCCTTAATTATCGGCGTTATCGTCATCACTATCACTAGCAACATCGGTGTCATCTGGCACGACAGGAGCCGATTCAGCGGTGACATCGTCGCTAGCTGCCGGGGCATCCCCGTCAGCTGGTGCGGTCTCATCGTCCGTTTCGTCTTCCTTCGCCACCTTTGCCATCGTTGCCACGGCAGTATCGTCGTTCAACCGAATCAAGTGGACCCCTAGGGTTGCCCGCCCCGTTTCGGAAACGTCGGCACCGCTAAAGCGAATCATGACACCCTTGTTGGTCACCAACATGATGTCTTCATCACCGTCGAGTGTGGTCAAACCAGCCAAAGGCCCGTTCTTCTCACTCACATTAACGGTCTTGATCCCCTTACCGCCACGACCCTTGATTGGGTACTCGCTGGCAGCCGTTTGCTTCCCATAACCTTTTTCGGAAATGACAAACACATGACTATCTGGCTTGAGGACGCTGGCACCAATGACGTAGTCGCTTTCACGCAACCGAATTCCACGAACCCCAGTTGCCGAACGACCCATTGACCGCACGTCTTCAGCCGCAAAGCTGACGGCGTAGCCTAGGTGGGTCCCGATGATCATGTTCGCTTGGGCATTGATAATGTCCACGTCGATCAGCTCATCGTCTTCCTTCAGGTTGATGGCCTTCAGACCATTACTCCGGATGTTGGCAAATTCATCAACTGGCGTCCGTTTGACCGTCCCCTGAACCGTCGTGAAGAAGAGGTCCCGGTTGGCGTTCTCACCCGGATTAGCCACGTTGATAACGGCCTGAACGTGCTCGTTATTGTTGATTCCCAGTAAGTTAATCACCGGAATCCCCTTGGCCGTCCGTCCGTATTCAGGGATTTCATACCCCTTCATCCGGTAGACCTTCCCAGTATTGGTGAAGAACAGCAGCATATCATGGGTCGAGGTTGCAACGAGGTGCTCAATGAAATCATCATCATGCACGCCCATCCCTTGAACCCCTTTACCACCGCGGTTCTGCGCCTTGAACTCAGACGTTGGCAACCGCTTGATATAGCCGTTATGGGTCAGAGAGACCACGACGTCTTCTTCAGCAATCAAGTCTTCATCTTCCAAGCTCAGCACTTCGCCGACCATTAATTCAGTCCGTCGCTTGTCACCAAACTTGTTTTGGATTTCCAAGAGTTCTTGGTAGATGATGTCTTGTTGACGTTCCTTGGATGCCAAGGTTTCCTTGTAATCCTTGATGTTCGCCATGACATCGTTGTATTCCTTTTCGACCTTTTCCCGTTCCAAACCGGTCAGACGAACCAATCGCATGTCCAAGATGGCTTGTGATTGTTTATCTGACAGGCTGTAACGACTCATCAACTCATTTTTCGCCACTTCAGCGGTCTCGGACTGCCGAATAATGGTGATAATGGCATCGATATGGTCTAGCGCGATCCGCAACCCTTCCAGGATGTGGGCCCGCGCTTCGGCCTTCTTCAGTTCAAACTCGGTCCGCCGACGGATAACTTCCATCTGGAATTCCAAATAGTACTGCAGAATTGGCTTTAAGCCCAGAACTTTTGGTGCGCCGTTGACGATGGCCAACATGTTGATCCCAAATGAGGTCTGCATCAAGGTCATCTTGTATAAGTTGTTTAAAATAACTTCGGCACTGGCATCGCGACGAACATCGACCACGATCCGCATCCCTGTCCGGTCAGACTCATCGTTAACATCGGTGATGCCTTCGATACGCTTGTCCCGGGCCAATTCAGCGATCCGTTCGATCAATTTCGCCTTATTGACCATGTACGGAATTTCCGTGGCCACAATGCGTTGCTTCCCGTTCTTTTCTTCTTCGATATCGACCTTCGCCCGTAAGGTAATGGTCCCCTTACCGGTCTCGTAAGCCCGCCGAATAGCGGCCTTACCCATCACGATCCCCCCAGTAGGGAAATCGGGGCCTGGTAAAGCTTCCATCAAATCAGCCAAAGTCGCGTCTGGATTATTCATCAAGATGTGCAGCGCGCTGATTACTTCCGTCAGGTTGTGTGGTGGAATGTTCGTTGCCATCCCCACGGCAATCCCGGAAGCCCCGTTAACTAAGAGGTTAGGAAAGCGTGACGGCAAGACAACGGGTTCTCTTTCAGACCCATCATAGTTGTCCTGGAAATCAATCGTGTCCTTATTGATGTCCCGCAGCATTTCCATCGCAACTTTGCTCAGACGTGCTTCGGTATACCGCATGGCAGCGGCACCGTCACCATCGACGGAGCCAAAGTTCCCGTGACCGTCTACCAACATGTAGCGGTACGAGAAATCTTGGGCCATCCGGACCATGGATTCATACACGGCGGAATCCCCATGCGGATGATACTTACCCAGAACATCCCCAACCACTCTGGCTGACTTCCGGAATGGCTTGTCAGGAGTGATCCCAAGTTCTTGCATATCGTATAAAATCCGGCGGTGGACTGGCTTTAAACCATCCCGCACGTCCGGTAACGCCCGCTGAACAATCACACTCATCGCATAATCCAGGAAGGATGTGCGCATCGTTTGTGAAAGGTCAACGTCGGTGATTCGACTTAAATAATCTTGATCAGCCAAATTTTTTTACCCTCCGTTCTTCCCGTTACACGTTAAACATCAAGGTCAGCAAAGGTCGCGTTATCCTCGATAAATTGCCGGCGGGGCGCAACTTTATCTCCCATCAACATGCTGAAGACTTGATCGGCATTGATGGCGTCTTGTGCGTCGACCCGTAAGAGCCGCCGGTTTTCAGGATCCATGGTCGTTTCCCAGAGTTGTTCCGCGTCCATTTCACCTAACCCTTTGTACCGTTGAATCTGTGGCTTTGGTGCGGGGGCTAACTTGCCTAACATTTCCTTCAACTCATCATCGGTATCCAAGTAGCGTTGGAACTTCCCTTGGCGCACCCGGTAGAGCGGTGGGCAGGCAATATAAACGAACCCGGCATCCAGTAATGGCCGCATGTAACGGTAGATCAGCGTCAACAGTAACGTCCGAATATGGGCGCCATCGACATCGGCATCAGTCATGATGATCAGCTTGTGGTAGTTGGCCTTGGCGACATCAAAATCGTCACCAAACCCGGTCCCCATGGCGGTAAACAGCGAACGAATTTCTTCGTTGGCCAGGATCCGATCCATTGAGGCCTTTTCCACGTTTAAGATTTTCCCCCGAATTGGCAGGATGGCTTGCGTCAGCCGTGAACGACCTTGCTTAGCCGACCCACCGGCAGAATCCCCTTCGACAATAAACAATTCGGAGATTTCCGGATCCTTGGAGGTGTTATCAGCGAGCTTCCCGGGCAGGTTACTGATTTCGAGGCCGCTCTTTTTCCGCGTAACTTCCCGCGCACGTTTAGCAGCGACCCGGGCTTTGGACGCTAACGTCCCCTTGTCCACAACCTTACGGGCAACGTCCGGATGTTCCATCAAGAACCGCATAAAGTGATCAGCAAATGTGTGATCAACCGCCGTCCGGGCATCTGAGTTCCCCAGTTTAGTCTTGGTCTGACCTTCAAATTGTGGATCCGGGTGCTTAACGGACACAACGGCCGTTAAACCTTCACGCACGTCATCCCCGGTCAGATTGGGCTCGTTATCCTTCATCAGCTTGTTTTGCCGCGCATAGTCGTTTACGACCCGCGTTAAGGCGCGTTTGAACCCTTCCTCATGCGTCCCACCTTCGTAGGTATGGATGTTGTTGGTAAAGGTCAACAGGTTGTTGTGATAATCATCTGTGTACTGCAGCGCCACTTCAACGGTGATACCATTTTCTTGGCCCTCAACGTAGATTGGTGGTTCGAACAGTGTGGTTTTATTTTCGTTTAAGTAGTCAACGTAGTGGCGAATCCCACCCTCATAGAGGAAGTCGTCTTCCGTTGGCGTTTCAGGCCGCTCGTCACGGATCGTGATGCGTAAGCCCTTGTTCAAGAAGGCCAGTTCGCGGATCCGGGTCGTTAACGTCTTAATATCAAACGTCGTCGTTTCCCGAAAAATATCGGGATCCGGCACAAAGTGGACCGTCGTCCCGTGTTCGTCAACGGGTAACCCCGTCTCCGTCACGGTCATATCTTCCTTCACGTGACCACGACTAAAGACCATGGAGTACTGCTTGCCATCACGAATGACTTGCACATCTAGTTCAGTAGACAACGCGTTCACAACGGAAGCGCCGACCCCATGGAGACCACCGGAGACCTTGTACCCGCCACCGCCGAATTTACCACCGGCATGCAGGATGGTGAAGACCGTTTCCAAGGCAGGTCTCCCCGTCTTCTTTTGGATATCCACCGGAATCCCCCGACCATTATCACTGACGCTGATGCTGTTATCCTTCTCAACGACAACGTGAATTTCGTCGGCAAAGCCCGCTAAGGCCTCATCGATCCCATTATCAACAATTTCCCAGACCAAATGGTGCAGACCTTGGGAACTAGTCGTACCAATGTACATCCCAGGACGCTTCCGCACCGCTTCCAAGCCTTCCAAGACTTGAATTTGGCTGGCATCGTATTCCCGGGCTTGTTCTGCTTTGGTTTCGTGTTCGTAATCAGCCACTGCCTAATCCTCCTTTGTTGCCGAATCACCCGTTCTAGGCGATCCATCGGCCACCACGGCCCCGTTTTCAACGTAAAAAATAGTTGGGTCCTTAATCAGCTGGCGCGTAATTCCGCTCAAGCTGGTGGTGGTAATAAACGTTTGTACTTTGTCCTGAATCGCCGTCAATAAATGTGTCTGGCGGGCATCGTCCAGTTCGGAAAGTACGTCATCAAGTAATAAGACCGGATATTCACCGGTCTCTTCTTTCATCAGGTCGATCTCAGCGAGTTTGATGCTTAACGCCGTCGTCCGTTGCTGGCCCTGCGACCCGAACGTCTGCACGTTCTTGCCGTTGACCTGAAAATGCAGGTCGTCGCGGTGCGGACCAACCAGAGTCGTCCCCTGATAGAGCTCCTTGTCGCGCTGCTTGTTGTAAAGAGCCGTTAACGCGTCACAAATGGTCTTGGCATCCGTCAATTGGTCGGCGGGAACCTGTGTGGCGTAGTGGAACGTCAACTCCTCACGTTGCTGCGAAATCTCAGCGTGAATCGTCTGGGCCCAGTGCTCAAGCTTGCGTAACATCGTCAGCCGCGCCATGATAATTTCCGCACCGTAAGCCGCTAACTGGTCGGACAGCACAGACAAAAAAAGAAGATCCTTTTTCTGCTTGTGCTGCAAGTCCTTCAAGTAGTGGTTCCGTTGCTTCAATAAGGTTCTGTACTGACTAAGGTTATAGAGGTAACGCGGGTTCATCTGACCGAACTCCATGTCCATAAAGCGTCGCCGCACAGCGGGAGCCCCTTTGACAATGGCGAGATCTTCCGGCGCAAACAAAATCACGTTCAGCTGTCCCACATACTGAGAGAGCCGCGCTTGCTCCAAGTGATTGACCTTGGCCCGTTTCCCCTGCCGCGAAAAAGTGAGCTCTAACGGCACCGTGCCGGCAGATTTAACCACACGGCCACTCACCTTGGCCGTTTTGGCCTGCCAGTTGACCAAATCATGGTCATTGGCGGTTCGGTGACTGCGGGTTAACGCCAGCACGTAGATTGCCTCTAATAAATTGGTCTTGCCCTGCGCATTTTCACCCAATAAGACGTTGATGCCTTGACCTAATTGAAGATCTGCATCTTGGTAATTACGAAAATGCTGCAGCTGCAACTCTTGCAAATACATTATTCACCCTGCTTTGAGCGTATAACAAATGAGCCTGCATCAGGAACATCGACCGTATCGTCAGGATACAGTTTCCGGCCCCGTCGATCATCTGGCTCGTCGTTGACCTTCACGGTGTTTTCCCGCAAAAACCATTTGGCTTGACCGCCAGTACTGATAACGGATTCTTCCTTGAGCATCTGGCCCAAAGTGATGTAGGGCGTGTCAATGAAAACTTCTTTTTTCACAATTTCACCCCTTAATTTTCTTCTCTTATATTATACCGCTTTTTACATCAAAGGTACAGATTAGCCACCTTATTTTTGCGTTCTCAGCCGATTTGACCCCTTCTTGATATTTTTGGTATAAATGCTGTAAATTTGCTCAGAATTAAAATGAGCGGCGTTCTGGCGAAAAACGGCTATTTTTGGCCACAAAATCAACATCCACCGGATTTCTTTGAAAGTTCGTTGGCATGTGCGCACGCAAGTAACGGTTTTGTTCCAAATTTTACATCGTTTTCACGAATCTTGGGCTGAAATGAAGACGACCCCGTTGGCGCTTGGATTGCGACCTCGTGGTTACGACCGTTGCAACTTGATGCTTAGCCCTCCAGTATCGTGTTGACGATTAGCGTAAACATTTGCCAAGACGGCTGGCTATCCGGCGGCCACAAAAAGTAACGGTGTGTGGTTTCTATGGTCGAGACCGAGAGTCCCAGATTGTGGTGTTGCGTCACACTGCCACTTTTTCGCCAAGTTAACTCCCGTTTAACGGCTAATTTTTCCGTAAAAAAACCACATCCGCTCAAACACAGCGTGATGTGGCTTCATTTTTAGTTAACCCTAGTTTAGAACGTCCGTACTGGCGTGATCAACTGGATAAAGTTGCTTGTATCTTCCGTTGGCACTAACGTGAAGGGCCGCAATGCGGAGGTAAAGGCCACACGAATCGTCGCTTGACCGAATGACCGCAACGCATCCTTCATGTAGTCAGGGTTAAACGAAATTTCGAGGTCATCCCCAGTGAGATCCTTGGGCGACAAGTCTTCTTCAACGTTCCCGACATCAGGTGAGTTGCTGAAGATGGTGACCTGGTTATCCGCTGGCGTTAACGTCAACTTAACCACATTGTTCCGCGATTCGTGAGATAACAGTGAGGCCCGTTCTACAGCAGCCAGTAATTCTGGCGCTTCAAATTCAACGGTCGTTGAGGCTTCCTTTGGAATCAGCCGAGATGTGTCCGGGTAATTCCCTTCCAGTAAGCGTGAATAAAACGAGGTGTCCCCGAGCAAGAAGAGCACTTGGTTTTCGGAGAATTGCATCTTCACGTCGCTATCGTCGTCCCCGATCATCCGCGACAATTCAGTCAAACTCTTCCCAGGAATGATGACGTCAAACGTCGCGTTACTTGGCGTTGGCAACTCAATCTGTCGTTGACTCAGCCGGTGACTATCCGTGGCAACTGCCAGGAATTTGTTGTCAGCGAGGACAAAGTGGACCCCCGTCAAAATTGGTCGACTTTCCTGGTTGGAAACAGCGATTACCGTTTGACTGATCAATTCTTTAAAGACCGCACCGGAAAGGACAACGGAATCTGCAGCGTCGATTTCTGGTAAATGAGGATAGTTATTGGCATCCTGCCCATTAATGTTGAAGGACGCTGCCCCAGAAGTGATTTCGGTTTGGAAACCATCTTTGACCGTGACCGTCAATTCGTTTTCAGGCAACTTTTTAACGATTTCACCAAAGAAACGGGCGGTTAGGACGATTGATCCAGGTTCGTCAATGGCTAACCCGATGTCTGGATCATCTGCCTTGATCAAGGTTTCAATTGAGATATCGGCGTTGGATCCGGTTAGCAGTAGGCCGGCATCACTAGCGACAATCTTTAGTCCAGTCAATATGGGGATAGTCGTTTTGGACGAGATAGCCCGGGAAACGTTATTCAATTCTTTGATGAACGCTGCCCGGTTGATGGTGAATTTCATAGATGAACACTCCTTTGTGTGGTGCGCTATTTACTTAATTAAAAGAAAAAGATAGTAGCCGTAGTAGAGCGGTGTATACTGTGGATAACTTTGGAGAAGACCTTGTGTTACTAGGTTTTCCACCTGTGGATAACTTGTGGAAAACTTTTGACCTTTTTCCTTTTTATCCACATGCCAGTTTAGCTTGCCGTGCCCAGTTTACGGCTACCAGTCTAATTTCATCATACGCCAGTTAGTCACAAAAAGATCGCCGCGAGTCCGTCTCGTTTTAACTTAGAGACCCGGACGATTCTTTGCTTAGCGCTGCAACTCGTCGCGAAGGTTCTCGATATCCTTTTGGAGTTCGGGATCGATCTTGAGCGAAGCAGCGATTTTGTCGTAGGCGTGAATAACGGTCGTATGGTCTTTACCGCCAAATTCGTTCCCAATACGGGGTAAGGACGCTTCCGTCAGTTCACGTGACAGGTACATGGCGATTTGACGAGGCATCACGATGACCTTTTTGCGTTTCTTTCCTTTGAGGTCCTTTAAAGACACGTGGAAATAATCGGCAACTCGGTTTTGAATCACCGGAATCGTGACGGCATCACTGGCACTAGCGAGATTCAGGCTCTTAAGTGCTTCGGCGGCAAGATCAGTCGTGATCGGTTGATGCATCAACTGATGGTAAGCTTGAACACGGGCTAAGGCCCCTTCGAGCTCACGAACGTTGGAGTCGATCTGCCCGGCGATGTAGCTTAAGGTATCATCCGGGATGTCGATTTGGTCGGCGTCGGCCTTGTTTCTAAGAATGGCGATTCGCGTCTCTAGGTCTGGCGGCGTGATATCGACCGAGAGACCCCAAGCAAACCGCGAAACGAGGCGGTCTTGCAGCTTCGGAATCTCATTTGGTAGCCGGTCGGACGTCAGCACAATTTGCTTGTTGTCGTCGTAGAGGGCATTGAATGTATGGAAGAACTCTTCTTGTGTTCCTTCCTTATTAGCGAAGAATTGAATATCATCGACCAGCAGCAGATCAACGTTACGGTACTCCTGACGGAACTGCTCCTGCGTCCGGGTTTGAATCGCATTGATAAAGTCATTCGTGAAGGCCTCGCTAGTGACGTACTTGATCTTGGTGTCCGGGTGATCTTCGAGCATTTTATTGCCGATCGCGTGCATCAAGTGGGTTTTACCCAGACCGACGCCACCGTAGAAGAAGAGTGGATTGTACATCTCACCAGGTTCTTCTGAGACAACTAGGGCCGCAGCATGGGCCATTTGGTTGCCTTTTCCGATGACGAAAGTGTCAAACGTGTAGCGGGGATTCAGGGCCGTTTCCTTCATAAAAGTTGGCGTCGGTTCGCTGAGAGCGATGGCGTCAGGGGTGCCAGTCTTGGCTTTGAGCGTCGCTTGTTGCTGACGCTCCCCTTCTAAAATGAGAACGGGCTGAATATCTTCGTGAGTGGTTTGGTATGCGTATTCTACCAATTGCTGGTCCAAGTGTTGGTGGTTCCAGTAATCACGATGCAGGGGTGATGGAAGTTCCAAAGTTAATTTGTTGCCGACTAAAGAAATCGGCTTGGCTGTTTTGATCCAAGTTGTATAGGTCGTTGGTGCGTAGTTGACCTCAAACAATTTTTGGATGTCAGCCCACAAATCTGACATTTCTGGCACTGAGGTATCCCCCTATTTTAGTTTAAAAACTCATTTGTCCTTTGGGGGGATGACCCCCCAAAAAGAAAACGTACATTCAGTGTAGCATGAAGAAAAAAAGTTTTCCACAGGCTATTATGAGGTGTGCATAATTGTTTCACAGGAAGTGGAAAGAGTTATCCACAGGGTAGTCAAAAACAGTGGATAACTTTTATTCAGGTAACTTATCCACAGGAACACGTATGTTTGAAACGTGACAGCAATAAGTGTTTCACAAGTTATCCACAGAATTAACAAAGCTTAATTTTTAGAAATGAACAGCCTGTGGAACAGTGGATAACCCAGTTGGCAAGTCCCCGATAACTTTTTTGGAATCTTTGAGTTATCCACAGGCTAAGTGTATGAAACAAATTTATCCGGGGACAACTTTTTCTTGGAAATTTAAAGTTGCTGTTTCAATTTGGCGTTTTTTATGATAGTATATTCAGGAAATGCATTTAGTATTTGTCTGGCACCGTCAGATGAAAAATAAATAGTCATCGTTAAGAGAGGAGAACTTACCATGAAACGTACTTTCCAACCAAAGAAACGTCACCGTTCACGTGTCCACGGCTTCCGCAAGCGCATGAGCACTAGCAATGGCCGTCAAGTATTAGCACGTCGCCGTCAAAAGGGACGTAAAGTATTGTCTGCATAGGCCGCTGATGGTTCAGTGGTCTTTTTATTTTATCTGCGGAGTGACTGGGACACCAATTCCCCGCGGACTGAAAAATAGTTGAGAATTTTGGAGATGCACCATGCGAAAATCTTACCGCATTAAGAAAGAAGCGGAATTTCAGCAGGTCTTTGAAACCAGGAATTCAGTCGCTAATCGGCAATTCGTGGTGTATTCAATGGAAAAACCAGATCAGCCGCACTTTCGGGTCGGTATTTCAGTTGGGAAAAAAATTGGTAACGCCGTTCACCGTAACTGGGTGAAGCGCCGAATTCGACAGAGCTTGCTCGAGTTAAAGCCGTATCTGAAACAAGATGTGGACTTTCTCGTCATTGCTCGGCCGCGTGCGGATGGTATTGCCATGCCCGATGCGAAACGCAGCCTAGTGCACGTCTTGAAACTGGCCAAACTGCTGGATTCTAGCTATAGCGAGGAATAAACGTGAGAAACGTGAAAAAGTACAAACGCACCCTACTGATGCTGGGCATTGTGGGTTTAGTGTTCATCCTTTCCGCTTGTAGCAATAAGCCAATCACCAATCAAAGTACCGGGATTTGGGACGGCCTGATCGTTCTGAACTTCTCGCGGGCGATTATCTGGTTGGCCCATTTCTTCGGGGGTAGTTACGGAATCGGGATCATCATCTTTACGATTATTATCCGGATTATCTTACTACCACTGATGATCTTCCAAACGCGTAGCATGCGGAAGACCCAAGAGGTTCAACCCCAATTAAAAGCATTACAGAAAAAGTATTCGTCTAAAGACAGAGAAACAATGGCCAAGCTTCAGTCAGAACAGCAAAAGCTGTACTCGGAAGCTGGCATCAACCCAATGATGGGCTGTTTACCAGCCTTGGTTCAACTGCCAATTATCTGGGCACTGTATCAAGCCATCTGGCGGACGGCCGTTCTGCGGTCTGGGACGTTCCTGTGGTTGCAACTTGGTCACAAGGACCCGTACTTCATTCTGCCAATCTTGGCGGCCTTAGCGACGTTCTTGAGTTCGTGGCTAACGACGAAGTCAGCACCAGAGTCTAACTCCATGAACACAATGATGATTGTCGGGATGCCCGTGGTGGTCTTCTTCACCGCCATGAACGTTGCCTCATCATTGTCGTTGTACTGGACGGTTTCTTATGTCTTCCAAGTCGGCCAAACCTTGTTGATTCAAAATCCGTGGAAGATTCAGGCGGAACGTGATCAAAAGGAAAAGGTCAAAGCCGAACATGAGCGCACTGTGAAAAAGGCAATGCGGCGTGCTAAGCAAAGTAAACGTAAATAACACCTAAAAAATGCATTTCTCGCCGTTCGGTTAAGTCCGGGCGGCTTTTTTGTTGTCAAAGAACCAGGTCTATCGTGAAAACACTGTGCCGCAAATTCGCCGTGGGACGGGGTCACCTCCTTTACATGGTTGTGACTTAGTCTACTAAAATTAAAATGACTTTTCCGGTTGTAGTGACCGCCGATAGTGTTACTAACGAAATTTCTAACAGAATTGGGACATGAAATCCTTGGTCTTAAGGGATTCTTACGAGTTGGTGTTAAATTCTCGAGCTCGAAACCTAAATTCGTTACATGATTCTTGCGACAGGACAGTGAGCCGGCTTACGCGAAATGGGCGCACTCTGGCAGCCAGAGATTCGGAGAACGTTCCCACAGTCCCCAATCGGGCTTCCCGCCAGGCTGGGTGGCTTAACTGGGGTCTCAGTATCGTGGTGACAACCAGAGAATTCTGCATTTTTAGATGGATTACGTAGTGCCTAGCGAGCGTTATGGTATACTAAAATTTAGCGAATAGACACGGGAGGAATAAACGATGACGATCTTTACGGGGAAAACGGAAGCAGCGGCGATCGAAGCGGGACTAGCCGCATTGAACAGCCGTCGTGACCAGGTGATTACGAAGGTGGTCACGGCGCCACGTAAGGGTTTGTTTGGTATTGGTCGGCGGGATGCCATGGTCGACGTGGTCTTAAAACCCGTCGCGGCAGCCAGTGCAGCGGCTAAGCAACCAGTAGCTGCCAAGCCGAGTAGTACCGTTGTAAAACCAGTGCAGCGGGCAAAGGCCCAACCGGCACCGGTGGCAGCCCAGCCAACAACTGAGCCAGCGACCGAACCAACGGTGACCCCTGAGGAGCGCCGTGAGCAGCGCGAGGCGGCCGTCGAAGCCGTTCAGGATTACCTAGCAAACATCGTGGAACAACTGGGCATTGACGCGACGTTAGACGTTGAGAACACGGCCCACCGACAAGTCCGACTGGAATTTACCACGGACAAAGAAGGCCTGCTGATTGGAAAGCACGGGCGGACGATCAATGCCCTGCAGAGTTTGGGACAGCTATTTTTGAATCATCATGGCGCTGCACACGTCGATTTGGAATTGGACGTGGCGGGATACCGGGAGCGCCGGGCAGCTACGTTAGTTCGTTTGGCGGAGAGCACCGCGCGTGAAGTGGTGGCAACCGGGAAACCGATCTATTTGGATCCGATGCCTTCGTTTGAGCGTAAACAGATTCATGCGGTCCTAGCAAAGAATCGCCACGTGACGACGTACTCGGCCGGTAAAGAGCCACACCGCGCTGTTGTGATCGAACCGGCATAGTTTCCGTTTGACAAAATGACCGATTGCCCTTATAGTGAAGACAATCATTCTTATCAAGTTTATGATAAAGTAGTGAAAGTACTTTATCCGCGCACAGTTAGGTGGCGTGGAGTAGGTGCTTTTTTTTATGGCGTTAAATGATACACCAGGCCTGTTGAATGTCCATTCTTACGCATGGTATCCGGGTAATATGGCCAATCTACCGATAAACTTGATGTAAGGACCAACATTGAAAAGAACAAGGAGGATGGCTCATGGCAGTCACGACCACAGAATTTGATACGATTGCGGCAATTTCGACCCCACCTGGTGAGGGAGGCATCTCCATCATTCGGTTGAGTGGTGAAGAGGTCTTTGATGTCGCAGAGAAGCTGTTTAAGGGGGCTGACTTGACCAAAGCGGCCACCCACACGATTCATTATGGTCACATCATTGATCCAGAGAACGGTGAAGAGGTCGATGAGGTCATGGCAACCGTTATGCGGGCGCCTAAGACGTACACGAAGGAAGACATTATCGAAATCAACTGTCACGGTGGTATCGTGGCGACGAACCGGATCTTGCAGCTCTGCCTGAGCTATGGTGCACGGTTGGCTGAACCCGGTGAGTATACCAAGCGGGCCTTCCTCAATGGCCGAATCGATTTGACGCAGGCGGAATCCGTCATGGATTTGATTCGTGCGAAAACGGATAAGTCAATGAAGGTTGCTTTGGACCAATTAGACGGAAATCTGTCTCATTTGATTAGAAATTTACGCCAAGACATTCTCGATGCGTTGGCCCAAGTGGAAGTTAATATTGACTACCCTGAGTACGATGACGTGGAAACGATGACGACCAAGATGCTGTTGGAGAAGGCCCAAGAGGTTCAAAAGCAGATCAAGTCGCTCCTTGCGACCGCTAAACAGGGAAAAGTCTTACGCGAAGGCCTGGCCACTGCAATTGTTGGCCGACCAAATGTGGGGAAGAGTAGTCTGCTCAACCATTTATTACACGAAGACAAGGCCATTGTGACCGACGTTGCCGGGACCACGCGTGACGTGATCGAAGAATATGTGAATGTCAAAGGGGTTCCGTTGAAGCTGATCGATACGGCTGGTATTCGCGATACCACGGACAAGGTTGAAAAGATTGGGGTCGAACGCTCACGTAAGGCCATCAACACCGCTGATTTGGTAATGTTGGTCTTGAATGCCAGTGAGAAATTGACTACGGAAGACAAGGCGTTACTGAAGGCGACGGCCGACACACAACGCATTCTCATTTTGAACAAGACCGACTTGCCCATGAAGCTTGATCTGGCGGCGGTTAAGGCAGCTGCAGGGGATAGTCCAATTATGGAAACGTCAATTCTGCAGAGCACGGGAATGGATCAGCTGGAAGGTACCATCGCCCACCTGTTCTTCGATGAAGGTATCGAGTCCAATCAAAATAACGTGATGGTCACGAATGCGCGGCACATTGGTCTGCTACATCAAGCCAGCGATGCCTTAACGGACGTTCAGAGCGGGATTGCTGCGGGGATGCCGGTTGACTTAGTCCAGATCGACATGACGCGTGCTTGGGACCTGCTCGGTGAAATTACTGGGGATAGTTACCAAGACGAACTGCTCGACCAGTTGTTCAGCCAGTTCTGTTTAGGAAAATAACGAAGTAAAGTTAGCGAAATACCGTGCCTTATCGGCTATCAGATAGGTCGGTGCAAATGCAACTAGAAACCGCAGCGAACACGAATTTTGGTTTAGGAAAATTGCGCACAAAAGAGACCGTTTAGCCGCCGTCAGTGGCAGTTAAGCATGGAGGGAAAGAACCAATGACTGAAGTAATTGAATATCCAGGTCAGGACTACGACGTTATCGTTGTGGGTGCCGGCCATGCTGGTAGCGAAGCCGCATTAGCTGCTGCGCGAATGGGGAACAAAACCTTATTAATGACGATCAATTTGGACATGGTGGCCTTTATGCCATGTAACCCATCTGTCGGGGGTCCTGCAAAGGGAATCGTCGTTCGTGAAATCGATGCATTAGGTGGCGAAATGGGCCGCAATATCGACAAGACCTACGTCCAGATGCGAATGCTGAATACTGGGAAGGGACCGGCCGTCCGTGCCTTACGTGCCCAAGCCGATAAGCATGCGTACCATGCCGAAATGAAGCACACCATTGAACGGGAACCCAACTTGACCTTGCGCCAGGGAATCGTGGATGATTTGATCGTGGAAGACGGCGCCTGCAAAGGGGTCATCACCAATACGGGTGCGCGTTACAGCGCCAAGGCGGTGGTTATCGCGGCGGGGACCGCTGCTCGCGGTAAGATCATCATCGGGGAACTGATGTATTCCTCTGGGCCCAACAATTCCCAACCCGCCAACAAATTGACGGCTAATTTACCCAAGTATGGTTTTGATCTCGAACGGTTCAAGACCGGGACGCCACCACGGGTCGACGGTAACACGATTCATTACGATGAGACCGAGGAGCAGCCAGGTGACAAGGAGCCGAACCACTTTAGCTTTACAACGCCAGACAGTGCCTACATCGACATCAAGAATCAGCTGTCTTGCTGGTTGACGTATACCAACCAAAAGACGCATGAAATCATCAAGGCCAACCTCGACCGCGCGCCGATGTTTACCGGGGTGATCGAAGGGGTCGGTCCCCGTTACTGCCCATCCATTGAGGATAAGATCGTGCGGTTTGCTGATAAGCCACGGCACCAACTCTTCTTGGAGCCAGAAGGTCGCAACACCGATGAGTGGTACGTTCAAGGCCTTTCAACGTCTATGCCAGAAGAAGTTCAGCAGAAAATTTTGCACTCCATTAAGGGGTTAGAAGACGCACAAATGATGCGGCCGGGTTATGCCATTGAATACGATGTCGTTTCCCCATATCAATTACGGCCAACTTTGGAAACGAAGCCGTTGAAGAACCTGTTTACTGCAGGCCAAACGAACGGGACTTCCGGGTACGAAGAAGCCGCTGGCCAGGGCCTGTTAGCCGGAATCAACGCTGGCTTACGGGCGCTGGGCAAGCCAGGGTTTACGTTGAAGCGTTCCGATGCCTACATCGGTGTCATGGTCGACGACTTGGTGACCAAGGGAACCAAGGAACCTTACCGCTTGTTGACGAGTCGTGCAGAGTACCGGTTGATTTTGCGGCATGATAACGCCGACTTACGTTTGACGGCGAAAGGTCATGAATTAGGCCTGATCAGTGACGACCGTTACGCTGATTTCTTAGCCAAGAAGGCGGCCTTGAAGGCTGAGATCGACCGGTTGAATAGCATTCGTATCAAGCCAAACGATGCCATCAATGCCTTTGTTGAGAGTCACGGCGACAAGCCACTTCAAGATGGCGTGTTAGCTGCAGCGTTCCTCCGGCGGCCATACGTCAATTACCAAACGTTATTGCAGTTCATTTCGGCTCCAGAACAACCGTTGGACCGGCATATCGTTGAAGAGATCGAAGTGTCATTGAAGTATGCTGGCTACATCAAGAAGGCCGAAGACAACGTGGCCAAGTTGAAGCGCATGGAAGCCAAGGCCATCCCCGCTAAGATCGACTACGATGCCATCGATGGTCTTGCAACTGAAGCACATCAAAAGTTAAAGAAGATTCAACCCGAAACGTTAGCTCAGGCCAGTCGGATCAGTGGGGTCAATCCTGCTGATATTGCCATCCTGAGCGTGTATATCGAACAAGGTAAGATTGCCAAAGTGAACTAGGTTTGGTGACAAAGGGAGAGTGGGACAAAAGGCGGTTAACCGGTTGCCTTCTGGCACACGTTTCGACCAGAAAAAGTTGAATAACTAAAGGGGCCCCGTGATGACTGTCGCGGGCCCCTTTTTTGTTTGTAATCAATTAAAAATTAATAACAAAAAACAACTAATTATTATTAAATTAATAATTAGTATACATAAACTTTACACGTTCTTTGCGTTAATGACACGGAGCGTTGGTAAAGTTGAAAGCTGTAGTGAGATAATTATCCACTCGAATAGCTTGGGTGCTGAAGCGTTTCAGACATGACGAAAACCAGTGGGGATGCTAGATCAGGTTAGAAATTTTTACATAAAGAAGGTCACCGAACGGATAAAGCTGAATATCTGGCCAGTCAAGTAGTGGCAACGTTAAACTCGTGCTATGTTCCGCTGGCTTGAAGGGAGGAGACACGTGCTAACGGGATTGCAGATTGTAGGCGTCATGTTGACTGTGTTTTTTTACGGTTGGCATTGGCGACTGGTACGACAATTGCCAGCGCAGAGTAGTCCGATGCGAAACCGGTGGCGATATTTGGCGCACAGTTTTCTACTTCTGACCCTGCTTTACATTGGGTTAGGGTCGTGGCGAGCCGCTTGGCTAGACGAACGGGTCTTAGTGCTGCTCGGCATCGTGAACGCTACTGTATTGGTTGCCCGGATTCTGTGGCAACGACAACATCCGTTTTCAGCAACCGACCGGCTAGTACGGCAGGTTCAAGTCAAGTTACTGACGCTGAGTCAGCTCTCGTTACTATTCGTCTTATTAGCAACTTTCAATATATTAGTAGCTGAAAATTAGGGGGATTAACATGACAAATACACAGACACATGGTTGGTGGTTCAACCAGCTTTTCACAAATTGGAAAAAATTTGAGATCATCTATGTTTCGCTCTTATTAATTTTACAGGTGGCCGTGTATGCGGTCGTGCCAGATAGTTTAATTGGGATGGTCTCCGGAGTCATGGGGGTTCTGTGTCTGATTTACGGGATGAAGGGCCGAAAAATTTCATTCATCTTCGGTCTGGTTCAATGTGTGGCGATGACGTATATTGCGTGGATCAGCCATGCCTATGGCTCGTTTGCGATGGACATCATCTACGTTGTCTCACAACCGATCGGCTGGGTGATGTGGGGGCGCGATGAGGCAACCCATTCGTTCGCTAAGCAAACCCGGAATATGATCTTTGTGGGTGCGTTTGTGGCTTGGATCATTGGCTGGGTCGTCCTGGCCATGCTGCACGGTCAGTTGCCTTACTTTGATTCCATCAACTTTGTGGTCAGTCTGATTGCACAACTGCTATATATTTTGAAATTCAAGGAAAACTGGTCATTGTGGATCGTCGTTAATATTGCCAACGTTATTTATTGGGGGACGTTGACCGTGCAAACCCTGATGGGAGTCACGAAAATTGGGTCGCTGGGCGCAAATCTGTCACAGGTAGCCTTACAAGCGGCCTTACTATTTAATGCCGTCTACGCAACGAAGGTTTGGGCCAGCGGTGAAGCCGATAATGAAGGTGGCGCCGGAGCCAACCAACAGACAAAATAAAACACGACAAAGAACTCGCCCGTTAACGTCATTTTCAACGCTAACGGGCGAGTTTTGCGACCTTAGGAGGAAATCAATTATGAAGCACTATTCGCCAGAAATGGCGCAAACCGATCTCATGGAACTCTTGGCGGCGGTTCATCAGTTAAAGGAAACGATTGTGATCACCCCAACGGACGCGAATGATGTCCATGCTGCAGTATTGATCCCGAAGAGTGAATGGGAAGCCTTACGTGAGTTGGCTTTTCTTCAGCAGTCACCGTTACCGACACCGCCAAAGCGGCCAGTTATCGAGACGGAGTGGGGTTAAGCAACTACGCGAGAACCAACCGCGTCACGGTCGCAAAATCGGCGGCTTCAAAGGTTGGCTGATAGGTACCAGGATTAGTGGTGTGCTGGGGATTATACCAGATGCTGGGAAGCTGAACATTGTTAGCGCCCAGAATGTCTGACTGCAGGCGGTCACCCACCATGAGCGTATTGGCGGCGGTTAAATCGGGATGTTGCGCGAAAATCGGCGCGAAGAAGCGTGGATCAGGCTTGTTGAAGCCAATGTCTTGGGAGATATAGACGCCATCAAAGTAGGTACCGATTCCAGATCCAGCGAGGCGACTGAGTTGGGTGTGTTTGGTTCCATTCGTACCGATTAAAAGCTGTACGCCAGCGGTCTTGAGGTGATCCAGTAGGCGACGAGCGCCCGGGAGTGTGTAGAAGTTGTGATTGAGCATGTCGTTGTATTCAGCCTCTAGGGCCACACCGTCGACTGCGATGCCTAGCGCGTTAAAGGTCAGTGCAAAGCGCTCGTTGAGTAGTGGCTGACGGGGTGCTCCCTGTTCGATGCGCTGCCAAATCTCGCGGTTGAGGTGAACGTAGGTGTCAAAGCCTCGCTGAACGTCGGGGGCACCGTATTTTTTCAGTATGGCGGTGATGCCTTCTGTCTCGCCGCGTGTAAAGTCGAGTAGGGTATCGTCTAAGTCAAAAATTGCGTATTTTTTCACGGGAGTTCATCCTTTACCTGTAAGTTTTACTTAGTTTAGCGCAAATGGACTGAAATTTCAGCAAGCTAAAGGTTGAAAATCCCAAAATACTTATTATGATTGATGTCACAACGATATTGGATCTAAAATTAGGCAACGTTGTCCAACCAGCGCCCTACCAGCCAGCAGATATGGGCTGGATCGGTGCGAACGCAACTTGAAGCCTCGAAAAGGCCGAGTCTCCAAGCTTGGTTTTCTACTAAGCCAGTGGGAAATTCACCCACTAACTAAGTAGAACGACGCGCCTGAGCCCATATCTGCCGACCTCTCGGCTGACGTAGTTGGTCTGAGGAAACATGGATCATGCCGTTTGAAACGCTATTGAATTATGCTTAAATTTTGGCAGCCACTTGGGATTCAGTGATTGGAATTGACCTGCACAATCAAAGCCGGAGTGCGGCTGTTTTCACTAATTTAGCCGTGACATTTCCTACTGTCGCAAGAGTAACGCAAACATTTTGGCTTTCAACCTCAGCAACAAGAAAAAAGCGGCCCAGCAATCTTGGTTGCCAGCTCGCTTGACGTTTTGAATGCTGAAAATTGATTAAGGGTGACCCCCTAAAATAAAAGCCCGGGCAATGGAGAGAATCAAATAAGCCACTTGAATTCCCAGGTCGATCTTGTTGAGAGGGTTGGTGTCAGCGGTGCTTTCGAAAACATTGAAGTGCAGCATCGCCGTAATTAACGAACTAAAGCAGAGAAAGGCAACAATGACGGGTTGCTGAATAAACAACATGGCAAAGAGTAACACCAACGTCAATAGACTTACGCCAATCTTGACGGGGGTTACTGGGTAACGGTCTTGAGTCATCCTAAACACCTCGTTTCGTTCGAAATATGAGAATATGAGATTTTAATTACAACTATCATACCAGATATTTCAAGTAAGTGGGGAATTAATTGCCCAGAAAGGGAGTTATACTCCCTTAAAGACAGCGACGACCTTGCCCAACACAACACCGACCAGTGCGGGAACGACCCAACTGAAACCAAGGCTGGCCAGTGGCAGCTGATTGTTTAGGGCTAAAACGCCTTGCATCCAGCCGGCCCGTTGTAATGCTAGTGGCAGTGCTGCAACGCCAGAGAAGATGGCGGGGATGACGGTAAAGAGCATGCTGAGGCCCCACAACCACCGACTAGTTCCCAATAGTGGTGATAAGACGGCGAGGACGATCAGAACGATGGCCAGTGGGTAAAGAAACATCAACACCGGCGTGGAGTAAGTGATCATTTTCGTGAGGCCCACGTTGGCAATCAGACAAGGGACGACACTGGCGAAGATGGTCAGTGTCGTGTAGGACAATTTAGGGAACATTTCGTGTAGCGTGTCCCCAAACGCGGAGATCAAACCAATCGACGTTTTTAAACAGGCAATGATCACAATTAGGGCGAGTAAGGCGTTCCCAAACGCACCAAAGTAATAGTTGGCAATCTGAGCAAGCGTGATGCCCCCGTTTGCGGCGAGGTTGAATTGACCCAAACTCATTGTGCCCATCAAGGCCAGTAAGGTGTAGATGAGGCCCATCAGGAGAATGCTGATCGTGCCGGCCTTGATAATGTCCTTAGCGATTTGACCGGGATCGGTGACGCCCAGTGCCCGAATGCTATCGATCACCACGATTCCAAAGGCCAATGAGGCCAAAGCATCGAGCGTGTTATAGCCCTCGGTAAACCCACGAAGCAGGGGACTGCTGGCATACGCGCCGTGCGCGGTCGTTGTGAAGCCGCCCATGGGTTTGATGAAGGCGGCGAGCATCAGCAGCCCTAAGAGAATCAGAAATAAGGGTGTCAGCCACTTGCCGATGTAAGTCATCAGCGCACCGGGATTCCGTGCTAGCCACCACGAAAGGGCAAAGAAGAGTACGGAAAAGAGGGCCAGTGTTAGGGCTTGGTGAGACTGCGGAACAAAGGGGGCAAGACCAATTTGAAACGATGTCGTGGCCAGTCGAGGCACGGCGAAGAAGGGACCCACCGTCAAATACAATAAAAGCGTAAATAGGTAAGCAAAGGGGCGGTTGACCTTATTGGCTAAATCGAAAACGCCCTCGCTACGCGTCAGACCGATTCCGGCGACCCCCAGCAGGGGCAAGCCAATTCCAGTTAGCAGGAGACCGATGATGGCTGCACCGACATGGTGACCAGCCTGTTGTCCCAAGAAGACGGGGAAGATAAGATTACCGGCACCGAAGAAGAGGCCAAAGAGCATCATGCCGATGAACAGTAATTCCCGCCAGTTTAATCGAGTTTTCAATATAATCGCAACTTTCTACAGAGAAGGGTATGGCGTTTAGCCAGAGGTAATGATAACAAAAAACGCCGCCCGTGGGAACGGACGACGCTAGAAAGTTTCAAATTTAGATGGTGACTGACTTTATTTATCAGCGACCGTGAAACGGGTTTGGTGATGTTGTGGCTTTTCAATCTCGTCGAGGATGGTGACTGCCATGGTTCCGGCAGAGGTACCAGAGTCTTGTTGCGCGTTGAATAACAAGTCGTCGACACCTAACAAGGCAGGGACAGCCTCCCCAGGATGGAAGTTCGCGGCGGGAGAGACGCCGACCCAATTGACGTTGTCGACATCACGTAAAAAGTTGAGTTCCTTTAGCTGATTCTGAGGCACACTAACGAAGTTGGCGGCGTTGGGATCCTTTTCAATGTCGTGAACGAATAAATGATTATCCGCACCAGTTCGTAAACTACCGGCCCCGAGAATGAAGACGAGACGGGGATGATCGGTACCCCGTAATAGGCTGATCAGCTTGGTGGCCAGGTCGACGTGTAGGTAGGCCTTATCTGGGGCCGTTGCGAAGGCATCAACGATCACGTCGGCGTCGGCCAGGTCGGCGGCGGTCAAGTCGAAGGCGTCTTGAACCTGGGTGGTTAAGTTAAAATCTTCAGGTAATGCGGTCAATTTTTCAGTTGAACGCGCCAGGGCGGTAACCTGATGACCGCGGTGTAAAGCCTCTTCTACGACAGCCGAACCGGCCATTCCGGTGGCGCCAATAACAGTAATTTTCATAAATTACTCGTCCTCCTTTTGTTTGGGATAAGTATAGTTGATTTAGTGGTGGGCGCCAACTATTTTGGCGGCCCGGCGACTTGTGGTACAGTTAGAGCAATATTGTGAGGGGGTCGCTAAACATGAAGGATGTCGTACAAGGAAACTGGGTTCACTTAACGGAAATGCGGGACGGGGATGCCGAATGGTTGCAAGATACGCAGTGGGAGCCCGGCTTGTTGCGTAATTTATCGGCGGATGCCTGCCATCCTTGGACGGCAGCAGAGTACAGCGAGTTGGCTGCCGAGCCGGATAGTAATGAGCACTTCTTCTTCATGGTACGGGCGAACGCCGACGACGGTTTATTGGGCTGGGTCATGCTCGACGATGTCTATTTCAAAAATCGGCGAGCAACATTGGGTATCGCGTTACCGGTTGCCAGTGACCGGGGCCAGGGCTATGGTGAGGATACGTTGAACACGATTCTGTCGTTTGCCTTTAACGAGCTAGGCTTACATAAGGTTACTTTGGAGGTCAATGCCAATAACGAAGCCGCTATTCATGCCTATGAGGCGGTCGGCTTCGTTCGTGAAGGTGTGAACCGGGAAGCAGTTTTTCAGGATGGTCAATGGCTCGACCTGTATGCGTATGGCGTGCTAGCCAGCGAATGGGTGTCTGTTTCACGTGAAACAAAGCGTGCTTAAAAAATAAAGCCGACTGATTCAACCACTAATTTACGGTGGCGAGTCAGTCGGCTTGTTTCACGTGAAACTTTTCTAAATGGGCCATGGCGAATCGACCGACACATGACCGTTGAGTTCAAGTTGCTCGGCGCGCCGTTGTTTCCGCTGGGCACTGCGCTTTTCGTAGCCGGCAACGATGTAGCGCTGCTCATCAGTCATCGGCTTGACGGGCGGTAACGGGGTCGTTGCCCGGCGATCTTCGATGACGTAGGTGATGAAACAGGTGTACCCCACGAAACGTTCACCAGTGGTCAAATTTTCGCCAATAATTTTAACAAAGACTTCCAATGATCGGGTTCCCGTGCCTGAAACGTAGGCTTCGAGGAACATGGAATCATCTATATGAAAGGGTTGCAGAAAGCTCACGTGGTCAAAGGACGCTGTGACGACCGTCTTGTGGGTGAGACGAACCGCAGAAACGGAAGCGCTGTCATCTACTAGCGATAGAATTTTACCACCAAAGACGGACTCGTGTTCGTTCAAATCGGGTTGAAAGACACGGTGACTGGTCACAATGAGCGTGGCATTACAGGATACGGGTGTTTGATTTACCAAAAGATTCACCTCATGAATTTAGATTCGTTTCCTCCATTCTAACAGACCAGACTGGAGTTACCACCCATTTTGCTGGGAAATGGACTGTCAGATTACGAGACTATTAATTTTTAGCAATGTCGCGCCGTCTGAATAGAGAAGTGCCCCTCCTCTTTGTTATACTGTGGCTAATCAATCAAGGAGGGGTGTTAGCATGAATTTTCATGGCGAACCGTTAGACTTAATGCCGACGCTGGATGCAGCGCAAACTTATCCGCTACTCGAGTGTACGCTGAGTTTGACGCACCCCATCGACGTGGTTCAGTTGCAGGCCGCTGTTCAGACGACGCAGACCGTCGTTCCGCAGATCTTCAGCCGGTATAATTTTCGGTGGAATCGATTTGAGGAAGACCTCGCAACTGGGACCCACGTCATTGAAGAATATACCGTTAGTCATGATCCCGGGCGAGCACAATTAGACGTCCTCGTAGGTCCCCAGTTAAAGATCCAAGTCATTCATAGGGACGATTACGACCAGTTACGGCTATCAATGAGTCGCTTACTGACGGACGGCGAAGGCTTCAAACACTACCTTTATCTTTTGGCTGCGGCGTATGCGGGTCAGGACTTAACCAACTTTACGAATGAACGCAGTGTCCGAAAGATTTTGGCGCACTTACGGACGCAAAAGGGTGCGCCAACGAGCCAGCCAGTACATGCCAATGAGGCAATGCCCCAGTTTAATGGGGACATTCACCATCACCGCGGTGAGGCAACTATTCCGCAGGTCGAGAGTCGCCGGTTACGGCAGAAGGCCAGGGAACAGGGAGTGACCATGAATGCCGTGTTGTTGGCAGCTTACGCGTGCGCCCTCTTCACGTTGACTGGGGAACGCCAACTTGTGATTCCCTACCAGGTCGATCTCCGATTGCACGGACCGGTTGCCGCGACCAATATTGTGCAGGTGGCGAATCTGACCAGTGAGATGCCGATCCCGATTACCGTATTAGAGGGTGAAGACTTTCGGGAAGTGGTTAAACGGACGCAGGTGACGATCAGTGAGTTGCGAGAGTCGTTGGCTTATCTCCCACCATTGGTCGAGCTCAGCCGAATGAGTCGTGCCTTGCCACCGGAATTGGTCCGACGCTTGGTCCGTAAACACCATACTAACACGGCAATTTCCTTCGCTAACTTTGGTCACATTGATCACACGCGACTGGACTTTAACGGGATTGCGGTCACCCAAATCTACTTTGCGGGTGCCTACCGGCCGATGCCCAACTTTCAGCTGACCGTCAGCATTTATCACGATACTTGGACGTTAGCTTTTCGCATGATGGGGTCCGAACCGGATTATCAATTAGGCATTAAAATTTTACGAAATGTGGCCACACAGCTCACCCAGTGGGCACGGCAGGCTTAGGTGATTAAAAAACGCGTTCTCCAAATGAATGGAAAACGCGTTTTTGCTTACGATTTAATGTGGTGTCCTTGGTATTTGACCAAGCTAAATGCGCCCAAGTTGCAGACTAGCAGCATCACACTCATAGCAGCGTAAGAACTGCCAGTGACCCCAACTAAGGGGGAAACGATGCCCCCACAGGCGTCTTGCGACAGCCCGATAACGGCCGAGGCACTCCCGGCATTGTGGGTAGCCTGATCCATGATGATCGTCACGGTCAGCGTCAACAGCGCCCCAATGAGGATCACGAGGATCAGGACCAAACCAGCGACCAGCCAGACGTTGGCAGGAAATAGTAGTGAAACCAGGAGGACACCGCTGGCCGTTGCCGCAGCGAGCAAGAGACCAGTGACCTGTTGGCGGTTAGAGTAGTGTCCCGCCAGTCGGCCAGGTAAGTTACTGCCGACCACGATTCCCAGGCCATTAAAGGCGTATAGCAGGCTAAAGGTCTGGGGGGCCATGCCGAAGCCCGTTTGAAAGACGAAGGTCGACGCCGAGATGTAGCTGAACAAGGCGCCGTAGACCAGCCCAGTCGCTAAGATAAGCGGCCAGAAGCTGGGTTGGACCGTCAACTTGCCCATGGCGGCCAGAGAGGCGCTGAAGCCGCCCGTTTGCCGTTTGTCGACTGGTAGGGATTCGTGTAAGCCCACGGCTACGGCTGCCGCGATAATGATACCAATGATGGCTAATAGGATGAAGATTGCTTGCCAGTCAACGTAACGAATCATGAAGCCGCCAATGATCGGGGCGATGATGGGGAAGACACCATTAACCGTATTGAGCAGCGCATAAAAGTGGGTTAATCGCTCGCCAGAAAAGAGGTCGCGGGCGACGGCACGTGCCAGCACTTGGCCGGTAGCCCCCGCTAGTCCCTGAACGAACCGCAGGATGATTAGAAGCGCGACGGAATGAATAAAGGCCATGGCTAATGAAACGAGGCCAAAGAGAATAAAGCCGATAATTAAAGGTTTACGCCGCCCATATTGGTCCGATAATGGACCAGCAATCAGTTGTCCCAGCGCTAGACCAATCAGACAGGCCGTGATGCTTAGCTGCATGAGTGAGGCTGTCGTGGCGAATTGTGTTTTCATTTGGGGGAGTGCGGGTAGGTACAGGTCGATAGCGAGCGGTCCCGTCGCACTTACCGTCCCCAATAACAGCGTCAGCCAGGCTAGCCGCCGCTTGGTGAGAGTAGGATTCATAAGTTAGCCCCTTTCTAGAGTTATCTGTCGTGTCTGTTGCGATGTAAGTTGTAGCTTGAAAGCCATGTTGCAGAAATTAGGCAACCGCGTCTAGATAGCACGTTATCGGTCGCCAGAGATGGGCTGAAACCGTGCGACCAATTTAGTCACCCATCCCAATTCAAAAGCAGTCGTGTAGAGGTATTTCTCCATTATTGCCGCAAACCGATGAATTTGCAAGTTGGGATTCGTCTTGTTTCGTCGGTGAGTTTGTCAAAATAGTTTCAGTAACATTAAATTCTAGGAAATCGTGGGACTTTGGGCCGGTAAATGGTAAGATTGTAAGCGACCCTGAGCAGAAAGTGTTTTCCACCGGTCACTCGGGGTGTATGATAAGTGTAAATCATTTTATCTCTGAAAAATAAGGAGTCTCGCTCATTATGAAAGTACTAAAGGAAGTCATGAGTTGGGTCATTCCCATCGTCATTGGGTTGGCCATTGCTTTTGCCATCAAGGCCTTCGTCTTCACCCGTGTGCGGGTCGACGGGCCATCAATGGAACCGAACCTGCAAAATGACGAAAAGGTTGTGGCGTTCAAGCAGTCCAAGGTCAAGCACCTCAGTGTCATCGTATTCGATGCCCATGGGGAAGATCCAGCTGCGAAGACCAACACCAATTATGTTAAGCGGGTCATCGGCTTGCCGGGTGATACGGTTGCTAGTAAGAACGGTTATATCTATGTAAACAATAAAAAGATCAAACAGAGCTTCATTAGTCAGAGCGAACGGACGTCTGGGACTGGAAATTGGACGTTGGCTAGCTTGGAAAAGAGTAATGGTTGGGGCAATGGCAAGGTAACCGTGGTGCCAAAAGGGAAGTACTTCGTGTTGGGTGACCATCGGAGCGTGTCCAACGACAGCCGTTATTGGGGCTTTGTCGACAAGGATAAGATCGTCGGCGTTGTGAAGGTGCCATTCTGGACCTCAACGAAGACACGGCGTGCGAATATCAATGATATGGCTTACTAAGCGTAAATAACATGTCAAGTGAAGGCAGTTCAGCGGTCGCTGGCTGTCTTTTTGTGTGGTGTTGTGTGGGCGGCTGAGACCTTGACTTTTCGGAAAAATTAGTATATGCTTGCGCACGTAAATTTAGGAAGGAGGCGGCTTATGGTCACCAGTAGTAATGATCCAGATATTCTAAAATGGCTCTCTATTGCAAATCGTTATACGCGGATTGCTCTCGACCGGCGCCTCCAACCGTACCGGCTTAATGCCAGCATGTACTATTATATTTTACGGATTCACGAACGGCCACGATTGACCCAAGACAAGTTAATCAATTTAACCTATCTCAATCCGAGTAACGTCACGCGGGCCATCAATCAGTTGGTCAATTTAGGCTATGTCCGCAAGCGCCAATCCAAGGCCGATAAGCGGGTCTACGAGTTATCGCTGACCAAGCGGGGCGAAGAACTCTATCCAGAAATTGTGAAATTACGGCAGGAGGTTGCCGATAATCTGTTGGCCGATGTGCCTGTGGAGCAGCACGATGAATTGGTCGCGCTGGTCCGGCAACTGGCATTGCGCGCCGTAGAAAATGAAACGCCTAAATTAAATAACTAAACGAACTGGTCATGAGGGCCAGTTTTTTGTTACCAAATGTTTTGGAGACGCCCCTTTTCAAGACAAAGTGTATAATCAAGGGCTAAACGTGACTTAAAAAAGACAATGAAGGAGTCAATCATGCAAAATCTAGATTTAACCAACTTGGTGCTCGGCGCCTGGTTATTGGTTGTCGTGATCAGACGACAGTTAGCGCCTAAGGTGGTGCGGTTTAAAATGGAATTTTTCCTACTAGTGGTGGTGCTGGGGGCAGCATCGGTGGGGGATGCTTTCAACAAGCAACATCTACAGATTACCGCGCAACAGGCTGTCCTCTTTGGCGGGCTGAGTTTAGTCAGTGCGGTGGTGTTTGCCTTGCTGCGGGCCTGGTCTTATCGCTTTTGGGTAAATACCGATGGCTACGTCATGCGCCAAGGAAATTGGTTAACACTAGTTTTATGGCTCGTCGGTATCGGCATTCATTTAGGGGTTGACCGGCTATGGACAGGCAGCTCGGTGACGTTAATGCTCTACTTAGGGGTAACGCTACTGGTTCAGCGGGGCTACGTTTGGTGGCGGGCCACGCAGAAATTCCCGGCCGAGATGCGGACTAACGCGGCCTTACAAACTAGAAATCGGTACGACAAGCGTCAGGACCGGCAAAAACAGCGGCGAGAGCGACGGGGTAAGAATTAAAACCAATTAAATCAATCCAGAACGTGACGGGTTAACTGCATAGTTCACCCGTTTTATGTTAAACTATGTAGTGAGTAATCACTCACCAAACGGGTAACTAGCCGACACTGAAGTGGTTGGTGTGACTAGGGTAAACCGATTTGACTCAGTGGTGTAACGAAAATTAGTAGCGCATGGTAATCAGCCAAGGAGACAGTAACGGAGGAATTAAACGTGGTAAAAGAAATGACGATTCAAGATGCGTTTCAGAGCGTAATGGCGACGCGGGGGGATGTCCCACCAAAGCAACAGCGGGTACTCGCAGCCAGTCTGGTATTATTTGCCGAACAGGGATTCTCGAACACGACGACGAAACAAATCGCTGCACGAGCTGGCGTTGCCGAAGGAACTGTATATCGGCGTTACAAGACTAAGGACGAACTGTTAGCGGCGGTGTTGGCCCCGTTTGTGTCAGGCGTCCTCCCTAGCTTGATTGGCGACTTTGCGAATAATATTGTGAAACGCGACTACCTGACGCGTCACGATTTGATTGCGGCGGTAATTCAGGATCGGCTTCATTTTATTCAGGAAAATCGGGATGTTTTGCAGGTCCTATTGACGGAGTTCTTGGTCAGAAGCGATGTACGAGAACAATTAATTCCGCAGGTGATGCCGCTATTACAACATAATTTATATCCCGTCTTAGATCGGCTAAAAACCAACGGTGAGTTGATCGATTGGCCGGATGACCGGATTGCCCAGTTTATGATTGGGACCATGATGAGCCAACTGGTTCGCGGTGTTTTGGCGGACGAAGAGGTTGAGTCGGTGGGGCCGATAATGATTGCATTTATTGAGAAGGGCTTGGCACCAGAGTAGGGATGGTGTTGAATCATTGAAACTTGCCGGTTGGGGAGTCTTTTTCTGTTGGGTGAAACGTATGCCAGCTAGCGACTCTTTGACGCGCACTTAAAATAAATTGCCATTCCACGCCAAAAGCGCTAGAATGAATTCAACTTTGATTATGAGATTTTCATGAGTCTTCTCATGAAAATCCAGGAGAGAGGAGTCATTTTATGCCAGAAACCAAGACTGAACATGAATTAACCGCTGCTGAGACCGCGGATTTACGTGCTGATTTACAACAACAACCCGCCCACGACGTTGTCGCGCGGGCTGTGATCAAAAATGGGGTCCTTAACGCTGCCGAAGACCCACAGGCTGCGGTTCGTTTAAACCGGACCTTCTCCGTTGAACTCGATACGGGTAAGGTATCTAACCAGAAACATTCTGGCCGTTGCTGGCTCTTCTCCACGTTAAACGTTGTGCGACATCAATTTGCAGCGAAGTACAACGTAAAGGATTTTGAGCTGTCCCAGAGTTATTTGTTCTTCTGGGATAAGGTCGAACGCGCTAATATCTTCTATGACCGTATCTTGGCGACGGCGACGCAACCGTTAGATGACCGGGAAGTCGCCGCTTACTTGAGTTATCCCGATGGCGACGGTGGTCAATGGGCCATGGGCGCAGCGTTGATTCAAAAATACGGGGTCGTTCCAGTGAGTGCGATGCCGGAATCCTTTAACACCAACGATACGACCGGCTTTGGTGCAGCGTTGCATTTAAAGCTACGGAAAGATGCCTTAGCTCTGCGGCAATTGGTCGCGGACGGTGCCAGTGATGCCGATATTGCGGACGAACGGGCAGCGGACATGAAGGAAGTTTACCGGATGGCGGCCTATTCGTTTGGAGAGCCACCAACCACGTTTGACTTGGAATACAAGGATGACGATAAGGGTTACCACTTAGATGCCGGTTTGACGCCCAAGGGTTTCTTCGACAAGTACTTTGACGTTGATCTCGATGACTACGTCGTGCTGAGTAATTCACCTGAGAAGCCATTTGACAAGTTATACAGTTTGCCAAGTCAGGATAACATTGTTGGCGGCAAGCACATTACCTTCCTGAATGAACCGATGGCCGTTCTGAAAGAGGCTGCCATTGCACAATTACAGGCTGGAGATGCCGTTTGGTTTGGTAACGATGTCTTGCAGCAGATGAGTCGCGAACGGGGGTTCCTCGATAGCAATTTGTTCAAGACTGCCGACTTGTTTGGCGTCGATCTGAGCTTGACGAAGGCTCAACGACTGGCTACCGGGGAAGCTGAGGTTTCTCACGCCATGACATTGACCGGCGTCGACTTGGTCAAAGGCGAACCAACCCGCTGGAAAGTTGAAAACAGTTGGGGCGAAAAGAACGGTGAGAAGGGTTACTTTGTGATGACCGATGACTGGATGAATGATTTCGTCTACGAAGTCGTGGTGCGCAAGGAATTCCTGACATCGGACCAACAAGCCCTGTTGCGCACAACGCCGCAAGTACTCCCAGCTTGGGATTCGTTAGCCTAAATTTAAGAGTGGGACAAAAGGCGATTAGCTGGCGAGCATTAAGGCTGATAACCGAATAATTCCAGAGCTTGGATTATTTGGTTATCAGTTTTAAGCGGATTCAGCTGCCACTATGGCGCACGTTTCGGCACCATAGTGGCATAAACAAAAGTTGCTCCTTTCAGAATCTAACGATTCTAAAAGGAGCAACTTTTTGAGTTATGTCCCAGACCCTTTCCTACCTCTATTGGTGAAAAATAACGCTGAGTATAAAGAGCCCAAGCACACTGACTACAGTTGCTGCTAAAATGCCTAAGAGAGCGCTCCAGACAAAAAATAACTTACGGTGTGCGAGACTGACGGTCCAGTAGTCGGCTAAGAAAAAGAAGTCGAAGCCATACAAGCCGAAACCCAAGTTCGGTTGGTTGACGGCCATTAGGATAATACTGATGAGAATGCCTAACATTAACCAGGGCATAACTCGGTGGGCCTTTTGCGTTGCTTGTGTCCCCAGTTTTGTCGTGTACTGATCTCCCCATTGTTTCACGTGAAACACCCCACTTCGCGCTTAATTATAATCGAGGTAGGCGGTCACTTCAAAAGAAACTGGTCAGATAGGGACGGAAGCGCGTAAAATGGAAGAAGATAAAGGCGACTAATCCTAATGAGGTGATTTAATGCGTAATTTTTTATTCGATTTTGATAGTACCTTGGCCGATACACGCAATGTTGCGGTTACATCGACCCAAGCGGCGTATCGGCTCCAGGGATTGACCGTTCCATCTCGAGATGCTGTGGTGAGTTATATGGGGGTTCCCATTGAGGTCTCCTTTGCTAAGATGGCAGATCGGTCAATGAGCGACGCCGAATTACAAGCGTTATACACGGTCTTTCGTGAGCAGTACCATTTGGCCGAAACGAACGGAATTACGCTCTTCGCTGGCATGGGTGAGGCATTGACCGGGCTAAAGGCCAAAGGCGACCATATCTTTGTGGTGTCCAGTAAGCATTCGGTCCCACTGCAGCGAAACTTGGAGCAGATTGGCCTGGGCGATACGTTTGCGGCTATTAGTGGCTCAGACTCGGTGGCCCATTACAAGCCAGCACCGGATGGTATTTTGAATCTCCTCGAGCGGTTTAACTTAGCGGCAGCGGACAGTGTGATGATCGGTGATGCCATTTATGATATGCAGATGGGGAAAAACGCTGGTGTTGCGACCGCGGCAGCCATGTGGGGGGCTGCCGATCCAGTGGCCGTTAGGGCGGAACAACCGACCTATATTTTAAAGACACCATTGGACTTGTTACAGATTTAGATTGCGTGACTTGGGGCGGCCGGCATGTGACCGCTCTTTTTTTAATCAGTAAATTTTGACGGAAAATAGCCAAAAAACTTATTATATTAAAATTATGTTATACATTAGAAATTAAGCAACAAACGTTTTCTGAATGAGAAATTTAAGCGGAATTTGAATGAAATATACTGTAAATGATTAGAAAAAAGTAATCCAACCCCCTAATGGACTTGAAAAGCATGCTTTTAGACCAACCAATCAGATATTTCTAATCAATCATATTATTATCGCGTGAATATTCTTCACAATTTCTTCACATTTACCAGTTAGGATAGCCATATACCAAAAACCTATTAACCAACCTTTCTTCATTTTATTAACCAAGTAAAATGAATGCCGTTTGCCCTAACCAAGTAAGCGGTCCGACCGTCCTCTAACCAGGGACGGTTTTTTTGTCTGCCATTTTGGTACTGAGATTTTGGATATAAGAATGAAAGTGGAAGCGGCTACCTTTTGGTGTAAGTTTTGACCATATAAAATTGGATAACAAAAGAGCCCGGGGTTTTATACCAGGCTCGTAATGGTAACTTTTAATGATGAATCAAGTGATGGTGTGGCCCAGCAAGCAGTTTGGGCTTGCCATTCCGGCGTCCGGGAAGATGGCGTTCCATCATGAGCTGTTTCGTGTGTTCCCGTTCGATTTGGAGTTGCTTCTTTAACTGACGGTTCTTCCAAAAGCCATGAAGCATAACCGTTGCGGGGATTATTTCAAGTGAGACCAGAGCCGGCAGTAACCAAGGGTTGTCGCCGACTAGGGTGGTGAATTTTTCGCGTTGTTCCTTGAACACTTCGGGTTCGTCATCCAGCATGAACTTATGTGTACACATCATCAATCACGCTCCTTTGGCCCTATCATAACCCAAAGTGGTAGCGCTGTCAGCTGGTTCAACCGTTTCTTATTTATGGCGAAAGAAACTGGCAATGTGTAAGATGGCTAAAATCGCGGCAATGCCCAGAACCAGGGTCTCTAACATCACGAATCCGCTGAGATGGCGCAGCTGCTGATAGACCAGCACGCCGCTAATGACCAGGATACCCAACAGCCAGGGGATAAATTTTTTCATCGTTTCCTCCAAATATAAAAACGGCACCCGCAGGCACCGTTTTCAGTCGTGTGTTTAGTTGGCGACCTTGACCAACACGGCCTTGGTGACGTCTTGATCGACGTCTCTGGCAATGTGGTAGCCGGCAACTTTCAACTTCGACGCGTTGTTCTTGCCGGTCAGGGTATCCTTGACCGTGAACTTTTGGGTCATCGGGATGTCAGATAACTTCCCTTTGAAATTGATGATGGTGTTATCACCCTTGGTTTTAAACGTCGTATTTAGTGTTCCGACCTTATTGAGGGCGTTAGCCTTGTTGGCGGCACTATAGGACTTGTAGAACTTATCAACGTTATAGACGGTAACTTTACCGTCGGAATTGAACCGGTAAGCTTCCAAACCGGAGTTACTCTTAGAATTAACGGCACCAGCCACGTACCAAAGTTGCGTGGATTTGGTCAACGTGGATTTCACGTCGGCCTTTTTCGTAGTTTTGTTTTTAAAACTAGCTTGTTGGTTACTCCCCGACTTGCTACTTTTACTGCAGCCGGCTAAGCCAATGGCAAAAACTGCCAGTAGACTCAGAGCGACGGCAACGATACGAGATTTCTTCATGTCTAAATCACCTCATCAAAAATGATAACAGTTTTGTGGTTAACACACAAACCGCCTGCTTCCTCTAAGCGTAGTATAGCATGGTCATCGGGTCGAAAAGGGAGTCAGCCGGTTAAAAAAGCGTTAAGTTCCTGTGACAACAAAAATATTCATTGATTATTAATAACAAAATATTGTAATTAATAACGCAAAAGTAGAGACGAACGTATGTTTTTCTGGTAGACTATGACGAGAGAGATTTTTGAGGGAGAGGGATTTTATGAGCAAGCGTCGTCGCCGTCGTGGACGGAACCAGATTTCTATTTATGGGGCGTTACTTCTATTAGTAGTTGGGATTATTGGTGGGTTAAGCAGTCAGGGAAACCCCACTGCGAAAAGGGTCGCGGAAACGGCTTCAAGTCTTGTGGGTCAGGTTGCCGGCAATGAGTCGTCATCGACAGGTACGTCTGCGCCTAAGCAGTCCGTTGCGACCCAAGCCTTGGCTGAGCAAAAGTACTCGGGAACACAGATTGTTGCCGTCAATCACAACAAGCCAACCTTTACGACAGCCGAACTGTCGGTGAAGCGCGGCGCTTGGGCAACCTATGCCAATTTGGACAATTTAAACCGGGTCACAACGGCCAACGCCATGTTGAGTAAACGGACGATGCCGACCGCCAAACGGGAGCCCTTGTACGTCAACCCGACTGGCTGGAAAAATAAGCCATATACAGTCAATGGTAAGCGCGGCTACCTGTACAACCGGAGTCACTTGATCGGGTATCAACTGACGGGTCAAAATAACAATCTAAAGAACTTGATGACCGGGACCCGATCGTTAAATGATCCTGGTATGACCGCCTATGAAAATCCGGTGGCCAGTTATTTGAAGAGCCATCCTAGTGATTACGTGCGCTATCAGGTGCAACCGGTCTTTCGGGGGAATGAGCTAGTGGCCCGTGGCGTGCATATGCAGGCCAAATCGGTTGGTAGCGCGGGTATTTCCTATAACGTTTATATTTTCAATATTCAAGCGGGTATTAAAATCAATTACAGTACCGGGACCAGTCAATTAGGTAATCCGGCAGCTAGTTTTTAGACTAAATTAAAAACAGTGTGCCGAAAATGATTCGGCTGGCGAAGATCAACGGGGATGGTCGAATAATCCTGGGTTGTTCGGTTATCGGTGTTAAGTGGAAGCGGCTACCTTTTGACATACGGTTCAGCTATAGAGGTTCGGAGATGCCAAATAGGCTGTGACAAAGGTCACAGCCTATTTTCAAACGAGTTTAGTGCGGGTTGACGGTCTTAGCGCCGATTCATGTAACGGTAGATGGCGTAGAGCATGATACCAGCCAAGATGATGATACCAACGGTTGGACTGTCGCGAAAGATCCAGTGGAAGACACGAATGGGACTGGTCCCATGTAGGCCGCCAATTAATGAGATGAAATCAGTGTGCATGGTGTGAACCTCCTATCGAAAAATTGCTATTTCTGATGAAAAGTTTAAAGAAAAGTAAAGACATTTGAATGATTTAGCGTATCATGAAATCACAGAGAATAGAGGAGGGTTTACACGTGAATGTGAATTACATGCTCATCCTAGAGATCATTGTGGTGGTCAACGCGGCATTGGCCTTCGTGACGGTTTTCCGGGAGAAAAGAGATATCGCGGCGACGTGGGCGTGGATGTTGGTGTTGGTACTCTTGCCAATCGTTGGGTTTATCGCCTATGCCTTCATCGGCCGAAAACTGCCAAAGGGCCGGATGTTTCGTTTGCAACGGCAAGTCGCCGTTCAACTCGACGAACGCTTGTCACAGCAGCGCGAAGAGATTGGGACGCAAATCATGCCGGCCGATCAAATTAGTCATTCGGTAATCAACATGGTAAATATGTTTATGGAAACGGACCACGCTTTCTTAGCCCGGAAGAACCGGGTGCGCGTGATCACGGATGGTCATGATCTGTTTCACCTGATGATGGAAGACATCGAACGGGCCCACTCCAGTATTCATATTGAATTCTACACCTTTTATAACGACCAGATAGGAAATGACATCTTGGATCTGCTGGTAAAAAAGGCACGAACAGGTGTTGAAGTACGTGTCATCTATGATCCATGGGGGTCCATGGGGACGTGGAAAAAGTTCTTTAAACCGTTGATGGACGTTGGCGGCCACGTAGAGCCCTTCCTGGGAACGCGTTCGGCGGTCATTGACTTTCGGCTAAACTTCCGTGATCACAGAAAAATTGTGACGATTGACGGTCAGATTGGGTACGTTGGTGGCTTTAACATTGGGGATCAGTACTTAGGCCGTAAGGAAAAATTTGGCTACTGGCGTGACACGCATTTACGAATCGTTGGCTCCGGGGTCTTCTCACTTCAGGCACGATTCATGCTGGATTGGAACGCTACGGATCGGGACCATCCATTTAAGGATGACCAAATAGAGCATCGCTACTTCCCATTGACGAAGGTTAAGGGGGAAACTAGCCTGCAGATTGTATCCAGTGGACCAGATTCCGACCTCCAGCAGATTAAGATGGGATACATGCGTCTGATTCAGACCGCCGAAAAGCGGTTGTGGATTCAGACGCCATATCTGATTCCAGACGATAGTGTCTTGGACTCCCTGCGGATTGCAGCTATGGCGGGAATCGATGTCCGAATCATGATTCCGGATAAGCCAGACCATGCCTTTGTTTACCGAGCAACGCAGTACTATGCTCGGCAACTAGCGGACGATGGCGTTAAGATTTACTTCTATCACAATGGCTTTATTCATGCCAAGACGATGGTCGTGGATGGCAAGATTGCTTCCGTGGGGTCAGCCAATATGGACTACCGGAGCTTCAAGTTAAACTTCGAAATCAACGCGTTCATTTACGATGCAGAGATTGCCAATCAGCTCGAAGAAATCTACGAAGCTGACATGCGGCACAGCGAATTAATTACGCCAGAGAAGTTTAAAAACCAGTCAACTTATTTGAAATTCAAGCAGACGGCATCGCGTTTGTTGTCGCCAATATTGTAACGGATAGAGCCTTCTGTGCGAGTGTGCAGAGGGCTCTTTTTGATTGCTATATGCACGATAATAAGGAAAAGTAGCGCGAGTTGGTTGCTATAAACAACCAACATTAGTATAATGGGGCCAACAGGGGTAGTAAACCGCTTTCATTTTAAAGCGGGTGTCGTATCGGATTCTAATTCGGGGAGGTCTTGTATTATGAAGCCATTTATTCCCATACCAGTCGTGGATTCAAGCTTATATTTATTTGGTGGGCACCGACGGACCGTTCCTGGGGGATGGCAGTTCTTCGAACAAAAACACCAGGCCTTTGAGCTAATGTGTCTGGTTGATGGTCGGCAAACGACCGAAATTAAGGGTGTTGCTACATACGACTATGGACCTGGTGATGCGATGATCATTTCGCCGGGGACGTTGCATACGAACAAAAACTCCAGTGATGAGGAAACAATGACTTATATCTGTTTTCACTTTAATATTGAGAGCCTGGAGTTGAAATCTGAACTATTGGGTAACGTGGTGAATGCTGTAATTCCCGCCGAAGAACCGATTGCGCAAGCGGCAGGGAAGGCGGCAGGAGAAATCGTGGCTTACAGCGCGGATAATGAATTAACCAAGGAACAGGCTAGCTTAAAAATTCAACGGGCTTTTTTAGACTTTTTATTGGCATTAACGGAGAATCTCTCGAGCTATGCGCAACAAAAGGGAACCAAGTATAGTGAGAGTGAAGCCAAAACAAGTCGGCTGATTGCGACATTGATCAAGAAAAATGTCGAGCAGAAGGAAATCCCGTTATTTTCGTTTGAAGATATTTGTCAAAAGGTTGGGATTAGTAGTGGCTATGGCCATCGAACGTTTAAAAAGGTCTATGGTGTGACACCACTCCACTACATTGAAAGCCAAAAGTACAATAAAGCAAAACGGCTTTTGGGCTCGCCAGAGTATTCGATTGAGGATATCTCATATCTGATGGGTGCTAGTAGTACGTCGAATTTTACAAAGCAGTTTAAAAAGTGGGCTGGGATTACACCGAGCCGTTATCAACGACAAATGAAGCAGAAACGGCGCGTGCGGACACTTAAAGAAAGTGGCTATTTTGAATAGCGTCAATTTTGGCATGATAGTGTGGATACTATCATGCTTTTTTATTCACAAAAAGTCGAATTTCGGACTCTTTATAATATTTTACACGCTACAAAGAGATAAGAGTAGTTCAAAGGTGACTGAAAGCGGGAATGACTGGCAACAGTAGGATGCACAAATTTTGATACCAAGCTTAGTGACCGATAAACAAACGTTTTGACTATTTTTGGTTAGAAAAGGATAAATCAGCGGTATAAACGTTGATTTGGCGGTGCTTCTCCTCACCGACGAGGTCACAAATCAACTAAAAACAGTCATGAAAGAAGATAGCCAACTTTTCTGAAAGCGTTTACAATTCGGGGTGTAGTTAGCTAACTTAACAAAACGGACGTTGCTTGATCAGCACGTCGCAATCACTTCTCGTTTTAGAACTTCCACATAAATTTTTTATTCGAAAGGGGTTCTCACATATGGCCGAAAATACAGAGGCTGCCCCGAAAGCAAACACGGCAAATGATGAATTTGCGAAGCTTTCCTGGCGTGAGCGTATTAGTTATGGTGCCGGAGATTTAGCTCAAAACTTAATCTTTGGTACAGTTGGCTCCATGCTCTTATTCTACTTAACCACCGTTTATGGTATTTCCGCAGCGGTTGGTGCCACGATTTTCTTAGTCGTTCGGTGGGTCAACGTTTTCTGGGATCCATGGGTTGGTGCCTTCGTCGATAAGCACGGATTCAAGTCTGGTAAATATCGGCCTTACTTGATTTACGGTGGGATTCCACTGACAATCATGGCCGCTTTACTCTTCTTACCAATTGATGCGGTTCGCGGCAACGTTTTCTACGCATTCATTGCTTACTTAGCTACCGCCTTAATCTACTCATTCGTTAACATTCCTTATGGGGCGCTGAATGCTTCCTTAACACGGGATAACGATGAAATTTCAACGTTAACGACTGTCCGGATGACGGAAGCTAACATTGGTAACTTACTGGTTTACACCTTCTTGCCATTATTTGTTCAAATGGCTTCACCAAATCCACAATCTAAGGATATTGGTTTCTTCGGGATTCACATGAATTTAGGGGATTACACATCTCCTAAGGCCGGGAAGGCTTACTTCTTGGTTATGGCCATTTACATGGTGATTGGATTCGTCATGTTAATGTGCACTTACTTTGGAATCAAGGAACGGGTTTTACCAACACAAAAAGAATCCGATTCCGTTAAATACTCTGACTTGTGGGTTGAATTTAAGCAAAACAAACCCTTACAAGTTCTTGGCTTCTTCTTCCTGATTGGTTTTACCTTCATGTTCTTTGGGAACACCGTATGGCCATTCTACATGCAATACAACATTGGTCACTCCGAATGGATGGCTTCAATCAACTTGATCGGGTCAATTCCCGGGATCTTCTTAGTCTTCTTATGGCCTATTATCCGTAAAAAGATTGGGAAACGTCAATTCTTCTATGCTTTCTTAACGCTCTTCATTATTGGGACCTTAGTTATCTGGGTATGGTCCATGCCTGCCTTTAAAGACAGCACTGCCCTTGGCTACACTGGTCGTTTCTTACAACAATGGGGGATTACCGCTGCTACTGGTTACATGTGGTCATTGGTTCCAGAAGTTGTTTCTTACGGCGAATACAAGTCCAAGAAGCGGGTTGCCGGGATCATCAACGCCATCATGGGTCTGTTCTTCAAGATTGGGTTGGCTCTTGGTGGGATCATCCCTGGTTACATCAACGCCTTCTTTAAGTTTGATGGGACTAAGACGACGCAAAGTGCTGCTGCCTTAAGTGGTATCCAGTGGTCAATGATCTGGTTACCAATTATCATGGCGTTAGTTGCGATGTGGGTTATGAGTCGTTACACCTTAACTGATGATGAAGTTAAGAAGATGAACGAAGAACTCGAAGCAGATCGTCGTGCAGCTCAAGAGTAATCACGCTTTTTAAAAATTTGGTAAACACACACGAAAGGAAGATTCTCTCATGAAGATTCAAAATCCAGTTTTACCTGGTTTTAATGCCGATCCTAGCATGATTCGGGTGGGTGACACGTACTACATCGCCAATTCAACGTTTGAATGGTTCCCTGGTGTTCGGCTTCACGAATCAAAGGACATGGTTCATTGGAATCTCTTGCCATCACCACTGTCAACGACCACGCTCTTAGATATGAAGGGTAACCCGGCTTCTGGTGGGATTTGGGCACCAGATCTGACCTACGCTGACGGCAAATTCTGGTTGATCTACACCGACGTTAAGATTACCGACGGTCCATTTAAGGACATGACCAACTACTTAACCACGGCTACGGATATCCACGGTCCATGGACTGATCCAATCAAGGTTAACGGGGTCGGCTTCGATGCTTCCCTGTTCCATGACAAGAACGGCCGCAAGTACCTGGTACAACAGACCTGGGATCACCGTGAATACCACCACCCATTCGATGGGATTACGTTGACTGAATTCGATACGACGACTATGAAGCTCAAACCAGAAACTGCCCGGAACATTTACAACGGTGACGATGTGAAATTGGTTGAAGGGCCACATCTGTACCAAATCAAGGGGTACTACTACCTGTTTGCTGCTGAAGGTGGGACTGTCTTTACCCACCAAGAAGTCGTTGCCCGTTCTAAGACGCTTGATGAACTCTCATTTGAGAGTGAACCAGACGGCCCATTCATTACGAATATGGATACCCCAGACTTCTACTTGCAAAAGCAAGGTCATGGTGGCTTGACGGACACCCCAAGCGGCGAATGGTATTACGCATCACTTGTTTCTCGTCCTTGGAACCATGCCAACGAATCCAGCCACGACCCTCGCGGCTGGAGCACCCTTGGCCGTGAAACTTCCATCCAAAAGGTTGAATGGGATGACGAAGGCTGGCCACGTGTTGTTGGCGGTCATGGTGGCCAAGTTGAAGTTGAAGCACCAAAGGATGCCATTTTAACCGATGCGCCTAAGGATCACTCACAACATGACGAATTCGACAAGCCAGAACTCGACATGAACTGGAACACGTTACGGCAACCATTTACCAAGAAATTAGGGACGGTTGGCAACGGCGAGTTGAAGTTAGTGGGTCAACAATCCCTGTCCAGCACGTTTGACGTTTCCTTTGTCGCTCGTCGTTGGCAAGCATTCAACTTCGATGCTGAAACGAAAGTTAAGTTCGATCCATTCAGTTACCAACAAATGGCCGGACTGGCTAACTTCTACAATGACAAGCATTATTCCTGGATTTTCATCACCAACGATGAAAAGAAGGGCCGTGTGATTGAAGTTGCGCAAAACGACAACAATAACTACACTTCATTCTTGAAGGACGACGCTATTCAAATTCCAGAAGGAACAGAATACGTTTGGTTCAAGGTAAAGGCACGTAAAGAATCATACACGTACCAGTACTCCTTTGACGGTAAGAACTGGGAAACTGTCCCAGTGGAATTGGATGCAGCCATTTTGTCTGATGACTACGTTCTACAAACATCTGGTGGCTTCTTCACTGGTGCCTTTGTCGGCCTTGTTGCGGTCGACTACGCCGGTTACGAACAGGTTGCGACGTTTGACCACTTCGACTACAAGGAATTACCGGATTAAGCTGTGAAATTGTCGCTTAGCCAACGCTAGACCATCGTGTGCAAAATGATTGGCACGCCCGACCGCCGGGTGTATGATGGTGGCGCTAAAGGTGATAGGCCCAACAGCTGGCCGGATTGAGGCCGGAAATTTCCGGTCGGTCAGCTGAACCGACGCTAACGGCAGACTAGTATGTATGTGTGAGGGCCTCCAGAGATGGGGGTCCTTTTAGTTTGCAGATTGCTAGTTGCCACATGAACTTTAGACGGAAAATAACGCAATTATCAGGCAACAAGTTCTGAGGATAGTCTCTATAGTAGAGAAGACGTCTGACAAAAGCAATCGAAGCCTTCCGCAATCGTTTCACCCTATCAGTAGTCAGCTAGCTCCGTCAACTTCGCCTTGGGCCGGGCTTCGCGCTATGATACACTGAGTATAAATCACGGGGAAGCAGGGGATTTGGAATGAAGCATAGAGGGATGTTACTGGGACTACTGAGTCTACTGACAATCATCGCTGCTATAGCGGTTAGCAGGCCCGTGGCGGCCGCTGCGGATTATACGATCGATCCTTATCAGATGCACATTGCGGTGCTGAAAAATGGGGATGCGGACGTCACACAGGCCATGACCTATAGGTTTGACGACGATTACCATGGTGTCTACAACAACCAAGACCTACGGGGGATTAAAGGGGGCAAACTGACCGGCATCACAACGGCCTTTAACGGTGGGAAGCTAACAGCTGCCCGCCAGTCGACGGCCCACACAGATAATACCTATCAGGTTAGTTATGCTGGGCAAAATGCTAAGGTGAAGCTGTACCATCGGGCGAGCGACGGCGATAAGCTAAAGGTGACCTATCACTACCATCTGCAGGGGGTCATTACCAACTATCGAGATACGGCTGAATTAAATTGGCGGGTAATTGGGTCTAACTGGGACGTGGATCTGGAGAACGTCAAAGTGGTCATCCAACTGCCGGCGACGCAGGTGAAACAGTTGCAGGCGTGGACGCATGGTTCCTTAGACGGCTACACGAAGGTTGATAAGGCACAAGGACGCGTGACGATGACCCTTGCTGAGAATCCGTCGGGCACGTTCGTTGAAAGCCATCTGCTATTTCCAACTAGTGTGACGGCGGCGAATACGAACATTAAAGACGAAAAACGTAAAGCTGCCGTCCAAAAACAAGAGGCAAATTTGGCAGAACAGGCCAACGCGAAGCGAAAACAGAAAAAGCAACAGGCTTACGGTGGCTTTCTGGCATTTATTGCCGTCATCGTCGCGTTAGGACTCGGCTTCTGGTGGTGGCTGTGGCGCCATCCGGCTAATCGTTACCCGCACCCCATTCCGGCCAATCATTTCTTTGATGTGCCCAGTGTGTCACCGGCGTTGGCAGAGTCGCTGGTTGATTTTAAATCGCCCAATACCGATGCTTTATCTGGTGAGATCCTCATGGCTGTTAGCAATCATGAGATTACGATGGTACCCGTTAAGGACGGGCGGCGTGAGACCTTGAAGCTGACTAAGCTGGTTCCGACCGTTTCCAACTATTTTCTGCAGAAATGCTTCATGAAGATTGCCAAGGCGGATAGCTTTACCCTTCTCGACCTGAAGAAATACGGCAAGCACGACAAAAAAGGACGGCTGAGCAAATGGTTCCGCACGTGGCAGGAGCAAGTCGACGAGTTAGCAGAACCGTATCAAGATGCGGCTAACGTCAAATTACGCCAACGGACGATGCTCGGAACAGTGGGGCTCACTGCTCTAATCAGCATTGCCATTGGGGTCGGGTGGACGTTGAACCGGACTATCAGTTTAGCAACGACCATCATTGGCCTACTGGCAGTACTCGTGTTGTGGATCTACACGGTCCGGCTCTACCAACACACGGACCGTAACAATGAAGCTGGTCTGATTCAAGTCAACGAGGTTGGCGGATTCCGGCGGATGCTCAAAGACATTGGTCACTTTAATACGGCCGAAGTTGGGGATCTGATTCTTTGGGAACAAATCCTACCTTATGCCGCGGCGTTTGGCCTAGCTCAAAAAGTTGCCAATAAACTGGCAGTCGATTTTGGTACGGCGGCGTTGAACGATAATTTTGTGGTCTTCTACCCGATTTTCTATTCGAATGATTTTAGTGGTTCCATTGGCGATTCCCTTAACGACAGCATTTCCAGTGCCATTCAAACATCGACATCGGCGAGTTCCAGTTCAGGTGGTTCTGGCGGCTTCTCTGGCGGCAGTTCTGGCGGATTTGGTGGTGGATCGGGTGGTGGCGCGTTTTAGAAAGCGGGTGCTCAAGACCGATCAACTGATGAATCTGAACATTACTAGCTATTAAATCCTGGTTCTGGTTTCATTGCCCAGTGGAATTAGCTGTCCTTGAGACTACGCAGCAGCAACGCAATCGATCAATTAAGCGAGAGTCGACACAACCAAGTCGACTCTCGTTTTTTTCTTCAGAGCTCGTCATGTTTCACGTGGAACATTATTTTTACGTATAGTCTGGTCAGAAGCATTGACACAATCCTCGCCGCCCGGTAAATTGGGTAACAGGTGGTCTTGCGACCAATTGCGAGTTAGTATTGGGGGAATAATCATGGAAATCGCACACCGCCGCTGGCCATTATGGGTGTTGTACACTCTGGCCTTTGCGGTGATTGCCGCGTTAAGCTTTGGCGTGTTTGGCCTGGCAAATCGCACACTGATTTGGAATATGGATGGGATCACGCAGCACTATCCAGTGATGTTGGAACTGCATCGACTGTTGATTAAGTCCGGTCTGGCAGGAATCACGGGGTGGTCGTGGACCTTTGGCTTGGGGGCCGATAAGTTAACCACGCTGGCCTACTACGTGTTGGGGGATCCATTTGCCTACGTGCTAGCGCTATTTCCCGTTCGAATGATGGCGACCGGCTATGGTGTCTTTATCGTTTTGCGGCTGTATGCGACGGGATTGGCGTTCCTGGCGTTGGCACAGCGTTATGCCTTTCGTCCGGGAGGTCAATTGCTGGGGGCCGTGACGTACGCTTTTACTGGCTACTCGTTGATGATTGGTGTGCATCATCCCTTCTTCTTACTACCGATGATCTGGTTTCCTCTATTATTAGTGGGCATCGATCGGATTCTACGCGGGCACGGCTGGCAACTGTTGGGCTGGATGACCGGTCTGGCAATTTTGAGTAACTTTTATTTTGCTTACATATTAGGATTAGGAAGTCTGATCTACGCGGCAATTCGTTTCTGGAGCCTGCAGCGACAAGGTCTATTGGCAATTAAATGGCCCGTTGCGCTCCGTCGATTTCTAGTTGCAGCGGTCAGCGGCGTTTTCGTGGCGGGGGTCCTGCTGATTCCGTCGCTACTGATGATGTTGAAGTCGACACGGGTCGGCACCATCTTTGCCAATGGTCTGTGGCTGTATCCGGGAAGTTATTATTTAAAATTGGCGAATGCCGTGCTGACGACCGGGAGTGAACCCACTTACTGGGCCGTGTTTGGCATGAGCGGGGTCACGTTCTTCGGTTGTGTCTACGTGTTACGGCATTGGCGAGAAAATCGACCGTTGGCAGCGACCCTGGTCCTGATGGCAGTCGGGTTGTTGTTCCCAGCGGTAGCAGCATTCTTCAACGTACTGTCGACGCCGTCTAACCGGTGGCTGCTGCTGGCAGCGGTACCATTTGGCCTCGCCACGATGGTGCTGGGTGATCATTTAAACGAATTAACCAAACGAGACCGCTACTGGTTAGCGGGAAGCGCCATTGGTCTCTTGGTGGTTGTCTACGCCTGCAATGGGTTTATTTTCAGCAATCCGGAACGGGATTTGGTCACGTACGGCGTATTTTTAGCGACAACGGTAGTGGTTCTCGGGAGCGCACAGTGGACGCTGCGCACGACAGTTACGTTGCTCAGCGTGGTCGTGGGAGCCAACTTGGTCAACAATGCGTGGGGGTATTATGATCCGAACATGGGGTCACAAGCCACTGACCAACTGCGTCAAGGCGATGCGACGCGCTACATTCAGGACTACTTTGACGGCGCACAAACAGCCGTCAAACAGCAAACGACATTTTCACGGGTCAATACGGCCTATAACTTCAACCTGTTACGGACGGTCGGGAACAACATGACCATGAGCCATGGCTTGCACGGCATCATGTCCTACTTTTCAGTGCAAAATGGGTACGTGGGCCAGTTCAGTCGGGACCTGCAAAATGCGCAGGTGGCGATGAACGCGCCGTTGGGACAGGCCGACAATCGTACGGCAATGGATAATCTGTTGGGCGTCAAAACGATTTTTGCACGTGAGGATCAGGTCGCTAACAACGCGGCCCTGCCGTACGGCTACCATGCGGAAAAACGTGTGTATCCTGAGGAACCAGTCTACGGCTTGTCCAACGGTACAGGGACGCAGCTGTTGACGACGACACTGAACTTTCCATTGGTCTATACGCAGCCAACCGCGATGACACGGTCGGCATGGCGGCATTTGAGTGCTGTTGATCGCGAGCGGAGCCTCACCCAAACGGCTGTTACGACGACAGCGACTAACGTTAAGCATGCGAGCTATCGGTCACCCAAACGCACGGTGCCTTACACGGTGACCGCCGACACGATTCCGGTGGTCGACAGCACCAACAAGGTCATCCAGTATCGGTTACAGCAGGCCGTGACGGGCCAACAAAAGGGGCTATCACAGAAGCAGTTGGAAAATTACGGCAGTACCATCAAGGTGCCTAAGCTGACGGTCGATAAAAATGGTCTGATCAGTGACCAGGATGTTCAGCAGTATGAACCGATGGTGGCGCTAGATCGAAATAAGGCCGCGTTGCAGCGGGTGCTCACAACGAACCAGCAGATCGTGAAGCAGACGACCGAAGTTAATCGACAAGGGCTGCGGCAGGTGACGAGCGATGCGTTGGGCAATCCCATAAGCTATACGTTGACGCTGAAACGGCCACGACAGGCGCAAGGGACAGAATTATATTTGAAACTTGATGGAATTAAGGCGCAACGGCTGACAACACAGGATAAGCTAACGGCTCAGGCGAACAATAGTGTGCTGGGTGGGACACCGCTGTCGACGCTGACACAGCTGAACACGTGGCGAACGGCAATGTTGAACCCTGATTTGGGCGATTATTGGTTGACGGTCAAGACGCGTAATCAGACCAAGACGTTCTCACAATTTGGGGTCGATAATCTGTCCGATTACGAGCCAAAATCGCGTGCACTGCTGAACCTAGGCTATTCGACGCAGGAACGCGATACCGTCAGCATCACATTTAATGCGACGCGACAAATCAGTTTTAAGTCGGCGAAGTTGATTGCGATGCCATTTAATAAATCCTATGATCGTCAGGTCCACGCAGTCCAGAAGCGTGGCCTGCAACAGGCGCATGTGCGTGATAATCGCGTAATGGGCAGGTTGACGACGACCCAACCCAGTGTGCTGGCCACGTCCATTCCGTATTCCACGGGGTGGCGACTGAAGGTCGATGGCCAACCAGTTAAGACGCAGGTGGTGAACGATGGTTTTGTGGGCGCTAAATTAGCGGCCGGCAAGCATCGGATTCAGCTGACATACCAGACACCGGGGCTCCTGGTGGGAAGCTGGTTAACTGGCTTAGGTGTGCTTGGGTTGCTGGGGAGTGCAGGTTTGGCGCGTTGGCGGAAGCGTTGATTATTCATTTATAGGCAAGTAAAAGAGAGTGGGATAAAAGGCGATTAGCTGGCGAGCATTAAGGCGGATAACCGAATAACCCTGGGCTTGGATTATTTGGTTATCCGTTTTAAGCGGAGTCAGCTGCCTTTTGTCCCACGTTTCAGCAACGTAAATTTGGAGATAGCAAAGGAGTCTGGGGTTTTATCCCAGACTCTTATTGTGTCGATTTTTCTGTTTGAGGTGGTTGTATCCACCCATCAAGATGACGTCACCGATAAAATAGAGGCCGCAGCCGCTAAGGGTAAACTAGACATAACTGAGAAAAAAGTAGTGCCCGGTGGTGAAAAGGTCGATGCTCCCCTTGACGACAAAGAGGACGACCAAGCAGACGGCGAGAAATAGTTGTGTCGACTCGAAGAAACTTTTAAGTTGTTCTCGGAAACGATTGCCTTTTTTTCGCATGCTAAGTGGATGCCTTCTTTATAAGATGTTGATAATTGCGTGTGACCGATGTTCCTTAAGCATCATCGTTCATAGTTGAGCAGTCTGCCAACTCACTCACGACTAATACTACATGTTAGTAAGCATTGTAACCATCATTTTTTCATAGAATTGACCACCTATCCGGTGTTGTTTGCCCTGCGGACCTGGTTATAACCCGGGTTAAGTTGAGTTGAAAATAAAATTAGGAGCAGCAAGTCGTTGACGATAACGACGCGCTGCTCTTTTTGAAGTGAATGTTTGCTATACTTGAAAAACGGTTATGAATTTGTGGTGGTTAACCCGGGTTATAACTGTTATGGCGGAGAAGTTAAATGCAGGGGAAGTCGCCAAGATGCTAGGTAATGGTGATGGCATACCCGGGTTACTGGCTAAGTTGTTTCATAGTTTAGTTCTGAGTCAGAGTTGTATAACCCAGGTTATGGTGATAACGCGTAGAGGGGGATTGTGTTAACTAGTCTACTGACCGGATTCTTTGCTTCCTATTTAGCGGTCAGTAGTTCGGTGCGTTGGGGAGTCTTGATAGGACTACTACTCTTGAATAATTGGACAATTTACTGGGTATTGGCGCATTGGGATGAGTTTCTACATAGCCTCACCAGTAAGTATCAGACATTTCTATTTTTGATTCTGAGTGAAAGTATTAATATAGTATGCAATGACGCAACGCATTTGACGGGGCCACTGTTTTGGCTTTGGCTGTGTGGCGAGATTCTGTCGAGCATTGTGGTGGCATGGGTGCTGACCAAAGTACTTGCTTGGGGTTATCATCGCATACGTCAGGTACTAAAGCCGAAGCTCTGATGAGAAATAGTGAAAGGGTGTCTGATGCGGCGGCTGAGGTGAATGAGTCGGCAACAATGAGAGTAGGACATCACTCAAAAAGTTGCTCCTTTCAGAATTATTAGATTCTGAAAGGAGCAACTTTTATTTACGCCACTATGGTGCCAAAACGTGGGTCATCAGGCAGTTTGTTGCGTTCAACTCGATAGCAAAAATTATGCCAGAGTCAGGCATAATTCCTGCTATCACGTTGATGCTCGTAAACTGACCGTCCGATGTCTCACGCTCATTTTTGGTAAACGTGGGCGAACTCTTTGACGAAGTCAGCTAGTTTAGAGGGGCCCAATACGGGTTGGTGCGCGCGGTAATCGGCGTAGAAATCGTTATCTCGTTCGTAAGCTGTCATCTTGACGTACTGGTGGGCGAAGCTAGCGGGTGCGCCACTGGCACGGAGGTTTTGTTCCATGGTGTCGTCGCTGATCTGGACCAGCTTAACGTCGAAACCCAAAGCGTGACTTAAGTATGCGGCGACTTCGGTATAGCTTTTTTCATCGCTGGCCACGTATTGACTGGTGATGCCGGCAGCTGGTGAGGTTAATGCCGATGCGGCGACGGGCACAATGTCGGCTGGTGCGACCCATGAATTTGGTTTGGTAAGACTGCTATTGGTGTAAATCGCGTGGTCTTGCTTGAGCGTGGTCAGATTGCTAAAGAGGTTGTAGAACATGGCAGTTGGGCGAAGGAAGGTCAAGTTAACGTTGGGTAGCTCGTGAGTTAAGACGCTCTCGATGATGTTGTAGATGTGCAGAGCACCAACTTCTGGCCCCAGATTGGCGCCAACGCTACTGAGATTGACGACTTGTTTAACACCAGCCGCTTTCACAGCATTGGCATAGGTCTCGGCTTGCTGGCGACCGGCCGCAAAAACGTCCGCGTCGTTATTTGCAGCAGTGATCATGAGGTAAACGGCGTCGGCCCCGGTGAAGGCTTGGGTCAAAAAGGCCCCGTCGGCAATGCTACCAATGGCGGGTGTGGCACCCAGTGCGACAATATCGGCTGCCCGCTCGTCACTGTGACTGATAATGGTTATGTCATGACCGGCGGCAATTAAGGTTTGGGCTAAGGGCTTGCTGATGTGACCGAGAGAACCGGTTAATGTAATTTTCATAAGTGAGGATCTTCTTTCATAAAATATAAGTCTATCTTTTAACTTGAAATCATTATAAGAGATAGACTTATCCTTTGTCAACTGATAAACTAAAGAAAATTGAAAAAAAGGAATGAGCAGTTGTGAAATTGAAGGATGAAGAAAAGCATGATCGTCTACTGGATGCTGGTGTAACGGTGTTGGCTAAGGGTGGGATGGCTAATTTTTCCACGACAAAGGTGGCTAAGTTAGCTGGGATTCCCCAATCGAACCTCTATATTTATTTTCAGAATAAAGGGGCGCTGCTAGAAGCCGTTTACCGAATGACCGTCCATCAACAGAGTGTGGCTGTTGTGGCAGCACTAAAGGATGAAGATCCGCTGACCACGCAGGTGATGGCCAGTGTGCGGGCACTGTATCAGTTTGCTATGGCCCAACCGGAGACGGTGACGGCCATTCAAGCCTTGCTGGATGATATCGAATTGAAGCACAAATGGGGGTTAAAGCAAGACGACTTAGCGAACCAGCGGATCCAACGATTGCTACAAGATGGCATCGACCAGCACGTTTTGCGGGCGACCGACCAAAATTTTATTCGTTACTTCCTGGCGCGCCCCGTTTTTCACTATGCGGATGGTATTCGTGCAGGACTTTATCCAGATACGCCGGCCGCATTAGCTGATTTAACGGCCATGATCATGGGCGCGGTCCTGCAACCAGACGTGTACCGGACCTGGTGTCTCGAAATGGCGTCAACTAGGTAACTCAGGTTGAAAGTTCCCAAATACCTGTATGACTGTTGGCACAGCGATACGGCGGCTAAAATCCCAGTCATCGCCTTACCGGACGGTAGCTAGGGGCGGAAACGGGGCGAACGCAACTGGAAGCCTCGAAAATGCCGAGTTTCTAAGCTTGGTTTTCTACTAAGTCAATGGGGAACCGATCCCCTGGCAGCCGGAATGCGATCATTGCCATTAAGTTAGCGGTGACAATCCTTACGGTCATAAGAACAGTATGAACATTCTAGGGCTCACCTCTCAGTTAGGTAATAAAAAATCCTCACGACATCGATGATGATGTCGTGAGGATTTTTTTGGTTTGAAAACCTAAGCAGCGTTTAAGATCCAAAGGAAGAGAATGAAGATTACGGCTAAACCGTACATCATGGGGCCAACTTCCTTACCACGCTTTGCGGCCAACATGGTCAGCGGGTAGGTGATAAAACCCAAAGCGATCCCATCGGAAATGCTGTAGGTCAGTGGCATGCCCACAACAATCAGGAAGGCCGGTGCGGCAATTTCGAACTTTTCCCAGTGAATGTTCTTGAGAGACTGGGCCATCAGAACACCGACGATAATCAGTGCGGGTGCGGTCACCTGGTTAGTAACGACGGCGAGCAGTGGGGAGAAGAAGGCGCCAAAGATGAATAGGATACCAGTCACAATGGCGGTAAATCCAGTCCGACCACCCACGGCGATACCAGCTGAGGATTCAACGAAGGCCCCCATTGGCGAGGTTCCAAGTAAGGAACCCACGACCATGGTGCTGGAGTCAGCCATCAGCGCTTTACCGATCCGTGGCAGTTTGTTGTTCTTAACCAGACCGGCTTGTTCGGCTAGTCCAACCAAGGTACCAGTGGTATCAAAGAACGTTACTAGTAGGAAGGTTAGAACGACGACTGCAAGTTGTAAGGTATTGATATCGCCGATGTGTGTGAGGCCAACCATAAACGTTGAACTGATGCTAGGAACGGCGGAGATAATGTGTGCGGGCATTGGAATCAACCCAGTGATCAAGCCAAGAATAGAGTTGGCGACCATCCCAATAAAGATGGCACCAGGAACTCGGGCACTCATTAAGATAATAGTAACCAGGAGGCCGAAAATGGTCAGCCACGTGCTGCCAACCTGTAAGGATCCTAGGCTAACGATGGTTGATTTATCGGCGCTGACTAAGCCACCTTGACTCAGACCAATAAAGGCAATAAACAAACCAATCCCAGCGCTAATTGCCATTTTGAGATCTCGTGGAATCGCGTCGACGACCATTTCACGTAGTTTGAAGGCCGTTAAAATCATGAAGAGAATTGAAGCGACAAAGACGCCAGCCAGTGCCGTCTGCCAAGGAACCTTCATCCCAATCACGACGGAGTAAGCGAAGAAGGCGTTGATCCCTAAGCTCGCGGAAATCGCAATAGGGTAGTTGGCCAGGATCCCCATTAAGAAACACCCAAAGGCCGATGCAAAGGCCGTCGCGGTGAAGACGGCTCCCTGACTGATACCAGAAGCACCCAATACTTGGGGGTTCACAAACAGGATGTAAGCCATGGAGACGAACGTGGTTAGTCCGGCTAAAATCTCCGTTTTATAGGTCGTTCCCAATTCCTCAAAGTGAAAATAGTTCGCAATTTTTTGCATGCTGTGCGCTCCTCAACCATTATTTATTAAAACACGAACATTTATCACTATAGTTCGTGTTTATTCGTAAAATCAATCCTTATAGAGCTTAACATTTTTAAAAATTGAAAGCAATCACGAAATACAAATAATTTTATAAAAATAAAGTTCGGAATTTACAGCTAACGACTTGAACCCCGTTAGTTGTGCGAAAGTAATCGCTTTCGTCGAAAATAAAAAGTCGAGATCGTTTTCTCGACTTAAAGGAAGGCATAATTTATATGGTGTGGTTTATATCAGTCCAGCGGGGGCTGATGACTATCTCGATCTTCAGGTAGCGGAATCGTGGGATCGACCTCGACATTGTTCAGATAGGTTTTGGCATAGGCGTCACGGTACTTGGTCGGGGTTAGCGAGGAAATCTGTTTGAAGACACGGAGAAAGTACTTTTCGTTTTCAAAGCTAAGTTCATAGGCAATCTCTTTGACGGATAAGTCCGTCGTTAATAGGAGTTCCTCGGCCTGCTTGATCTTCGTTAAATTAATGAAGTGAATTGTCGTCATCTTTTCGTACGCACGGAAAAGTTTCGTCAAATAGACCGGGGTCATCTTGAACTCGGTAGCCACTCGTTCGACCGTTAACTTTTCGTGACTGTGGATACGAATCCAATTCTTGATCATTTCGAACCGTGACGTGTAGCCCTGTTCTTGGTTAATTGTTGTCATAAACTGATGGGAGAGTTCAATCAGAATACTTGAGATGAAGAAGTTTGTTGCGAGCGACGCGGTGGTCTCATCGTTGTCGCTATCAAGCATTTGGCGAATTAGCAGTGTTAGGCGACCAAAATTTTTGACGTTAAACTGTTGTGGTAGATTCACGGCCGTTGGATTGGTCGGGTGGTGGATTTCATCGGTCACGTAGCTGGTCGTGACGGGGCTGCTGGGAAAGAAGTGCATCCAGTAATAGACCGTGTCGGCGGGTGAGCCTTGAAAACCGATGTGCCGAATGTGGGGTGGGATTAGAAGACAATCATGGGTGGTTAGCGTGTACTGGGTATGGCCAATCTGAATGTAGGCGGCACCCTTAAGCATAATGAAGAGCTCATAGTCGCCATCGTTGATGATGTTTTTATGTCGCCACCCCGCCTCGGCGAAGTACTGACCGGCCTTAAAAAAGTGAACGGGTTCCGCTAATGAAAATTTGTACACCTTATTCATCTTTAAGTGCACCTCCAGTTTTGATTTGTATACCCTTATCGCCATTTTATTAGTTTTTGAATGATCAGTAAAGCACTATCATCATTATTGTAAACGCTTACCAGTTACATAGCATGCTAAACGATTTGTTTTCAATGGTATACAAAATGTTTGGATTGATGGAAACCACTTGAAAGGGGTTAGGACGATGATTTATGAAGATAATAACCGCCTATACTTACGTAATGCGAGTGAACTGCTCGAGGTTCAAGCCTGGGGCGAAAATAGTCTCCGGGTTCGTAGTAGCAAGTACGCTGAATATACCGGTAGAAATAATGCGCTCACCGAGAAAGTAGCGACGGGGAATGCCGTCGTGACGGTTGATGAGGGCCATCACACGGGACAGATTACGAATGGGAAGTTAACCGCGAAGATCGATGCCTTTAAGAACCTCAATTTCTATAATCAAAAGGGCGACCTGCTTTTAAAGGGATATCAACGTAATCGGATCGATGATATGTCCGCGGGTGAAAATGACGAGAAGGTCAACCACTTTAACAGTGCTCTGAATATTGATTCTAGAGAGTTCAAAGCGATTCCCGGTGGTGACTTCGAATTGAAGGTGCGCTTTGACGCGGCGGCTGATGAAAAGCTATTTGGCATGGGACAGTATCAACAGGACTTTTTGAATTTGAAGAATGCCAAATTAGAATTAGCCCATCGGAATTCGCAAGCTAGTGTCCCGTTTGTTCTTTCAAGTAAGGGCTACGGTATGCTGTGGAACAATCCGGCAATTGGTGAGGTTAGTTTTGCCAAAAACTTAACGGAATGGCATGCGCTGTCCACAAAGGAAATGGATTACTGGATAACCTGTGGGGATACGCCAAGTGCTATTGAAGAGCAATATGCAGCCGTTACCGGGAAGGTCCCGATGATGCCCGACTATGCGATGGGGTATTGGCAATGCAAGCTACGTTACCGGACGCAAGACGAACTGTTAGCGGCCGCACATGAATTTAAGGATCGCAATTTGCCAATCAGTGTCATCGTCATTGACTACTTCCACTGGCCAAAGTCCGGCGAATACACGTTTGATAAGACCTACTGGCCAGATCCAGAAAAAATGATCAAAGAACTGCATGAAATGGGGATTAAGCTCATGGTTTCAGTGTGGCCAACGGTTGATCAGACCAGTTCACACTATCAAGAAATGAAGGAACAAGGTTACCTGGTTCAGACCGAGCGCGGTGTCCCAATTACCATGGACTTTTTAGGGAACAATGGCTTTGTTGATTTCACCAATCCTGATGCACAGACTTATTTATGGCAATTATTAAAGAAAAACTATGCTGATAAAGGGGTCGACTTGTTCTGGTTGGACGAAGCCGAACCCGAATACACGGTCTACGACTTCGATAACTATCGCTACCACAATGGGACGAACCTTCAGATTGGAAATACGTATCCCGTAGCCTACTCCAAGGCGATTTATGATGGCCAAACAGAAGAAGGCAACAAGCAAGTCATCAACCTTGTTCGCTGTGCCTGGGCCGGTAGCCAAAAATATGGTGCTCTGGTTTGGTCTGGTGATATCGATTCTAGTTTCCAATCCTTACGGAACCAACTCGCAATTGGTCTGAATATGGCGATTGCGGGGATTCCATGGTGGACCACAGATATCGGTGGTTTTCACGGTGGTGTGGATGATAATGAGAGTTTCCGTGAACTGGTTACCCGGTGGTTCGAATTTGCCACGTTCTGCCCCGTTATGCGGATGCACGGGGACAGGGAACCACATACTGAGCCACTGAGTGATATTGGCGGCGGTAAGATGCCTTCTGGTGGTGCCACTGAGCCTTGGGCCTATGGGGACAAGGTTTACGGCATCATGCGGAAATACTTGAACCTGCGGGAAAATCTTAAGGACTATATTCGGGTACAAATGCAGGCAGCACATGAAAAGGGGACGCCGGTGATTCGGCCACTGTTCTACGATTTCAGTGCCGATAAGGCCGCTTGGGATGTCGAAAATCAATACATGTTTGGGTCAGATATTTTAGTTGCACCGGTCTTATTTGAAGGCGCCAAACAGCGAGATGTCTACTTACCAGCTGGCACAACTTGGGTCAACGTTTATACGAACGAGTCCTATGCTGGTGGGCAACAGATTACGGTTGCTACGCCATTAGCTCAGTTGCCAGTCTTTGTTCGGCAAGCGGCGCAAGCAAGCTTAGCACCGGCATTTACAGCAATTACGCAATAATTATGTAGGAGGCGACAATCGTGAAAATGTTTTCTAGAATGTTTGCGGGCCAGTCCTTGATTTCATGGGGCTTGCAGTTGATTTTAATCTATGTTGCGTGGCAAGTTGCGGACCATCATATCGAAAACAATCTGTGGACGATCACCGGTGTCGCCGTCTTATTACTATTAACTTACGCTAGCTTATCACGTGATGGTAAGCAACGGACAAAATAGAAAGCGAGGAGTTAAGCGATGAGTTCGAATGCGGGACAATCAGATCACAACGTCGCAGCGGCCCAGGCACTACTTAAAAATGACCGCCTGCCCTTTCACCGTAAGGTCACGTATGGTTTTACGGATATGGCCGGTAACTTACTTTACTGTATCGTCGGGTCATACATGTTGTATTTCTTCACCAATGTCTTTGGCTTGAGTGTTGGGACAGCCGGGTCGTTATTGTTACTGGGACGGTTCATTGATGCCATTGGGGCACCAGTGATGGGCGTCTTGGTTGACCATACCCACAGTAAGTACGGGAAGAGTCGACCATGGTTCTTGTGGATGGCCTTACCATTTACTATCTTCATCTGGTTACTGTTTACGACGCCAGCCATCAGTGGGACGGCTAAAATCGTCTATGCGGGTGGAATGTATATTTTGGCTGAATTAGCTTATACGGCCATGTCGACGCCAATTACGTCGGTACTGCCCAACCTGACCTCTAATTCGGATGACCGGATGTCTGCCAACTCGATCCGACTGGTTTTAGGGAACGTTGGGAACTTCTTTGCGGTCACATTTATCATGCCTTTGGCTAGTGCTGTGGGCCACGGCAACGAGCAACGTGGCTGGTCGATTGCCGTCGGAATTTATGCGGTGATTGGTTTTATTCTCCTGATGATTGGCTTCTTGGACATGCGGGAGAAGAACATTGAAAACGATGAGATCGTCACGATCAAGGAAAGTCTGAAGGCCACTAAAGGCAACTGGCCGTGGATTTTGATTGTAGCGGCGAACCTGATTTACTGGACGGCCTATTCCGCAAGAAATGCAGCCTTACCTTACTACTTTCAGTATAACTTGGATGATAAAGGGTTGATTTCATTCTTCAACGGATTCTCGATCATTCAAATCATCGGGATGGCTTCGGTGCCATTCTTCGTTAAGTTCATGCATAAATGGGGAACAACCGTCTTCATGCTTGCCATGACAATGGTCGGTCAGATCTGGATGGGGTTAGCTGGTGGCAACGTTACCTCTGCGTTAATCGGTTGGATTCTGGCATGTATCGGTTCTGGGTCTGCTTGTACCATGTTCTTCGCTATGGTTGGGGATACCGTCGACTTTGGTGAATGGAAGAGCGGCGTTCGTGCCAACGGCCTGCTAACGGCGATGGGAGCGTCCTTCTGTATTCAGATGGGGTCTGGCTTTGGTTCCTTTATTGCCGCAAAGATCATGGCAGCGTTTGGGTTCTCGGCAGCTAAGGCAACGCAATCCGCTGCTAGTATGAGCTCTATTAGTTTTACGTTCATCTGGATTCCGGTTATTATTTATGCCATTAGTTTGATTATCATGGTCATTTACCGTAAGTGGGAACGTCACGAACCAATTGTGACCGAGGAACTTGCTGAACGACATGCACAAACACAGGAAGATGCTGCAGAATAGAAAAATTGTTTGCTAGGATTGTCGAAACGGCAGGATTTTTAACCGTACCGACAGTATCTCTAGTTGAGAGCGAAACCGTTTGCTTTTTAGGTGGGCGTTTCGGCCATATAAACTTGAACAACAAACGGGCCTGGGACAAAATCTCAGGCTCGTTTGTTGCGCAAAAAAACTCGGGCGAGGCTCGAGTTTTAACTTAATTTGAAAATGGGATGAAGCTAATCGGGATCAGCTAGTGATTTACCATTGGCACTGGTTTTAAAGCCAGCAAAAGCGTTATCGATGGTCTGGTACTCAGCGGGACTCAGTGTCACTTCTAGAGCCTGAGCATTGGCTTCGACCTGACTTGCACGCTTGGCGCCAGGGATAACGACGCTGATCAGTGGGTCTTGCATGTACCAGGCCAGAACAGTCTGGGTGACAGTTGCTTGATGCGCGGCGGCAATTGGCCGAACTTGGTCGATAGCCTTTAAAGCAAGGCTGTAGCGGGGTTCTTGGAAGTCACTGATCTGGCTACGAATATCGTCAGCCGGGAAGGTGACTGATTGCGCATACTTACCGGTTAATAGGCCGGAAGCTAGTGGGAAATACGGGACAAAGCTAATCTGATGGTCTTTTAAATAAGGCATGAGGTCAGCCTCATGGTCACGATGAAGGAGGCTGAATTCGTCTTCTACAACATCTACGTAGCCATCGGCATTGGCTTCTTTGACTTGGTCCAAGCTGAAGTTCGAAAGGCCAATCGCCCGAATTTTACCCTGTTCGCGCAAGCGTTGAAGCGCGCCAACGGCCTCGGCCTTGGGTGTTTGCTTATCTGGAAAATGAATATAGTAAATATCGAGATAGTCGGTATTTAAGCGCTTCAGGCTGGCCTCAACTTGTTGTGTCAAAAAGTCAGGATCATTGGAAATGACTTGTTCACCACTTGAAAAGTCCTGTGCCCCCTTAGTGGCCAGCGTAAAGCTGTGACGGTTGAAGTCGTGCATCGCTTGGCCCACCAGTTCTTCAGAGTGACCGAGACCATAAACAAAGGCGGTATCTAGCAACTGAATACCGTGATCAAGTCCTGCTTTAACTAGGTTTAAGCCATCTTCATCCTTTAAATTAGGGAAGAGGTTATAACCACCGACAGCATTGGTTCCAAGGCCTAGGGGTGTAGTTTGCACGTCTGTCTTGCCAATTGTTACCATTTCGTGTGTCATCGAATATCCTCCTAATATGAAAACGAATTCAAATACACATTCATTATACCGAATTCAGGTTTATTCCCAAGCGACTTGGTTCAGAAATTGCCGATTGACCGTTGTTTCTGGTACACTGGGAACCAAGGAAAAAGGAGCGAAATTCATGACAACTTATTTAATCGTGGGAGCTACGCCGTTGGGGCAACTAGTTGCCCAGCAACTCATTGATCTTCAAGCGGGAACGGTTCGGATTCTACATGACACAGCTGACGACTTACCAGCTAGCATAACTGCTAAGGCAACCGTGTTTAGTGGCGATTTAACTAAAGAAGCCACGTATGATGATGCGTTAAAGGATGCACCCGTTATTTTTTCTGCCCTTGAGGGGATGGACGTGGATCTCGCATTTGAAGCATTATTTGACGCGCAGTACCATCATCAGTTGAAGCTGACTCGGTTTATCATGCTTAGCACAGCCGGAGTTGATCAGGAAGTTAGTGGTGAACTAACTTATCCGGGAATCGATGATTCCAAAGAATATTTGAATCAGCAGCGATATGCTGCCAAGTTGGTGGATGAAGCCGAATTTCCGTACACAATTTTGCGACCGGTCACGTTGGTAGCTACAGCAGCGAGTGAACCGCAGATCATCAAGGAGGGTAATGCCGTACCAGCCGGGACCGTGTCACAGATGACGGTTGCCCAGGTGGTGGTTGATTTACTCCAAAATGGTGGTGCCGACTACCAATCACTGGCCATTTGCTAAATCTTTCCCAAAACCCTGTGAAAATTCAGGCCGTTTAGAGAATTGTTTGGTAGAATAGACGCAGTGGGGTGAAGGTATTGGCATTAAAAATAGACGATCAGCAATTAGCAGCAATCCGTGAGCGGATGGGTGAAGCCAATCAGCGTGCCCACTTCGTTATTTTTCAGTCAACGGAGAAAGAATCCGGTAAAATTTTACGTTTAATTACGGACATTGAAAGTTTTCGGACGATTCAAGAACAACATGCGGATGATTCAAATATGGAAATTATTCAAGATATTGTTCCGATTACAGATACCTTGGCTCGGTGGGCAGTTGCGGAGAACATGGCCGCACAGCAACAGAACGATGATGCGGAAATTTTAAAAGATCTGGAACATTATACGAACGAAGTTTTAAAGGAAAATCATCAGGCGATTAATCCACCAGATGATGAAACGGACTAGGTGCTTACCGCGGTGAGCATCTTTTTTTAAAAGTAGAAAAGAACGTTTGTTCGGATTGGGCTACTCATAGTGTACGAAAGAGTTTACAGAAAAACAAGTCCATCTAAGTTGGGGAAGTGCCGGTTAAGTCAGTGAATACGGCACAGAAGCTCCCGTTAAATTTATTAAATTATAAAAAAATGGGTCTTCTACTCCCCGTTTAGCTACAAATACTGATAAACTGAGTTTAAGCTTCAGGGGAAGCTTTTCGAGGAGGGGATTTCATGAAAAATAAACGGTTATTTTTAGCAAGCTTAGCACTTATTTTGAGTGTTCTATTAATCGGGGGAACGACGGCACAGGCAAAAAGTAAGACGGTGACCAAAACGGTTACTTTTGGCCAATTGACTAATAAAAATACGCAGCGTTTAGCGGCAATTCGCCAGGCGGCTCGAGAACAAATTCTAAAGCAGACGAAGTCGAAGGGGGGTCAGGTAACGGCGGTATACAAGGTTAAGCTCCCGAAAAACATGGCCAAGAAGGCAACATTAACGGCGACGGGATTGCAAATGAATCTATTGGCAAATAGCTTCAAAGTCAAGCAGATTACGATTCCCTACACGCAACTGAAGGGTAAGGTTCTTAATCGTTACCTACCGAAGGCGAATCGCACGACTACGGTTAAAACTAATAAGATGGTCGCGCTGACCTTTGACGATGGCCCCGATCCAACACTAACGCCGCGACTACTCAAGACGTTAAAGACGTACAAGGTTCACGCAACCTTCTTTGAGGTGGGGCAGAGTGTTAGTCGTTACCCTAAGATTTCGCGAGCTGTCCTGGCTGGTGGAAATGAGCTGGGCAACCATTCTTGGAACCATCCTAATTTTAGTGCGATTGGTACGGCACAGACGGTCAGCCAGATTACGCGGACGAACCGGGCCATTTTTCAAGCAACCGGAACGTTACCACAGTACGTACGCCCACCATACGGGAATATTACGGCAGCTGAGGGGCGTGCAATCGAGCAACCGATTATTCGCTGGTCGGTCGATTCACGTGATTGGTCTTACTTAAATACGGCTAAAGATATTAATGAAGTTATGAAGGATACGCGTGGCGGTGATATTGTGCTCATGCACGACATTCACGCGCAGTCGGTCGCAGCAGTGCCAACGATCATTAAGCGATTGAAGGCTAAGGGTTACAAGTTGGTCACGGTCAGTCAGTTGCTGAACTACCAGGCATTGCCGGGCTTACAATACTTTGGCGCTAAGGATTACCGGACGGCTGGAAAGTAAAGTTAGCCTGGACGTCCGCAATATGAAAAGAGTAACGCGTAAGACTGGTGTAAAATGCGCCAGTCTTTTTAATTTGCCGGTTCCAAAAGGATAGGGGCAAAGGGCGTGTCATATATGGGTGGAAAAAGTTCTTTTGTTAATCGTTGAACACCATAAGTATAATGGAAAATTACGTGTATACTAAGAATTGTATAGAGACTACGTAGCTTGCTTTAGGACCTTTGAGGAGGAATATCATGGGACAAGTGGTAGGTAATAAAAGTTGGGTATACATGGGAGTTACTCTAGCCAGTTTAAGCTTGGGGAGCTTAGGGTTAACGGTAAAAGCACATGCCGATGTACAGTCTGAGGCGAATTCGTCGACGCCAAATGTTACGGCAACAACCGAATCATCTATAGCGGCGACAGGTGAGTTGGAACAGGATGCGAAATCTGTTACGAACGAGCAGGAAACCGATCCAACCAAAACAACCCCACCGGTGACTGAAAACCAGAAAAAAGCAAGTGAACCAACAGCGGATGAGAGTCAAGATACACCTGATTTAGCAGCGATAAAAGCGCCAGAACAAACAACGAATTCGCAGTCAGAAAAAGCACCTGTGACAGCAGGAACGGGTCCAGTTAAAACTGAGCCATCTGAGGAACCGCAAGAAGCAGACACGCCAGAAGTGGTAAAACCAGTGGTGGCGCCAACGACAAATTCGCTTAATCCAGTTGCTTCGAAGCAACCAGGGACGTCTTTAGTAAAGACGCGAATTTCTGCTGAAAAGGTGACGAATTCGACCCAGTTAATCCAGGCCCGTAAAGTCGCTTTAAACCGGTTGGCCGTTCCGGCAGCCGCCATAACAACGGATATGTCTGGGACCTTTGGAACCAGTGCCTGGAATATCGATGCGGATGGCGTCTTGCATTTTGGTGCGGGGACGTTCACAGATACTATGTCAAATGCGAAACAAAATCCATGGGCAGCCTATGCAGATGAGATCAAGAGCATTTCGTTTGATAATAAAGTTGTTGCTAGTAACAATTCCGCCTACTTGTTTGCTGGTTTACATAATTTAGTGGCTATTGAACATGCAGATCGATTTGATGTCAGTCAGGCGACGAACTTTATGCGGCTGTTTGCACAGGATACGAGCTTAGTTAAAGTTGATACTAGCAATTGGGATACTAGCAAAGTAACGGACATGTTTGGGACATTTGAAGGGGCTAAAAGTTTAGTTACGGTGGACGTTTCCCAATGGAATACCAGCCAAGTGGTTGAGATGGCAAATATGTTCAACTTTGCCCAGTCACTGACAACGGTGGACGTTTCTCATTGGGATACCAGTCAGGTTAAAAGCATGAGTTACATGTTTAATCAAACTGTTGGTAATCCGGAAACACAAATTACGGATACGGGGTCGTTACAAGCATTAGATGTTTCCCACTGGAATATGAGTAACATTGGGACGAGTCCTTATGGCAATGGTGGTGACATTGCGTATATGTTTGCTGGTCAGAATAAATTGAAATTTTTAGATGTCAGTCATTGGGATGTCAGCCATAATCCGACATTCTCGCATACATTTGCAGCCTGTTCGGCATTGGAAACCTTGGATGTTAGTCGGTGGAATACCAGTCGGTCAGGTGATATGACAGCAACCTTTTTACGAAATTCAGCACTGTCTCAACTAGATGTCAGTCGTTGGGACGTTTCTCGAGTCCAAATTATGGATTATATGTTTTCGGGTATGACTGCTGTAAAGGAATTGAATTTTAGTCGGTGGCAGACAAATGGCAAGGTATTCTTTCATATGATGCATCTCGTTTCGGGTGATGCGGCATTGACGTCTTTAGACTTGTCAGGATTTCATATGAACGAAAATGGGCAGATGTATTTTGTCGCCTATTTATTGGGGACCAATTTACGATCTTTTACCATGGGACCGCAGTCTGCTTTGATGGGGACATACTACGGTGCAATTAATGACGATGCCAATTTGCCAGAAATCTCTACCATGAAGGGATTCAATCCCAAATTATATACAGGTAAGTGGCAGGCCGTCGGAACGGGGACCGTGGATTCACCCAATGGGGCGTCCTATTCGTATGTCCAACTTAGAGGCATGTATAAACGGTCAGAATCCGCGGATGGTAGTATTGTTGGCCCAGCTGAAACTTATGTCTGGCAGGAAAATAATGTTGTGGCTATCACGGGAGAAGGGACGAAAGTCTATGATGGTCAAGCACTTTCAACAGCAGATCTAGCCAATTATAAGGTCGAGGTTTATGGCAAAGTGGTGGCACCGACGAATGGCTGGCAAGCGGGAGATTTGATGGGGACGTCCGTTCAACCAGCGTTGCGGGGAACATCTGCGGATCTACGTAACGCCGGGACCTATGGGGTGACATTGAGTGCAGCAGGGCATGCGAAATTGGTTGCTGCTAACCCGAACCTGGCTGATATTAACGTTATAGATGGTACTTATACAATCATGCAGGCACCAGCGACCATTACGGTTAATGGTCAGCAGGCTGTATATGACGGTCAGGCACACCAAGCGACAGTGACAGTTACAGGAGAAGTGAACGCGGAGAAGCTCGCGTATAAGCTAGATACTGTTCCCCAGACTGAAGTGGGGACTTACCTCGTCACGCCCATTTTGAATGAGGCAGCGGTGAATGGAAATTATGACATTAAATTAGAACCGGGAACGTTAGCAATCACAGCGGCGACAGGACATGTAAGTGTTCATTACGTCAATGAGAGTGGCCAACAGATTGCGGCCGATGATGATCAATCCGGTGAAGTTGGTGCGGACTATACGTTAGTGGCGCCCACAATTTCTGGTGCGGTTCTAGTTAGCACACCAACGAATGTTACGGGAAAATATGCGCTCACATCAACTGATGCGACCTTTGTTTATCACCAGTTTAGTCCAACTAATCCTGATAATTGGGGTCAAGTAAGTGTCCGTTATCTAGACGAAAGGGGCACGCAAATTGCGGATGATCGGACAATGGTGGGTGAAATTGGAACGACTTACCAGGTGCCAACGGGACAATTAGGCTATGTATTGATTCAGGCAACACCTGATGTTGCGGGCCAATATATGGCAACTGGTACGACCATCACGCTCGTTTATCATCAACTGAAAAATACGACGGCAGATCACGGGGTAGTCATTGCCCACTATATTGACGAAGCCGGTAAAACTTTAACGGGAGATACACTGCAAAGCCAGTCGACCGGTGTTGATTATCATTTAACAGCCCCAAGCATCGCAGGTTACGTGCTCACGGCACAGCCTATAAATGTAGCCGGAAAATTTAATGGGACTACTCAGGAAGTCACTTTTGTCTATCATCAGTTAGCCACGACCTCGGCGAAAAATGGTCTAATCATTAGTCATTACGTGGATGACCAGGGGCAAGCAATCTCACCGGATACAAAGCAGGTGGGTGCCACGGGGAGCGCATATACGTTAACAGCGCCGACTGTTAGTGGCTACACACTTCAGAGTGCACCGACAGTTACGGGAATCTTTAGTGGAACGGTCGTAGAGCGAACCTTCGTTTATCAAAAAACGGTTAAGCCAGTAAAGCCCGTCGATCCGGTGGCGCCAGTAGAACCAGTTACCCCGGTGGTACCAGAACAGCCAGATAATACTGGTGATGTTCAAAAGGTACCGGGCACTAGCGACAAATTGCCGAGTCAACCAGTTATAATGGCTAAGCAAGCAAAGGCAGCGGGCCGTGAAACGACTAACCGGTCTAAAGTAGTGAGCCCTAAAGTAATGGGGAAAGGCCAGGCATCCTTGACCAATGTGGGTGAGCACAAGTTAAGCGCGTCCGTCAACGCCAAATCGTTGCCGACAACTTTGCCACAAACGGATGAAGCCACATCGTTTGCCACGATTTGGGGGATGTTGCTCGCTGGATTGACTGGACTACTAGGTTGGCTAGGTTGGCGACGACATCAAAGCTAAAGCTTGAAAACCAAAATGTTCACCTTACGCTTATGACTGTAGACGTTGTCATTGCTAGATTAGTGACAATGGTCGTACCCCGGTTGCCAGGTACTGGCTGTGGGGGAACGCCCTCAGCCAAAGAACGGCCTTAACTGAAGGTTGAAAGTCAAAATGCTTATTCTACTCTTGCAACCGTAGGAATTGTCACCGCTAAATTAGTGGTACTGGTCGCACTCCGGCCACCAGGGATTCCGCTTGCTGTGGGGAACGCCTTCAGCCCAAGGACGGGCTTCAGGCTCGCCTGAAAGCCGCCAAGTTCAAGCGTCTCCCAGATCGTCCCACGATGTAAGCCGGAAAAGACGCCGACTAACATCGTCGACACGGCTAGCTGCATCCCTGGCCGCCTCCGGCTCTGATTGTACATGTCAACTCCAATCACTGAATCCCAAGTGGTTGCTAAAGTTTAATCATACGTTTCAAACGGTATGATCCATGTTGCCTCAAACCAACTACGTCAGCCGAGAGGTCGGCAGATATGGGCTCAGGCGCGTCGTTCTACTTAGTTAGTGGGTGAATTTCCCACTGGCTTAGTAGAAAACCAAGCTTGGAGACTCGGTCCTTTCGAGGCTTCAAGTTGTGTTCGCACCGTTCCAGCCCATATCTGCCGGCCGGTAAGGCGATCGTTGGACAACGTTGCCTAATTTTAGTCCCGTATCGTTGCAACAACAGTCATGATTGGCATTTCAGACCTTTCAACCTTCAGGCCTTAAAGTAAAATGAGATCAAAAGCGCTAAAATTGGCGTTTTTGATCTCATTTTTTATCCGATTAATTTAGGCGAGAAATGCTTTTGCCAAGCGTTCGTAAACATGTTGGACGTGAGCAAATAGGTCGAGATCGACGGATTCGTTGAGCGAGTGCGCATCGTTCCATTCGCCGGCACCGTAAACAACCACTGGGAATTGGTTGGCAGACTTCGTATATTCGGAAGCATCGGTTGCGCCGTGAATGACTTGTAGTTCAACGGGATGGCCGAATTCATCATCGGCAATTTGTTTGGTTAATTTGACCAAAGCAGAGTCGGTAGCACTAATGACGGGCTTAAAACTGTAGTCTACATGCAGTGTCAGGTTAACGTCGGCTTCCTGATTAAGCTTAGCGACCGTCTCAGTTAGACGCTTGATGACCGCATCGTTATCGAATTCAGGGATTGGCCGAATGTTACCTTGTAGCTCGGCTTTGGCGGGAATACTGTTCACCTGTTCGCCGCCATTGAAGACCGTTACACTGTGGACCAAGGGCCCAAGCTCAGGACTAACGGGGGCGTCTGCAAACTCAGTTGCTTCGGCCGAAACGTATTTGATCAGGTTGGTGATGGCGTTGATTCCCTTTTCTGGCATTGAACTATGCGCACCGCGACCTTGCGAGTAGACGTGATAATTTAGCGAGCCATTGTGGGCATAGACCAGGTTACCGCCGGTCGGTTCGCCAATGATGATACCATCCAGGTCGTCAGCGATACCTTGTTGGGTCAGTAAACGTGAGCCCATGGCCCCATTTTCTTCACCAACGGTACCAATGAACCGTAGACGGCCATTGAGCTTAATTTTTTGCTCGGCCAAGTTAATAAAGGTGATGACCATACCGGCTAGGCCACTCTTCATATCGGCCGCGCCACGACCATACAGCCGATTATTTTCAACGTGAGCGGAGAAGGGATCGAATTGCCAGTCGGCCACGTCACCAGTGGCAACGGTGTCCAGATGACCCGCTAACGCCAGCACTTTATCGCTAGCGGTATCACCAATTTCAGCCACGATGTTACTACGACCATCCGCGTAGGGGACGATTCTAGATGGGATGCCATGATTGGCAAAAAGCTTCTGGATATAGGTCGCCACAGCGGCCTCATTGCCATTAACGGAGTTGATTCCGACTAGCTCCTGTAGAATTTGAACCTGTGCAGTATCTTTCATAAACGTCTGCCCACTTTCTCACCATATTTTAATTTTAAGTGTAGCACGCTTTGCGGGAAATATGCGAATAATGTTATTAAAAATGAGAAAATTTATGGCAAACATTTGTTCGCTTTTGGTGGCGAGTATGCTAGAATATAATTACCTTAGACGCCAGCAATCTGAGTCGGGGATGATAAGTACATAATGACTGCTAGAGAAAAAAATAGGAGGTCGGCTGATGAGTTTACAATTTGTTTTGGGTAGTGCAGGGATGGACCACAGAACGCCCATGGTGACGGCGATGGCGGCGCAGATTACAGCAACGCCAACGGATCAATGCTACTATTTGGTTCCCAACCATATTAAATTTGAAACTGAAGTGGATGTCTTGGCAGCGTTGAAAGACAGACTGGTACCAGATCAGCCGCTATTTGCACAGACACAGGTCCAAGTGTTTTCGTTTACACGATTAGCCTGGTTCTTCATGAAAAATGAGCCCGTTTACCAGCTTCCTCGTATCTCAACGGCCGGTTTGAATATGCTGATCCATCAAATTATTCAGAGCCACGCTGATGATCTGACGATTTTCCGTGGGGAAGTCGATCGGCCTGGGTTTATCACGCAATTAACGGCGCAGTTAGCGGAGTTGAAGGTCGGCCAAGTTACAGCTGCCGATCTCTTAACCGCTGTCGAAAATTTGACGACAACTAATGCCGATTTACAGGCAAAATTACATGATTTGATGGTTTTATACGAAGCTTTTGAGACGCAGATGTTGGGAAAATATGTGGAAAACACAGACTTACTTAACCAATTGGCCGATTATTTGACCACTCAGATTGATTTGAGTCACGCCCATTTTTATCTAGAAGGATTTTCCCAATTGAGTGCCCAGGAACGTAAGCTGGTAGCCGTTTTGATTCAACGGTCGGCTAGTGTTGAGGTGGCCTTAAACCTGGATAAAGGGTATCCGCAGGAGTTGCCAGATACGACGACGCTCTTTTTCCAATCGGCAAAGCTTTATCATCAGCTTTATGTTGAAGCACGTGCAGACAACGTTCCCATCTTGATTGATCGGCAGGCAGCAACCAGTCGGGTTTCAGCAGATCTGCTGGCACTTGATCATTTCTGGCAAGAGACCAATACCTTGTCGCCCCAGCCGAAGCCCGCAGTGGCGGCCTTGAAGGATGTTAAAGTTGTGCAAGCGACTAATCGCTACGTCGAGGTTTCGCACGTGGCGACCCAGATTCGGCAGCTCGTCGCGAGTGGTCAGTACCGGTACCAAGATTTCTTAGTCCTGGCACGGCATTTAGATGGTTATCAAACGGTCATTGACCCCATTTTTAAGGCACAAGAGATCCCATACTTTGATGATGCCGACGTTCAAATGGCCGATCATCCCTTTGTAGAATTAATTAACGCACTGTTCGACGTTCAGCGGAAGAATTACCGGTATGCCGATATCTTTCGTGTATTAAAGTCCGAGCTCCTTTTACCACAAGACGATACTGGTGAACCCCTGAACCTAAATGTATATCGACGGGCATTAGCCCTGACCGAAAATCTCGTCTTGAAGAACGGCTATGAGGGACAATATCGGTGGACACAAGAGAAGGATTGGTTGTATACCCGTTTTTCAGCTGGCGACGATAGTGTTCAGACAACTCATGATGAGCAGGTGACGGCACAGATCAATGTGATTCGTCATTTTGTGAAGGACACGTTGCCACCGTTCTTTGCCAGATTAAAGGCGGCTAAAACGTATACTGAAGCAGCGGCGACACTGTACCAATTTTTAGAAAACCAGGGGGTCAGTCAACGGCTCATGGACTGGCGTGATCAGGCGATTGCGGCAGGCGACCTGTTTCGTGCGGGACAACCAGAGCAGACCTGGGCGACCTTTTGTCAGATGTTGGACGAATGTCATAGTATTTTGGGCGAGCAGCCCTTTAACCAAACCGATTTTCAATCGTTGCTGCAGGCAGGATTTGCTGGAGCTAAATTTAATCAAATTCCATCAACGCTCGATCAAGTCATGATTTCCGAAAGTGGTATCGTGCAGGCAAATAACCGGAAGATAACCTTCCTAATGGGGGCCACAGCAGACAGTATGCCGGATGATCAAGTCCCGACAACGCTACTCGCTGATAATGATCGTCAGGACCTGAGCGAACAGTTACAGGCGACGGATGCCAACAGTTATTTACGTGATGATGCAGCGACCCAGCTAGCTGGTGAACCCTATCTGAACTATCTTGCATTTTTGAGTGGGAGTGACCAGTTGATCTTTAGCTATCCAGCGACGAGTGATGACGCTGGTAGCCTCCAAATTTCGCCGTACGTTGCGCGGATTCGCGATTACTTTAAACTGCCTGTGATGTTGGTGGCAGCAACCCCAGCGGCTCAGCAGACGGATATTTTGCCGTTTGTGGGGACGCGCCGCACAACGTTACGCCATCTTGTGCAAGCTAGTCACGATAGCCAAACGCGTGAGCAGCCACTGTCACCAACCTGGCTCTACGTTTTGCGTTTATTACGTGCGGATCCGAATTACGGTGAATTGACGACTAAACTACTAGGAAGTCTCAGCTATCGCAATGTCCCCCAACACCTGACGCCGGATATCGTAACGCAGCTATATGGCAACAAAATCAGTACGTCCATTTCCAAATTGGAAGAGTACTACGCTAATCCATACGCTTACTTCCTGAAATATGGTTTAAAACTACAGGAACGGGACGTTTTCGAGCTCTCACCAGCTAGCACTGGCGAATTTTTCCATGCGACAATGGATGGCCTGATGAAGATTGTTAATGACCAAAAGCTGAACTTGGCGGACTTAGATGACCAACAACTACGAGAGATGACGGATGAAGTGATTGCGAAGGTCTTAGATACCACGACCAATCCGCAGTTTGCCATTTTAGAGAGTTCTCACCGGATGGTCTACATTCGTCAGCAGTTGATTAAGACGATGCGTCAGATGGCTAAGACGCTGCATGAGCAGAGCAAACGGACGAAGCTTCGGCCTAAACGGACTGAAGTTCAATTTGGCTTAGGGGATGAGCGCGGATTAGAAGCCCTGTCGTTTGATTTAGAAAAACGGCGGAAGGTCACGGTTCGCGGTCGAATTGACCGGTTGGATGCCATGCAACTACAAGATAAGACGTATCTGGGAATCGTTGACTATAAGAGCTCCGAGCATAAGTTTAGTTATCAGGATGCTTATTATGGACAGGCGATGCAGATGCTAACGTACCTGGATGCGGTTAAGAAGAACCTGCCCGAACTTCTGGCAAACGATACGCCAGTTAATGCTGAGTTGGCTGGGGCCGTCTACCTTCATTTGCAAAATCCAATTTTAAAGGCCGCAGATGTTCTGGGAACTGACCCGTTGGAAGCCTTACTCAAGGCGGAACAGTATCAAGGTTTGTTGCTGGATGATCCGGACTTACTAACCAATCTAGATTCCTTATTTGCAACGGATAATTATAGTGGGAGTTCACTGTTGTTCCGTGGATTGCGGCGCACAGTTAAGGGGACGATTACCTCTTACAGTAAAATGTTGGTCAAACCAGCCGAACTAGATTTATTGCTTGAACACACTGAACGGCTGATTAAACGTGCGGCGACGGAAATCTTCGATGGGCACGTGGATTTAGCGCCATTTCGGGAGCAGAACCGAACGGCATTACAATTTTCACCGTATAAGTCGATTATGCAGTTTGACCCACTGCTAAAGGAAAACAACTACCGGGAATTGCCGGCACTCAAAAAAGATGATGTGATGGCCCGAATTAGGGCCGAACAAGAAGAGGAGGCAGCCGATGAGCGCGAAATTTAGTTTTACGCCTAGTCAAGACCAGGCGATTCACCAGACCGGAAATAATCTACTAGTGTCCGCATCAGCCGGGTCTGGGAAGACCAGGGTGCTGGTTCAGCGGGTTATTGAACACTTGAAGTCGGGGATGGGAATTGATGAGATCTTAATCGTGACCTTTACCAAAGCAGCGGCTGCTGAAATGCGGGAGCGGATTCAAACCGCCTTACGGCAAGAACTGGCGGCCAATCAGGGAGATAGTGACCAACAGGCATTTTACTTACGTCAGTTAAACCAACTGCCAGTGGCTGATATCAGTACACTCGATGCGTTTTGCCTCCGTATTTTGCAGCATTACTATTACGTAATCGATCTCGATCCGGTTTTTCGCTTACTCGCTGACGAGACCGAGAATGCGTTGCTTCGAGATGAGGTGTGGTCGGATCTACGGGAACAACTTTATGCGAACGACGAAAGTGGTTTATTCGCGCGTTTGACGGAGAATTTTTCTGGCGACCGTAGCGATGATGGATTGGCTGATTTGGTTCAGCAGACCTATACCTTTGCCAACGCCACACCGGATCCGGTAGCTTGGCTAACGCATTTGCCTCAACTGTATCGGTTAGATAGTGATTGCTTGACCCAGACCACGTTCTATCAGCAGAAATTAGCGCCCATGTTTACGGCACAACTAGAACAGGTTCAGGCTGATCTAACCAGTGCTGAACAGCTAGCGACTAATCATAACTTAGAGAAACAGGCGGCCCACCTAGGAGCCGTGTTGGCTAGCCTACAGAATGTTTTAGAACTAGTCTCTGCTGGGAGCTGGAACGATTTGCGGGCAGCCATTCAGGATTTTACGTGGGGCCGTATGCCCAATATTCGTAAAACTAATGAAGACTATCCGGTCTACAACGAGCTCAAGGCGACCTATTATGATCCGGCCCGGAAACAATTGGATGCGCTCAAGAAGACCTACTTGCTCCAAAGCGAAGAGCAGGCCATGACAACTATTGAAAAGTCCGGGGAGTTGGTTGGCGAGTTGGCAAGCGTTGTTGCCGCATTTCGGCAAGCTTACCGTACCGAGAAGCAACGGCGCCATGTGTTGGACTTTGCGGATATTGAACATGCCGCACTGGAAATCTTAACCAGTGGTACCGAACAATCACAACACGTTGCCGCGCAGCTACGTGATCAGTACGCTGAAATTATGATCGATGAATATCAAGATACAAATGGCTTACAAGAGGCTATCTTAACGGCGATTGCTGAGCCGGCACCACAAGGGAACTTGTTTATGGTGGGAGACGTCAAGCAATCGATCTATCGATTCCGACAGGCTGATCCGACACTATTTATGGGAAAAACGGACCATTACATGGCCGACGAAAACGCGGGGCAACTGATTACGTTGGCCGAAAATTTCCGGTCAATGAAGAATGTCGATGATTTTACCAACCTTATTTTCAAACAATTGATGGATCGTGAACTGGGTGAGATTGCCTATACGGGTTCAGCTCAGCTAAAATTTGGAGCGACTTATTATCCAGAAGATGTTGAAAGTACGGCAGAGCTTTTGGTTTATCTGACCGAGGGTACTGAAGCGTCGCAGGATGGGGAGCCGATGGATGAGACCTTCCAGGTTGACGATAAGCATCAGGGTGAAGTCCTGATGACTGGGAAGAAAATCCAGGGATTGATTGCGGCTAAGACCCCAATCTATGACCGGGAGAAGAAGCAGATTCGACCCATGGCCTATCGGGATATCACGTTGTTAACGCCAACGCGGACCAACAATCTGATTATCACCGATGAGCTTCGACGAATGGGAATCCCCATCGTGGTCAACGATGCACAGAACTATTTTAAGACAACCGAAATCCAGATTATGATGTCTCTGCTGCGAATTATTGATAACCCTTACCAAGACATTCCACTAGCGGCCGTCTTGCGCTCACCGATTGTCGGACTCAATGAAAATGAACTCGCCTTATTACGAATCAATCAGAAGACCGGGGACTATTACCAAGCGCTCTTACATTTCCAGCAGACCTTCGCAACGGGAACTAGTAGTGACATGCAGCAACGCGTCTACGAAAAAATCAGTCATTTCTTAGAGCAACTGCAGACTTTCCGCGACATTGCACAGCAAAATGAATTGGTTACGCTGATTTGGCGGATTTACCAGGAAACTGGCTTTCTAGATTACGTGGGTGGGATGCCAGCTGGGGAACAACGGCAGGCGAACTTACACGCACTGTATGAACGCGCTCAGAGTTATGAAAAGAGTAGCTTTAAAGGACTCTTTCAATTTGTCCGGTTCGTCGAGCGTTTACAGCAACGCGATGCCGATTTGGCTGGTGCACCGGTACAAACGGCCGAGAACGCTGTGTCTGTGATGACGATTCACGGAAGCAAGGGACTAGAATTTCCAGTTGTTTTCATTATGGACGCCTCACGTCGATTTAATCGGCAAGACCAGCAAGGCAATTATGTTATGAGTGGGAGGACCGGGATTGGGATCGACTACTTGGACACAGATAGTCGAATCAAGGCCCCCAGCCTGCAGAAACTAGTGACCGCCCAAGCGATTTCACGAGCCAGTCTAGCCGAGGAAATGCGTAAGTTATACGTGGCGTTAACGCGAGCAGAGTCGCGACTCTATATTGTGGGATCACATAAATCCCAAGAAGAGGCGCTTAGTGCTTGGGAACAGGCTTACCAGAGCCCCAATCTCGTGTTGAATGCTACGTTGCGGGAAAAGAACACATTAGCTAACTATCTAGATTGGATCGGAATGTGCTTAATTCGTGATCCCCATTTTGAGTCGGAGTTACGGACGGAGACCAGTGCTTTCTCTGGCCTGGCAGGTGATCCGGCGCAATTCAAAGTATCCTTTGCGACAGCAGCAGACGTCGAGCCAGCTCAGTCGGTTGGCGAAGCCGCTGCTGATTGGCTACAGGCAGCTAGTCAGTCTGCCGAAAAGGTAGCGGATACCGTTGTTTCTGGTGAGCAGATCAAGGCCATTATGGACTTTCAATATCCGCATCAAGCAGCGACAGAGACGACTGCTTATCAGTCTGTCTCTGAGGCCAAACGATTATTTGAGGATCCCGATAATGCGACGATTGGGGAATACCAACCAACCAAGCGGGGGCAAGCCGGACGGCGTTTTGTCACGCATGACTTTGCACGGCCAGCGTTTTTACAAACGGTCAGAGAACCCCTCCCTACGGAAATTGGGAGTGCGACCCACTTAGTTTTACAGCAGTTAGATGTGACGACCGCACCAACGAAAGCCAGTGTTCAGGCGTTGATTGACCAGCTAGTCGCAGACCAAGTCTTGTCGGCTGAGGTCGCACAACGTGTGCAACCCGAGCTGATATTACGGTTCTTTGCGAGTGAGTTAGGGCAGAAAATTTTAGCAACTCCCGACCAACTCCAACGAGAAGTACCATTTTCACTTTTGATGCCGGCCCGAAGCCTATTCCGCGACTTTAAAGAGCTAGATTCTCAAGTCCTAGTCCATGGGATCGTCGATGGCTACTTGCTGACACCGACGGGCGTAATCTTGTTTGACTATAAGACTGACCATGTGAATCCACGCGATATCGCCAAGAGTGAGACGAAGTTGTTGGAACGGTATGGTGGCCAAGTTAACCTCTACGCAACGGCGTTAAAGCAGATGACGGGGCAGCCGGTTATTGCGCAGTATCTGTATCTGCTGGCGACGGGCGATTTAGTTTCGGTACCCACGCAACAGATTCAAAATCTAGATGATTAGCGCAAATTAAAGAGCCTGGGCAGACACAAGCGCCCAGGCTCTTTGGTTACGTAATTTTATATGGTCGAAGCGGATGTCAAAAGACAGCCGAGTTCGCTTAAAACTGATAACCAAACCCGCCAAATCCATGATTGTTCGGTCATCAGCCTTAATGCGCGCCACCTAATCGTGGTTTAGCGCACTCTTTATTGATGAATTAACAATAGCGAAGTCAGGATAAACAACTGAACTGCCATGACAACTAGTACGCCTGTAAAATAACGGCTGTAGTGGTGATCACGGTGAAATAAATAGCCAAGGGTACTGGCCAAGGCAATAAAGCCGACAGAGACCAGAATAATCAGTTTGATTTTAACGTCGAAATCTTGCGTTAGCATCGCGTACGCTTCCTTTGCACAGATTAGTTATCGCTATTATACCAGATGACGAGGTACTTGCGAACTAGTCGCGTTCAAGCATGAGAGCAATGCCCATACCACCGCCGATACACATCGATGCGAGGCCGCGATGACCGCCACTCCGCATTAGTTCGTGCAGTAACGTTACGACGATTCGCGTTCCCGAGGCGCCCAAGGGATGACCGAGGGCAATACCGCCGCCATTCACATTCAGCTTATGAGTCGGTATTTTTAAATCGCGGGTAATGGCAACGGATTGTGCAGCGAAAGCCTCGTTGATTTCAAAGCGGTCGATTCCGGCTATCGTCGCGTGTGTGCGCGCGAGCATCTTTTGAATGGCATAGACGGGGGCATAGCCCATAATCGCTGGATCAATGCCAGCTTCCTGATAGCCCGTAAGTGTTGCTAAGTAAGGAATGTTCGCCGCGATGGCCGTCGATTTACGCATAAGGATCATAGCTGCAGCGCCGTCGTTGAGTCCGGCAGCATTGCCAGCAGTGACGGTACCATCGGGTTTAAATGAGGGCTTCAGGGCTGCCAATTGGGCAGCTGAGGTGGTTGTTCGCACGGCCTCATCTGTTGTAATGAGCTTATCGCCAACCGGGACCGGAACGATTTCAGCATCGAAGCGGTGTTCCAATTGTGCTTGGGTCGCATTCTGTTGTGAGCGAAGGGCAAAAGCGTCTTGATCCTCACGACTAACGTGGTATTTCGCAGCAACGTTTTCAGCAGTAATCCCCATAGGAATGTCATCAAACGCATCTACTAAGCCGTCCTTGGCCAAACTATCGACCAGCGTCATATCACCAAATTTATGACCAAACCGCGACTGGGGGCTTAAATAAGGAGCCTGGCTCATACTTTCCGTGCCGCCGACCAGTACAGCGTCCGCATCACCCAATAGAATGGCGCTTTGGCCGAGACGAATGGCTTTTAAGCTAGAGCCACAGACCTGATTAACGGTCATCGCGGTACTCGTAACGGGAATACCGGCGTGAAGTTCAATTTGGCGAGCAACGTTTTGTCCCTGGCCGGCTTGCAGAACCGTGCCAAAGATGGTCTGCTGAATCATGGCGGGTGCGAGACCACTTCGTTCGATGGCGGCCTTTGCAGCGAGGGTCCCCAGTTGAACGGCGGAAACGGACCGGAAATTCTTACCAAATTTTCCGATGGGGGTCCGGACCGCGCTAACAATTACAACTTCTTCTGCCATGCTATTAGTTTCTCCTTTTCCGATAATGTCCGAATCTCTAATATAACCGACTTTGCGAGATTTGTCTTGAAATTGCCCCGTAATTACCAGTAGATTTGAATTTTCTTAAATTTTTTCGACCGGTATCGGGTTAATTATGAGAAATAATCTAATCGCTTGTTATCACTGGATTCTTAGCTAATTGGATTTACTAATTAATACTAGAAACCGAGAGTTAATTACAAAAAACGTGATTTTGGCGCTTGCAATTCAAATCTGTTCATGATAGAGTGTACCCAACATCAAAAAGCGAATAAGAAATCTTTCAAACGAAGTAGTGATCTATCTGGGAGCTCAGAGAATTGGCGGTCGGTGCAAGCCATGCAGGGTAGGTTTAACGAAATACGAAAGTTGTTTCTTCGGGGTATCTCCACGTTATCGGGGATTAAAGTGTAGAGGCTGAAAGTCTCTGAAGCTGGGTGGTACCGCGCTAAAAGGCGTCCCTTCTATTTTGTATATAGAAAGGACGTCTTTTTTGATGTTAAACAAACTAGTTGGAGGCATTGGATGATGAAAGATATGAACTTAGGCGTAACGGATGATCGGCTGCACTGTCCTGAATGTGGGGATATTGTCTTTAAGAAATTGGCGGGAACGGCAACGTTGGAATGTACGAATTGCGGCCACAAGATGGCAGAATTGGAAAAACTGACGCACTAATTGAAAACGACTGACAAGATTACTGGGAGGTAATGACTCATGAAAAATACCAACTTAGGCTTAACCGATAGCAAGCTACACTGCCCCGAATGTGGTGATGTTACATTCACTAAGGTCACTGGGAAAACAGCTTTTGAATGTACAAACTGTGGTCATCAGGTCGATAAGCACTAGATAAGGTTGGCCTGCTAACATGATGCAAACGGAATTTCAGACAATTACTGGGAGGTAATGACTCATGAAAAATACAAATTTAGGTTTAACCGATGACAAGCTGCACTGTAGCGAATGTGGGGACGTTATTTTCACTAAGGTCGCTGGGAAAGCAGCGCTAGAATGTACCAGTTGTGGTCACCAAATCGACAAGCAATAGAACGATACAAGACATACTGACTGGGAGGTCATGACTTATGAAGAATGCAAACTTAGGCTTAACCGATGACAAGCTGCACTGTAGCGAATGTGGGGACGTTGTTTTCAAAAAGGTTTCTGGCGAAGCAACACTGGAATGTATGGGTTGCGGGCACCACGTTGACGAACTACAGAAGCTGATTCACTAGACTGACGGGTAGCGAAAAAGAAAAGTCTACTATTATATAGGAGGAATGAGTATGCAAGAAGTAAACCAAGCAACAACGACTGTGGTGGAAGAACACCCAGTACATGCAAAATTGATCAGTGGGGTAGTAGCATTAGTAATCCTATTACCATTAATTATAACTATTTCAGCAGCTAAATGGGCATCGATTACCTTACTGCCGTTATTAATTATTGCAGTTTCATTAGGAGCAAGCGTCATTGGCGTTTGGCGAGTAAGCGAACAGCTTGTGACTGTAATTAGAGAGGGTGGGGATAGTGACTTCCGCGAAAGATAGTGGTTATAATTATATAGCTCCAGAATCGACGTCATGTGGTCAAATCCCATATGGCGTTTTTTGTTGGGATTAATTAGAATTAACACTAAGTTAGCATTATAAATTATACTGGCTTGTAATATAAATTTATTGTTGGAGGGACCCAAAGTATGATTGATTTGAGAGATCGAGATATTATGTCGTCAATGGAGGCAGCCAAACGGTGGATGAAGGCCGATGACTACGTGCGTCAAGTTTATCGTAAAACCCCGGAACGTTTTCCATCTGGGACGATTCGTAAGTTCGGTAAACAATTAGTTGTTACGAGGAAAGGAATGGAGGTGGTAACGGGCGAAACTGAAATTGAAGCAAAACAATTTGCGAGTATTCGGCAGGATCCCAATATTCGCGACCTCTAATGAGATGAAAAATTTAGTTGACTAGTTTTTGGCGTGTTTTCTAGCTATAACTCTCTTATATCTACTTGACAACGCTTTCATGGTTAGCTATCTTTTGGTTGTTTAGGTGTAGTCGGTTTTCAATCGATTATACGATCCAAAAAATTTTGGGTACTTAGTGAAAGGGGAACAAGCTAATGAACATTATTGATGAGTTAACTTGGCGTGGCGCAATCAATCAACAGACAGATGCTGAGGGATTGAAGAAGCTGACATCGGAGAAAAAGATTTCGTTGTACTGTGGGGTCGACCCAACCGGTGATAGCATGCATATTGGGCACTTGATTCCATTTATGATGATGAAGCGCTTCGAGCTGGCTGGGCATCATCCATACATCTTGATTGGTGGTGGTACCGGGAGTATCGGTGATCCGAGTGGCCGGAAGACAGAACGGCAATTACAGACCATGGATAAGGTTCAACATAACGTGAAGGCCTTGTCTCGCCAGATGCACCGTCTGTTTGGTGGCGACTCGAACGTAACCATGGTCAACAACTATGATTGGTTGTCCAAGATTTCTTTGTTGGATTTCCTGCGTGATTACGGGAAATTAGTTAACATTAACACCATGTTAGCCAAGGATATTGTGGCTAGTCGGTTGGACACTGGGATTTCATTTACGGAATTTACTTACCAAATCCTACAGTCCGTGGACTTCCTGACCTTGCACAACGAACATAACATCCAACTACAAATCGGTGGGGCCGACCAATGGGGGAACATTACTGCCGGGATCGATATGATTCATAAGATCAAGGGTTCCGACGAAGAAGTTTATGGCCTGACGATTCCACTGATGTTGAAGGCGGATGGTACGAAATTTGGGAAGACCGCTGGTGGTGCAATTTGGTTAGATGCGGACAAGACCTCACCTTACGAATTCTACCAATTCTGGCTTAACCAGGATGACCGTGACGTTGTTCGTTACCTTAAGTTCTTTACGTTCCTAAGTCAAGATGAAATTCGCAGCTTAGAAGATAGCGTTGAGAATGAACCAGAACAACGATTGGCACAACGGCGGCTGGCAGAAGAGGTTACGCGCTTCGTGCATGGCGAAGAAGCTTTGGAATCCGCAAAACACATTTCAGAGATTCTCTTCGCCGGTGATATTCAGAAGCTGACGATGACGGAAGTTCAAGAGGCCTTTGAAAAGGTTCCAAACGTTTCGATTACCTCTAAGCCAGAAAACATTGTCACGTTACTGACCGATACGACGGCTGTAGAACCTTCACGGCGCCAAGCACGTGAGGACATCGAAAATGGTGCGATCACGATCAATGGCGAACGGGTTACGGATACCAACGCTGAATTGAACCCGAAGGATAACTTCTCCGGCAAGTTCATGGTTATCCGGCGCGGGAAGAAGAATTACTTCTTAGCAAAAGTTGAAGATTAGAGAAAAATAAGTTTTTTGTAATGAGATACCCTGTAGCGGGTCTGATATTGTATATCAGGCCCGCTTTTTGATTCTTTGAGGGTGCTCATAAACCGATAAACGGTCCTAGCTTGTTCTAATTTTAACAAAAGACCCTTTACAGGGTATCGATGAAAGCGTATTCTTTTGGGTGAACAAGGACAAACAAATCTGTAGGAGGTAAGTGACATGGAAAAAGACACAAAATCACTTAAGGATTTAGATTTAAATGCTCTGTTTATCGGAGACAAAGCAGAAAATGGGCAATTATACAAAGACATGCTTAACAAGTTGGTCGACGAACACTTAGGCTGGCGGAAGAACTACATACCATCCGATCCGAACATGATTGGACCAGATGATCAATCTTCACCAGAATTTGAGAAGACGGTCAACCATATGAAGACGGTGCTGAACCAATTGTCCGAACGTATCCGGACGGAATCAGTTCCTTGGCATTCAGCTGGTCGCTACTGGGGCCATATGAACTCTGAAACGCTGATGCCAGCATTGTTGGCTTACAACTACGCCATGTTATGGAATGGGAACAACGTTGCTTATGAATCATCACCAGCAACCTCCCAAATGGAAGAAGAAGTTGGCCAAGAATTTGCTCGTATGATGGGCTACGATTACGGCTGGGGTCACATCGTTGCTGATGGGTCATTAGCTAACTTGGAAGGCCTCTGGTATGCGCGGAACATCAAGTCATTACCATTTGCCATGAAGGAAGTTAACCCTGAATTAGTGGCTGGCAAGTCAGATTGGGAATTATTGAACATGCCAACCAAGGAAATCATGGACCTGCTTGAAAATGCCGGGACTGAGATTGACGAAGTGAAGAAGCGCTCCGCACGTAGCGGTAAGAACTTACAACGCTTAGGCAAGTGGTTAGTACCACAAACGAAGCATTACTCATGGATGAAGGCTGCTGACATTATCGGTATTGGTTTGGACCAAGTTGTTCCGGTTCCAATCGATAGTAACTACCGGATGGATATCAACGCTTTGGAAGACATCATTCGTAAGTTTGCTGCCGAAAAGACACCAATTCTTGGGGTCGTTGGGGTAGCTGGTTCGACCGAAGAAGGTGCCGTTGATGGTATCGACAAGATCGTTGAACTACGGAAGAAGTTACTTAAAGAAGAAGGCATCTACTTCTACCTTCACGTTGACGCTGCTTACGGTGGTTATGCACGGGCATTGTTCTTGGATGAAAACGACAAGTTTATCCCATACAAGGACCTTCAACGTGTTCACGCCGAAAACCACGTCTTCACTGAAGACAAAGAATTAATCAAACCAGAAGTTTACGCTGCGTATAAGGCCTTTGATGAAGCAGAATCAATTACCATTGATCCTCACAAGATGGGCTACGTTCCTTACTCTGCTGGTGGGATCGTTATCCAAGACATTCGGATGCGGGACACGATTTCTTACTTTGCAACCTACGTCTTTGAAAAGGGTGCCGACATTCCAGCCTTACTGGGTGCATACATTCTTGAAGGTTCAAAGGCCGGTGCTACCGCCGCTTCCGTATGGGCTGCACACCACACATTGCCATTGAACGTCACTGGTTATGGGAAGCTGGAAGGTGCTTCAATTGAAGGCGCCCACCGTTACTACGACTTCCTGAAAGACTTGAAGTTCGAAGTTGCTGGCAAGAAGATTTCCGTTCACCCATTAGTTTCCCCTGACTTCAACATGGTTGATTACGTGCTGAAAGAAGACGGCAACGATGACTTGGTTGAAATGAACCAATTGAACCACGCCTTCTACGAACAAGCTTCGTATGTTAAGGGCTCACTTTACGGTAAAGAATACATTGTTTCTCATACAGACTTTGCTATTCCTGACTACGGTGACAGTCCACTTGAATTCGTTAAGAGCTTAGGCTTCAGCGAATCAGAATGGCGCCGTGCCGAAAAGGTTACGATCATCCGGGCCTCAGTAATGACGCCTTACATGAACCGTAAAGAAAACTTCGATTACTTTGCACCTGAAATCAAGAAGGCCATTCAAGCTGATCTTGAAAAGGTCTACGAAGCTGCTAACCAAAAAGAAAACGCTTAGCACATAAATGCATAATGTTTCATTGTAGGTCATTAGGGGTAATGGCCTACTGCTATTATTAAGTATCTTATTTTAATATTTGAAGGGAAGCGCGAACATGGATAATCAGGCTAAAAAACTTAGTCTCGGCACATTTATTGGGATGACCATGGCCCTGTGTGCTACTGTACGTTCGATTCCTTCAGTTGCCGCAACTGGTTGGACGCAAATTACCTATATGGTCTTTGCCGTCGTCTTCTTTGCTTTACCAGTTGCACTGATTTCCGGGGAATTGGGAACCATGATGCAAGCTGAAGGTGGGCCGCAGTTATGGGTCAAGTCAGCATTAGGTGAAAAATGGGGTTTCGTTACCGCATGGTTGCTCTGGGTACAAATTTTCCCAGGGATGGTCATGGTGGCTTCAACCATCGGTCCACTGTGGGGGAACGTCTTTGGTAACGTCGCTTTAGGGAATAACCACTGGTTCATTCTCGCTAATATCTTAGGTTTCTACTGGATCATTACCGTCCTAAACTTACGGTTCGATATGGCCAAAGTTGGTGGGAACATCGGGGTTTGGCTCGGTGTTTACATTCCAATCGTCATTATGCTGATCATGGGGATCGCTGCCATGATTAAGACCGGGATCAACCCTAATGGGTACCTGGGAACCTTCACTTGGGGCAAATTAATGCCAAGTCTGGACAACCTGCAAACGTTACAATACTTCGCAGCCATTTCCTTCATCTACACGGGTCTGGAAATGTCTTCTGTCTTCATTCCACGGCTTCACGATGCCAAGAAGACCTACACACGTGGGATCTTCGTTGCCTTGATTGGGTTGGTTCTGATGAACATCATGAACTCCATCTTGGTTGCTAACGTTGTGCCTGAAGGCAAGATTCAATTGTCAAACATCACCCAACCAATCGTTCTCTGGTGCCAGATCTTAGGCTGGCCAACAATGATTGCCAACATCTTTAGTTTCATGGTCGTTATTGGTGTGCTGATTCAGTTGTCTGCTTGGGTTACGGGTCCTTCAAAGGCCATGACACAAGTTGCTCGTGCTGGTCAATTACCTGCTAGCTTTGGTTTCCACAAGACTAACAAATTCGGTGTTTCTCGCAACGTTGTCTTGACGCAAAGTACCTGCATTTCACTTTTCGCCTTACTTTATGGGGTAATGAAAAACGTTAACGGTGTCTTCTTAACCTTAACGAACGCAACGACTGTCATCTATGCTTTGGTTTACGTTCTGATTGCCATTGCAATCATCCGTTTACGGAAGAGTCAACCAGAAGTAGAACGTCCTTATCGTTTGGGTAAGACGGGTAATGGTTTAGCTTACTTCGTTGCTGGTTTATTATTCTTTGGTATCATCGTGATTATTGCTGCGACCTTGGTTGCAAGTAACTTAATGCAAGCGATCTTCGTGGTTATCATTACGGCAATCCTCTTCATCATTCCGCTTATCATTGATAAGAACAAGAATGCTGAATGGATTGAACAGGTGAACACAGATCTAGCACTCGACAAATAAAATCTTTGACTCGGTGAAAAGGGCTTACTTGTTGGTAAGCCCTTTTTCGCTTAAAGGGGTGTAACTATTATGGAAGAAAAAAAGAAACCGGAGATACATTTTTCACTGGTAGAGTCGTTGGTCATCATGGTGATTATGTTTGCCATTCTAGGGACCATGATCATCGGGATGAAGATGTCGCCCCAAATTCCAATTTTGTTTGTTTTTACGCTGTTAATGTTCTATGGTCACTTCCGTAAGGTTTCCTGGGGAGACATATTTGACGGAATTACTGAGGGGATTACGCCCGGGATTATTCCAATTTTGATTTTTCTAATGATTGGCTTGTTAGTATCGAGTTGGTTGGCCTCCGGGACAATTGCAACAATTATGGTCATCGGATTTAACATTCTTTCCGTCAAATTTTTCTTACCAACGGTCTTTATTATCTGTGGTATCGTCGGGATTACCGTCGGGAGCTCATTTACGACGGTTTCCACGATGGGCATTGCCTTCATGGGTATCGGCCACATTCTGGGGTTTTCCGATGCGTTAACTGCCGGTGCGATTGTTTCCGGTGCGTTACTGGGGAATAATTTATCGCCGTTGTCGGATACCTCAAACCTAACAACGGGATTAACTAAGGTCAACCTGTACAAACATTTGTTTAACATGTCGCATACGATTGCGCCATCCGCGCTAATCGCTTTGGTTCTCTACTTCGTTTTGGGGAACACCTCCCACACAGCAAATCTGAGTCGAATCCATGCCATTTCCAGTAGCCTTGAACAGTCCTTTGCTGTTTCGGTCTGGTCGTTGCTCCCGATTCTGGTTCTATTACTGTTGGCTTGGCGGCAAGTTCCAGCAATTCCTTCCCTATTATTGGGAACGATTACGGCGCTGATTTTAGTGATCATCCGGGACCCCTCTTACGGCGTTAACCGTATCAGTAACTTATTAATGGGCGGAAATATTGCGAAAACACCGTCCCATACGGTCAATGAACTGATGAGCGGCGGGGGAATCACCAACATGTTGGGGTCCGTATCATTGATTATTGTTGCCTTAGCTTTGGGTGGCCTACTGATTAAATTCGGGGTCGTCCATACGCTGATCGACAGCATCAAACCGTACGTAAACAAGCCAGGGAAATTGATTCTGTTTACCGAGTTAAGTGGTATTGGGGTCAACTTGATGGTTGGGGAACAGTATTTATCCATCATCCTGCCAGGAACGACCTTCAAGTCGTCCTACGATCGGCTGGGATTGGATCGGAAATACTTGTCCCGAACGTTGGCAACTGGGGGTGCGGACATCAACGCTTTGGTTCCTTGGGGGGTTAGTGGAATCTTCTTCTCAGGAACGTTAAACGTTGATGCGTTGCAGTACATTCCTATGGCATTCTACACGTATATCAACCCAATCATGACGATCATTGCCGGCTTCACGTTTGTCTCTTGGAGTTACAAGAAACATCTGGCCAAGGCTGGAAGTGTTGAAGCGATGATTAATAGCTCGGTTGAGTTAGATGAAAAGGATAAGGAAGCGGCGTTAAAAGCCGTTCCCGCAAAATAAAGTGAGTTGATGTGAAGTTAACTAGAGGAGCCCGTAGCCTGGTGGAAGCTATGAGCTTCTTTTGGTATGTACTGCTGGGTAGGCCACACAATATTGGCCGAATAAAGGCGGCAACGCGCAATAAAATTAGTAAATTTAGAAAAAGCCGAGAAAAACGGTGGTACTGACTAATTTCAAACCAGATTTTCCATTCTGCGAGTCTTCTATTATAATGGAGGGTAGGTTAAAGAATAGGGGAATCGAGTTATGGAACGAACAGATTCAACGGCTGAACCAATGACGCCGGCGGAATTTTTAACGCCGCAGCGGTTGGCCCGGTTGTCAGCTAATCAACAAAAATATGCGGCAGCCATCCTTGATGATGTGCAGCGTGTCCGCGAAACGGTCAACTTAGCACAGGGAAGCTGGACGCCACAACAGGTCGCCGGAACTTTGGCGGCGCTACCGACCATGGTCGATCAACCACACTTGTATTTTGTGGCGGTCGTGCCGGTTTTGGCAGCGTACTTTAAGGCCCAAAAATTGGCCAATCTCGTCGATTTAGAAGCAGCGTTGAAGGCAGCTCGGCCCGACTTGGTCGAAAAACATGGTGACGTGGCCGGGGAACAGCAAGCCTATGAAGGGGTTGTGGCGTTGGTTGAGGACTGGGTCCAAGCGATGGTGACGCAATCAGATGTGGCCAATCTCAGTCCGGATGACCTCCAGCACTTTATCACAATCGTCCATACAACGGCCGAATTGATGATTACTGGCAAGCATCTTCAACCTAACGAGTGGGACGTCGAAACGTTAAATGAAATCATGTTTGGGCCCTTTACGCACTTACTGGATGAAGCGGATCGCGTACCCGCACTCTTTAACTTGGTCCCATTTGCGCTGACGACCTTGTTCGATTATTTAGCGGCGCAGAACAAGTTGACGCACGCGGCCGAGTTACAGGACTGGGTCGGTTCACACCACACAGCGTTGGTTACCATGTACGACCCCAAGTTGGAGGGCTTCTTTGAAGACCTGACCACGGCCATGCAGCGGGCTAACGTCGATGCCGATGATCATGATGCCGTCGATGCCTTCACGCAAGATTATCTGCGGGCCCATCCGACTGCCAGCCGCGAACTCTTCACGACTGATCGCCAGTTGACCCACAAGAAGCACATTAAACAGATCAAGTATAGTCAAAAGAAGCGACGAAAACGCCGTCGCCGTTAAACGGGAACTGCGACCGGTTTGAGACTATGGTTATCAGCTGGTTATATTGGGACTAGGCGTCGTATAGTTGGCTGCTGAAAGACCAAGAGGCAATGGTGACCGTTTAGCCAGGCCCAAAGCAGACCAAAAAAGCGTTACGTGGAGGATAGTTGATCCCCGCGTAACGCTTTTTGTACTACTTAAAGGTTGCTTAATTTTCATTTGCCAGTCCGTCAATGACCTCTTGGGCCACGACTGGATCGGAAGGGTAGGGCGTGTCGACCCCGTTGATCTTTTGGTAAGCATCCTCGCCTTTACCGGCCAAAACCACTAAATCATGGTTGGTCGCACTGGTAATGGCGTGTTGGATGGCATCCTCACGCCGGGGAATGATGGTCACACTGACCTTGTTGTGGTCGATGTGGCTATCAATTTCCTTGGCAATGGCGATGGGATCTTCATGACCCGGGTCATCCGTCGTCAAGAATGCCGTGTTGGCGTAATCGTTCAATGCCTTGGCGAACCCCTCACGCCGGTCTTCCCCTTTATCCCCAGTACTGCCGAGCACCGCCGTAATGTGGTGGTCCGGAAATTGGGTATGGAGGAAGCTCAGCAGGGCGTTCATGCTGCCCCAGTCGTGGGCGTAATCGATGTAGATCGTCCCATGGTGCTTGGTGGTCATCGACTCCATCCGACCGGGAATGCTGGTATTTGCCAGCCCAGCTTGCATGTCCGCGACAGATGCACCAGCCAAGCGACTAGCCAGAATGGCCGCCGTGGCATTGCTCTGGTTGAAATCGCCGGGAACGGAAACGTTGTAGGACGTTGCGAGTTCAGCCAAACGGTCGTCCTTTGAATGCACCGTCAAGCCAAATTGGCTATCCGTCAATGTCGCCTCACTATTGGTGATTGAGAGCGTTGCCGCGTCCTGATCGAAGCCGTAAGTGAAGATGTTTTCCGGTGCCGTTGAAACCTTAGCCGCCGCGTAGACCTCTTCAAAATGGTCCATATCAGCATCCACGATACAATTCCGTGAATTGAGCATCAACTGCATTTTGCAAAAGAGATAGTTGGCGAAGTTCGGGTGTTCGTTGACCCCAATGTGGTCGGGCGAGATGTTGAGGAAAATACCGACATCAAACGTCAACCCGTATACCCGGTCCAGGAGGTAGGCCTGTGACGCCACTTCCATGACCAACACCTTTTGGCCGTTGTCGACCGCCTGGCGCATTTCGTGGAAGAGGTCAAATGACTCCGCCGTTGTTAAATGGGCGCGAAATTGGTCTTCCGGCTTGGGACCGATGATGTGGTTAATGGTTGAGAACATCGCCACTTGTTGCGGGTAGGTGCGACTCAAAATGTTCGTCGTCAGGTACGTCGACGTCGTCTTACCCTTCGTGCCGGTGTAGCCGATCAGAAATAGATCGTTTTGTGGGAAGCCAAAGTACAATTGGGCAGTTAAGGACAGTGCCTTGCGCACGTCAGTCACCAAGATGACCGGCACGTCAACGCCGTAGTCCTTTTCAGCCAAGTAGGCAATGGCCCCGTTACTAATGGCCGACTGTAAGTAGTCGACTGAGAAATTGAAGCCCTTGCAGACGAAGAGGCCGTTGGCGCTGGCCTTGCGAGAGTCGTATGCTAACGATGCAAAGTCGACGTCGTCTGAATTTAGCGTTGTGCTCAGGAACAGGTTATGTTCCTGCAGTAACGCAATCAGCTGGTTTGCTCTCATTCAATTGCCCCTTTTCGTGATTAATCGTTGGGCCGCATGGTTGGGAACAGCATCACGTCGCGGATGGAAGCTGCATCGGTCAGCAACATTGTCATCCGGTCGATCCCGATACCCAGACCACCAGTAGGCGGCATGCCGTATTCCATGGCTTCAATGTAATCATTGTCGATTCCGTGAGCTTCTTCGTTACCAGCGGCGCGTTCTGCGTCTTGGCCTTCGAACCGTTGCTTTTGATCGACAGGGTCGTTTAATTCAGTAAAGGCGTTACCGTATTCGTTACCATCGATGTAAAGTTCGAACCGGTCGGTGAAACGAGGGTCCTTCGGGTTCTTCTTTGCTAATGGTGAGATTTCAACGGGATGGCCGTAGATAAACGTTGGGTTAACCAGGTTATCTTGAACCTTTTCTTCGAAGAAGGCGTTGATGATGTGACCGACCTTCCAGTAAGGTTCGCAGTGAATGCCATTTTCCGCAGCTAACTTCTTAGCATCAGCGTCAGACATTGGTTGCCAGAAATCGATGCCAGTCGCATCCTTAACGGCGTCGACCATGTGAACGCGTTTGAATTCGGAATCTAGATCGATGTCTTTGCCCTGGTAGGAAACTTGGCCAGAACCGTTAACCTTGTTGGCCACGAAACGGAAGATGTTTTCAGTTAAGTCCATCACGTCCGTGTAGTCTGCATAAGCCGTATAGACTTCGACCATGTTGAATTCAGGATTATGACGTAAGTCGGTCCCTTCATTCCGGAAGTCCTTGCCCAGTTCGTAGACCTTTTCCATCCCGCCGACGATCAAGCGCTTCAGGTAAAGCTCCGTGGCGATCCGCAGGTATAATGGAATATCAAAGGCGTTGGAGTGGGTGACAAATGGCCGTGCTTCGGCCCCACCAGCCTCCGTCTGTAGGACAGGGGTGTCAACTTCCAAGTAACCTTCGCTATCCAGGTATTCGCGGATAGCCTTCTTGATTTGCGTCACCTTGATGAAGCGATCGAAGCTATCTTGGTTGGCGATCAGATCCAAGTACCGTTGCCGGTAGATAGTCTCGGGGTTTGTCAGGCCGTGGTACTTGTCTGGCAATGGCCGTAAAGCCTTAGATAAGAATTCGAAGTCAGTGAAACGGAGGGTTAAGGCGCCGGTATTTGTCTTGATGACGTAACCCTTGGCGCCAATGAAGTCCCCTAAGTCGAGGGTCTTGTAAAGGGCGTACTTGTCCTCGCCCAGTTCATCTTGCCGCGCGTAACCTTGGACGACACCAGTTCTATCGAGTAAATCGATGAAGCCGGCCTTGCCGCTACCACGCTTACCGGTAATCCGACCCGCAACAGCAACGTAATGCTTGTCTGCCATCAACTCTTCTTTATCGTACTTGTCGTATTTTTCCTGGAGCGACTTACTGTCGTCAGTTCTGTCGAAGCGGTGACCGAAAGGCGCGATGCCCTGTGCTTGTAGATTGTTCATTTTGTCCCGACGAACCTGCATTTGATCATTCAGATCGGTCGGCGTGGCATTATTATTCTTGCTGTTACCCATGTTGTGTCCTCCTATTAAGTATTGATTCAAAAGTTCAATGAATCCAGACCTCCCTTAAATTTAGTTGATTTTGGCGTAATAAGCAAGCCATAAAGGGGGATTGAATGAATGAAGACGCTTACAAAACAATGGCTGTTTCGTTTTTACCGTTTTCGGTCAAATTGATTTCTATCCCACCCTTTCGAGTCCCGGGGGAAACATGATAGACTTAGCACAACTAGTCAGATAAGAGGGGGCAGAATAGAGAGTCATGTTAAAGTTGATGCGTAAAATGTGGCCGTTACTCCTATTAGGATTTCTGGTGAATACCGCTTACAGTGTCATGTGGCCACTCACGACGATTTACCTCCACGGCGACCTGCACTTGAATTTAGTCCAGAGTGGCATTATCCTTGCTGCATATTCTGGATGTAACGTTCTGGGCGGGTATCTTGGGGGTGTGTTGACGGATCACTACTCGGCACGGACCGTTGGTGTTGGCATGTTGTTAGGGTTGATCGGCGATGCGGTCGTTGGTTTCTTTTGGAATGGCATCGTTGCCTATCCCATCGTCTTGATTATCTTCGGTCTACTGACTGGGGGGATGCTTACCCTAATTACGGCGATGACCGCACAGCTGAGCCATTTGGATGGTCGTTTATTTAATCTCCTCTACATATTTATTAATGTTGGGTTAGTCGTGGGGACGGCCAGCATTGGCGTTCTCTACCATAATAGTCTGAAACCAATTTTTGCGTTACTGCTGAGTTGCTACGTCTTAGCAGCCCTTCTGTGGGAGTGGCGTGCTGGTCGCTTCGAGCGACAATCGGTTGGGCAAACACCACGGAAGTCTAAGCCAACGGTTAGCCGGGTGCCAGACGTTCACGGAAAAATATCGCGGACTAGCCTGGTGATTGTTCTACTGAGCCTAGCGTTCATGTGGATGACCTACGCCCAATGGATGAGCAACGTGTCAGTTTACATTCAAAATGAGGGATTGGGCATCAAACTCTATAGCTATCTGTGGGTGTATAACGGGATCCTCTTAATTGTCGTTCAGGCGTTGATGGCTAAAGTTAGTCGTAGCAGGGTGTTACCTTGGCAAATCCTGGGTGGTTTAGTGGCAATTGGTGGTTCGTTTCTTCTATTAATTAGTGTTTCTGGTGTCGGTGCCTTATTCGCGGCAATGACGCTGCTTACGGTGGGTGAGGCGGTCTACGTTCCGGGAGTCCCCGCACTGATCAATTTATACACGGTAGGTAATGAAGGTCGCTATCAGGGATTGGTCAACGCTTTTTCTTCATTAGGCAAAGCGCTAGGCCCAGTCATTGGTGGGGTGGTTATTGGGCAATTTACATCGTTTCCATTACTATTTTTGATTTGTGCGGTAGTCAATGGGGGAGTTGCGGTCGTTTTCTTGGTTGGGGTCGTCCCCACGTTGAAAATGAAGTGATTTGTGAAACGAACTATCTCCAGGCGTGCCCTGGCAAAACGACCGGTGAACTCGGTCGTTTTTTCTTGTTTTCATAGTTGCCATTCGTCTTTGAAAATAGTTTACATTTTTTGCTGATTTTAGTTGACGTGATGTGCTGTGGTTGGTATAGTTATATACGTTGTCACGGCGATTCATCAGCTAGACCAATTCGAAAGATTGAAATTAGTTGTTGACAGTCACGATAACAAAATGTTATATTGATTAAGTTGTCGCGTCTCGACAGCACATCAACGAGAAACGTTGTTAAATCAAACTTCTTGTTGACATCATATTGATTAAATGATATGATTATTAAGTTGTCTGCGAGAGCAGATGACTGGTAGACCTTTGAAAACTGAACATTGTTTCGACAAACCAAATATGTGTAGGGCGGTTTGATACTTGGTATCAAACCCAAAATATTTATTTGCGAAGTCAATTCGCTTTAAAAAATGTAACAACAATCGATGAGCTATTCAAGC
>NZ_RHNX01000080.1 GCF_003946335.1 Levilactobacillus fujinensis
TTTATGATATCAAAAAATGTAGGAAAAACGACAATTTCTAATTGCCATTTTCCTACATTTTACAACCGCCATATACATCTGACGAATACACTTCACTTAATTTCATCATTGGCCTCCTAACCTTAATCTATCCTGCCACAGTAAAAATAACACGCTTCATGTCGAATAGATAATTATCTGTTTTATAACTCTAGCTAATATGCTACTCCTTCCGAGCTGACATTCCTAACTCTTTTTTCCAAAACAATCTAATCTACGCGTGTAATACCCGCTTAAACAAATCGTCTGCGTTCACACCATATCGAACACAACGTTCCCGAATCAACTCACGATGTCCATCAACGATTTCCGCAAACAAGCTCCGTTTCGTCAGCCAACACAGCTTAACCTCTTGATCAAATGATTGCAACGCAACGTTGTCCTCGATTTCTGACAATTGCTGTGGATCAATCGCTAAAACAACACCAACTTCCCTAATCGTCAATCCCAGCCGCTTACGAACCAGCTTAATCTCATCCGGTAGTAAAAAGTGGTATTTATCCCGATAGAGCGCAAAATCCATTCGAAAATTATAGTCCGGATCATCTACGGGTTCTAAATACTCTTCCTCGTCATCAATTTCGACCGTAGCTGGTACCCAGTAACGGTGTGTGTTGGTTAGTGGCGCATCGAACATCACTACTTCTTCATCGACTTCAATCACATTAAATTCAATTGGTGCTCCCGTCAAATCTTGATGGGTCACCCGTGCAATCAATTTAGCCATTGTTCGCTCCCCCTTGAAGAATCCCCATTAACAAATATTTTCCGCAACCATATGTGTTTCAGTGTTTCTTCGCTACATCTCCTTACTATACAGGGCCGCTACGAAATGTTGGAATAAAACGTCTTACAAATAATTTCATAACAAAAAAATCCCAGACCACCGACGTGATCTGGGATTCTTATAATCAATTTAGACTAGGCTTAAGCTAACCAGCTGTTATCAACAGTGGTAGTAGAAGCAGCACCCTTAACGGCCTTAGCAGTAAAGCTAGCAGTTAAAGTGTCACCATAAGTCTTAACCCGGTTGTCGCTCTTGAAGTTTGATGGGTTGAAAGTGAATTCGTAGTGGTAAGCATCACCATTGGCAGCGTAGTAGTTCTTTGTGCCCTTAAAGGTCGTGCTGAAGCCAGAAGCAATGACACCCAAGTTGTCTTGAGAAATCGTTGCGCCCTTAGTACCAGACAATGCCTTGATACCAGCAGCGTTCAGCGTAACAGAGGCTTCACTAGAGTTCAAAGCACCAGTCGTTAATGGGCTCGAGATTGAAACACCAGCGTTGTCAACACTTTCAACGTTCAAGCTAACCTTGGACGTTGCAGCGGCAGTAACATCAACATACAGCGTGTTGCCGTAAGTAGCGTTAGTCGTTGACACAGTAGCATTAGTCAATTGGTAACCAGCAGGAACCGAGCTAGTAGCAAATTGTGCTAAAGTTGAGCCTGCAGCGTTCTTGTCAGCACTAGCAGAAGCGCCGGCCTTAGTGCCAGCCTTGGCAGTGATCCAAGTTGCAGTACCAACTTGGGAACCGTTGTTTTGGTAAACAACCTTAACGCTGTTGTCGTTAGTAGCTGCGGCTTCTGCAGAGCTAGTTGATAAACCACCAAAAGTAGTCGCAGTAGCACTGTAACCAGTACCAGCGAAAATCCAGCCTGAAACAGCACTGTTTTGTTCGTCAGTTACGTAGTAGTACAAGCTACCTTCACGCGTCTTAGTAGCAGCATCGGAAACCTTGAACGTGTCGGAATCCTTAACACCATACATGCTAACCTTCTTAGCCTTGTATTGGGTGTTTTGTGGGGCAGTCCAAAGGGTGTTCTTCTTAGCGTTAACTAAGTGGAAACCAGTAGTCCGAGTAGGCAGGGTAGCCTTAGTTGTCGTGCTAGCAGTCTTGATCCCACCAGCAAAGGTGTCAGTGCTCTTACCACCATAGATGTAACCACGGTACTTGCCGTTCATCGTAACGACCTTGTAGTAAACAGAGCCCTTGCTAGTAACAGCAACACGGTAAGCACGGAAGTAGTCAGTTGACTTCTTGGAGTCGGCAAGCTTCTTCATCGTCGTCTTAGAAGCAACGACCTTTGCACCCTTGACAGTACCTGGCTTGCTGTAAAGTGCGTTAGTCCCCGTAGATTCAACATTACGCGTTTCAGCAGCAGTCGTCATCGTAACATCAGACTTAATAGAAGCCTTTGATGCAGCGTTAGCAGAAGTGCTAACTGCAGTAACGGCACCTAAGCTCAATACAGCTAAACCTAAGTACAGTGAATTCTTTAAACTTGATTGCATATTTTGTGCTCCTCCAAAATAAAAAGTAGATTTTATAGAACTTACCTGTCATAGTTCTATGACGCCTCTCAGTATACCAATAATCTCTCGTAAAAGCGAAATTAATACAGTGAACTTATAAAAAACTTACTAGAAGACACAAAAAAGTCTGAATCCGAAGATTCAGACTTTTTATTGGTTCTACAATATCTGTTGTTGGTAATAGATTTTTATCTATTAATGATGACAGATTTTTTGTTTATCATTAGAATAA
>NZ_RHNX01000081.1 GCF_003946335.1 Levilactobacillus fujinensis
TCAGAATCAGAAAGTGTGTCAGAATCAGAGTCGCTCTCATCAGCGGAAAGTGAATCGACCTCGATCTTAGAAAGCGAATCTGTATCGACGAGTGAATCAGAAAGTGAATACCTTTCCGAAAGTGAATCCACATCTGAGAGTCAGTCTGAGTCTGAATCGGAGAGTAAATCAGAATCCGAGAGTGAATCAGAATCAGAAAGTGAGTCAGAATCCGAGAGTGAGTCAGAATCCGAGAGTGAGTCAGAATCCGAGAGTGAATCTGAATCCGAGAGTGAGTCAGAATCCGAGAGTGAGTCAGAATCCGAGAGTGAATCAGAATCCGAGAGTGAATCAGAATCCGAGAGTGAGTCTGAATCCGAGAGTGAGTCAGAATCCGAGAGTGAATCAGAATCCGAGAGTGAGTCTGAATCCGAGAGTGAATCTGAGTCAGAAAGTGAATCAGAATCCGAGAGTGAGTCTGAGTCCGAGAGTGAGTCAGAATCCGAGAGTGAATCTGAGTCCGAGAGTGAATCTGAATCAGAAAGTGAATCAGAATCCGAGAGTGAGTCTGAGTTCGAGAGTGAGTCTGAGTCCGAAAGTGAATCCGAATCCGAGAGTGAGTCTGAGTCAGAGAGTGAGTCTGAGTCAGAGAGTGAGTCTGAATCAGAGAGTGAGTCTGAATCAGAAAGTGAGTCTGAATCCGAAAGTGAATCCGAATCCGAGAGTGAGTCTGAGTCAGAGAGTGAGTCAGAATTAGAAAGTGAATCAGAATCCGAGAGCGAGTCTGAGTCAGAGAGCGAGTCTGAGTCCGAGAGTGAATCTGAGTCAGAAAGTGAATCAGAATCCGAGAGCGAGTCTGAGTCCGAGAGTGAATCTGAGTCAGAAAGTGTGTCAGAATCAGAGTCGCTTTCATCAGCGGAAAGTGAATCAACTTCGTTATTGGAAAGCGAATCTGCTTCGACGAGTGAGTCTGAAAGTGAATATCTTTCCGAAAGTGAATCCACATCTGAGAGTCAGTCAGAATCCGAGAGTGAATCTGAATCCGAGAGTGAATCTGAATCAGAAAGTGAGTCAGAATCCGAGAGTGAATCTGAATCAGAAAGTGAATCTGAATCCGAGAGTGAGTCTGAGTCAGAGAGTGAATCAGAATCCGAGAGTGAATCTGAGTCAGAAAGTGAATCTGAATCAGAGAGTGAGTCAGAATCAGAGAGTGAATCTGAATCAGAGAGTGAATCTGAATCAGAGAGTGAATCAGAATCAGAGAGTGAATCAGAATCCGAGAGTGAATCAGAATCAGAGAGTGAATCTGAATCAGAAAGTGAATCTGAGTCCGAGAGTGAGTCAGAATCCGAGAGTGAATCAGAATCAGAAAGTGAATCAGAATCGGAGAGTGAGTCTGAGTCCGAAAGTGAGTCTGAGTCAGAAAGTGAATCAGAATCGGAGAGTGAGTCTGAGTCCGAGAGTGAATCAGAATCAGAAAGTGAATCAGAATCGGAGAGTGAGTCTGAGTCCGAGAGTGAGTCAGAATCAGAGAGTGAATCTGAATCAGAAAGTGAGTCTGAGTCAGAATCGGAGAGTGAATCTGAATCAGAAAGTGAATCTGAGTCCGAGAGTGAGTCAGAATCCGAGAGTGAATCAGAATCAGAAAGTGAATCAGAATCGGAGAGTGAGTCTGAGTCCGAAAGTGAGTCTGAGTCAGAAAGTGAATCAGAATCGGAGAGTGAGTCTGAGTCCGAGAGTGAATCAGAATCAGAAAGTGAATCAGAATCGGAGAGTGAGTCTGAGTCCGAGAGTGAGTCAGAATCAGAGAGTGAATCTGAATCAGAAAGTGAGTCTGAGTCAGAATCGGAGAGTGAATCTGAATCAGAAAGTGAATCTGAGTCCGAGAGTGAGTCAGAATCCGAGAGTGAATCAGAATCAGAAAGTGAATCAGAATCGGAGAGTGAGTCTGAGTCCGAGAGTGAGTCTGAGTCAGAAAGTGAATCAGAATCAGAAAGTGAATCTGAATCAGAGAGTGAATCAGAATCAGAGAGTGAGTCTGAGTCCGAGAGTGAATCAGAATCCGAGAGTGAATCTGAGTCAGAAAGTGAATCAGAATCGGAGAGTGAGTCAGAATCGGAGAGTGAATCAGAATCGGAGAGTGAATCAGAATCGGAGAGTGAATCAGAATCCGAGAGTGAATCAGAATCACTTGCAGCTAGCGAGTCAGAATCCGTTTCGTCGGCAGAAAGTGAATCGACCTCGATATTAGAAAGCGAGTCAACCTCCGAGAGTGAGTCAGAAAGTGAATATCTTTCCGAAAGTGAGTCAACCTCCGAGAGTCAGTCTGAATCAGAATCAGAGAGTGAATCAGAATCAGAGAGTGAATCAGAATCAGAGAGTGAGTCAGAATCAGAAAGTGTGTCAGAATCAGAGTCGCTCTCATCAGCGGAAAGTGAATCGACCTCGATCTTAGAAAGCGAATCT
>NZ_RHNX01000082.1 GCF_003946335.1 Levilactobacillus fujinensis
TCCCCTTGGATTTAGACCCCAGCTTGTCCCCTAGGGCTTTAAAAATCGCACCGGCCATGATATAATAGTCATTAAACAACGATGACTTTTATGTGGCGCTCACCGATTCCCGTCGGTGGGTGTTTTTTTATGTTCTATTTTATGTAACCAATATTACTCGTTGTTTGGTGATAAATCAACATTTCTTTTTATGTATCCTTGTATCCTTGTATCTTTGTATATTAATATCCTTGTATCTAAGTATCCTTGTATCCTTGTATCTAAGTATATTAGGATACTTGCAGTCAATCTTAATTTAACGGCTTTTGAGAATAAATGTATCCTTGTATCCTTGTATCCTTGTATCTTTGTATGTTATCATCCTTGTATCCAAGTATCCTTGTATATTAGGATACTTAATTGGAGGTCAGTATAATGGGTGAAGTAATTACTTTTGGAAATTTTAAAGGTGGCACCGGTAAAACAACAAATGCCACGCTTGCATGCCTGGCACTAGCTCGTGCTGGTAAAAAAACGCTATTAATTGATTTCGATCCTCAAGCAAACGCTACAGATATTTACTTTAAAACCGCGGCTAATTTAGGCCACGATGATATTAAATTTAATCAAACCTTGCTTGCATCAATCCAAGAAGAGGACTTATCAAGATCGTTGGTTACTTTGGATAAAAACATTGACTTTATTCCATCAAGCGCAGATTTTTCATTGTACCCACGGATTATGGAAAAAAAGTTTAAAAATAATTATAAAGATAGAGTCACATATTTTAGCAAGCTACTTGCTTCACTAAAAGAAAAATATGATTTTGTGGTATTTGATTTGCCACCGACTATTTCCTTAATTTCTGATAGCGCCTTATACGCTTCAGATTGGGTTCTGATTATCCTTCAAACTCAAGAGCACAGTCTTCAGGGTGCCGAATCGTTTCTAAAATATATACAGGAACAGGTAATCGATGAATACGAAGCACCTAGTTTGAATTTACTCGGTATACTTCCTGTGCTATTAAAGAATGGGGCGCCTGTTGATCACAGCACATTAGAAGTAGCAGAAGAAGAATTTGGGAAAGAAAACATGTTAAAAACCCTAATTCGTAATATGGAAAGAATCAAAAGATATTCAATCAGAGGTGTATTTCTAAAAGATCAGTTCGATAAAAAAATAATTAGATTATACGATTCTGTGGCACAAGAAATTGTTGAAAGGACGGACTAGCATGGTGGAACTTTTACACAATCCTAACTCAAATAAAAGCAAAATAATTCCTAGAAAATCGGTGCCCCAGCCCCAAAAAGAAATTTCCATATCTTCTCTAAACGAATCAAACAAAACGAAGTCTAAACAAATAGATGGTGTTACTTTTGATACTACGCTCAGAATTGACAATCATCTAAAAAACTTTATGAAAGCTATGGTAATTTTAGGGTATAGCTCAACTCAACAAAACGGATTAGCCCAATTACAAAAAACTTTTTTTGAATCGTTAACTGAGTCTGAACAAAATACGCTTACGACTCAAATACAGACTTTGGAAACCGGCGATGCTAACAAAGTAAAAAGTAAATAATCACGTGCTCTCAGACGACACGTTCACCTTTTAGATGTATACTTGTCCGTTTAAATTAAGCAGAATGCACACAAAAAAGTCCTCTATTATGCGGAATAGAGGGCTTTTCTGAAATCAGTACATACAGGCTTTGCTTAGGAGCGTTGCTTGTGTCCATTTAGGACATACACAATCATATAACAATCAATGCTGTCACTTAACTTACTCAAAAAAGCCACCCATACTACTCAAAAAATATTCACAACCTATCTAAACAACCGTTTCCAAAAGTTCTCTCTCGTCTCATTAGAGGGCTTTTCGTTTTGCTTGCTTATATTTGTATCTGAATCATTGCTATCGTCCTTAGAATCGTTCTCACGGATTTGTGTGGTGTTGCTTTTGATATTTTGTTCTGACTTTTGATTTTCAAGTAATTTCTGACTGGATAAGTTCAATTGCTGTTGTTGGTCTAATAATTTTTGAAATTTGTTTATCTGTTGATCCTTTTCGTCAAGTTGGCGTCTAAGTATATTAACTAATTGATCGTTGCTTGACGTGTTTTTGTCTTGTTTATCCTTATTTGTATTGTTGGCATAATATTGATGTATAGCATTAACAACATCTTGACTTAAAATATATCTATTATCGCTATCTTTTAAAGGCTTGTCTTTGTCGTCTAGTGAATCTATTATTTGATAAATTCTTGCTCTTGATATGTGTAAATCCTTTGAAATTTCTGCAATTGTTGTCAAATCTACCACCCTTTCAAGTATATGCTAAGTTATTGATACAATCATAGCACGTGGTAGCGTCAAGAATCTTGTGTAAATGAAATGCCTTCGTACATATAATATGTATCTAACTTAAATAAATGATGCTTC
>NZ_RHNX01000083.1 GCF_003946335.1 Levilactobacillus fujinensis
CCGTGGACGAATTAAAAGCGATGGTGCCAGCATAACCTACAACACCCTATCAACAACTAGGTAAAAGGCACACTCTCAGACTATTTGCACCAGAGCCGTTCAAGCCTTATCAGCCGGGAATGAGTGCTGTTGATATTGCCGAAGTACATGATTAAACCGGCCAAAATCGTTACGTTAATTATTTAATAAATTGTTTATTTGTTTGCTTGATAATGATATAATTAAGCTAGATGAAGGAGGCATCAAGATGAAGATTATTACTTTTACTGCTATCAAGGGTGGTGTTGGTAAAACAACCTTGACTTTAAATTATGGTGATTGGTTAGCCAAACATGGTAAGAAGGTTCTATTAATCGATTTAGACCATCAGTGCAATTTAACAACCGTTTTTGAAAAGACACGACGAAACAATACCATCGCTGAAGCGTTTAAAGAAAATGACACTGCTCAAAAAGTAAAAATTGACAGTGTCGGACCGAATCTAGATTTAATAGCCGGTTTTATAGACCTAGATGTTTTAGGAAGTTATCTAGAAAATAACAGTAACAAAGAAATGATGTTGTTCATGTGGTTTAAAAACAACTCCGATTCATTAAGCTTGACCGACTATGACTATATCTTAATTGATACGCACCCAGATTTTAGCACCATCACTAAAAACGCTATTGCTATCAGTAATTACCTGCTTAGTCCCATTACACCCAGTGAACATGGCTACAATGCCAAGTTTGACCTAGAAACACGACTCGAAAAATTCAGAAAATCACTTTTTGATTATCGAACTGGCGAAACTTACGTTGACGCAAAGCTTTTCTTTATCGGTAATATGATTAGACATAATACAAGCATGTCTCGCGATTTGCTAAAACACATAGAAGGCGATGAAACAGTCGCAACTATAATTCCTGAAAGAGAGCTCTTTAATAAAGCTACTGCAAGGCACGCTTCAATATTTGAATTGGCCAATCATGATGAATCCATTTTAAAACAAAACCAAAAGTTCATAGAACACGCCGATCATCTTTTTCAAGAATTAGCAAATAAAACCAAGTAAGGAGAGTTAGATTATGAGTTTAGATTCATTCAACCATAAAAAAGACGAAGAAATGAGAGAAAGTTACGAAACTACATTGAAAGACAACAAGAAAGATGCAGTTGCATTTTTGAAAAATATCAGCCGAAAGGAAGTAGAGCGTAAGCGATCAGTGACCTTCTCAATTACTGAAAGTCAACTTAAAAAAATGGATACGGCTGCCCGAAAAAACGGATTTAAAAATCGTTCAGAATTCTTAGCTTCAATCATAGATGCAATTTAGCGGTTAAACAAATAAATAAATAATCAAACAAATACGCAATTTATCTGTTTAATTAATTTGTAATTAGGTAAAAGCTAGTAAAGTGCACTGAACCAAATACGGTTGCCTGTAGGTAAGCGCTATGCTAGACTAAGATTAATTTAACAACCGAATAAATAGATCAAGCTAAACAGAAAATCCCCGATTCACGAGGAATCGGGGATTTTAGGTTTAGCAAGTAGCTAATAGCGAGCTACTTAGATTCAGACGATTTAGACCGCCAAGTTAAAATCGTCTGAACATTGTTCTTAATTTGTAGGTTAATTATACCGCAAACCAGTCCTATGGGACAAGTGAAGGATAGTTAAAAACAAATTGAATCCAATGGGCTAAGTGGCTAACCAATGCTATTTAGTCCATTTTTGTTGTTAGAAATTAAAAAAAGTTGCCGTATGGGCAACCCAGAATAGACACATGCCGGTGAATTTACAAAGCCGATCACGTCCAATGTTCGCTTTGTAATTCAGTTAAAGCATATCAGATTTGTATTTTAAAACAAGTCAGATGTTTTAGCAACTCTCTTTAAGACGACGTGTGTCAGTTAAGAAAGGGAGCTTTTATTATGGATCAATCAAACTTCAACTTTACAAATGCTAAAAGGGCCTATGAAGTAAAGTTTTACGCTTTGCCGCAGATCTTACTCCAAGGGGAAAAATATAAGGATCTTAGCGATAGTGCCATTTTACTTTATTCGGTGTTACGCGATCGTCTAAGTTACTCACTAAGCAATAATTGGGTTGACGAAAATAACAACGTATATTTCATATACACAAACAATGAACTGAAAGATTTACGAAACTGGTCAAATAATAAAATCAATAAGATTAAACACGAATTAATGGACGCGAACCTTTTGTATCAAAAACATATGGGGTTTAATCCAAGATCAGGCAAAAACGAACCAAATAGATTATATTTGGCAGATTTGGAAGTAACAGCAAAAGACGTTTA
>NZ_RHNX01000084.1 GCF_003946335.1 Levilactobacillus fujinensis
AATCATACCTTGCCAGCCTACGGTCGGCACAGTGATAATTTAGAAACAACGGTCATTCAGTTGTATACCAAGGGAATTACCACTGCTGAAATTGCCGAACTCATTGAGAAAATGTACGGTGCTCACTACTCCAAAGCCACGGTTTCCAACATGACTAAAGCCGTCAATGAACAGGTTCAAGCTTTCCAGCAACGTCGACTGGCTTCACAATATGCGGCCATCTTCTTAGATGCCACTTACTTGCCGTTAAAGCGGGATACCGTTCAAAAAGAAGCCGTTCATATTGCGATTGGCATTCGTCCAGATGGTACGAAAGAAGTGCTGAACTACCAAGTGGCGCCAACGGAATCGACTGGAATCTGGACTGAACTGCTGGGAACCTTGATCAAGCAGGGCGTTAAAGATGTGCTGTTGTTTGTGGCCGATGGGTTAGTTGGTTTGGATGAAGGCTTGAATCGGCATTTCCCTAAAGCCAAACGACAACGTTGCCTGGTTCATGTTGGGCGGAATCTGATGAACAAAGTTCGCGTAAAAGACCGCAAGGCCGTGATCAGTGACTTTAAACAAGTTCATCGGGCCGCCAACCGTGAAGCAGCCGAACTGAAACTGAATGAGTTCGCCAACAACTGGCATCAGACCTATCCCAAATTAATCAAAGATCTGCTTAAAATGCCGAATTTACTCACTTTCATGGACTTTCCACCAGCTATCCGGCAATCACTATACTCCACTAACCTGATTGAGAACTTTAATAAGCATCTCAAGCGCACCACCCACCACAAAGAACAATTTCCAACGGAAGATTCACTGGATCGCTTCCTGGTTTCTCAGTTTAATGTTTATAACGAGAAGTCTCTGAAGCGGATCCACCGAGGGTTCAAAGGACTCCAGGACACCTTGAAAGCATCATTTATTTAAGTTAGATACATATTATATGTACGAAGGCATTTCATTTACACAAGATTCTTGACGCTACCGATCTTTTAGCGATAGTGCCATTTTACTTTATTCGGTGTTACGCGATCGTCTAAGTTACTCACTAAGCAATAATTGGGTTGATGAAAATAACAACGTATATTTCATATACACAAACAATGAACTAAAAGATTTACGAAACTGGTCAAATAATAAAATCAATAAGATTAAACACGAATTAATGGACGCAAAACTTTTGTATCAAAAACATATGGGTTTTAATCCAAGATCAGGCAAAAACGAACCAAATAGATTATATTTGGCAGATTTGGAAGTAACAGCAAAAGACGTTTATATTAAGCGAGAGCCATTAAAATCGCCTGAATCCCTTGGTACAAGCGGACTTCTCAAAAAGAGACAAGATCTAGACTATACTAATAATTTAGATACTAATAGATACAATATAGATACTCAAAAGTTGGACTTTTCCACAGCCAATTTCTCACCAGCAGAAATTCAAAAGCAAAACCAGGATTTGGTGAACCATGCTAATGACTTCTTAACTGATGAAGACAGTGGCTTACCGGTTTTCTTAGAACCCGAAGCCGTGCAATTACTAAGTTTCTGGTGCCGCACTCCGCAACAAATGCGGCGCTTCATTGGCATTATCTTAAATGCTAAGTACCGAGTTGAAAAGGATCATCAAGATATTGGCGTCATAATCCCGCTTTACGACGAAGAACTAAAACCTTTGATGACTAAAGCCTTAAGACGCTACTTTAACGCCCTAAGAAGCAATGAGAAGCATATCAAGAACGTGGAGAACTACTTATACGGCACCATGCAAAACCTATTTGGGATTTGGTGGAATAAACAAGCGGCTAGAGAATATGCGGCTAAACACCCCGAAGAAGAAAAGTCGGCCGACAACGATAACAGTGGGTTGTACTACTAGTCCTAAAAGGCTACAAAATCCTTTCTAAGCGGTTTTAAGACTTACTAACCTATTTTACTTAAGTTAGATTTAAATGGCTTAAACATAAGAATAGGGGCTTTTAAATGAGCGCCAGAGCTAGCCAGGCTAACCAGCTCAAAAGTTCAGCCTTTAGATCAACGCCAAGCTCAAGTGATTTGAGGCCAGGGCTTTATCTATTGATAAGGTACTCAAAAGGTAGTATAATGGTAGTAGTAAAAGAAAGGAGATGAGACAATCATGGCAGTTAAGGAAAAGAAACGGGTCCAAGTCAAGATTGATAAAGATTTGGCCGATG
>NZ_RHNX01000085.1 GCF_003946335.1 Levilactobacillus fujinensis
TTTCTAACTTAGTTGTTGCACTTAAACTACTGCATACTCATTTTTCAGTCTTACTTAATCTGCCTCGATGATAAATTTTCTTTTGGATTAAGTATTGATCCTGATCTTGAGTAATAAATAACGGAGAACTTTCTTCTATGACATTGCTAAACTCCAAACCATACCATGAAATAGGTGAGGCCGTAATTTTCTGCAAATAGATGCGCCCGCCAATCAATCTTCTATCTAACGAGCTTAACTTATCATTGACAATTAAATCTGCTGGTTGTTCCGTTATAATAACAAACTTAAAGTCGCCGACTTTCCGTTGTCGCTCTGTTGAATACGTGGGTATTTGTGGTTCTAAAATACCTTGTTCCACTAGATGATTTACAATTTGATGTAAATAGACACTAACGGATTGAGATTTCCTAAACCCTAAGTAAATTTGAACGTTAACAACATTATGCGTCTCAAGTAAATCAACTGTATAATTACTTTCATAAGGTGCATTGGTTTCATTGACTGTAACAAACCAATAAACTTTAGCTCTTTTAGGTTGTCTGTCGAGAATAGAATACATGGTACTACGCTTAATTTGGTAATCACCCTTAATTTTAGTCATATACACTAAGTTAGTCGTGAACAAAGGTACTGTATTGTCTGCGCTTAATTTAGAGAGTTGATCACGATAGTCAAGAAGTGAAACATACTCGCTTTCTTTCTCATAATGGTCTCTTCGTTTATTTCCAAAGTACCAAAGCCACATAATATAAAGAATGCCCAACATGATTGTTAACGTAACATAACCGCCATGAATAAACTTAACCAAACTTGAAATTAGAAAGATTAACTCAATAAAACCAAAAAACAAGGCAATTATAAGTGCTGTTCCCTTAGCCAGGTGTTTCTTTAAGAATTCATGCAAAAGCACAGTAGTCATAAGCATGGTAATAGTGATTGCTAAACCATACGCGGCCTCCATTTTTTGTGAACTACCAAAGAACCAGACTACACTAATTGTTATTATACATAGTATCCAGTTAACAGTTGCAATATAAATTTGATTTTTTATATTACTTGGATGTCTAATAACCATTCTAGGTAAAAATTTTAAGCCAATTGCTTCATCGACTAAAGTGTAAGAACCCGTAATCAACGCTTGAGAGGCAATAATTGCAGCGAGTGTGGCTAGCAAAATGCCAACTAGGCGCCAAGTTCCGGGGAGCATTTCATAAAAGGGATTTAAGTTCGATAAGTTCCTGTAAGCAGTATCACCTGCATGTCTAATTATCCAAGCACCCTGACCTAAGTAATTTAAAAATAGGGTACTATATACTAGTGGCCATGTTACATAAATATTCTGCTTGCCAACGTGACCCATATCGGAATATAAAGCCTCTGCTCCTGTGGTTGCCAAAAAGATACTTCCAAGTATAAAGATTCCCACTTTGTTAACTGGACTGAATAGTATCCTAATTGCATAATAAGGAGAAATAGCCTTCAATATCATTGGATAATTGATTAGATTAACGATTCCAAAGACAGCCAAAAAGCCAAACCATAAAATCATCACTGGTCCAAAGGATTTCCCAATCACACCTGTTCCAAAATGTTGAATCATAAATAATACGAGTAGAACAACTGTTGTGATAATCAAGACGTTATGTTGAGAATTACTAAACACCACAGGGCCAAGGTGTTGTTTTTTTAATCCCTCAATGGCTGAAGTCACAGTTACTGCAGGAGTTAATGTTCCATCGGCCAAAATGGCCGCCCCACCAATCAAGGCTGGCCAAATTAACCATTTTGAATTTTTTCGAACCAATGCATATAAAGCAAAAATTCCGCCCTCACGCTTATTATCGGCTTGCATTGCAATGACAACATACTTCAACGTTGTAATGATCATTAATGTCCAAAAAATCAACGAGATCGATCCAATCACGTAATTGGGAGAAATATTTTCCATTTTACCGGCGTCACCAATCAATGCATTCATAACATACAATGGTGAAGTGCCAATATCACCGTACACAATTCCTAAAGTAACAAGTGCCCCCGCAAAAGAAACACGTTCTAGTTGCTTATTCATATTTGCTTGCCCCCAACGCTAATTATTGAAATATAGCACTGCAAAATAGTAAGCCTAAACACGAAGAAAAGCAACTATGCCATATACATCATAATGAAAT
>NZ_RHNX01000086.1 GCF_003946335.1 Levilactobacillus fujinensis
AGCGCCGTGAGGCGTGGAGCGGACCAGTACTAATCGGTCGAGGACTTAACCAAGTTGTAAAACGTGGTGTTCTCAAAAAGAAAATAATTGAATAATATCTAGTTTTGAAAGAATAAGTTCTTTCTGTAGTGTAGTGGCGATAGCCTGAAGGATACACCCGTTCCCATGCCGAACACGGAAGTTAAGCTTCAGCACGCTGATAGTAGTTGGGGGATCGCCCCCTGCGAGGATAGGACGTTGCTACGCGCATTTGGAGGATTAGCTCAGTTGGGAGAGCGTCTGCCTTACAAGCAGAGGGTCACAGGTTCGAGCCCTGTATCCTCCATTTGAGCCGTTAGCTCAGTTGGTAGAGCATCTGACTTTTAATCAGAGGGTCGACAGTTCGAGACTGTCACGGCTCATTCACCTTAAGGTGAGTGGCAATTAGATAGAACATGGATACTGGCTATGCCGACTTAGCTCAGTTGGTAGAGCACCTGTCTTGTAAACAGGGGGTCGGAAGTTCGAATCTTCTAGTCGGCATTATTTTGCGGAAGTAGTTCAGTGGTAGAACATCACCTTGCCATGGTGGGGGTCGCGGGTTCGAATCCCGTCTTCCGCTTAATACCTAACGGTATTAAGCAAAGAAACATTATTTGCACCCATAGCGCAATTGGATAGAGTGTCTGACTACGAATCAGAAGGTTGTAGGTTCGACTCCTACTGGGTGCATTTTAACGGGAAGTAGCTCAGCTTGGTAGAGCACCTGGTTTGGGACCAGGGGGTCGCAGGTTCGAATCCTGTCTTCCCGATTAAATAAATAAATATTTTATTTAACATTTCGCGGTGTAGCTCAGCTGGCTAGAGCGTTCGGTTCATACCCGAGAGGTCGAGGGTTCGATCCCCCCCGCCGCGATTTGGACTTGAACTGGACCTTTAGCTCAGTTGGTTAGAGCAGACGGCTCATAACCGTCCGGTCGTAGGTTCGAGTCCTACAAGGTCCATCACCAGTTGGGCATTGTATGTTTTTATGGAGGATTACCCAAGTCTGGCTGAAGGGAACGGTCTTGAAAACCGTCAGGTGAGTAAAATCACGCGAGAGTTCGAATCTCTCATCCTCCTTTTATTCTTATATTATCGCGGGATGGAGCAGTCTGGTAGCTCGTCGGGCTCATAACCCGAAGGTCGCAGGTTCAAACCCTGCTCCCGCAATTGGTTCGTTGGTCTAGTTGGTTAGGACGCCTCCCTGTCACGGAGGAGATCACGAGTTCGAGTCTCGTACGGACCGTTGTCATGTTTGTTCGCCCAAACGTGACAACCATAAATACTAAATGGCAAATGGCTCGGTAGCTCAGTCGGTAGAGCAATGGATTGAAGCTCCATGTGTCGGCGGTTCGATTCCGTCCCGCGCCATTAAATTGACTCTATATGTTGCGGGTATAGTTTAGTGGTAAAACCACAGCCTTCCAAGCTGTTGTCGCGAGTTCGATTCTCGTTACCCGCTTTATATGGGCCTATAGCTCAGCTGGTTTAGAGCGCACGCCTGATAAGCGTGAGGTCGATGGTTCGAGTCCATTTAGGCCCATTATGGAGAAGTACTCAAGTGGCTGAAGAGGTGCCCCTGCTAAGGGTATAGGTCGCGGAAGCGGCGCGAGAGTTCGAATCTCTCCTTCTCCGTTTAGTTATGACCCGTTGGTCAAGTGGTTTAAGACACCGCCCTTTCACGGCGGTAACATGGGTTCGAATCCCGTACGGGTCATCTTCACAATTTAATATTATCGCGGGATGGAGCAGTCTGGTAGCTCGTCGGGCTCATAACCCGAAGGTCGCAGGTTCAAACCCTGCTCCCGCAATATTTGGTTCGTTGGTCTAGTTGGTTAGGACGCCTCCCTGTCACGGAGGAGATCACGAGTTCGAGTCTCGTACGGACCGTCAGTTAAAGTCTTCCCATTTGGGGAGGCTTTTTTGATATAAAAAATGTAGTCAGTTAAACGTTGCACGCTCATGGTCATTAGGACCGCTCAGCAGGGGGAGCGTAAGCACCTAATAACTGACCGTCTATGATTGGCGGTAAATCCACGATATGATTACCTCATCAAATAAAATTGGTGA
>NZ_RHNX01000087.1 GCF_003946335.1 Levilactobacillus fujinensis
GTAAGCACCCAATAACTGACCGTATTGAAATTTAGACCAAAAAAGAAGAATGGCGTCCTCGGGTTTTGAGGGCGCCATTCTTCTTTCCATGCTCTAAGCGGCTACTGTATTTAACTGACTCTTTCCCTGTGAATCCTGCGTAAAATTCCATGGTAAATAAGCTACCAGTTCTGATTCTTTTGCGAATATCGGTAGTTGAGACATGCTTTCTAAAAGATAACGAATATAGTCTTGCGGATTATTGCCACTTGCCTTGGCCGACTCAATTAGAGTCATCCAAATGGCTGTAGCTTCCGCTCCAGCTTGGCTGGTACTGAACAACCAGTTCTTTCGACCAATCACTAGACTCTTCATATTACGTTCGGCAGCGTTATTACTGAAATCGAACTCACCATGATCAAGGATTCTATTCAGTACCACTCGCTGATTTTGAGCATATATAATGGCTTTCCCTAGGCGACTTTTGGGTAATTCGTCAGCTTGATCAATCCATTTCCAGAACTTACGAAGTGATTTCCGCAGTTGCCTATGCCGACGACGTTTTCTAGATCGAGGAGAATAGTGCTGCCATTGTCGTTCAAGTGCAAACATTTCGTCCAATAGCTTTAATGGCCGACTCATTCTGATCTTGCCATTGATGTTTGCTGCATCATAGAACTTGCGTCGAACATGGGCAAAACACCCAATTCGAATGACAGAATCCTCTAAGTAGTTGTAGCCAGCGTAACCATCACATTGAAGGATCCCAGTAAAACCTCGGTAGAGGTTCTGGGCAAATTCTCCTGAACGCGTATCACCATAGGCATACAGTACGGCTTGGGCTGGGGACTTCTGAACTGACCTCGCTACCCACATGAAGGATTTTGTAGTCGCCTTTTTTCCCGGTTCTCTTAGAACCTGAATCGGCGTCTCATCACCTTGCAGGTAGTCTTGTGCCATCAATGATTTCCGAATCAAGTTATATAATGGTTTTACTAACTCACTGGTCTTGATTATCCAATTAGATAGCGTCGTCTCCGTTAGGTCAACGCCTAGACGCTGCCAATCCTTTAACTGACGATAAAGGGGGACACCTTGCTCAAATTTCTGATGAATGATTTCAGCTATCAGTGATGTAGAGCCCAAACTATGTGGGATTAAAGGCTTTGGTACTTGTGCTTGAATCATTTTAGCTAGGCCATCAATGGCTTCACATTCTTCGCACTTATAGGTTTTTGCATAAACCTCTTCGACAAACAGTTGTGCTGGTTGGAAGTGAAGCTCTTGACGAACAAATTTTGTACCAACGGAAACTAAGCAGTGTCCGTGAGGACACTGCTTAGTCTCAACATCAACGATAGTCTTATGAACCGGTAAATCAGGACTTAGGACTTCTTTGCGTGTTTTTTGGCGCTTTTTCGTTGACTGTACTTGATCTGTTTGGTTTTCTTTGCCAGTTTGCTCTGGCTCGGTAAAAACACCATCGTCCTCGTCCAAAAGTGATAATTGATTTGGATCGATTTGCTCAGCCTTTTTCCCGAAAAGCTTTCTCGTCAAGTAATCGATAATTTCTGCTTGTTCTTTTACCTTTTGAGTCAACATAGCGATTTGCTCTTGTTCAGAAGTCATTAGTTATCCCACCATTCAATACTAATTATTTTTGAGTTTACCATAGCCTTCTCAAAATAAATAGCTATCTTTCCGTGGTCATACTTACATGTCTTGGCGGCCTAATTTTATGGATGGTCGCGTCAAGCGACCACCCGCTCAACAATCGGGTTAATTGTTTGAAATTAAGCTTGCGAATGGCGTCTTGGTTGGTCGGCCACTGAAGTCGGCCATTCTCAAGTCGTTTGTACAGAAGGAGGAAGCCATCACCATCCCAATAAAGAGCTTTGAATCGATCCTTCCTAGTGCCACAAAACAAATATAGCGCTTGGTTGTACGGGTCTAGCTCAAACTGTTCTTGAACAATAGCTGCTAATCCGTCAATTCCACGTCGCAAGTCAGTTTTCCCACAAACAATGAATATCTGTCTAACTTTAGTTGAATCAATGAGCATCGTTGAACACCGCCTTAAGGACGGCATCCACAATATAGCCATT
>NZ_RHNX01000088.1 GCF_003946335.1 Levilactobacillus fujinensis
GTACAAAAAAGAGGCCCAATTCGTAAATGAATTGAACCTCCGAAATTCCCTCCATCAACACCGGTTGACAAAGAGCCCCTTTTAGCCTCTATTTAGATGCGATTTGGCTTGATTTTAAAACGTTTAATCTAAAAACTAATCGAATCATTCATGAACGATTACAGGTTTTGACCCTTTTCCCAAACTGTCTTGGATAACAACAGGCCTTGCTTGACCAAATCGTTAAATAACTCATGGGTCCGCTTGGAGATTTCGCCAGCAGTTTCCAGGTTACTCTGCGTCAGGTAAGTCGTGGCATCACCGGTGATATTGTCATCAGTAGCCGCAACCCGACCGCGCGCGTAGGATTGACAGCCATCACGGAAAGCATTGACCGTCGCAACGAACTCGTGGAAATGGGGTTCGATCAGAACGGATAAGGTCTTGTTCAACCAGTACACGTTGTCGACAGAAACTTCGGTCGTCGTGTTCTTGTAGTCTTCTGGCGTGTCGTTGATGTTCGTAAAGAACGGCATGTAGGGCGCATAGGCGAAGAAGCCCATGGCGACCCATTGAATTGCTGCATGATCGGCCGGCACATCGTTTCTAATTTGCAAGATCGATGAACATTGGTTCCGGTCCATGGCGATCGACCGATACTTCTTCTGATCATCAGCGTCGCCGGAAGCGAAGGTCCCAAACGGATCGTAAGGCGTCCCATTGTAGTGGGAAGACAGGAAGAATTGCACGTCTTCAATGGCGAGCTTCTTGGCTGACTTCCGGGTAAACGGCATGTCTTGGTCGGTTGGCTGTTGATCCGTAATTTCTGGATTAAATAACTTTTGGCCGTACCAGGTCCGAGGCGTGTTGTAGTACGCGTCGTCTTCACCGTGCGTTCCGAAAATTTCGCGGAAGTTAAAGGTGCCTGGTACTGGATTCAAGTGGTTCTTCTCAACGAAGTCCACTAAGTCCGTGGCGACCAAAAAATTATCGGTGTCGTTTAAATCGACCTCTTGCATCAACGTCTGATTCGGCGCGATGGCGTAGGTGTCTTCTGGCAACCGCATTGCGGCCCAGTGATGGCCCCCAGCCGTTTCCAAATACCAGATGTCATTGTGATCGTTAAAGGAAATACTGTTGCTTTCACCAGTCCCATACTTTTCAATCAGGGCGCCCAAGCGTTGGGCCCCTTCTTTAGCACTCTTAATGTATGGCAAAACCAAGGTGACCATGGCTTCTTCGTTGATCCCATCGTCGACGAGTGGATCGTAACCCAACACGCGGGCGTTGGTGGCCGTCGTCTCAGTAGCACTCATGCCAACGTTCAACTCATTAATGCCGGCTTCTTCATATTGGCCGTCACTCTGGTCAGCCTGTGGCGTCCCCGTATAGCGGTAGGCGTGGTCGGGCAATGGCACGTTAACGCCAGTTGTGACAGACGTGAACGCCGCCCCCTGTTGGTCTACTGCTGGGTGGACCACAAACTTGATGGGATTGATGGGACCGTAACCATCCTCGTTACGCGCCACAATCGTGGAACCGTCCATGCTAGCGGCTTTACCCACTAAAATCTCAGTACAATCGGAACTCTTCTTCATCATTTGATGTTCCGCCCCCTTCTTCATTCTAGTATAAGATTAACTTTTGATTAGAGCTAGGGATTTCGCAAAATTCGCTGGTAATCTTGGCTTGATTGGTTCGGACCACGGGCTGACCTTCGACTGCAGCGTGCCTGTTCTGAACTTGAACCACAGAGTCGCCAGTAGTTTTGCGCGTCCTAGCTATATTTCGGTTGTCATTGGTGGTAACTTCTCCTTCTGTGTCGAGAATTGATTTGGTTTGATTGCATGCAACCTTTAAATTCGACAAAAAAGAGGCTAGACAACTGGCTATACTCCTACTTAGGTAGACAAGCAAATAATTAAAGCTTGTTTACTTAGGGAGGAGTTTTTAGTATGGGCCGA
>NZ_RHNX01000089.1 GCF_003946335.1 Levilactobacillus fujinensis
TGTCAATAGCGGCGTAAAAATGTTGGAAAATGGCGGTTTGAAAATGTAGGTTTTTGGCGGTCAGTTTGTTGCTTTTAGGCGGTATGATTTCCCAGTTATCTTGATGATATGGGAGTGATGAACTAAACGGTCTAGAATGGCGGCAGTGACTGTTGGATTCTTGAAAATATCGACCCATGTTGAAAGCTCACTATTGCTAGTGATTATTGTTGAGTGTCGTTCATATCGCGCATTAATTAACTGAAAAAGAAGGTTGGCTTCGTCATGCTCTACTGGTAAATATCCGATCTCGTCGATAATCAATAAGTCATATCGTGCATAACGGTTAATGCAACGGTCTAGGGCACCCTTCTCGTAAGCCGTATGCAGCCTTAGTAAGAGGTCATGACAGTTGATGAATAGAGTTCGTTTTCCTTGCTGGCAGGCCGCCATGCCTATTCCAATGGCTAGATGAGTCTTACCGACGCCTGGACTACCGATAAAGACCAAGTTTTCTTGCTTCTCCAGGAACGCTAAGTCGCTAAAACTCTTTATTTTTTGCTGATTAATACTGGGCTGAAATGAGAAGTCAAAAGTTCTCAAATATTTATTCTGGGGGAACCTTGCTCGTTCAACTATTCGTTGAACTTGACGTTGTTCTTGCCATTCAAGCTCCACGTTAGTGAGCTTAAGCATGGCCTCTGTAAATGAGAGTTCTTGTTCGTTGATTTGGTCAAGAAAGTCTGGTAAATACGCATGCATCTTGGCTAAACCCAAAGTATCTAAGTTCGTCATTAATTCCTGGAATTTGCTATTCATTTATTTGCTCCTCACACTTCATCATATTGAGATAGATGTTCTGCGATAAATACCTTAATTTCTTGATCATTCCGACCCTTAAGGAGGTCGGATTTTAGGATTTGAATACGGTCATCCTCATGATAATTTAAAGCTTGGGTCGTAATATCGTGCGAACGGATCGGTTCTCCGTTATAATAGATTTGAAGTTGGCGTGCATTATCAGATAGTTCAATATTGACTGTCCGACCAATGTAACGCGGATCTACAGAGTACTTACACTTACGGAAATTAACCATTGATTCCTTCGATACGACACGGGTAATGTCTTCTTCGAAGAAGGGATCTAGCAGGTTAGTTGGTAGTTCGTGGAGGTACTCTTTTTCTTCGTACTCAAATTTATCTAAAGGAACCTGGTTTGTTGATTGTGATACTTCGTGATTCAAATCATCGCAGAGTTCATCGACGATATGAATCAAATCTACGTCGTCATCGAACTCATAATTGTATGGCCGGAGACGTTCAATGGTTCGTGCCAAGGCTTCCACAACTCCTTTTGTCTGTGGCCTTAACGGCCGACAAGCAATTGGTTTATAACCGGCATCTTGACAGAATTGTTTAAATCGTTCGTTGAACACGGCCTTTCCAAAATTAGATTTTGAGTGATCAACGACCTGCTTCATGTTGTCGAACCAAACTTCATGAGGAACGCCACCAATTGCTTCGAAGGCATCATCGAGGCAACTGAACAGAGTATCCTGACTCCGATCGAAGACTAACGTAATGTACTTCAACTTTGAAAATGGTAAAACGTAAAGGAAGACATTGAAGTGATGTGGCTTCCCATCACGTGAGTATAGCGTCATCTCTTCCTTCCAATCCACTTGGGCTG
>NZ_RHNX01000009.1 GCF_003946335.1 Levilactobacillus fujinensis
TAAAAGCAACAAACTGACCGCCAAAAACCTACATTTTCAAACCGCCATTTTCCAACATTTTTACGCCGCTATTGACAGTCAGAGTTTATTAAGCGATTAAACTCGCTTAATAGAGATGCAGAACTTGACCCTAACGAAGAAGTGAAAGATTATATTGACATTGAACACATTTTAGAAGAACTTAAATTCAATGTGAAATTTAATAAGCAGATGGATGGGAGTGGAAAGATTTCTGGAAATACCATCTTGATTGATAGTTCTGAAAATAAGGAACGACAACGATTCTCAATGGCACATGAGTTGGGTCACGCAATGCAGAATGTACGACATGCTAATCGTAATGATGATTCCAATGACTATTCAGTTGCTGATCGAAAAGATGAAGTGTTTGCGAATACGTTTGCGGCACAGTTTTTAATGCCAAAATCAATGGTCGTTCTTGAAGTTAACACGTCTATTAAGGAGAATAATTATGACCAAAGGCGACTAACTGATCAGAATGTAAAAAGTATTATCAGTGATGTTGCACGAAAATTAAAAGTATCAACGATGGCAATGAAGTATCGAATGGACAATTTGGGTATTTTTGTACCTGTTGAGGATAAGTGAGTGACCGTGAGCGATAACTATCAATCTAAAAACGATCTGTACAAAGCTGAGAACGTGTTTGATACTTTGAACATTGATTTGAAAATTACAAATACGGAATTTGATGACAATTTAATTTATTTGCTAAAAGGAATAGAAGTAGATTCTAGAGAGCATGACAGTGTTTTGCTCAAGGATTTACGTAGTCATCTAAAGAAAGCCTTTAGACAGTTTGAAATAAATCATACTTATACGGAAGATCACGTGTCCTGGTCTGTTTTCTACACGCTCAAGGAAATAATTGATCAAATAAATGATTGGATTCCAGTTGGGTATAAGACGGTCTATCGTGGACAACCTGGAAATTGGAAACTAAGACCTTCTCTATTCAGAAGTGGTCGTGGTGGCTATAGTAATGACTTCAGACGTAACTATGAGCAGATTTACAAATCAATTGCTCAGAAGTTTCCAGAGGATGTTGCCTACTTTCCGATTTCAGAAAAAGATAAAAGGGCAGCAAATCTGGCTGAATTACAACATTATGGTCTGGGAACGCCATTAGTAGATGTTAGCGAAAATCCATTTATATCTCTTTTATTTATGGTTGATGGCTATGATGGAACGGGAAATGAGCCTCAGCTTGATGTTTTCTTTGTGCGCGAGGATGGGAAGAATACCTTATTTCAAGAGGTAACAAAGCGTCAGCAAAATCGGCGTATTTCAGTTCAAAAAGGAGCTTTTCTGAATTTCGATAAGCTAGATTTGGACGAACTGTCTGGTCAAAAAAAGATTCCCAGAGTGTGTGTTAGCATACGTTATATTGAGAATCAAGTTGAATCGGATATAAGGGATGCTAACCTGCCAGATGGTGACAGTATCAATATGCCACGTGGGCCTCAAACCTTGGAAACGGCTGTTAACGATATCAGAGCGAAACTACAATCCTATTATTACCGTAGCGAAGATTTATTTCCAGACTTCTATATGTACCTGAAGGTGTTGAACATAAAGTATGCTGATGGTAATGAACGTAATCAAGATAAGAAGTGGTATCAGGTTAGTAAGAAGAATGATGATCTGGGTTAAGTAAACATACTAGGATTAGCTCCGTAAGACCATTTAATCTTAGTATGTTTTACTTGGATATGAGAATACCTCTCATATTTATTAAATTATTTTCTGGCATGAAGAGATTCTTGAGTCCACAATTTTGTTGAGATAACATCGGTTTTTAAAGATATGATAATAACCCACAATAACTATTTACATAGGAAATTTTAAATATACTCTTCCATTTTTAGCCGGTCAGTTGCTATACTAATTGATGTTCAACTACTAAATTTTTAGGGGAGAAAATTGATGAAATCACGTTTAGCGAAGTCATTGTATTTGGGTGCCGCTGTTCTGAGCTTCGGAGCAGTTGCCAACATGTCAACTACGGCAGATGCTGCTTCTAAGGCCACGATCGTTTCTAGTACTGCTATTCCTAATGGGAGTAAGAACGTTGAAGTTACGGGGACTAACGCCATCTACTCTAAGCCGGGAACGGTTAAGGGCGCAAAAGTTGTTGCTTCTAAGACTATGGTTAAGAAGTTAGCAGAATCTAAGAACTCAACGGACTACTTCCGGGCTTACCACATGAACGTTACGAACCGGGGAACGGTCTACTACAAGATTGTTTCTATGAACGGTAAATACCGTGGTTACATCTACGGTGGTAAGGTTCAAGGCACAATTGCTGATGGTATCAAGGTTGCTGAAACGACGAAGACGGCCACAGTGCCAACTCGGACAACTGGTTTTCACCTGAAGGATGTTAAAAAGAACACACTGTGGTCAGCGCCAAAGTATACGACTTATAAGGCACATAAGGTTAGCTTATACGGTTCTTCTAAGAAGGATACCTTCAAGGTAACTAAGGCTGAGACGAAGACCAAAGAAGGCTCGCTGTATTACTACGTGACGAGTACCTCTAATCCAAGTATCTCTGGCTGGGTCTTTGCAGGTGAAGGCTACAAGGATGCTTCCAGCAAGGACTTAGGTGGTTTGACCCTAACCACTGCTGAAGATGAAGCAACCAACGACAACAGTGTGAAGATTGTCTACCGTAATGGTTCAACTCAAGTTGGCACTGCTACTTGGATCACGACCACTGCCAAGACTAAGGCAGGAGACGTTGTTAACCCAACTGTAGCAGCTACAAAGCCAGCCGAGAGCAAGCCAGATACGAGCAAGACGCCAGCTAAAAAGTCTGCCGCGGTCGCTACTGTCAATGGTAATAGCGCCATTACGGCCAAGCCAATTACCCCAGCTAAGTCAAAGGAAGAAGTTAAATTACCAACTAACGTAGCTGGTATGACGTTGGCTGCCTTTATCTCTGGCTCAGCACCTAGTGGCTACAAGTTAGTTCAAGGCGAGTCAGCTGATACGCTAGCTAATGCGGCTACTTATGGGAACACAGTTTACGTTAACGTTGAACAGGCTGCTACTTCTAAGGTTCAATTGAAGGTCGGCGAAGTCAACGACAAGATTGATGGCGCAGAAGTTAAAGTTAGCGGCGCATTGAAGACCGGTAATGCCTTAGCAAGTGCCGATGTTAAGACGACCGTTGGTTTATCACCAGCAGGGATTTCGTTGCTCTCCGGTAAGAAGGGACAACAAATGACCACTAACTTGGCAGGTCTTTCAACGGAACTTGGTAAAGTTCAAATTACTGGTGCTAAGACCTTCTACGCTTCAAATGGCAAGGCTTACCACTACACGTTTACGTTTAGCAACAAGTACTTTACTGGTGACAACCGGCTAGCCGTTTTTGGTGGTAATGTGACTGCCAGCTTTGACGCGACCTTAACGGTTGGTGCCGTGGATAATACGTCTTCCAATAACAATTGGATGGCTTAGTTTCATCTAAGATGTGCTTCCAAACGAGGCCTTACTACAAGTGATCTAGTCATAAACCCCCTCAAGCCTGATTGCACTTGAGGGGGTTTAATTTGGGTTAAACTTCGATTGTGCTAAACACGTTAAAAGTGTGATTATCCCCGTCATATCGCTGTTTAAGGTAGGTTAAATTTGATTAAATACGCGTTATTCGAGTATTAGTTTGGTATACTAAAGGCCGTTATCGAATTATAACTTTATCTATTAAAAGGAGACATCGACTATGCAATCAAGATTAGCGAAATCACTTTATTTGGGTTTAGCTGCTCTGAGTTTTGGAGCCGTTGCAACGGTAGCCACAACTGCTAATGCAGCTAGCAAGGCTAAAGTTGTTTCCAGTAAAACACTGAAGACGGCTGGGACTAAACGTAATGTTCAGGCAACAGGGACGAGTGCTTTATATTCAAAGCCGGGCACTGTGAAAGGGGCTAAAGTCGTTGCATCTAAGGCGACAATGAAGAAGTTAGCAACTTCTAAGAAATCCACTGACTATTTCCGGGCCTACTCAGTCTCCGTAACCAATAGGGGAACTGTTTATTACAAGGTAGTTTCTATGAATGGAAAATATCGAGGGTACATTTACGGTGGTAAGAAGGCCACAACCTTTGCTGGTGGTATCAAGACGGCCACAACGACCAAGTCAGCAACGTTGCCTTCAAACACAACGGTTTACTTTGCCAAGGCTGGTACCAGTAACGTAACTTGGGATGCACCACAATATACGCAGTACAAGGCGTCTAAGCAGGTTAAGAATACGACCCCATTCGCTAATGATGCCTTGACCATCACTAAGGCTGCAACCAAGACCCGCGAAGGTTCTTTGTATTACTACGTGGAAGATGCTGCTAACCCATCCGTTAACGGTTGGATTTACGCAAAGGCCGTTACAACGACCAAGCCAACAGCTGATACCTTCAACGACAAGACTGACGTCAAAGTCAACTTCACGACGACTTCTGGAACAACGGTTAAGTCGACCACATTAGCTGATCTAAAGGCAGATGGTACGAGTGCCGTTTCAACGGCTACAGGGACTGCAGTGGGAACTGACGTGACGAGTAAGGCCACTAGTAGCTGGGGTAATGCCTTGCTGACTGGAACGGGGTATACTTACACGGCGACTGATTCAACTAACGTGGCGGCTCTGAAGGCAGCTAAGACGGGTGATACGATTAGTTTAGCTGTAGTAAAGAATGAAGACACAACGTCTAAAATCGCTTTTTATCAAACTAGTGGTAACGGTGACCTATCAGCTGCCGCGACCGAGTTAACAGCCTACAAAACAGGCGTAACGGCTGCTAGCAATACGGTCGTCTTCCCAACGGTTAGTGCTGCATTCACTGGTACTGAGGGGCTGACCTTTACGGCTGCTGATGTGACAAGTTACTTGAAGGGTGCAAGCCTGTCAACGCTGTACACACCGAATTACACGAAGTCCGGTTCTACGACTGAATACTACACAGAATACACATTGTCTAGCACGTTAGCTGGGACTTTTGGAAATACGACGAAAGCATTCTACACAGCTAGTGAAAAGACGGGGACGTCTCCTGCAAGTACCACTTCAAGTACCACTTCAAGTGCAACTACGGGCTCAAGTGACTACTTTACGAATAACTAACTAAACTTATCTAAAAAGAGTGGGATAAAAGGAGATTAGCTGGCGAGCATTACGGCTGATAACTGAATAATCCTGGGCTTAGATTATTTGGTTATCAGCCGTAAGCGGAGTCAGCTACCTTTTGTCCTACGTTTCAGTACTGTAAATTCGGAGATACCAAGGGCGTCTGGGGGAGTTACCTGGTTCCTTGCATTAACTGGTTTAGTTAGTTCACCGCACATTCAAAATAAGTTTAAACGATTCGGCAATTAACCATTATCTCAAACAATTAATAAACCCACTAACAAGTTGATTTCTTGTTAGTGGGTTTTAAAATTCAGTGAATGTCGTTCCCCATAGGTAAACGTAATTGCGCCGGGATGTCTTGCTGTGACAAGTTTAAGTGGCGACACAGCGTGGTGTATAAATCCTCAGCGTAAATGAATCTGTCTAAATTGGTCACATTCAGGCGTTGACAGAGAATCTGAATGACCGTGTTAGTTGCGGGCAATTGGGCGGCTTCCATTTGCCAGTAAGCCATTGGGGATATCCGATAGTAGAAGCTGGTAATCAGGAGCGGACACCACTCGATGCGTTTACGCACACAACGTAAAATATCCGCGTAACTGTTACGAGCAGCGGGGTCTTCCATCTTCACAACGGGGTGTTCCGTGGCGTACAGATCGCTGCTGGGCCATTGTAATTTGCTCTGACGCTGATACGTTTGTCCAGTAGCTTCTTTCGCGGTGATAATTTTGGTGATGGCTGCCTTTAAGTTTACGGCCATCCGAAAATTAGCAACTTGATCTGCAGTCATTTGGTAACAGTCGTAGATCAACGTTAGGGTGTCCGGGTTGGGTCGGGTGATGTGGCCCCGTTCCAATTCAAGTAAGTACCAGGTCGGCAGATCAACCATGGCTAAGATTTCGTCGGGCATCGCGCCAGGTGCTAAAATCAGTCGCATCTGACGGAGTGTTTCGCCCAACGGATGTCGATATTTTTGCATACGCACGTCGCCTCCTCATTACTTTGAGTATAGCAAGTTAACTAACGGATTGCATGAAATTCAGGTAACAATTTCGACTAGTTTTATGAGAAAAATCGAATAAAACTTATATTAATATATTTATAGTTCGTGATATTTTTAGCGATAGTTTCCACCAAAACCCATTAATATCCGCAAAATATAGCTAATACAGTGTAAAAATCAATTTTAAAAATCAGGCTGTCTTTCTTGCTATTATTCGGCTTTTGTGAGAATCTATAGCTGGGCAAACAAGGGGCCATGTTAAGTTATCACACACCTCAATCGTCCTGAGGAGGAGATAGTCGATGGCTAATTCGTTGACCCATGGTTTAACGACGGCGTATCAGGAAAAAGTTGAAGCGGAGCAGGCGGTTGATTTCACAGATTTACAGCCGGCAGATGTGAAAATATTTGTTCCTGGTGATCAAGTCGAGATTGATTGGTCGACGCTCTTGTATTTGAAAAATTATAGTTCTAGCGACCATGCCGAAGATACTGTCGTTTGGACAACGGCTGGTTTTTATCGCACTGAGCGAACACCCCGTGCACTGATTCAGTCGTTGAGTAAGTGTGCTGGGGTTGATTGGTTTGATTGCCACGTGGAGAAGGACTTTTTAAAGCTGACGAGTCCAACGCCATTTGTGCTAGGTGATCTGCTACTGTTTGCAACGGAACGCTCTCAATATGGCAAATACTATAGCTGGCTGAATGGCCACTATCTGCAGAGTGTCAACACAACTGCCCAAAAAGAGGAGAGCCGGATCTCCTTGACAGTTAGGATGGAGATGATTATCCGGGACTCGACCACCCGCCTGAGCAAGAGCTGGGATGATGTGCTTCAAGTACAGCGGTCGCGGCAACAATTGGTTGCGCAGTTCATGCAGACGCCACAAGCCGGTCCGATGATTGATCGGCCGGTTCGCGTGGCGGGTCTGACTTACTGCCAATATTTTGCCAAGCAATTATTAACCGCTTACATGAAGAAAACCCAGCACAATGCAGCCAGGGTAGTCGATGAAGAGGCCCTCTGGCAAGTTTTACGGGACGATCAACGTGGCACGGAGCCGCCGCTCGATTCCTAACGAATCCCCGTTAAACCAAGGCTGGCACCATTAAATATAAGTGATATAATAGCAAATTTGGCCAAGATGTGATTTGTTTATAATATAGTCGGTTATCTATGATAGGATAATTGGGGAGGTCACTTAGTCGCTGTGACAATCAGCCATTAAGCGGCCAATATGTATGATGACTATGTTAAAGACGAACTGGCAACCGCGGCATGGGTGTCAGTGGTCACGAGGAGGAAGAGTGTCATGATGGAAGCCAATAAACTGGCCGTGGACGTGGAGCGAATCCACCAACTGAATTCGCTGCTACGACCCTTTATTAAACGGCCCAGCACTGGAGATGCAATTACGTTTGAGCAGTACCGCATCTTACACGAGCTTGCGTCTGAGAAAATCAGCACGAGCGAACTGTCTCGTCGCCTAAACGTTGGGCAATCGATGGTCTCTATTCAGATCAGTCGACTGTTGAACGGGGGGTTCATTCAAGATGAAACGTTGCCAACCGACCGACGGTATCACGTTTTCCAGATTACGCCGCGGGGACGGCGTGTTGAAGAACACGTCAGTGACGTGCTGTCTGATGAACTACCGGCATTAATGCGGCAACTGGCAGATATTATTGAGACGTCGGCGGAGTAGAGTTCACAGCACACAACCTGATTGTGTCGCAGTACACCATCAGTGGTGATGCGTGTGAAAAATGGCGAACGGGCCTGGGATGAAGTTGTCTCAGGCCCGTTCGTTATGTGATAAGGTTTAAAATGAAACAAATTGTGACCATGCAGGCTGACCTTTGTTCCTACAATAGTGTCAGCTGAAGCCCTAAAACGGACTATAATTAAATAGCCGAAATGGATTAATTAGACAATATTGTCACTGGTTAGTGTATTGCGTTAAGGTAACTCTCCCATTGAACAGATGAGCGCAACTATTAATAATTAATAACAAAACAATCAGCATCCACAAAGGAATGCTGATCGTTTAAACCATGATAAGAATTATTCAGCCGCTTCAAGTGGTTCTTCTTCGACTGGTTCTTTCAGGGGCTTACCTGCGGCGTCGACTAGTTGTAGTTCGCTTTGCCGAATCACAACAAGGTCGCCGAATGAATCGATCTTATCGGTTTCCTTCTTGTTCAGTTGTTCAGGCTCAACCTTAACTAGCGCGGAGTGTTCGTAGATCTTGGTGATAGTGCCGTAAAAAGAGTCAGAGAAAAGTTCAGTTTTTTCACAAAACACCCGATTATTTTCGTGCAATGCCATAAGCAATCGTCCCCCATAAAAGTAATTTATAACAGAGTAAAGGTCGAGTGCCGAAATGTCAAGCAAATTTCGCAAAAAAAGCCAAACTGGTTAAAAGAATTTGCTAATTAGTTAATAAGTTAACGACTTAATGCCGCAACTGGTCAATTCGTGACTGCGTGGTGAAGGTCTGCAAAAGTTCGGCTTGCTTGGCGACTTGTGCAGAAAAGCTCGTCAGGAAGTCCAAGTCGAGGTCGGTGAGCGGCCGTTGTTGCTGTGCATCTGTCAGCAGAGCATTCAGGTCGACAGACAGTTGACGGTTGCTGGCTAGAATCCGCGTGAAGGCATCAGTAGCCGTTAAGCCAGTCGCTGCTGGTGCGTTAACACTGACTGGTTTGGTAACTGCGACAGTTGCGGTTGGTACTGGCGTCGTAGCAATCGGCGCGGTAGCCGGTGTATTGACAGGAGTTTCCGTGTTGGCGTCAAAGTAGTAATAGACTTCACGGGGTTTCAATGCGGCCTTCTTGATGCGCCGGTCGATCGATGGCGCGGCAGAGACGGCACCCATAACAACTGAGGATGCAAAGCCTAAGGCGCCTAGCATTTGGCGAAGCTTAACTGCTCGGATACCACGGATACCGGGAAATTTAGTTGCGGAAACGACTTCCGTTTCTTGATCGTCCTGTAACCACGTTATGATTTGTTGCCGAATTTTTGCTGCCTGACTATTTTTGGTATTTGCCATGTCAGTGCCTCCATTGTATTAATTATTATCCAATTAATAATTGAATCTTCTAGTTATTAATATTGCGGCATTTCTACCGGAAGTGCAAGGCAAAACATTCAGAAATCAGTTAAAATTCGGCGAGTTTTGGCCGGCCCTAATTTTTTCTAAGCAAGTATGGTACAATCAAAGTACATAGAGGACTTAATTCTGGTGATACCAAACGAAACGTGGTTTGGTGAGGCTGACATCACTGTGCGCATTTTTAGCTGATCATGGGTTTAACGGACCGTGGTTGTCGAAAGTCGCGGCGGTTGCCCTAAATCTTTGATCGCTTAAATGACGATATTGAGGGAGGGGCGCGCTGGCGGCTCTTCCTTTTTGTTTTAATTGCCACGCACCAGTAAAAGTTTTAACCAATTTAGGAGTGAACAATTTTGCATATATTTAGAGATGAAACTGGGATTCGCCTGGTCGTTTCCCACCAACTCGGCCACTACGCCGTTCGTTTTGCGGATTATGCGCCAGAACAAGAATTCGTCAATTACGAACTCACGCGTGATCGGCATGGCCGTTATCATCTGACCATTGAGAAAACGAACTTAACCGAACTCGATCAACCCGTTTTCAAGAAGGAATTGGTCTTCGGCGACTTGGGCGATAGCTTGACACCAATCAAGGGCGTCACGTTGATGTTAATCTAATGACTTGAGAAGAAGCACTGAGGCATAACGCCACGGTGCTTTTTATTTTGGCCGCCAATAGCGGGGTAACGGCTTTGGCGACACTAAGAAAAGTAATGTCGGACCGTTTGACTTGCTAAATGTAACTGTGAGTATTACAGTATAACCGTAAACTAAAACGAAACGAGGGATTTTTGATGACAAATGTTGTTATTTTAGGTGCTAACGGGAATATTGCCAAGTTAGCAACGATCCAATTGCTAGAGGATTCGGAGAACCACTTAACGTTGTTCCTCCGTAATGCCAAGCGGTTAGCTAATGCTGCCAGTGATCGCGTCGATGTTGTCGATGGCGATGCCAGCAAGTCGGCCGACATTGAGGCAGCGATTAAGGGAGCCGACGTTGTGTACGCCAACTTAGCTGGTCACAACATCGAAGCTGAAGCCAAGGCGGTTGTGACTGCCATGGATGCTGTCCAGATCAAGCGCCTGATTTGGATTTCTACGTTAGGAATTTATGACGAAGTGCCTGGCAAGTACGGGGAGTGGAACCACTCTATGCTGGATGGTGGCTACTTGGAGACTTACGCGGCCGCTGCCAAGGTCATTGAAGCGTCCGACCTGGATTACACGATCATTCGTCCAGCTTGGCTCACCAATCATGATGAGGTGGCTTATGAGACGACACACAAGGGTGAGGCCTTCAAGGGGACCGAAGTCTCGCGGAAGAGCATTGCGGCGTTGGTCACGAGCCTGGTAGCCGATCCAACACAAGCCGTCCATGACTCCCTAGGGGTCAACAAGCCGAATACCGATGGTGACAAGCCGGCCTGGTATTAAAAACTAGGATAAAAAGTTTTCTTCATATAAACGCCTGAACTCCGGCATTCGACCGTTGTCTGCCGCAAATCGACCGGACAAAAAGGGTGCAATTCGAGCCATTTCGCGGTATAACTATGGTGTGCGTGAGAAGAACTCCGCATAGGCTCGGGGGAGTAAAATCTTAATTTTGGAATCAATTTTACTACGCTCATTCTGTGAAACTTTTCCTCCAAACAAGAACCCATGGATTTGCCGGAAATTGATTCATACGTTGCGGAAATATCGTTAGCGGTCTTTTATCGCCAGCGGTATTTTTTTTGCAAAAAAATTATGGCGACGGTCAGTAGACCATGGTATGAGCGGGATTTGGATACTAGTCGAACCTGCGAGATCAAGCATGTTCAAAAATGAGCAAAAAAGTTTGGCATTTCTATTGCAAACGCTTACAGGTCATGTTACTATTATGTTGCGGAAAGGAATTAAGAGTTGTGATTCAAAGCTCCAGTTGATCTAGTTGATACAATGTTAATGAAACCGATTTCCGTTTTGAACGTAAGTTAGGTTTTACTAGTAAGTAGCACCGAGAAACTGAAAGATTTAGGACAACTCCGATAAACCTTCTAACGAACTCTGGTAAGATTCAAGTATCAGGTTTCTGGTAGCAAGACAATTGAATAGTGTTTTAGCTTAGTGCTTCACGTAAGCATACTTGTTTTAAGACTTGTAAACAGTTCCAGGTAGTAGCTAGAGCTCGGATGTTGCGTTAGCATGGTCGCACAAGGATTTTAAAAAGAATCGTTAAAGTGTCGATCAGTTGAGGTAATGAAGGAATTAAGATTTTGGAAACGTGCTGAAACGACAGTCTGAAATTACTCAGAATGAAAAAACGGCTGTGTCAGTCAGTGGGAATATCTAGTTATGAGGCGATTAAGAATTAAAATGATTACGAAACGGAAATTTAGTAATCACAACCTCCTTTCCGAGAGTTAGCGGACTTCAAGTGAGTTGTCATCCCATACTTGAAGCCCGTTTTTATGGCGTAAGGAGTCTTAGTCGTTCGGGTCAACCAAGTTAGTTTCCATTTTGAATAGGATTACTTTGATAACCGTTCGGTCACCACCGAAGCGGGCTGGTAGGGCTACCAGCAACCGTTTAGGGGTCGGCCGACGGGGATTATTTTCAAAGGTAAATCCTTTTAGCAAATAAAGTGGGAAATTTGATTGCTTACGGACCGGTCGGCATTTTGACAACCATTAACACCCGCAATGTTCGGAAATAGAGTTTTTACGATTTTCTTAAATCGACCATTTACAGGCCGGTTCGGAAAAGGTATATTATTACTAGACCGAAAAAATATTGGGGAGGTTTAATTCTCAATATTGACCTAAGGAGTGAGAAATGGTGGCCTTTCATCGCATCTTCGTGATTGATTTTGCTAGCTTGGGTCTGGGGGAAGCTCCAGACGCAAATCGCTTTCAATCGGTAGGCGCTGACACGCTGGGTCATGTGGCGGTTAGTTGGGCTGATAAACTAAATCTTCCAACATTACAGCAGTTAGGTCTTGGTAATATTCGGATTGACCATCCATTGCCCGGGATTGACCCCGTGGAAACTCCAACCGGGTTCTTCGGCCGCCTGCACGTGAGCGCGCAGACCAATCGGCGGGCAACCGGACTTCGTGAGATGTGGGACTACAACGGTGCCACCCGAACGGAGAGTGTCTTCGATACCTTGCCGGCTGCTGGCTACACGGTCACGGTTGCTGGACCGTTTCTAAGTTACTTGGAAACGCAGTCCTTAGCAGAGCGTGTTCAACTGGGAGCCAACAAGGATGCGTTTCGTATCCTATATGACCGTCTTTCTCAGCCAGAGTCTGGATTGACCTACGTGCTTTTACCGGAGTTCCGTTTCGCCGGTGAGCACCAGAATACGCAAGCGTTTGGAGAAGCGCTGATGTTAGCGGATCGCTACTTGGCGCAGCTCATGCACGACATGGGCGCCAATGACTTACTAATTATTACCGCGACGCATGCCGACGATCCAACCATTGCCGTCACGCCGACCCGCGAGTACTTGCCGCTACTGGCGTACTCCCCGTCGCGACCGAGTACCCATGCGTTGGGCATTCGGCGGACGCTAGCCGATGTCGGGGCAACGGTATTGGAAAACTTCGGCTTGGCGGGACACGCGGCCGGACATAGTTTTTTGAATGAAATTACGCAATAGGACGTAACCTTGAAAGGGGGTGGGTAAGCATCAGTCTCAGGGGGTAACCGTTGGGTTGCAAAGGTCAGCGCACATCAGGAACCGATTCATCAATTATTCACCGCTTAATTTCACCATTCCCTGGTGGCCGCTGAAATCCAACTGTTACGAACTGCTATCGTTCGTAACAGAAGTTATGCACTACATAATTTCTGCATCAACATCGAGTCAACTTTTGTATGACAAACGGCCATACATCAAAGAATAATATCGGAAAGAGGTATTTTGACCAATGCTAGTCGCAGTCAATATTTTAGGGGTAATTGTTTACCTCGCAATCGCTTTCTTGTTCTCAAAGGACAAGAAAAAAATCAACTGGAAGTCAACTGCCATTGTCTTAGTTCTTAACTTAGTCTTGGCTTGGTTCTTCACTAGTTTCTCTCTTGGACAAGACATCGTTAAGGGTGCCGCTGATGGGTTCAACTGGTTAGTCCAAGTTGCCTACCAAGGGATCGTCTTCGCCTTACCTAACTGGGTAACGCCTGACTTTGGTGGTACTGCTAAGTCAATGAACTTCGTTACCAGTTCATTGCTGCCAATCTTATTAGTTGTTCCAATGTTCGATATCTTAACTTACATCGGGGTATTGCCTTGGATCATCAAGTGGGTTGGTCGTGGCCTTTCCTTCATTACTGGTCAACCTAAGTTCGAATCATTCTTCTCTGTTGAAATGATGTTCTTAGGTAACACTGAAGCCTTAGCCGTTTCACAATTACAATTAAAGAGCATGCGTAAGGAACGTAACTTGACCCTTGCCATGATGTCCATGTCATGTATCACTGCTTCCATTCTGGGTGCATATACTCAAATGGTTCCTGGTCAATTCGTATTGACGGCCGTTCCAATTAACATCTTGAACGCCATCATCGTGACCAACATGTTGAACCCTGTTGAAATCAGCCCTGAAGAAGATACCATTGCTAAAGTTGGTGGCTCAAGTGCCGCTGCTGTTGAAGACGGTGACGTTGAAGACGATGGCAAGAAGGAACCATTCTTCTCATTCTTGGGTGACTCTATCATGGGTGCCGGTCGTTTGATCTTAATCATCGCTGCTAACGTTATCGCTTTCGTTGCCTTAGCTGCTTTGATTGACAAGTTGCTTGGTTTGTTCAACCCATGGTTATCCTTGGAACATATCTTAGGGATCATCATGTTCCCATTTGCTTGGTTAATGGGTCTGAACGTTCACGACGCCTTCGGTTTTGCACAGTACATGGGTACTAAGTTGGTTACGAATGAATTCGTTGTTATGGGTAAGATTTCTTCAACAATCAACACGAACGCATTCTCAGATCACTACCGTGCCATCTTGACTGTCTTCTTGACTTCATTCGCTAACTTCTCAACTACTGGGATGATTATCGGTTGTTTCAAGGGTATCGTCGACCGTGAAAACAACGAACTTATTTCTAAGAACGTTGGCTACATGTTACTTTCTGGGATCTTGGTTTCCTTGCTTTCTGCCGGGATCGTTGGTTTGTTCGTTTGGTAAAATGAGTACTCGCAGGTAACTGTGGGTTTTAAAATTGATAGCCCAGGGGCGTTTGCTTCCTGGGCTATCTGTGTCAAAAAATGCGGAACTGCCTCAAGCTGAGGTAGGCTGCGATGGCCACTTCACTGGTGGCTAGCGGCTGACGGGATAACCCGTTCGGTCCGTACGGGTGCCGACCTTCCTTGGGGGAGTGAAACCCAGCCGGGTGTTTGAGACCATTCGGTTGCAAAGCCCGTGAAGTCTGTGCGTCGAGAATTGGCGCACCGAAAGATAGGGATTTTTATGGATAAGCAACAAACGCAGGTGGACTTAGCCAATGGTATGACGCTAAGAGAAGCGCTGCGACATAAGGATGTCGTCCGCAACGAACTGATCGCAGGTGTGACTGGCTTCTTCGCCATTTCATACATTATCATCGTGAACCCGTTGATTCTTAAAGACGCCGGGATTCCGACCGATTTAAGTGTCTTTGCTACCATCTTTTCGTCCGTGATCGGCTGTTTGATTATGGCCTTCTGGGCGAACGCACCAGTCATCTTGACTCCCGGAATGGGCGTCAACGCCTTCTTCACGTACACGATCGTCGTGAATATGGGCTTGAGTTGGCAAGAAGCGTTGGGAATTGCGGCGGTCGCCAGTTTCATTTACATGCTGATCGCCTTTACTAAGATTTCCACGATTCTTTCCGAGGCCATTCCGGAGTCGTTAAAGAGTGGAATAACTGCGGGGATTGGGCTCTTCCTGGTCGAAATCGGCCTGGAAAAAGCGGGCCTGATCGTTGCCGGAAAGTCCTCCCTGATTGTCCTGGGAGATTTGACTAAACCAACGCCATTACTGGCACTCTTTGGTTTAGTGCTTAGCTTGATTCTGTTCATCCGGAAGATTAAGGGGAACTTCTTCATCGCGATTATCGCGACGAGTTTGTTAGCCTTCTTCTTGGGGGTGAAGGATGCCGACACACCAACCGTTGACTTGGCACGGCTGGGTCAATATCACAAGATTGTCTTCCAAAACGACTTCTCCAATTGGTTGACCACGCCCTTTATTCTCGCCGCCTTCTCAATGACCATGATTTTGGTCTTTGAGTCGATGGGCCTGTTACAGGGGTTGTTGCCCGATCAGAAGAAGTTCAAGAAGACCTTCGAAGGTAGTTCGGTGACCACATTCTTGTCGAGTTTCTTAGGGACCAGTCCTACTGTGGCTGCTGCCGAAAGTGCCTCGGGGATTGAAAGTGGGGGTCGGACGGGAATCATGGCATTAACTGCCGCAGTTCTCTTCGCCTTATCACTGATTTTCGTGCCACTGCTGGCATATGTCCCATCTGCCGCCATCGCGCCCGTCATTATTATTACCGGTGCGTTGATGATGGCTGCCATTGGTAACATTAAGATGGCTGATTTCTCTGAATGGTTCCCAGCTTTTCTGATCATTGTGCTGATTCCGTTCACGAACAGTATTTCGACCGGGCTAGCGTTTGGCTTCGTTTGCTACCCGATTATGAAGCTGGCCTTGGGCAAAGGAAAAGAATTGCCCTGGCCAGTGTACTTGTTAGGTGTTTTGTTCCTACTCGACTTGGTCTTCAGTGCCATGCTCTAGTAGGAGCTTGACCAAGGGTTAAACGTAAGCGGTTACTGACCGCACTAAAAATTGAATTCATTTCATTGGGAGGAAATTAACATGACTATTAAAATTCTTATGGATACAGACCCAGGTATTGACGATGCAGCTGCTTTGACAATGGCAATCAACGATCCTAACATCGACTTGAAGTTGATCACCACGGTTGCTGGTAATGTTACTGTCGACAAGACCACCATCAACGCCTTGAAGATCGTTCGCTTCTTTAACCAGGACATTCCAGTTGCTGCTGGTGCTGAACAACCATTGTTCAAGGACTTCGAAGACGCAGCCCGGATTCACGGGGCTTCAGGGATGCCTGGCTACGAATTTCCAACTGACTTACCAACGCCACTGCACAAGACGGCCGTTGAAGCCTTACATGATGAAATCATGGCTAGTGCTGACCCAATCACGTTGGTCCCAACCGGTTCATACACGAACATTGCGTTGCTCTTCTCAGAATACCCAGAAGTTAAGAGCCACATCGACCGGATCGTTGCCATGGGTGGTGCTTTAGGCAAGGGTAACATGACCAGTGCTGCTGAATTCAACGTCTTCACCGACCCAGATGCAGCCGCTATCGTTTACAAGTCCGGTATTCCAATCGTTATGGTTGGCTTGGACATTACGATGAAGGCGCTCTTGACACATGACAGTATCCAAGAGTTACCAAAGATCAGCGAAACTGGGAAGATGCTGCATGACATCATCATTAACGATGGTGACAACAGTGACGCCGGTATCGCGATGCATGATGTGAACACTATCTTCTACCTACTTCACCCAGAAGCAATCAAGACGGAAGACATGTGGATCGATGTTGTGACTGATGGCCCAGCTATTGGGGAAACGGTTGGTGACATCCGTGGTGCTTACCATGATGGCAAGACCAACGCCAAGGTTTCCGTCGACATCGACGCCGCAGCCTTCAACAAGTGGTTCCTTGAAGAAGTTCGGGCGATTAAGAACTAGGCTCGCGCTTAAGCTATAAAATTTAAAATTAAGTCGCTCGCACTAGCAATGGTGGGGGCGATTTTTTTGTGGTTACTGGGCCAGTTAACTTCAAATTTCGAACAAACAACTGCTTACGATGAAGCTTGCCAAAACGGGCAGACATAAAGGAAGTCGGCCGTATATAGAAACCTTTACAAGTTCTGAAAGAATTCAATACAGAAATAATACATGGATTTGCTATGATGAGCGTATATCAAGGGGAAGAGGATGATCGTATGTCTGCCATGGATACGGATACGTTGATCTTACTTATTATTACTTGGTTACCGATGTTATGGTTTTCCCGACCACCTAAGCACCCATAATAAATCTTCTGGCGGGCCGAACTGTGATTCGGTTACTAGGGACGGTTGAAATAGTGTTGCGGTTCCGCTGGGGGCTGTGGCGCTATTTTGTTTAGGCCAGAGGTGAATTAACAAGTTTGGTGAAGCTGGGGATCGCTCGGTACGCGAATGCTTGAAGCCGTCCCTTGCTCATCCTTTGCGGAAACTTTACAAGATGTTGACGCAGACCACACCAATAATTTACAAAACTTCGCTATGCTAGAACTAACTTAGTGATAGTAGGGTTTAACTGTCGCCGGGTGGACCGTTCCCGGGGACCGTGATTTTATTTGATGGGGGCAACGGGGGCATGAATAAATTTACAATTGTTCATTTATCAGATCCACAATTAACGGCACCGGCGCAGTCACCGCAGTATCATCAACAGGTTGCGCCGATTACCAAGTTACAACGTATTTTTGACGATATCATCGCGCATCGGGTAGAACCGGACTTGATTGTGGTGAGTGGTGACCTTTTACAGGGCGGAACTAGCAGTGATTATGCGCGGCTTCACACGTATTTTGAACAACAATCACAGCGCGTTGGGGCTCCCATTCAGGTAATCTTGGGCGATCAGGATGATCGAGAAGCCTTCAATATCGGATACTTAGAGCAAAAACATCAGCCCTATTACGCCTACAAGCAGGTGTACCAAAACATGGACTTTTACTTTCTGGATTCTAAATGGGAACCCAATAAAGAAGCTGGTTGGTTAGAGCGTGAACAGCTCGACTGGCTGAATAAGAATCTCCATTTGGCGCCGCGGCGACGGGCCTTCATTTTTCTACATCATCCGTTGGATACGCCGGCATTACGGGGGATGCGCTACGCCATTTTACAAAATAACCGGGAGCTCTTGGCGATTCTGCACGGACACAACATTGGGGGCATCTTCACCGGTCACCTGCACTTTGGTGTCAGTTACCTGGTGGATAATTCAATTCCAGTTACCTGCGTGGGGTCGGCGACGACGTATATTGACTGTCAAGACCTGCACCACCACGAAGTTCATGATGGCGTGAGCTATAACATTATTACTATCCAACGCGGAATGGCCAGTGTCACCAGTCATCCGCTCTTCCTCGGTCAGCCGGTCATTGATACGATCACCATTGGCAATACTGGCTTTGCCAAACACCGCCCCAGGCTAACCGGCCAACACCGCACCAACGATAGCGTCCCATTCTAAAAATGACAAATGACGTCATGGTCACCAGTTTATCTGCGGTGACGGTGACGTTTTTTAATGCTATCTGAAAGTTAACTAAAATATTTGCGGTATTACGCTTGCAACAGTGAGAATTGTCACCACTAAATTAGTGGGCGCTGGTCGCACTCCGGCTGTCAGAAATTCCGCTTGCTGTGGGCAGCCAAAGAACGGGCTTCCGGCTCGTCTGAAAGCCGCCAAAATCAGGCGTCTCCCAGGTCGTCCCACGATGTAAGCCGATGACTGGACACTGTTGCTTGATTTTAGTCGCAATATCGTTAGTATAACAAGTCTAACAAGCGTTTTTGAACTTTCAACCTTACGTGCCAGTCGGAAGTTTACAAGCCAGTTTTGTCGCCATTTAGGTTAACTCCGGAATAAGCGTTTCATGTGACGCCGGTTTTCGGTATAATAGGAAACGACGTCACAGCGAAAATAATCGCACCCCGAAGGTCACAACCCGTGGTGGTTCGGTTGCGTTTCGCTAGTAAGTAAGGTAAAGTATAATCAAACGTGAAACAATTGTGTTTCACAGAAGTGAACTGGGAGAGTGTGTATGAATCCAGAAGAGTTTCGTGCCGCGCTAGCCACGCAAGGCATCCAATTAACCACAACACAGGAACAACAATTCGCTGACTATTATCATTTTTTAGTTGCGACCAACGAACATGTTAATTTAACCACGATTACCGCGGAGCCCGATGTCTACTTGAAGCATTTCTACGACTCGTTGACCCCTGCTTTTTACGTGCCTACCATGCGTACAGAGCCTCTCAGCATCTGTGACGTGGGTGCTGGGGCCGGGTTCCCATCATTACCGCTCAAAATCGTCTTTCCACAGCTCCAAGTGACCATCGTCGATTCGCTGAATAAGCGCATCACGTTCTTAAATGACCTCGCCGCCAAGCTTAATTTGACTGGTGTAGCCTTCCATCACGCACGGGCCGAAGAATTTGGTGGCAAGCGAGCCGAAACGCGCGAAAGCTACGACTTAGTCTTGGCCCGGGCCGTGGCCCGTATGTCCGTGTTGAGCGAACTGTGCCTGCCACTTGCTAAGGTTGGCGGTCAATTCGTTGCCTTGAAGGCGGCCCAAACTGAAAATGAGCTGGCAGTCAGTCAAACAGCGATCACCACACTGGGCGGTAAGCTCAAAGCGGATGAGGCCTTCAATCTGCCAGTATCCAACGACCCACGGCACATCGTGGTCATCGATAAAGTGCGCAAGACGCCCAAGCGATATCCGCGTAAAGCCGGCACACCCAACCGGGAGCCGTTAGAAGATTAATGGGATGGGGGTAAGATAATTGCCATTTTCATTATTTGGAAATAATCGGGAAAAGGCCACACAACCGGCACATCCCGTGAAACAAAACGTGGTGATGATTCCGGTTGCCCAGATCATTCCCAACCGGTTCCAACCACGGCAACGGTTTGACCCAACCGCCATCGCGGAGTTGGCTCAGACCATTGAAGAACACGGCCTCCTGCAGCCTATCGTGTTACGGGAGTACGAGCCGGATCATTACGAAATTATTGCTGGTGAGCGGCGATTCCGGGCCATTTCTAGCCTCAAATGGGAAACGGTACCCGCCATTATTGAGGTCATGAATGACGATGAAACGGCGTCCATGGCCTTGATTGAAAATCTGCAACGCGAGGAACTTTCCGCCGTTGAAGAGGCACACGCCTACCGTCAGCTAATGGACTTGAACCACATGACGCAGGCCCAACTGGCCGAGGGGATTGGTAAGAGTCAGGGATTCGTGGCCAATAAGCTGCGCCTTCTCAAGCTCAGTGAACCGGTGCGCAACGCCATTTTAAATCGCCAGATCAGTGAACGGCATGGCCGCGCGTTGTTGGCAGTTCCGGCAGAACAGCAGGCCGAATTCGTCAAAAAGATCGTTCATGATAAATTGACGGTCAAGGAGACCGAAGCACTGATCACTAAACAACAGAAACCTAAGAAACACCGGCGCAAAGTTACCAAGCACGGCGTTTCCGGCGATACCCGCGTGGCGGTAAACACTATTCGGCAATCAGTCAAGATGGTGACCGATGCCGGAATGGCGCTGACCACAAAGGAAGAAGAGACCCCAAACGGTTATCGCATCACAATTGACATTCCAAAAGAAAGCTAGAGGTGAAACGACATATGGGCTATATCATTGCTTTGGCCAACCAAAAGGGCGGCGTGGGTAAAACCACGACCGGTGTTAATCTGGGAGCTGCATTGGCGAGTGCCGGCAAACAAGTTTTGCTGGTCGATACCGATGCCCAGGGGAACGCAACCAGTGGGGTTGGTATTCAAAAGGCCACCATTGAACGGGAAGTTTACGACGTTTTGGTCAACGAAACGCCGATTCAAGAGGCCATTATACACACGGAACACCCGGGATTGGATATCGTTCCCGCAACCATCCAACTTTCCGGGGCTGAAATCGAGTTAACGCCAATGATGGCACGGGAAACGCGCTTGAAGGCTGCGTTGGATGAAGTTCGCGACAACTACGACTACATTCTGATTGATTGTCCGCCTTCGTTAGGCTTACTGACGATCAACGCGTTTACGGCTGCCGATTCTATTTTGATTCCCGTTCAGAGCGAATACTACGCGCTGGAAGGGCTGACGCAATTGTTGAATACGGTCAAGCTGGTTCAAAAACACTTTAACCGCGACCTGAAGATCGAGGGCGTGTTGTTGACGTTGTATGACGCCCGCACGAACCTAGGCAAGCAGGTCAACGAAGAAGTGAAGAAGTATTTCCAAAACAAGGTTTACGCCACGATTATTCCGCGCAACGTTCAGTTAGCGGAGGCACCGAGTCACGGCATGCCAATTATTGATTATGCGCCGAAGTCTAAGGGCGCCGAAGTTTACACCGAACTCGCAAAGGAAGTGCTAGCTGCCCATGGCAAGTAAGAAAGAGAAAAGTTTAGGTCGGGGAATTGATGCGCTGTTTGCTGAAAATGGCGTGGACGCCGGTGAAGAGACCGTCGTTGACTTGACGTTAGCCGACATTCGGCCTAACCCGTATCAACCCCGGCAAAAGTTTGATACGAAAGGGTTGAATGATTTGGCGGCTTCCATCGAGAAGACTGGGGTCTTTCAACCAATTATCGTCCGTCAACCTGATAAACAGATTCAACGTTACGAGATTCTTGCTGGTGAACGGCGTTTCCGGGCGTCTAAGATTGCCGGAAAGAGTACCATTCCGGGCATTATCCGGGAGGTTACTGAAGAACAAATGATGGAAATTGCGGTCCTAGAAAATCTACAACGAGAAGACCTGACGCCTTTAGAAGAAGCCGAGGCCTACGATACGTTGATGACCAAGTTAACGTTGACCCAAGCACAAGTGTCCGAACGATTAGGCAAGAGTCGGCCATACATCGCCAACTACCTGCGTTTGCTCGGCCTGCCGAAAGCCGTTAAGGACATGCTACAACGCAACGAACTGTCCATGGGACAAGCGCGGACGTTGCTCTCCTTGAAGGATAAGACCAAGCTGGTTGCTTTAGCAAAACGGGCTGTTAGCGAAGGCATGACTGTCCGGGCCGTTGAAGCCGAGGTCAACAAGCTCAACGGGGCTGCTAAGAAACTTGCTAAGAAGCCGGCCAAGAAGAAGTCGCCATTCCTTCGGTCAACTGAAAACCAGTTGCAGGAACACTTCGGCACTCAGGTTTCTATCAATGAAGGTAATAAGGATCATCAAGGTCATATCGAGATCGAATATCTATCAAATGATGATCTGAACCGTATCTTGGACTTGCTGAACATTCAGTCGGACTAAGGACCGGCCGTCAGCCCTGAAGGAGGACCTGCCATGTATGATTTAGGTGATTTGGTTGAAATGAAGAAGCCGCACCCTTGTGGCACGAACCGCTGGGAGATTACCCGGATGGGTGCGGACATCAAGATTAAGTGTACGAATTGCGGTCACGTGGTCATGTTGTCACGCCGCGAGTTTGAAAAGAAATTAAAAAAGGTATTGGTGCATCAAACCGATGCCGATAAATAGAAAGAGTGAATAATTGCTATGTCATTAACTGCAGGAATCGTTGGTCTGCCGAACGTCGGCAAGTCAACTCTATTTAACGCGATTACCAAGGCCGGTGCCGAAATGGCGAACTATCCCTTTGCCACGATCGACCCCAATGTCGGGATGGTTGAAGTCCCAGACAGTCGCCTAGACCGGATTCAAGCTTTGATTCCAGCCAAGAAGGTCGTCCCAACGACGTTTGAATTTACCGACATTGCCGGAATCGTTAAGGGTGCCAGCAAGGGTGAAGGTCTAGGAAACCAATTCCTGGAAAACATTCGCCAAGTCGACGCTATCGTCCACGTTGTGCGGGCGTTTGACGACGACAACATTACCCACGTTTCCGGTAAGATCGACCCTATCGACGACATCGAGACCATCAATTTGGAACTTGGCTTGTCCGACTTGGAAGCCGTTAACAAGCGTTTAGCTAAGGTTGAACGGGCTGCCAAGGGGAGCGATAAGGAAGCCAAAGCCGAATTGGCCGTCTTGGAAAAGATCAAGCCAGTACTTGAAAAGGGTGGCGCTGTCCGCGCAATCGACTTTGACGAAGACGAAGCCCCAATCGTGAAGGGCCTCTTCTTGCTGACATCCAAGCCAGTGCTTTACGTGGCTAACATTGCTGAAGACGACATGGCTGCCCCCGAAGATTCCAAGTACTTCGGTGTCATCAAGGACTACGCTGCTAAGGAAGGCGCCGAAGCCATTGCCGTGGCCGCCGAAGCCGAGGAAGAAATCGCGCAGTTGGATGACGACGAGAAGCAAGACTTCTTGGAAGCTGAAGGCGTTGAGGAACCCGGCTTGAACCGCCTAATTCGGGCCTCATATCATCTCTTAGGCCTGCAAACGTTCTTTACGGCTGGTGGTAAGGAAACCCGTGCATGGACGTTTAAGGCCGGCACAAAGGCCCCACAAGCGGCCGGAATTATTCATTCCGACTTCGAACGCGGTTTTATCCGCGCCGAAGTGATGGCCTTTGATGATTTAGACCAATACGAATCCGAAGCTGCCGTTAAGGAAGCTGGTAAGCTGCGGGTTGAAGGTAAAGATTACGTGATGGAAGACGGCGACATCGTCGAATTCCGCTTCAACGTTTAGAAGGGAAACAGATAATAAATGAGTGATAACAAAAAACAACCGCGTAACGCGGGCGTTCACCAAAAACGTAATGACGTTGCGGCGAACGAACGGGCGGTCTTCGACAACGTTGGGTTAACCAAGCGAAATGCCGATTACATGTTCCGTTTCAACCGGGCCTTAGACAAGACCAAGCTCTCACCAGAAAAGAAGGCAGAAGCCGTTCAAAAGATGGTCAACGAACTGGTCGATGGCCAAAAGAACGGGAAGACGGCGAAGAACCTTTACGGTGATATCGACAGTCAAATCAAGGTGGTCGTGGAAGGTCCACAACATCCTGATGCCGTTATTGGGGGACCGGATTACTGGCCAAACATGGTGTACAATGCCTTGACGTTCTTCATGATCTTCAACCTGATGTTTGGGCTGATGTATCTCTTCAGTCCGAAATTACTGCAGACTAGTAGCCCAGTTGGAATCACGGCCATCTTGATCAGTGCCTTGGTTGCCGGGTTCATTTTACCAATCATGCCACGGATGTTCGATCCAAAGATCAAACACAAGTACAACGGCTGGATTCGTGCGCTGTTCGTGCTATTAGGGTTCGTGGTCTGGATGTTGCTGTTCTACGCAGCCCAACTCCTGCCACCAATCATCAACCCAGTCATCGGTGCTTGGCCAAGTATCATCCTGGGGGCCTTATCCATTGCAGCCATGTTCTGGATGCGTCGCCGTTACCCAATTCGTGGGGGCTTCTTCGGTTAAATTTTTCATGGTCGTCTCTGCCAGCCGCCAACTTGGCTGGCTTGGTCCATATTTAATTTTGATGCAATGGCATCGTCTGGATTTTCCGTTTAGGGAGTCCTGGCGATGCTTTTTTTGACGGAAGTTAGTTGTAGCATGGTTTTAAAGCACAAAATGAGTGTTACAGCCTTACGTTGGAGCAGAAAGGTAAACGATATGGTAATCGTCTCATTAAAAGAAGTAGTGAATACAGCATGACCAGATGGCTTATTAAGGCATGGCTAGATACGTGAGCTTAATCATTGTCCAGCCACAACGTCTTGTCCAACAACCGTTCAGCCAATTAGGTGGTGAGTGGATTAGGCCGCCTAGTTTCAAGCTTCAAAGGGACTTTGGTTAGGTTAGGAACACAAGCTGAAATTTCATTGGCGGTTAAATTTGGGAACTCTATACATAAAATGAATAAGCACATTTTACCAGTAGACGATAATCCCTAGAGTTTGTTTGCTAGCTATCCGTTTATAAAAATTATTTATACAGCAGACTATATCCCAAATTTAACTTACTTATGAAAAGGGGTGTCTTGACCCGCATGAACCACGGTTCTATGATGCCAGCAAGTAGTCAAGTCCCTTAGTGATTTGACGAAAACTATCATGATCTGTGGGGAGGATTTTGTATGAAACGCGTTTTTGGGTATGTTTTAGGGTTAGTCGCGGCACTGTCAACGGCCGGTGTCATTGCGACTTCGGCAAACGCTGACGGCGGCAACGCCAACGCTTTGAGCGGTAGCGGCAGTGGGGCCGTTAGTGCGGTGGTCGACTCAACCAGTGGTTCTGGCGCGCCGGCCGACAGTAGTTCCGTGACCGGCGCTGAGAGCGGTGGCCGGACGGTTCCAACGACTGGGACAACGAGTGCGAGCAACTCTGTCGATTCCACGGCCAGTGATACGTCAGCCGATACGAATAGCGGTACCGGCACGACGACTGATAATAGTGGTGCCGTCATCGATGCAACGAACAGTAGCTCTGCTAGTTCGACCGCAACGTCAACGTCTGCTTCAACAACGCCGACTAACAAGCCAGCCAAGAAGCCAGTTAAGAAAACCTTAGCCGCTTCCAAGAAACTTCGCGGTCGCAAACACTACGCGCGGTACAGCCGCACCATCTTGTTCCAAAAGGGGCGTAAGGGCGCTAAGGTTACCTTATTGACCAAGAAGGGCAAAAAGGTGTTAACTTTCAAGATTAAGAAGACCGGTCGTTTCGAGATCAAATTAACCAAGAAGGAAGCCGACAAGCTGGCTGCTAAGAAGGCAACCTACTTCAAGTTTGCCGTAGCTGATAAGGGCTACAAGACTTACACGATTCGTTATACCATCTACAAGAAGTAGTCGTTACAGCCTCACGACCGCTACGAATTGAAGACGTTGAATCTGGGATGGATAGCACGTATTCAACCCGTAACAGCTGAACGTCAAGTTAATTCTTGAATTGACAAATGCCAAGCTTGACGTCCTATCAGTGAGTTGGAGACGGTTTGAACAGCCTGCTGGATGCGGACACTTTAGGGCCGTTTCTCAGTGTAAATTTTAGCGCCGACCGGTGATGAATTTTACAAAATAGTGACTGGAAAAGACGTGGCGGGGACCACGCCTTTTCTTATCCCCACAGATTGATTGTTTATGAAACAAATTAAGGAGGGGCACCTATGAGAGGATTGGGTCAAAAATTACGAAGCCGTGACGCCCAGCACCTCGCTTTGCTGGCCATCGTGGGCACGTTTATCATGTTGTTCTGTTCGTACACGTCGCCAGCCTTTTACGTGGACGATTCACCGGACAACAACGCGTTCTTTACGGTGGGCAAGGCGATGATGAACGGTATCGTGCCCTACAAGGCTATTTTTGAACAGAAGGGACCTTATGTATACTTTTTGCATGGCCTGGCATATCTGGTATCGTCGCGTAGTTTTATCCTAATTTTTGGCTACGAGGTGCTTACCCTGGTTGCTGCGATGTACCTGACATACCGGCTGGGAAAATTGTTGCGATTAGCGCCCCTGCCAGCATTATTGGTGGCGTTGTTATCGCCAATGTTGTTCCTATACCACCCGTACTATGATTATGGCGATACGGTCGAATTCTTCACGTTGCCATTCTTACTATCATTGATTTATTTACTGGTCCTATTGGATCGGCATAATTTTCACGCCAATCACTGGTGGTACTTTGCACAGGGTGCGTTGGTCGGCGTGGTCCTGCTGTCGAAATACACGTTGCTGGGCGCTTGGATCATGTTCTATCTCGCCATGGGCGTGTATTTTCTGGTGCACAAACGCTGGCGGGATCTGGGGAAATTGATTGGCTGGAGTGCCGCGGGGTTTGTGGTGACAACGGGGCCGTGGCTGGCGTACTTCTTGTTGACCAAGTCACTGGGCGCGTTCATTCGGGTCTACTTCCTGTTCAACACGCACGTCTACCTCACCTCGTCGGTCGCTTTCTTTGCCAACTTGATCCAGTCGACGTCGATTTTGGCGCAGTTTTACTTAAGCAACATCCTCTTTTTTCTGCTGGGTGTCTTGGGCACGTTGGCGATTTTGTTTCAACCAGCGGTCTTTCATCACCATTTCACGCGGGGACTCTACGTGGCGGTTGGCCTGGCGAGTGCGTTGCTGGCGCTGTACGGTTACCAGTTGGGGTCGATCTACCAGTATTATGAATTAATTTATTTTGCCTTCTTCGTGCTACCATTAGTCTACTTCGGCCAGGTATTTTTCAGGCAGGTTCCGTTGCCAAATGGGGACGAGCCGTTTGCTATCTTGGGGACGATCGCGCTGAGCTTGTTTTTGGTCCTGGGCGTCAACAACAATGTGACCAATTCACGGCTATTCCCGAATAATACGGCGATCACGGAAGAGGCGACCACTAAGCCACAGCAGCCCGCGCAGGTCGTTTTTGGTAAATTAATGCGGCAACGGACGCCGGCCGACCAAAAACTGACACTGCTAAATTACGGGTCGATCGACATGGGCTTCTACACCACGTCGGGTGCGGTCCCATCGACGTACTATTTTCAAAACTACAACATTTCCCAGTCGGCCGACCCACAGATATTACGTGACCAAACCAACGTTATTAAACGGCATCAGGTCGAATGGGTCGTTCTTAATACGCCCGCTGGCAAGTCGATCAAACAGTGGCAGGGCGGGAGTGGGCGCATTACCAGTGGTAACCTGAATCCAGGTACGGCTAAATTGGCGAAGACACTGGATCGTAACTATCGTGCTATTGCGTATCACACCCAGCTCTTCGAGGGCACCAACGTTACTTATTGGTTGTTCCAAAAGAAGGCGTAGGGCCGTCTCGGGCTGGTTGAAATATTATTCTGCATCACTGCGTCGGTCACATATGCCGTCCAGTGGGGTGCTGGTCGTGGCAGGCGACATCGCTGGTAGTCAGTGATATCCGCGTTTAGCGAGTTTAGCGGGGGCTCTCAGGACTGACGTGATGGGGAGCTTGCCCTTGATTTCAGTTCTAATGCGACACCGCAGCAGGAGACGCGTAACACCAACTATTTTCAATATACCGTTATAGTTTGATGAGAGCCCTTGACCAAAGTGGCCTAGACTGGTAAATTAAGAAACAATATCTCCCAGGATTCCTAGCCGAGCCTGAGACTGAAAAATAAGAGGAGCGATATCAACTATGTCTAATTGGGACACGAAGTTTGCTAAAGAAGGATTTACTTTTGATGATGTTTTGCTAATACCAGCCGAAAGCCACGTTTTGCCGAATGAAGTCGATCTGAGTACCCAATTAGCGCCAAATTTGAAGTTGAACGTTCCATTTTTAAGTGCTTCCATGGATACCGTTACGGAAACCAAGATGGCGACTGCCATGGCGCGTAACGGGGGCCTGGGGGTCATTCACAAGAACATGAGTGCCACGGACCAAGCACAAATGGTTGCTGCCGTGAAAGCCATCGAAAACGATGCCAGCCAGTACCCACACGCAGCCGTTGACGACACTAATCATTTATTAGTCGCCGCAGCCGTTGGGGTAACTTCTGACACGTTTGACCGGGCCAACGCCTTGCTTGCCGCCGGTGCCGACGCCATCATCATTGATACGGCGCACGGTCATTCAGCTGGTGTGTTGCGGAAGGTCGCACAAATTCGCAAGCAATTACCAGATGCCACGCTGATCGCTGGAAATGTTGCCACGGGTGAGGGCACACGGGCTCTATTTGAAGCCGGTGTTGACGTGGTTAAAGTGGGTATCGGCCCTGGTTCCATCTGTACGACACGGGTCGTTGCCGGTGTTGGGGTGCCACAACTGACCGCCATCTATGATTCGGCGAAGGTTGCGCGTGAGTTTGGCAAGCCCATCATTGCTGACGGTGGGATGAAATACTCCGGCGATATCGTCAAGGCGATTGCTGCCGGTGGGAACGCCGTCATGTTCGGCTCCATGTTCTCCGGGACCGACGAAGCCCCTGGCGATGTTATCGAAGAAAACGGGCAGAAATTCAAGACGTACCGCGGGATGGGGAGCTTAGCCGCCATGTCTCACGGATCAGCCGACCGCTACTTCCAAGGTGGCGTCAATGAAGCCGACAAGCTCGTGCCAGAAGGTATTGAAGCCCGCGTGGAATACAAGGGTAGCGTCAATGATATCATCTTCCAAATGGTCGGTGGCCTGCGTTCCGGGATGGGGTATACGGGAAGCGCAACGATTCAAAGCTTGATCGACAACGCCCAATTCGTCCGCATCTCCAACGCCGGATTGATTGAATCCCACCCACATGACGTCCAAATCACCAAAGCAGCACCTAACTACAAATAAATTAATCTTGGTCGACACGGAAGCTAATTCTGGGCCGGCTTTTTTTGAATGACGGTCTGAAGACTGAAAGTTCCCAAAAACCTGTTGTGACTGTTTTCGCAGCGATATTGAGACTGGAATTTGGCAACTTAGTGTAGGCATCGCCTTACCGGCCGACAGATATGGGCTGGATCGGTGCGAACACAACTTGAAGCCGCGAAAATACCGAATCGTCAAGTTTAGTTTTCTACTAAGCCAGTGGATCCAGAATTCCAGTCGTTACGTTTTAGCCTGTTTTCCCCGTTCGGTAAGGGGCTGGTAAACACAAGCTGACCCGTTAAGTCATCGTTAAACTTGAGGTTGGCTAGACGACGATAAATAGTGTAAGATTAAGGAATGGTAAAGTGCCTTACGCCCGACTAAAGGTTCGGGTTTTCCGGCCGCATCGCCAGGGTTATTTGTTAAAATGAACTTAAACCCACGGGGAAGACGGCCAGTGGAATTGCCTAACTGGCAAAGGAGATTAGCACAATATGAAAATTTTAGTTGTCGATGATGATAAAGAAATTGCGCAATTACTTGAAATCTACATTAAAAACGAAGGTTACGAACCCTTAACCGCCTACAACGGTAAGGAAGCACTGACCAAATTACACACGACGCCCGATATTGCCCTGATGATTTTGGACATTATGATGCCTGAGATGAGTGGCATCGAGGTTGTGAAGGAAGTACGGAAAGATTCCCAAATTCCAATTCTGATTCTGTCTGCGAAGACCGGCGATATGGATAAGATCCAGGGCCTGATTACCGGTGCCGATGATTATGTGACCAAGCCGTTTAACCCCTTAGAGGTCATGGCACGGGTCAAATCGTTGTTGCGGCGGAGTCAAGACCAAGTGACCGATGACAGTCCCGATATTCTGGACATTGGCACACTGACCATCAACAAGGATTCTCACGAGGTCAAGACAATTGCCGGTAAGACGATCTCATTGACGGCGCTTGAGTTCGGAATTCTTTACTTGTTGGCGAGTCACCCCAACCGGGTCTTTTCGGCCGACGAAATTTTCGAGCGCGTTTGGCGTCAGGAAAGTATTGTTTCCGCCAAAACTGTCATGGTTCACGTGAGCCATTTACGGGATAAAATTGAAGATGCCACGAACGGTGAAAAAGTCATTCAAACTGTTTGGGGTGTGGGGTACAAGATTGAGTCACACTAATCAATGTAACAAGTTAAAGTGTTGCTGGGGGGCCACAATATGAAGTTAACCACGCGTGAGAAGAGCGCGCTGTTCATGGAAGGCGTCGTGACCGTCATCCTATTGTTCATGTTAAATCTGGCCTTGCTGGTCCTGATCGTTCAGGCTATCGAGAGTAACCCCGGGCTACGTGACGGGATTTTCATTATCAAACGGTCCGTCGTCTTCGGTCCCAATCACTTTCAGCTATGGAGTTGGGAAAATCTCTTCATTGGGCTGATGGTCATCGGTGATGCGTTAGTCGTCTGGTGGCGGCTGATTCGGCGCTACCGGCAAATGCAGCTGCATCATATTATTGAAGAGCTGCACTACATTGCCAACGGCCACTTTGATCATCGAATTCCGTTTCGGGTCAGTGGCGACGTGCAACGCGTGGTCGATTCGGTCAACGCACTGGTTGATTCCGTCATTCATTCAATGGATGAGGAGCGGGCGATTGAGAAGTCCAAGGACGAACTGATCACCAATGTCAGTCATGATATCCGAACGCCACTGACGTCGATCATTGGTTATTTGGGATTGATTGAAGACCAGCAGTACCACTCAACGGACGACTTGCTGAAATACACCCATACAGCGTTTTTGAAGTCAAAACAGATGAAGTCGTTAGTTGATGATCTATTTGAATATACGAAGGTTCGGCAAACGGATACGCCATTGAGCCTGACTAATATTGATCTGGCAGCGATGCTGGAACAATTGGCGGCCAGTTTTGAACTGGAAGGCCAGAAGAAGGGCATGACGATTGGTGCAACCAGTACCCCCGAGACGTTGATGATGGAAGCTGATCCGGAGAAATTAGTCCGAGTCTTTAACAACTTAGTCTCTAACGCATTGAAATACGGGGATGGTGGCAAGCATATTAATTTAGTTGCCAAACAAGTCAGTGATGCCGAACTAGAGGTTCGCGTCACGAACGATGGCCCGAAGATTCCGAAAGAGTCGTTGTCAATGATCTTCGAGCGGTTCTACCGCGTCGAGGAGTCCCGTTCCAAGGAAACCGGCGGCACGGGACTGGGCCTGGCCATTGCGCAGAGTATTGTGGCGTTACACGGTGGCTACATTTACGTCGAGTCCGACGATGCATTGACCAGTTTCGTGATTCATTTACCAGTCAAACACGATGTGCCGTTACAAATTCCGCAACGATTGAAGGCACCGGGAAGTTTGGACTAAGCAATAGCGTATGTGTTGCCAACTCTAAACTGAGACTGAGCGGTTTTGGCGTGGCTTCAAAGTGGGCGAGCGGATCGTTTCTCAGTCCAATGTGTCTCCCAACAGTAGCCGGAATCCTTTGCGGCCGCGGTGCAGCAGGTTAACCCCAGTTTAATTTTGAAACAGGCACCGGTTCGCCGGTACTACATAAGATAGAGGAGTTTTCGAGAATGAAACGTTTAAAGCAAGTTGTGATGGGCCTAGTGACAGCGGTAACGTTGTTTGCAGGTGGTCTGAGTACGGCAGTGACGTCAACGATTACGGCGCACGCGGCCAGCACCAAGAGTACCAGTACCACAGTCAACCTGAAGGCCAAGGCAGGAATCGCCGTTGATTCCCAGACCGGTCAGATTCTGTACAGCAAGAACAGTGATCAGACGTTACCGGTCGCTTCCATGACGAAGTTGTTATCCATCTACATCGTGTTGGACGCGGTGCACAGCGGTAAGCTGAAATGGGACCAAAAGATTACGATTAGCAAGGATATTGCCAAAGTGGCAAAGAACACAAACCTGTCCAACGTTCCCTTGCGAGCGGGCCACAAGTACACAGTCAAGGCGCTATACCAAGCTTCCTTGATCTATTCGGCTAACGGGGCCGTTGAAGCCTTGGGAGTTGCAGTAGCGGGCACGCCGCACGCTTTTGTTAACATGATGAAGACACAGGCGAAGAAGCTCGGCATGACCGACGTTAAGATTTATAACGCTTGTGGGTTGACCAACAAACAGGTCGGTAATCTCGGTTACAGTAACGTTAAAGGTTCCGCTGAAAATGAATGGTCAGCGGCCGATCAAGCTAAGCTAGCCGTCGCACTGTTGAACAAGTACCCGGAAGTTTTACAGACCACGAAGATCACTAAGATGTGGTTTGAAAAGGGGACGCAGGACGCAACCAAGATGGACAACTGGAACTGGATGTTGAAGGGCTTAACGGCATCCTACTCAAAACTTCACGTTGACGGTTTGAAGACGGGAACGTCCGATGCTGCCGGGGCCAACTTTACCGGGACTGCCAACAACAATGGGAATCGTATCGTGACTGTGGTCTTGCATGCCGCGCACAAGTCAGAGACTGACGCTTCTCGTTTCCAACAGACGCAGAAGATGATGTCTTACGTCTACAATAACTTCAAGACGGTAACCTACAAGGCCGGCGACCAAGTTAAGGGCGCTAAGACCGTGAAGACCAATGACGCTAAAGAGAAGACGGCCAAGACGGTGTTGTCAGACAGTGTTAAATTGTGGATTCGTGACGACCAAGTCGCCAGCAATATTTCTGCAACGACCACGTTAAAGTCGAAATTGACGAAGAACAAGGCGTTGGAGGCACCAGTTGCTAAGAACACCGAGGTGGGGACGGCCAATATCTCGCTGAAGGGCGACCAATTAGGGTTCTTAGGCAATACTAAGACGACCAAGGTACCCGTTAAGGTCACCAAGGCCGTAGAAAAGGCCAATATCTTTGTGCGGATGTGGCGCGCAATCGTTTCGTTATTCTAAGTTGAATTTGTAAGTCGTTACCGATAAGGGTAGCGGCTTTTTTTCTGCACCCCAGTATAATGGTAGAAAGTGTTGCCCCAACTTGATTTTAATCAAAGCTAAGTACAGACCTCGCCGGTATGCTAGGACATATCATCGGAATATGAGTTGAACTTGATAGGCAATAAAAATTAAAAATAAATTTCAAAGTGGTCTAAATGCATGGGGGACAAGGCTGGTGACGCTTTCTAAAGATTGTCTATGGCCTGTTATTGTTTTGACAAGTCAAGTATTAATGTGCGAAGATACTTTTAATATTAGCCTAAGACATGCATTTTTAAGGATATTTTGAGGATAAAGGGAGTTGGCATTCGTGAACATGGTAAAAGGTGAATGGAACTACATTCGGCACAATCGGTTGATCTTGATCTCCGTATTGGCCATTATGTTTATTCCATTTCTCTACAGTATCTTCTTTCTGAAGTCAGTCTGGGATCCATATGGCGAGACTGGAAAGTTACCCGTTGCGGTGGTTAATCAGGATAAACCTGTGACCTACCAAGGGGAAAAGTTAAATGTTGGGGACCAGACCATCACCAATTTGAAGAAAAATAAGCAATTGGGATGGCGGTTCGTTTCTGCCAAAACGGCGGCGCAGGGATTAAAGGACCACAAGTATTACACGGTCATCACGATTCCTAAGAACTTCTCGGCCAACGCAGCAACGGCCTTGGACAAGCACCCAAAGAAAATGACCTTTACTTATAAAACCAACGCGTCTGCAAACTACATCGCGAAGGTGATGAGTGATGTTGGTTCGGACGAGCTGAACAGCGAAATTCGTGCGAAGGTGACGAAGGCTTACGCCCAAGCAACCTTTAAGCAGATCTACGCGGTCGGTAAAGGGATGAATAAGGCGGCCAAAGGATCGAGCCAGTTGAAAGACGGAACGGTCACGTTGACTGACGGTCTGAACACCTACACGACTGGGGTCAAGACGCTGAACAGTGGTCTGCAACAAATGAAGACCTCCGTGACGCCTTTAGCAACTGGTATTCAAAAGTTGTCGTCTGGTTCTAAGACGCTGCAGAGTGGGTTAAGCACCTACACGGCAGGGGTCGGTCAGTACGCAACTGGGGTTAATCAGTACACGTCTGGTGTCGGCCAATATACTGCCGGGGTTAACCAGTACACCAGTGGAACTGGCCAATATGTCAGTGGTGTCAACCAATTCACGAGTGGTGTTAGCCAGTTAAGTGCTGGCATGCCACAACTGACGGCTGGGACTAAGAAGCTCGCCAATGGTGCGAACACCCTGAACTCTGGTGTCTACAAGTACGTCGACGGGGTTTACACGCTGAATACTGGGGTTAAGCAATTAGGCAGTGGGGCAACTTCGCTGGCTAGTGGCGTTTCACAGTTGTACGACGGGAGTTCTTCATTGAATTCTGGGTTGTCGACTTTGAGTGGTAACTCGTCTGATTTAACAGCAGGTGCCAATACATTAGCCACGCAAGCACAGACTTTATCAGATGGTGTTAGCCAGTTAGGTGCAGCTGCTGATAAGATGATGAGTCAACTCCAAGGTGATGGTACTGCTACTAATCCTGGAGCAGCCGGACAATTGACTACTTTGACTAATGGATTGACTGAAATCAGTGATGGTGCCAAGACGGCTGCTACTTTGGCTGAACAAGCTAAGGCATTAGCAGCAAGTCAAACTAAGGCAGCCGCTGCAACGCCATCCCAGTCAAGTACAACAACGACCTCTGGAGCTAATAGTGACTCTGTCAACTCTGCACAAAATGCGGCGGCAGAAGCTTCAAGTACCGCTGCTGCTTTAAAGGCTGCGGCAGGTAAGGAAGATAATAGCTCAGAAGTCTCTGCTTTGGCGGATAAACTAGTTGGTGAAACGGCTACTGCTAAGAGTTCTGCAGATTCGATTTCAACTAAGAGTACCAGTACAACAACGGCATCGGCTCAAGCAGCTACGCCAACTTCTAAGGATGCACAGTTGATTGCTGTTACGGCAGGACTTGCTACGGCTACTGCCAAAGTGTCTGAAGGATTAACCCAGGTAATGAGTGAACTGGGCCAGGCCGATGTTTCAGGAACACTGCAACAATTATCAGCATTTGCTCAGGGTGTACAATCACTCAATTCCCAAGTCAACGGTGGCTCAACGACCTTAACGTCCGGTGTGAACACATTAGCTAACGGTGTTAAGGCGTACACATCCGGTGTCGACCAAGCCTTCGCCGGGTCAACGACCTTGAAGAATGGATTGAACACGCTGAATAGCCAAGTACCAACCTTAACTAATGGGGTTACGCAGATTCTGAACGGAACTGCCGAATTAGCTAAGAACGGGGCTGCTTTGAAGAGCGGTTCTAAGCAGGTTTCTAGTGGTGCAACGACGCTGAACAGTGGCTTACAAACGGCCGCTGCCGGTGTGAACAAGTTGAATGCCAATACGGGTAAGTTGAATGCTGCTGGCTCGAAGTTAACCTCTAGTTCGGGTCAACTTTCCGCTGCTGGTTCTAAGCTGAACGCCAACACACCAAAGCTGACTGCTGCCGGCAACAAGTTGACGAGCAACTCGAACAAGCTGAACCAAGGGGCAAGTCAATTGAGCTCTGGTTTGACCACGTTGAACGCTAGCGTACCAACCTTGACCAGTGGGGTTAACCAACTGGCTGACGGGTCCGCTAAGTTAAATGCCAACAGTGCCAAGCTGGTTAGTGGTGCGAACAAGCTTAAGGACGGGAGCGGTACTTTAGCGAAGTCCTTGAAGAGTGGTGCTGATGAGCTTGCAGCCCAACCACTGACAAATAAGACGGCCGACATGTTTGCTGCACCAACGAAACTGAAGCATGAAAACTACAGCTACGTGCCAAACTATGGTCACGCCTTAGCACCATACGTTCTGTCCGTTGCCCTCTACGTTGGGACTCTGGTCTTCAACTTTGCCTTCCCAATTCGGAAGGTCTCACGTGAAGACGGGACTGCTACGGGCTGGTTCCTCAGTAAAGTTTCTATTGGTGCCTTCGAAGCACTGGCAATGGGACTTGTCGAACCAGTACTCATGATGTTGGGTGGCTTGACGGTCGACAATCCAGGTCAAATGATTCTGGTTTCCGTGTTCTTCGCGGAGGCGTCGATGTTTATCGTCATGTTCCTGTCGATGCTGCTAGATAACCCTGGTCGTTTCATCGCTATGGTTCTCCTGATGCTCCAACTTGGTGGTTCCGGTGGGACCTTCCCAATGGAAGTCACGAACCACTTCTACAACGTGGTGCACCCATTCTTGCCAATGACTTACTCGATCCTCGGATTCCGTGAAGCCATTACGTCAGGGATGACGGGTGAAGTTGGTCAGGCCGTTTGGATGCTGACGCTGTTCACGATTCTGTCATTAGCGCTGTTATGGCCAACGATGGTTTGGTTGCAACGAAAGCACCTGATGGGCAAGTCGCAGTTGGACGACAACCAAAAGTTACAAGAGGTTGAAGACCCAACCGCACATAACCATTCATAAAATGAGTAATGAGGAGTCTGGATGAAAATCCGGGCTCTTTTTTTGCGACAAAATCACTAAATTGGACCGGAAGCGCTTGGCCTTTTTGCGTATAATGGGACTCAGTAGGAGAAAAGAGGAACTAGTATGCTGGCAACATTTCGTTTTGCAACCGCCACTGATCAAGCGAGTATCGTGGCCATCTATAATGAGGCCATTGCCACAAAAGGAAGCACTGCCGACCTGACGTCAGTGACAGTTAGTCAACGCCAACCTTGGTTCGCGGAGTTCTCCAATGACCACTTTCCGTTATGGGTGATTGAGAGCGCTGGTAACGTCGTTGGATTCATTGGCTTGGAACCTTATAGCAATCGTGCAGGGTACCGTTATACGGCCGAAATAGCCCTTTATTTGACCCATACCGCTCAGGGACAACATCTAGGTCGGCAAGCGGTGGCCTGGGCAGAAGATCAGGCGGCCAAGCTGGGAATTACGACAATAATTTCACGGATATTTGGTCATAATCAGGCAAGTCGCAGATTGTTTGAAAGGGCCGGGTACGCACACTGGGGCCACTTACCAGCAATCGCTGAGATGGCCGGCTTCTCGGCTGATTTAGAAGTTTACGGGAAGCATTTGTAGGCGGTATCGGTCTTATGAAAGCGGACTGAATTTTTTCACAAAGGGAGAAGCAAACCGGGTTAAATCCCGGATACAGCTTGATAAATATTAGACTTATTATATGAAAATGACTTGAAACATGTTAAAATATCATCGTGTGGTTTTATGGCTAATGGGTAAACCCGTTAACCTGATTCATATCTCAGAGTATTCGACGGAGGCAAACATTCTTGAATAAACGACGGCCAAACCCCAAGCAGGTTACGGATCCCAATGAACCCTTATGGCGGTCCACACTGCGGGTTGCCATGCCCCTTAACTTGAGTTATATCCCAATTGGGCTGGCTTGTGGGATTTTGCTACACGCGGCAGGATTTAATACCTTGCTGACTGGATTAGTGTCAATCATGGTCTTTTCAGGTGGGGCACAATTTTTAATTGCCACGATGTTGACCATTAATTCCCCATTACTTTCAATTGTTTTGATGCTGTTCTTCTTGGAGCTACGGTATGCTTTACTGAGTTCGAGTTTATCGCCTTACTTAAAGGGACAACCCAATCATTTTCTATTTATTTTTGCGGTGTCTTTAAACGATGAAAACTATGCGATTAACTACTTAAAATTCGCCACTGATAAAAAATGGACGGGTAAGGAAGCCTTGATGGTGGAACACTACTCCTTACTGTTCTGGGCTGTCAGTAACGTTGTCGGCAGCTTGATCGGCAGCACATTGAAGATTGACTTGGGAATTGTAAACTTTGCCCTGACGGCGCTCTTCTTGTACATGATCGTGATGCAGATCAAGAACCGGTTGACGGTTGTGATCTGCCTGATTTCTGGCGTGCTGGCAGCGGTATGTATGATGCTGACCAAGAGTACGTTGGGATTGGTCATTTCGACGATCATTGCTTCGCTGATTGGATTCTACTTAGAGACGACTTTGCGGAAGCATTTACCCGACAGTCATTGGCTGTGGAAACTACGGGGGCCGGGCGCAAAGAAGTCAGCGGTTGAAAATACGGACGAATAGGATACGGGAGACGCTATATGAGTGCAGTTAATACGTGGAACAGTACGCAACACTTTTGGTTGATCATTTTGGGCTTTTGCGTTGCCTTTGTGCCGCGCTTTCTACCCCTAATGTTATTCACCAAACGGGCAATTCCCGAATGGTTCAACGAATGGATGAAGTTTGTGCCGGTGTCGCTGTTTACGGCGCTGGTCGTTAAAGATGTCTTCATCGACAGTGCGAGCTATGCGCTGATTTTAAACCATTTTTCAGAAATGCTGGCGGCCGTCGTGGTGGTCATTATCGCCTACAGAACGCGATCAATGGCGCTTTCGGTGATTACCGGGTTGGTTGCGGTGTTCCTGTTATCGATGTTTATTGCGTGATTAAAATGAATAAATTTAGTAGAGTCGGGTTAGAGTAAATCTAGTCTGGCTCTTTTATATAAAGTACTGACCGATTTAGCTGCTGATGTGTGAGCGTTTTCTGCAGGTTTTCTGCAGATTTTGAAGTGATGATATATCCTAAAAGCTGTCATACCAGGGGTTAACGAGATATTTAATCTGCAGGTTTTCTGCAAGTTTTCTGCAGGTTAAAAAAATTTTTTTGGGGAAAATGATGAATTATCAACTAATGGCACAGATACAAGCTATGCCGGATTTAATGCGTGCTATTCTTAATGGCGATAAGCAAATTTAGTTTTGGCTTTAAGGACAGCGTTGCAATCTTTTTAATTGACCTATCCTATAAAAAAGCCTATGGTTGGCCGCAGAAAAGAGGTACCATGCATAATGGCAGAAACAATTTCGATTCGTTTAGATAAGGAAACAGAACGACGGTTAGAGAGCTATACGCGCCTGCACCGCATCAATGATGAGGATTACATTAAGCAGGTGGTTGCAGTTAGCCTGGAGAGCCGGCCAACTGAACGCGTGGCAAAACGGCCAATGACGAATCTGTCGTGGCGGGATACTTTGAAAGAATTGGACTTGGACTAAAGTAAAAAACTCTCTGTAGGTTCGATTGGGAATCTACGGAGAGCTTTTTGAATTTACAAGACCTGTAAATTTGTTTGCTACTAAAGCGGGTACTGGACCATGACGATGTTGGGTTTACCAGACCCCAACGGTTGCTGGGGACTTTACTAAGATTCGAGAAAAAAATAAAGGACGAATGGTGCCAAAGGAAGGCTAATGTTGTTATTCAGCCTATAATTCCCCGTAAAAAAGACACCAACCAACGGTGATCAATCCGTCAGTTGGTGTCTTTTCCGTCGCGCAATCCGCGGTCGCACGACTTCATTTGAATTAGTTAGTTACCTCGGCATGACTGTCCGTATACATATAGTCACGGGTCATTGGCAACATCCGGGCTGAAGGGCCCTTAGAAATCAAATACTGAATCACGTCAATATTACCAGATTTGAAGGACGCTGCGCAAGCTTGTAAATAAAGATCCCACATGCGAACGAACCGATCGTCGAACATCTTGGTCACTTCATCACGGTGTTCATTGAAATTCTTGTCCCAAATTTCAACGGTCTTTTGGTAGTGACGACGTAGTGGCTCCATGTCGTCGATCTGCAGACCACTTTCAATGATATGCGTGGTGTTTTCAATCAAGCCGGGAACGTAGCCACCGGGGAAGATCCACTTGTTGAGCCAGCCATTGTTGGCCCCACCCTGTTGACGAGTTATCCCATGAATTAGAGCGACCCCATCGTTCATCAGATACTTCTGAACGCACTCGAAGTATTGACCTAAGTTTTCTTGGCCAACGTGCTCGAACATCCCAACGGAAGTGATGTAATCCCACTGTTCGTTGCCCAGTTCACGGTAGTCTTCCAAACGAACTTCAGCGACATTTTCGAGGCCTTCGTCTTTGATCTTCTGGTTGACATAGTCATACTGTTCCTGACTTAACGTGATCCCTGTCACGTGCAAGTCGTATTCCTTAGCAGCCGTCAGCATCAACGTGCCCCAGCCACAGCCAATATCTAAGAGGGTCTTCCCAGGTTGGGGATCAAGCTTCTTAATGATATGGTGAACCTTATTCATTTGTGCCGTGTAGAGGTCATCTTCAGGCGTTTCAAAGTAGGCACAGGAATAAGTCATGGTGTCGTCTAACCACAGATTGTAGAAGTTATTCCCAATATCATAGTGGTTTTGTACGTCGGCCTTGCTTTCCTTTTCCGTGTGCTTTTGCTTGGGCAAAAAGTTGATAAACTTCTTATTATGGAAGAAACTGTCGGCATTTTCGTAAGCAGCCGTCAGCAGGTCCTCAATACTGCCATCGATTTCAATCTTGCCATCCATAATAGCTTCTCCCAGCGCGATAGACGCGTTGCGGGAGATTTCCTTGACCGGAATGGCCTCGTGAAAGGTGATGGTGATCTCAGGAGTGCCAGTCCCGTAAACATCGCTACTGCCGTCCCAGTAGTTAACGCGGACGGGGATGTTGAAGGTATGGCTTAGAAACGTTTTGTAAAATGTTTTTTCAAGCATGTCAGGAGTCCTTTCCGGTTTTCTTGTTAAATTTTGAACACAAAGAAAACGAATTATACTCAGCCATTATACGCCTCCTAGGAGGGATAGTGTAAGGAGACGTTTCAATGTAAGCGGTTAAACTTCCGCTTGACCGATTCCCTGTGGCTAAAATCGTCGATTCGGCGAGGAGGCATGGTATAATGTAGCTACAATTAACCAGTGGGGGTCTTTCACTTTGAAAAAATGGGTATGGGTCGTGGCAACAATCGTTGTGGCACTGCTGATTGGTGGTTACGCGTATTCAAATCATCACGCGACAACCAAAGAGTACCAAGCGGCAATGGCCAACGGGCGTACTGCCATTGAAAGTAAACATTACACACAAGCCGAAAGTTATTTCCAGAATGCATTGAAACGGCGATTAAATGATAAGACGGCGCAAAAATACTTAACGCAGACGCAACGCTACGTTTCCGGTGAAAATGCGCTGGATGCGCGGCACTTTGCGGTTGCCCAAAAGCACTATCAAACCGTCAAGGACACGGCTGGTGGGTCCAGCGTCTTAGTGACGCGGGCAACGAAGCAAGTCAAGAAGATCAAGTTGATTCGGGCCAACTACAAGCAGTTCAAGAAGATCCTGACCAAGGCGCAAGGGCAAAATAAGGCGTTGAACTACGGACAATCCAACACGACGCTGGACGAACTCTTTACGAACGCGAAGTTCCGTGAAGTCTACTACAAGGGGTTGTATGATCAAGCACTGCAATTACGGAAGGCTAACAATGCCGGACAATCCAGCTCGGTCACGGAAGCCAGCAGCAGTGATTCCTCGACGAGTAGCAGTAGTGATGACTCTAGTAGTAATAACGCAACGAGCGGTAGTTCGAGCGCCTCACTGACCTCTTCCGAACAGTCAGCGGCGAGTGCATACTCTGGTAGCAACGAATACACTGTGACGCAGAGCCAACAGGAATTGAACGGCAAGACGATCACGGCAGCACAGATCAACAATGCAAGAAAGACGATCAACGCAGCCGGTGGCCAAGCCGATGCCATGAGTGACCAAGACGTTCGGGTTGCCATTCAACAAGCGAACAAGAAGGACATGTCACTGACGAAGTACACGGCTCAGTATTTGAAGTAGGATAATTGAAAAGCAAGTTCACTGAGCAGGTGGGCTTGTTTTTTTAGATTGAAAGTTTTAAAGGGTTGGGAGTGGCTGACAATCGATTCTTGGGGTTGCGTTGCCAGAGCCTCGACGCCTTATTAGCTATGAAATCTGGAGAGTGGTGCAGGTAAAACGGTTCGTGACGGCTGCGTGATGTTCATAGCAGTCCTTACAGATAGATGGGAGAATTAGGACGTCCAATCGATATCAGCGGGAAAATAAGTAGCGCTGGAGGAGGGCGGCGGCTATGAAAATAGTGGGAGCTATCAACATGGATGGTTTAAAAGTGCGCGAGAAGCCGGACATTCTTGTCTCCCATAGCAAGTGTGATCCTTGGTAAAATAGTGCGAATCAGCTGGTATTAACCTAGAATTTTCCACAGCTTGTCTAAAAGATTATTGCCCACAACATAAATCACCCCTAAAAGTCCAGATAAAGTTGTAATTAGGAAGGCGAACTAACCATATTAAACGAAATGGTCACAAAATTTGACATGAAGGTAAAGTCAGCAAACAAATAGATTAATAATCTTAACAATAAAATTAATTGGTATGTGTATGATTTTGACGGGATAAAACCATTAATAGCAACGATTTCCCGAATATTTAGGCTAAAAACGACCATAAATTTCACGAGTCGTTATTTATCCCAAATTGGTAAGGGTGATTTACTATGTATGTAGAATCAGAAATTCTACAAGGGGGGTCAGGTAACGCAGCCTTCCCGATAGCGGGTGAGCACCAATCTTGGGGGATGGGGCGACCTAAAACTGATTTGATTCCCGAATCACCACGAAGCTGTTGGGGGCGTGGCGTTACCAAGAAAATTATGATTATCAACAAACACATTATGCGTACAACCAATGAGAAACAAGTTTTATAGCAGATTGTCAACGCCGGACCCATTTCGCGTAGTCAAATTTCGCGTAATCTGAGTTTGAACAAGGTGACGGTTTCTGATATTTATAGCCAGTTACTACATGAAGGGCTGATCCGTGAGGTTGGTCACGGTGTCAGCACCCGTAACGGCGGACGGAAACCAGTGATGGCATTGCTAAACGTGGGGTATGGCTATGTTATCAGCATCAATATTTTACGGTCACGATTTTCAGTCGTGACGAGTCGGTTGGATGGCCGGTCGGAAAATTATGAGAGTGTGTCGACCCGCGACGTAGATCTCGCGACGGTGCTCGACATGATTGATGAACGAATCGCGAATACTATGGCGGCCAGTGATTCACGGCTGCTAGGGATTGCCTTTGGACTAGACGGTGTTATTTATGAAAATCAGATTTTAGCCGCCTCATTGAAAGGGTTTAAGAACTTTGATCTCGCAAAGTACTTTAGCGACAAGTTCCAAGTGCCAGTTGTCTTGGAAAATTTAGCAAATGAATCCGCCATTTATGAACGGGACTTTGCCGGCGAAGGCGTGTATCGTAACCTCATTTCCGTAACGATTCGCGACCAAGTCTCAGCCGGGATCATTACGGAAGAACAGCTGTATCGTGGGCATAACGGTGAAGCAGGTAACATTGGAACCTGTCCAATGGCCGACCGTTACCGTGAGGAAAATGTAGAGACAGTCAACCATTATGTGGCTGAGGGAGCAGTGCTCCAGCGGATCATGGCCTATCAAAAGCTAGACCGCGTAGATGTGAACCGGATTCGCCGGGATTATTTAGGTCATCGACCAGAACTCCTGTCCATTTTAGATGAATTTACGTACTACTTAGCCAAGGTGCTGGGGAATCTTTCCAATACGTTTGCCCCAGACGCCATCGTGGTCAACGCGCCAATCTTGGAGCTGTTGCCAGAACTGATGGATAAGGTTCGCGACTACGTGAGCCAAATGGCTATCTTACGGAAAGCGCCGTTACTCTTAACGAAGAACTCGAAGGAAGCATCCTTAATGGGTGGGGCTTCGGCCATCATCCACAAGGCCCTGGGACTGGACGACTTACAGTTGACGTTCGGCAATCAGCGGTCGGCAGTTTTAGAGGGAGTCGAATCATAGTTAAACATGCGGAAGAACCTGGCGGTGGCTGGGTTCTTTTTTTCTATAAGCCCTGTTAGGACCGACCGTCTGATATGGCCGATAGCCGGAGTGCGGCTGTTCTCACTAATTTAGCCGTGACAATTTCTACTGTCGCAAGAGTAACGCAAACATTTTGGCTTTCAACCTTTAGCCTGGTTTAGATTTAACTGACCGATGAAAACACTAAGGAAAACGGACGGCATAGGGTATAATGAAGCTATTGCTGAGATAATTGGATGGGGGAGATTCACAAGTGAGTTTATGGCAACGCTTTGTTGAAAATGTTCAGCTCCGGCGCTTTACCGTGTTGGCGCTGATTATCTTCGTGTTGTGGCTGATTAGAGCCGAAATGAACATGATTCTGTTGACGTTTATTTTTACATTTTTAGTCCTACAATTGGTTAAGGGAATTCGAAAGTTTGTGAAGCTGCCACCTACACTTATCGTGGCGGTCACGTACATTCTGATTCTGGGCCTTCTCTATGGTGCGGTGACGACGTATTTACCACAGATTTTGAAGTCGTCGATTACCGGGATTGAAAGTTTATACAAGTTCTATCAGAATCCGGCGAATGATGGCAACGAGGTTATTAGTTACGTCACCAATTATATCAAGACATCAGATATTGTTAGTCAACTACAAAATGGGGCAAAATTGGTGCTGACCTACATTTCGACAATTGGGTCGTTTGGGGTCACACTCTTCATGTCGATGATCTTGAGTTTCTTTTTCACTATTGAAAGTAAGCAGATGGGTGAGTTCTCCAAACGGTTCCTGACCAGTACCTATGGCTGGTTCTTCTCCGACGTGAGCTTCTTTGCCACGAAATTTGTCAACACGTTCGGGGTTGTTCTGGAAGCGCAATTCTTCATTGCACTGTGCAACACGGTCATTACGACGATTGTGCTGGCAATTATGGGGATGCCGCAATTAGCAACGTTGGGCATCATGATTTTCGTGCTGAGCCTGATTCCAGTGGCCGGGGTCATCGTGTCGATCATCCCGTTAGCCATTTTGGGGTACTCGGTCGGCGGCCTGCGCTACGTTATTTATATTTTGATTATGATCGTGGTGGTCCATGCGTTGGAAGCCTACGTGTTGAATCCGAAATTTATGTCGAGCAGAACGGAATTGCCAATTTTCTATACGTTCGTCGTGTTGTTGGCGGGCGAACAATTATTTGGCGTCTGGGGCTTGATCGTCGGGGTCCCAATCTTCACGTTCTTCCTGGATATTCTGGGCGTTCGGCCGGTTCATGGCCTGCACCCAACGCCGCACGTGGATGTGCAGAAGTTGCGAGAATACCGCAAGAAACACGGTCAGGGCAACGAAAAAGATGAGTAGTAGATGTAGCGACCTAGCCAATGTGGTTAGGCCGCTTTTGCGGTTAAAATGGGAGTCTTCACAGAAGAAAACGGTTACATGTAAAGAACTGCACAATTGAGCTGAAATTTAGCGACAGATGGTGTAAAATGACAAGGTATTCTACGACAGAAAGAGGTTATCAGTGATGGCAAAATTAGTATTGATTCGCCACGGCCAAAGTGAATGGAACTTAGCAAACAAGTTCACTGGCTGGGTTGACGTTGACTTAAGTGAAAAGGGTGTTGAAGAAGCCAAGGCCGCTGGTCAAAAGATCAAGGAATCTGGCATGAAATTCGACTACGCTTACACGTCAGTTCTCAAGCGCGCAATCAAGACGTTACACTACGTTTTGGAAGAATCAGACCAACTCTGGATTCCAGAAACCAAGACTTGGCGTTTGAACGAACGTCACTACGGTGCTTTACAAGGCCTGAACAAGAAGGAAACCGCTGAAAAGTACGGCGACGACCAAGTTCACATCTGGCGTCGTTCATACGACGTTTTGCCACCACTCTTGGATGCAGACGCTGAAGGTTCAGCCGTTAAGGACCCACGTTACGCTAACTTGGACCCTAACATCGTGCCCGGTGGTGAAAACTTAAAGGTTACCCTGGAACGCGTTATGCCTTTCTGGGAAGATGAAATTGCCCCAAAGTTGCTTGATGGCAAGAACGTCATCATCGCCGCTCACGGTAACTCATTACGTGCCTTAAGCAAATACATCGAACGGATCTCTGATGATGACATCATGGATCTTGAAATGGCAACCGGCGAACCAGTTGTCTACGACTTCGATGATAAGTTAAACATGACTAGCAAGACGAAGATGGGTAAGTAATTCCCTGATTCGTTGAAGCCGCCTTGAATGTAGAGGCGGCTTTTTCATGGGGAAAAATGTCACTAGCGGTCACTAGGCGGGCCACTTTTGACCGAAAATTTAGCATAAAGAAAAGAGATTGCATTGGCAGAAAAAGAAGTCACCCAGATTGAAATGATGAAGATTATCGCGCTGTTTCGTAAGGAAGGTTTCAAGGGGGAGTATGAGACCTTCCAACGCGTGAGTGGCACCGACCGGGAGTTCTTTGTGGTCATGAGTAATGAGCAGGGCATCAAGGCGTTGTTCAAGGCTAGCTTGATGTTGAACGCTGTGGAGTTCCAGTACGTGCTGGATGACAAGCATACGTTTGTGACGGAAAATGCGGACGCCAGCTAGCCAGAGGGCCTTACTGGTAAAAATCAGTGAGAACGTCTGCTATACCGAGTTGGTGTATCAGCGGGTGAACAAGAAGCTCTCAGTTGACTGGTCACACAGTGAGACTGAGGCATGGGTACAGGCCATCTTACGTGATCCGGACTCTTTGGTTGAGCAGCGTGGTAAGAACTATTACGTGGCTAATCAGAGGAGGAAAAGCCAACTGACAGTCAATTCCCACAATTACCGGTTGATTACAGTCAATCGACTATCAAAATAATAAGCAAACAAATAAGGCTAGATTTCCTGTTGGGAATCTAGCCTTTTGTGATGGGCAAGTTAACGCCATGCAAAGTTAAAAGTAATCTGTCTTTCTTCCAAAGAGCGTGGTACAATACCTGTATCTTGGGGATTTGCAGGCGATACCCATGACCAACATTGCCGGTGATGGAAAGGTTCTTTATGCGCATAAATGTTTTGCAACATACACCAAATGAAGGTCCCGGGAGCATTGCGACTTGGGCCGAATTGCACGGTCATGCGTTGTTTACGTATCATCCCTATCAGTTCGGCCAACTTCCCACGGCAGTAGAAACAGACATGCTGATTATTTTGGGTGGGCCAATGAGTCCTAACGATGATTTGCCGTGGATCAAAGCCGAACGGGTGCTCATTCAAGACTTGTTGGCGCGCGATGTCCCCATGTTTGGCGCGTGCTACGGTGCGCAGCAAATTACGAAAGCCCTGGGTTATCCGGTCAGCAAAGCGCCGACTAAGGAAGTCGGTTGGGTGCCGGTATATCGGCAATCGTCAGTGATTCCGAATCTACCAGACAATCTAAATGTGTTGCATTGGCACGAAGAGATGTTTGAGATTCCGACCGAGGCGACGTGGCTATTTGCGAGTGCGGCAGTTCGTAACCAGGGATTTGTGCTGAATCACCGGGTTGTGGGGCTTCAGTTTCACGTTGAACCCCGCCAGAACAATGTGCGCGAGATGGTCGTCAATGATTTTCCCTATATCAAGGGATCGGTGCTGAATCAGACCGCCGAAGATATTTTACGGGTAACGGTGTCTGGAAAAAATGAACGGGCATTGTTTGCTATTTTAGATTATATTATTGAATGATGATGTTACCGAATAACTAAGGGACTGGGCCTTTGAGGAAATCCTCATCGGTCCAGTCCCTTAATTGTCTGATCAACGTCGATACCGGCTGGCTTTTTTTAACGGAAAATACCGACGCCGGCTAATCAGTCACTAATACTAGACCCGAATATCTTCAAAAAGAACGGCCAATCCTTGAGGGGTGCAATGCACAAGTGAAGTCCTTTCGTGGTTAAGGGGAAGCACCCAATAACTGACTGTTTGCAGATGAAAAATTAATCTAACGGTGCCGTTGTCGACGTACGTTTGGGCGTTAGGAAGGCAACGACCAGTAACCCGACTGACACCACCGCCATTCCCAGGTAGGCCACGTTGACCCCACGCATCAGAGCGGAACTGACGGCCAACTGACTCGTATTTTTAGCGACGAAATTCATGACGCCAACAAAGATTGCGGAACCAATGGCGCCACCAATCGTTCGGAGTGCATTGATTAGTGCAGTGCCGTGGGCCATTTGTGTTGGCGTAAAGCTAGCCATCCCCCAAGTCACCAGTGGCATCATCAGGCAGCCAATAGAGACGCTTCGGAGCACGTTCCAGGCCGCAAAAGTAATCAGTGAGCTGTGGACACCAAGTGGGACCATGCCCAGGTTACTGAGAACCAGGCTGATTCCGCCCACAATAAACAGCCGTCGCATCCCGAAACGGTCATAGATTCGGCCGACAAAGGGACTAATGATGGCCATTGCTAGGGAACCTGGTAGTGTGACTAGTCCGGCTACCGTGGCGGAAGCACCTTGCACGGTTTGGACCATTAACGGTAGGATAATTGAAGACCCCATCATTGCAAAGTAGAGTAAGACACTACCGATGACGGCGAGACTGAAATTACGGTTTTTGAAGGTCGTTAAGTCCAGAAAAGGATCGGTTTGTTTAAGCTGTCTTCGTGTAAAAAGCACACCAGCTAGTAGCCCCAGAACAATGGGTAACAGGACAGTGACGGAGACAAACTTCGCTGTGCCGACGTTGCCAATGCCAATGGTGAGGCCGGCAAAGGCGATGGCGCTAATCACAAATGAGCTGACATCAAATTTCTGCTTGCGGACGTCCAAGACATTTTTAAAGACGAGCAGCGCCATGATTAACGCAACCGTTAACAGACCAATAATTAAGTAGAAAATAGATTGCCAACCCCAGGTGTCGACGAGGATTCCGGCCAGGGTTGGTGCCAGGACGGGAGCCGCCCCGATGGACAGCCCGTACCAGCCCATAATTGATCCACGCTTTTCTGGCGGGTAAATGGCCAGTAGAATGACTTGCGCCATTGCACTCAAGAGACCGGTACCGAGTGCTTGCATGACCCGGCCAATCATCATAATGGTAAAATTAGGAGCAATCACCGAGACGACCATCCCCGCAATCAACAGGGAAATCCCGGAAATGAAGAGCGGTTTCGTTGGGAACCGGGTAATTAAGAATGCGGTTAATGGCATCACAATCCCCATCGCGAGGGAAAAACCACTAGTCAGCCATTGGCCCGTGGTGACTGAAACGTGAAATTGGGTGATCATCACGGGCAGGGCCGTGCTTAAGGCAGTGGCTAAAGCCGATCCCGAGACGACTGTAACCATGATATCTAGAAAAATTAACGTGCGTTGACGATTTGTCATTAAAAGACTCCTTCTCTCAATAGGCTCGGAGTGGTAGTATACGCTGGTGACGGGGAAAAGCAATCAACAATCTGCCAACGGGTGTTGGGATAATGGCAGTCGTGACTAGAGATTGAGGAGCCAGTCAAAGCGACAATAGCATGCCTGAAATCAGAAAGGAACGGTTCCATGAATACAGCACACAACCAACGCGCCCAAGAGACTGAAGCGCACATTAAATCCGTGTTTCTAACAATGCTAGCACAACGAACGGTACGGCAACCAATGAACGTCAAGCAGCTATGTGTGCATGCGCACATTAATCGCAGTACTTTTTACGTTCATTACAAGGACATTTATGATTTAGCCGAAAAAATTCAATTAGACCAGCAGGCCCAGGTGATTCAATTACTAGATCACGCACTTGTCGCAGCACCGGACAACTTAGCTTTCGTCATGACGCGCTTATTTGAGTTTGTGTATAAAAATCGTTATTTCTACCAAGTGTACTTGCAACGCCACTCAGGTATTTTCCTGTTCGATTCTACAGAATTTCAAAAGCTTATGACAAAAATAGCAGTGCGACTGCCCCATAATCCTGTCCAACGCCGATACCGGATGGCTTTTTTGACGGCTGGGGTTGGGGCGATGATGCGACAATGGTTAAAAGATGATTGTCAAGAAACACCGGTTGAAATGGCACAGTTAGTGGATTTGGCGTACTGGTAAGAGTAGAAGTTGCGTAAGTATCAAGAAGTTAATCAAGAGACGTTGACCCCCACTTTGGGAGGACAGCGTATTTTTTGCATACTATGGTGAAAAAGGACGCTCCAAAACGTACGGAAAAATCTTTACGGACTTATCAACGACGTTAACCGGCAGAAAAAGCTAGTCATAAGTGAGCCGGTTAATGGAAATAAGGGTGAGTGCGCAACCTTCCAAAGAATCAGTTGTATTTGACCGGGAGTTTTTCGTAATCATGAGCAATGAATAAGACATTGTTCATTGCTGGCCCGATGCTGAATGTCGTTGAGTTCCAGTACGCGTTGGCAAACACTAGTGAAAAGAGGTTACCAGCTGTGGTGTAGGTGATTTTCAAAGGAACTTCGAAAAAGCACTTTTAGGGAATTAAAGAAAAAATGCTTCGGTGAGCTTAGTAGAAAATTGGTGAGTAGCAAAATGCTTAGTTATCACTTGAAAATTAGTGACACTAAGATTTGTCTTAGCCTTATGTTTACGTGTTCCGTCAGTTATAGGGAAACTTATTTGCGAGGAAAGAATCCCTTGACTTACCATATCCATGGATATATACTATCCGTGGATAATAAAAGTCTTAGAAAAGAGGGCCTGTTCATGACAACAAATATCGTTTTATTAGGCGGCAGTGGTTATATCGGTCGGGAGCTCGTTAAAGCGTGGCGTTCCCGCGATGCCGACACAGAATTCTGGTTGCTCTCGCGCTCGGGAGCGACCCGCTTAGATCTTTCCGACGTGCACGGGGTTGCGGTGGATTTGCTACGGCCGCAGCTAGCCGATGACGCGTTGCCGGCCCGGATTGATTATATCGTCGACCTGGTCGGTGGTCCGAAGGATGATCCGCAAGAGTTGGCGGACTTCAACCGGCTACCCGCGCAATTGATGCAACGGCTGGCGGACCAATACCAGCCAACCGCTATGGGTTTCATCGGCGGCAAACTGGGTCCCAAGGCGTTCGTTGCCATCAAAAAGGACTTGATTCAGGAGCTTCAGTCTAGCGTCACGCCACTGGCCTTCGTCGAACCCACGCTGGTCTATGGTGCCGGACGCAAGGATCAGATGACCCGCTTTGTGCCCCTTCTACGGGTCTTAGGCGTGATTGTTCCCAATCTCAGGCCGGTGAAAGTGGACACCGTCGTGACGAGTTTATTAAATGAATTATTAGCGAAATAGTGAGGCTATTATGAAAATTAGTAAGAGTATTGAACAGGGTATCTACGTCATCTTGATGATGGCTGTCCAAACGGCGCATGCGCCACTGAAGAGTCAACTGTTGAGTCAGCGCCTGGAAGTTTCCGATTCCTATTTGAAAAAGATTTTGCGCAAACTGGTGACGGCTGGTCTTATTGAATCGGTTGCCAGTAAGGATGGCGGTTTCATCATTCACAAGAGTGTGGCGGACATCACGCTCTACGACGTTTGTGCAGCGCTGGACGACCTGGACACGTTAACGTTGCCGACGCTTCATCTGGCAGCAAAAATTTTCCCTGGGGATGCTGCCCACATTCAACGTAGCGAAGATATTGCGGTGGATGCGTTCACGACTGCTCACGACGCCTATGCTGCGTCGTTGAAACAAGTACCACTGAGTCATTTTTTGGAAGCGGGTAGTTATGAATCTGGCGTTGTAGATTGGCGCCAACTGTAGATTATTAGGTCACGTGAGTTTTAAAGGAGGATGTTTCAAATGACAAAAGTTGCGATTATTACGGGTGCCGGTAAGGGAATTGGCAAGGCAATCGCCAGTCAGCTGGTTACAGATGGTTTTCAAGTGGCGATTGCCGATATGGATTACGCTAGTGCGGTGGCGACGGCTGATGAGTTGGCCAATGCGCGGGCTTATCGCGTCAACGTAGCGGATCACGACGCCGTGTTCCAGTTGGTTGACCAAGTTGTCCGGGACTTTGGCCAGCTGGATGTCATGATTAACAATGCCGGAATCACCAAGGAAATTTTGTTGGAAGACATGGCGGGGGATGATTTTCAGGCATTGTTCGATGTCAACGTGAAGGGTGTACTGTTCGGTATTCAAGCCGCTGCTGCCCAGTTTAAACGGCAAGGTTCCCACGGAAAAATCATTAACGCCGCCTCGATTGGGGCTTATTCCGTGGCTGAAAAACACAGTGGTTATTCCGCAACAAAATTCGCTGTGCGCTCGCTGACACAGGGGGCTGCTAAGGAGTTGGGTGCCGACCAGATTACCGTCAACGCTTACTGCCCGGGCTACGTTGAAACGCCGATGATGAACGCCATTTTACAAAACTATGCCGAACAGAACGGCACTACGGTTGAAGAAGAGATTGCCCGAGGGTCCCAACGAATTGCGTTGCGGCGGCCAGAGAAACCCGAGGATGTGGCGCAGGTCGTATCCTTCTTGGCGAGTGAAAAAGCCGATTATATTACTGGGCAAGCCATTGTGGCTGATGGCGGGGTCATTTATAAGTAGCGCAGGAGGCGAAGCATGATGAAAATTTCAATCTGGCATACGGGGCTGGTGCGGGTGGACGAAGCCACGCCGTTCAGAAACTCTTCGCGGCTGCCTCTTGGACTAGGACGTGGTCGGGAGCATCAGGTGGTGCTGCCGGTGTCCAGTTACCTGATTGAACACCCCAACGGCCCCATCTTAGTAGATGCCGGCTGGAGCCAGAAAGTTCGGCAGCATCCTGTACAGGAGTTGGGACTAACGCGTTTCGCCGCCAAGCCGGTGTTGCCCGCGAGCTGGTCGGTGACCGAGCACTTGCAGCGGCGGGGAATTCTTACCAGTGACCTCAACTGCGTGTTGATGAGCCATTTGGATACCGATCACGTCAGCGGGCTGCTGGACGTCAATCCGACGCAACCGGTGTACGTCAGTGAGCGGGAACTGGCCGCCGGTAACGCCCGGTTCAATGTACGCTACGTCAAACGGATGTGGCAGGGCTTGCGGATGACAGAGATTCCTTATCAACAGACACACCACGGTCCGTTGGGCTGGTCGTGGGACTTGTTCAACGACGGTCGCATTGAACTGATTCTGACGCCTGGACATTCCGCTGGGCTGATGACGATCAAGGTGACGGGTGACGATGGCCATTACGTGTTGTTAGCCAGTGACGTGGGTTACGACCAGTTGAATTTGACCAAGCTCCTCTTACCCGGTATCTTAACCAGTGCCACTCAAGAAATGGCAGCACTAGGCTGGGTCCAGGCGTGCGCTGCCGACCCGCGGTGTGACCGGGTGATTTTTAACCACGATCGACAGGTACGGGAAGGTGTACTGACGGTTTGATCGTGGTTGCTAAATGTTACCTAGCAAATGGACAGCCGGTAGAATAACGGGAGCAGAACCAATCTGAAGAGCCAGTTCAGACTGAATTGGCCGATAGAATAAATACGGTTAGATTTCCTGAATGGGAGTCTAGCCGTATTTTGAAGTACTAATATTTTGGCCTTAGAATACTGATGATATACTGAAAAGCTGGGATTCAAGTAAAGATGGTTAGCCCCATTTAGTAGAGTGTTCCGCGCGAACTTACCCGTGGATTTTGCGTGCTGAAATAGGCCTGTCCTGTGTCAAAGTTACAAGGCTCTTTCTACATTTTAGACCGCTGGTTGCTGCTGGGTCACGCAATGCAGCATCCCACCATATTGATATAACGCGGTCACATCAATGCCCACAATCTTTCTATCCGGATAGAGACGGCCGAAGATTTTTAAGGCAGTCTGGTCATTTTTATCGTGATAAGTCGGCACAAGGACGACATCATTGCCCACGTAATAATTTAGGTAGCTTCCCTTATAATCTAAGCCCCGCACCTTTTTGGCGGTCATTGGTAGGGTAACCAATTTATAGGGCTTGCCTTGCGCATTGGTCGCAGTTTGGAGCTTAGTATAATCTTGTCGGTGACTCCCTTCGTAAAGCTGATAAAAGTCGGCCTTTGACACAGTAAGAATTGTCCGACTATCGTAGAATCTAGCCATGCCGTCAATGTGGGCGTCAGTAATGTCTTCACCGATAACACCGTCAAGCCAGATAAAGTGAATCACGCCGAAATATTTCGTCAAATAGGTTTCTGCTTTGGCCTGACTGATGCCAGGATTACGGTTAGGATTCAGGACGGAACTTTTGCATAACATCGCCGTGCCATGCCCATCCAGTTCTATCGAACCACCTTCCAGAACAAAGTTAGGAATTGAGAGGAGCGGTAGGTTCTTAGCTTTGGCGACTGCTGCGGGGAGGTGATTATCATTCTTATGTGCAGTTTTATCGCCCCAACCATTAAACTTGAAATCTGCGATGGCCAGCTTACCGGCTGAAGTGCGAACGAACAGGGGACCGGTATCTCGTGACCAGACGTCGTCACTTTTTGAAATGGTAAAGTCCACCTTGGTCATGGGGATTTTCGCCTGGGTCAAGCGGGTTGTAATACGCTTCTGTTCCTTGACGTCGTAGGCGATGATGTGAACGTTTTCGCCGTTAACCAACGCTTTGGTCATTGCTACCCAGATGGGCGTAATCTCATTCTGATAGGCCCGGCCATAAGTGAAGCGATGGGGCCAGGTCAGCCAAGTTCCTTCATGTTTTGCTGTTTCACTTGGAAAATAATAGTGTTCCACGGGCGTTGCCTCCTTGTTTATCGTGCAGCCACTCAAGAGAAGTAGAATGAAGCATAGCACCAACTTCAACGATTTCATCATGGTCCTCCTTTCTTGATTAAAAAAAGAATACCCCTTGACACTGTGATAAGGTCAAGGGGTCATTTTGACGGAAATTTCCGTAATGTAATCGTTGGTGTTGGTGGTATAGGTCCGATCTAAGAAATAGCGTTCGATAAAGGGCATTACCAATTTTTGCTGGTGGTGTTGTGCATATTGGAGCAGCCGATCATAGGCTACGCCGATACCGTCGTAGCTACCATAGTGAGATGTGGAGATGTAGGTGCCCACGGGAAGGGAGTGACTGATTAAGGTGGTTAGAACGGTACCCTGCTGTGCGCACACAGCAACACGATACGATTCCACAGCGGCTTCTGGATCACAGAGTAACAGCGGGAGGCTATCGGGGTGAACTTGGGCGTTTTCGAGCGCACGATAAAGGTCGTCGAAACCGGCATCTACGTTGTCCTCACAAACGTTGGACCCACAGAGAAGTTGCCGTGCGGGCTGTTGGGTGACCGCAATGACGTTATCACTGGGCAGTGGGGTATGACCTATTCCCAATAAATTTGAGAGCAACTCGTTTGCTTGGTCCTGTTCAATATTCTGTTGGACTAATTGACGCTGCTTTTTCCTGGCCAGAGATTTGATCGTCGTTGCGCTAGCACCGAGCAATGTTGAGATTTCCGCCAAGGTAAAGCCACAACGTTGGTATTTTTTGATCAAGGAGATTGTTGGCACCTGTTCAGACGAGTAATAACGGTAGCCATTGGGCAACACCATCTGTGGTTTGAAAAGGCCAATCTTATCGTAATGGCGTAACATCCGGGCACTGATCTTATTGATCATTGCAAAAGTGCCAATCGTATAGCCGGGCATGTCGTCATTGTTTTTTGACGACGGCGTATTTTTACTTGAGGTCAAGTTGACGCCTCCTCTCAGGTATGCTGACAGCCGTACTTTCAAATTCTAAGCTGGTGTTGAATCCATTCTACAGGTGAAAGGTATTTACGGCAATAACGAAGAAATATGACTAGCGACTATTGCAGTGGCTGGTCACGTTCTGAGTCGCACAGGGTAGCTGATGAAATGACTTAAAGGGGCGATATTTCCCGGAGTTGGTAGCAGGTTGGCGACGGAAATTATCCCCTATGAAAATCAAAACGAACTCGCAACATTGGCCAGAGATACCACCGTTGCGGGTTCGTTTTATTTGCTTACATCGTAGGTTACGGCCGCAGTCTAGCTTAGCTGTTATCTTTTTACATCGAAGTGGCAACTACTCATTAGCCATGTCAGGACTTACTTTACTCGCTTTGCCTTCAGCGACCCATAGTGAGAAGGGTGTGAGGAGCTTCATTAACTGATCAACAATCGGGCCGTAACCGAAGATAGCCACCAGCGTTCCGATGCCCCAAGCACCGCCCAATAGCCAGGCCGCGCCGAATAAAATAGCGTAGACAATGGTCAGGGAGATGCCATAGCCCTTATGAATGATTTCGCCCAAGGAAAGGGTGAGAATGTCTGACGTTTGATAGCCAAAATCCATTGGAATATAGTAGGCCAGTGCCAGACAGACTAGGGCGGTCCCAACCACAATACATAAGATTTTGACCATGATCGATGGGTTTGCCGGAATGATGGCATTGACCATCGGCGACATCAAGTCTAGGCACGGTCCAATGCCGAAACAATAGGCAAATGAACCAAAGTTGACTAGCTTGCGATTAAGAAAGAAAAATAAGACGAAGATACCACCCTCAAAAGTTAGCGAGGCCATTCCCAATGAGATGTTAAACGTTGAGGATAAGGCTAACTCCCACATGGTCAGGGGATCAGTCCCCCAGCCCGCCTTTACGAAGAAATCGACACCTAGAGCACAAATTGGTACTGACGGAACGACGGCTAAACATTTGCGTGCGTAGTATCCAATCTTATTTTTAGTCATCATCTGCGACCTCGATTGCCACGGGACGAACTGGTGAGCCATCACAGTGCCAGCGGATCGGGAAGGCGGCTAGGTAGAAGTTATCGCTTTGAATTTTGTCGAAGTGACCCCAGTTTTCGCCGATCATGAGGTTACGATTACTAAACAAATCGTGAACTGGAAAGGCCGTGCCACCGGTCTGATCGGCATTGATCGTGTCGATTCCTAAGAATTTAATGCCCCGCGCTACCAAGGCCTCGGCAACGTCACCACTAACGAACGGGTGTTGGAAGTAGGTTTCGGTATGGATGTATTTGTCCGTCCAGCCAGTCTTAAATAAAACGAACGGATGAGTGGCTACTTGGTCTAAGTAGGGCGCGACATCTTCCAAAGTAATTGGTTGATTGGCACCTTTTGTCGTAGCATCAATGACCATGGCTTTGCCGAAGAATAGGCTTAGCGGCATGTCATCGACCCGCGTACCGTCATCTCGAAAATGGAAGGGCGCGTCAACGTGGGAACCGGATTGTGATCCGAGGTGAATGCTTGATAGATTATAGCCGTCATGTTCGGTCGTTGTCGCGACTTCAAAGTGGGGTTCGGGATCGCCAGGGTAAATTGGGGTGTCGTCGTTTAGATCCAGTGATAAGTCGTCAATTTGTTTAATTTTCATGGGAGAAACTTCCTTTCTAATTAGAGGGAATAGGCCTGCTCGATGATTTCTTTATAAGCGGGTGCCGTCATCGTTTTCGAATTATCAAGCGTCAAATCATTTTGCATGGCTTTTTCGGATAGCGCGTCAAATTCGTCTGGGTTTAGACCGCCGAGTGCTTGCAGATTGGGGAGGTCAAACTGGCCGATCATGTCCTGTAAGACCGCGACACCAGCCCGTGCAGTTTCCTCGACGGATGGACGTTGCGTTACACCTAAGGCTTCAGCAATGTCAGCAAAGCGCTGCCAGTTAGAGTCTAAATTGTAAGTGATCGTGGGTACCAGTAACAGGGCGTTGACTAGGCCATGAGGAAAATCGTGCAGGGCCCCGATCGTTTCGGATAGCGCGTGAACGGATCCCACGTTGGCATTGATGAAGGCCATCCCAGCAATGGATGAAGCAACCAGCATATTTTCTCTGGCAACGATATCCTGGGGATGCTGGAATGCCTGGACGAGGTTTTCGTGGACCAACCGAATCGCTTGTAAAGCTAAAGCGTCCGAAATCGGGTTGTGGACCTTGCAGGTGTAAGCTTCAATGGCGTGGGTCATGACGTCCATCCCAGGGCCGGCAGTGGCCTTAGCTGGCAGGGTCAACGTTAATTCGGGATCCAGTAATGCAATCGTCGGAATTAGGTGAATTTCATCCTGAAAGGCCATTTTGAAATGGCGTTTGGTGTCATCAATAACGGCACAGAAGGTAACTTCACTACCAGTTCCAGCAGTTGTTGGAATACAGATCATTGGCAACATGTGCTGGTCTAACGCCTTAGCGTCCCAGTCGGCACACCGGCCACCGTTAGTGACCAGTGCGGCAATGGCTTTCCCTTCATCCATAGCACTCCCACCACCGAGGGCGATAATGAGGTCAACGTCGTGGTCTTTGGCAAGCTTTGCACCGGCTTCACAATCATAATCGCGGGGGTTGGGTTGTACGTCAGTGTATTCTTGTGATTTAATTTCTACGCGAGCCAGTGCCGTTTGAATACGATTACTGACGGCGGAATCTTTAAAAAATGGGTCGCATACAATCAGTGCGTGCGTTGCTTTAAGTCCCTTGGCATGGGTTCCGATGTTAGCAAGTTCACCGGCACCAGAAATGATTCGGGTTTGATGGTTAAATTGGAAATTCATAATGTTCCCTCCTGATTTGTGATATCATTTACAATGTAAAGATAAACCCTATTGTACCTGTAGAGTAAAGGGGGAAGTTCAAATGAACACAAAATTATATCGAACTGGTGAATTTGCCCGTTTGACAGGGGTTAAGAAGCAAACACTGTTGTGGTACGACAAAATTGGACTGTTTAAACCGGCCGAGATAGCAGCAAATAGCTATCGTTACTATACCCTTAGTCAGTTCGACCTATTCAGCGTCATTCGTAGTTTTCAGAACATTGGAATGCCTTTGGAAGAGATCAAAAACATCATTCAGAATCGGAATCCACAGTCCAGCAAAAAAATTTTTGAGCAACAATTAAAAAAGGTACAAGCCGAAATTATTTTGTCGGAAAACCTGGCCGAGTCGCTCGAACAGCGCATTCAGATTATTCAGGCAGCCCATGACATTGGCACGCAAACGGTCCATATTGAAAGCCAGCCTGCTAAGTTTTTATACCGGTCTAGAAGCTTTCGTGATATCTCACCGGAGGAACAAGCCGTCGAAATTTCCAAGATCACCAACTTTCGCTACCAAACGAACCAATTCGGTAGTGCACTAGGTGGTATGGTGGCTAGTGAAAATTTCTTGAGTGGCAAAACAATCTATGATTATTACTATTGTGAGGTCAGGGCAACAGATAGCAACTACATTAAGCCATCCGGAACTTACTTAACCGGTTTTTATCAGGGAGACTACCGGGACACGTATAAAATCTATATGGAAATTCGGCGCTATGCCCATCAGCACCACTTTGCGTTGGGCGCCTATAGTTATGAGCAGAGTTTGATTGACGAGACGCTCTCGGCCACACCCCAGGCGTACATCACCCGGGTGTCAATTCCGTTGCAAGAGTCGTAAGTCATGACGGCTGTTGCTTGCAGGATGGAAGTTCGGCAATAGGGGAACGCGAAATGAGAAGCGTGGACAGGTGACTTTGCCACAAACTGGCGGAAGAAAGATGGTTTCATTGTGTTAGGTCTATTGTTGCTGACAGGAGTGATGGTGCTGCTCCGTTGTAAGCGAAAGGAAACACGTTACTTTCTGACACTGAAAAAATCGACCTGTGTTTGGGGTCGATTTTTTCGTTGCGAATGAGACGGTTTAGTTGAATCTTGAGGACCAGGTAGTTGGCATTAAAGTCTTAAGAAATGAGGGAAGTAATAAAAAACGCGGCACAATCTCCTTTATCACCAGAGATTGTGCTGCGTTTTTAGGGTGTAGATTTCAAAGCTGAGTTGGAAGATGTTAGGCAGAGACGCGCTTTTAGGTAACTGTTGTTGACAGTTGTTGGACGACACCAGCGCTAAAAACTACGGGCTAATGTAACGGCATATATTTTTAGTCGCACGCCAATTACAGAAACCAGTCGCGTAAATGGTTCGTCACGGTCTGCTGAAACTTATCGAACCGGGTTGGATTGGCGGTGTTGATTTCGTCGTAGAGGCTGGCATTTATCTTTGTCAAGATTGCTGCTAACTGGTCTAGTTCTGTATCCGTCAAGACGTTCAGAAATTCCGGGACCTCCGCCGTTTCGGTTGCCGCCGTTGCGCGTCCCAAATCGGTTAGGTGGATGATGGTTTTGCGGCGATCAGTTGTCGATTTTTCCTTGGTCACCAATTGTTTTTTGACGAGTTTATTCACAAATTCTGCTGTTGATTGCGCCGTTAAATTTAGACGCGCCGCAAGATCCCTTTGTGAGAGCCCATCGGTTTGCGAAAGGGCCAATAGAATCTTGCCCTGTCCTTGAAACCGGAGTGGGTGCTCGTTTTTGTCCGCATGATCGCGGTGAATTAAGTCATCAGCGGTATGTCTGACCATGCCGAATTCAATTAACTTACCAGCCGCTTTTTTTTGTTTCGTTAAATCAGGCATAGAACCGCCTCCCAATTGCCATTATACCCGACAACGACTGGAAGTGGCATTATCTATTTTGAACAATTTCTTGACAAATTAATCAGGGGACCTTATTATAATTTTAGTCAGGGGGACCTGATTAAAATGAGAGCTAAGAGGGGATTAACATGACAGCGAATAATGCAATTGAAGTTAGTCACTTGACTAAGCGGTTTGGACAGAAGACGGTTGTGGATGATATTTCGTTTAACGTACGGCAAGGAGAGGTCTTCGGGTTGCTTGGACCCAATGGTGCCGGGAAGACCACGACGTTACGCATGATGGCCACGCTGCTACGAGCTGACGCAGGTCAGGTGAAGATTTTCGGTCACGATACAGTTAAGGAAGGACGGCTGGCCCGGTCGATGTTTGGGCTCACCGGACAATATGCGTCGGTAGACGAAGACATTTCGGCACGGGAGAACCTGATGATTTTCTCTCGATTAAATGGGCTCTCACGGCAAGCCGCCAGGCAACGAACAACGGAACTCCTGGTCGACTTTTCACTCGAGAATTCCGCAGATAAGGCGTTGAAAAATTTTTCGGGTGGGATGCGACGGCGGTTGGACCTGGCTGTGAGTTTGATTACGCAGCCAACTTTGATTTTCCTTGATGAACCGACAACTGGGCTAGACCCGCGGACACGAACGCAGATGTGGGCAACGATTCGCAAACTCGTAAAGCAGGGCTCAACGGTGCTACTGACGACGCAGTACTTGGATGAAGCCGACCAGTTGGCTGACAGGCTGGCCATTATTGACCACGGCAAGGTCGTGAAAATGGGGACACCGGCCGAGCTCAAGCGGCAAGTTGGCGGCAGTAAGCTGCAGTTTACGGTTGGAGAGGCTACTCAGGTAGCTTCGGCGGTAAGACTTCTGACAGCACAAGTGCCCAATACCATTCAACGGACGGGACAGCGGTTGAGCGTGCGATTAAATCAAGTTACGGAATTGACCTCAATTTTGGCGGCGTTCAATCAAGCGAAGATTGCAATCGACCACCTATCCGTGCAGGAACCATCTCTAGACGATGCCTTCATGGCGCTAACGGTTGGTAAGAACTAAGAAAGTGAGATGCAAGATGGATATACAAACACATGGCGGCAACGTCATTATGAATACGGCCACGATGGCTTATCGGAATTTACTCAAGACGATTCATAACCCGGATAATTTTATGGATGTCGTGATTCAACCAGTTTTGTTTATGCTGATGTTTGGTTATTTGTTTGGTGGCGCAATCGCTGGGGGTGTGCAGGCCTATCTGCCGACTATTGTTCCGGGAATCCTGATGCAAACGATGCTGTCGGCGGGCTCTGGGTCGGGCGCACAAATCAGAGAAGATCTCGACTCTGGTGTCTTCGATCGCTTCAAGTCCTTACCGATGGCGCACATCGCACCGTTGGCGGGCCAATTATTTGCCGATAGCTTACGGTTATTGATTGCAACGATCACTTCGTTGACCACCGGCTACCTCATGGGGTGGCGACCAGCCGTTGGGTTTGGTTGGGTCGTGGCGATTGGTCTTTTAGCCATCTTCACTGGCTGGGCACTATCCTGGATATTTGCGCTCCTTGGCCTGTTGATGAAGAGTGCGGGGGCCGTGCAAAGTGCCTCGTTAATGACGATGCTGGTGTTATCCTTCATGTCGAACGCCTTTGTGCCGTTACGTTCACTGACGAAACCGCTTCAGGTCGTCGCGCGTTTAAATCCCGTGACCTACGTAATTACCGCGATTCGTCAAATTCTGGCGACCGGAAGCTGGACACACGAGTCCTTGTTAGTAGTGGTGGTTGATGTGGTCGTGGTCGCTGTCTTTGCGCCGCTGGCAGTTTGGGCGTATGACCGCAACTAGTGGGGATGTGATTAAAGGTGGTCAGCCGGTTATTGGATGATCAGCTTTTTCTGATCGGTGTTGCGGGTCACAGTTACTTGATTGATCGTTATTTATAGTAAAATTTGTAAGGAACATTCTTTGAAAAAACATTTCTAATTTAGTAAGATTAATCTACATGAAAATAATGAGGCGGTGGCACGTAATCGAGCTAAAGTATAAGACTCATGCCGTAGAAAAGTTATGTACGAACTTAAAAGTAAGTCGAAAAAAATTCGGTGCACAGACGGCTGAAGCCTTGTTTGGATTGATAAACTTATTGGAAAGCTCAGATAGCCTTGAGGATGTTAACGCGCTACGTAACCGCCACATTCATAAATTGACCGGTGATCATCAGGGACAGTACGCACTGGATATTGAAGGCCGTTCTAGTAGTTATCGGTTACTGGTCCAATTACTTGATGAGAATGAGAAGGTTGCTGTGAATGTTGACAACGAAAGTATCATGTCATTTTATGGTAGAATTCAAATTATCCAAATCGAGGAGGTATCCAAACACTATGCTTAAAGTAAGTAGTGAAAAATCAATCGCCTTTCATCCTGGATATTATGTTAAGCAGTATCTGGTTGATCAGAACATGAATCAGAGAGAGCTTGCAGATCGCCTAAATACGACTGAAAAGAAGATCAGTGAGTTAGTAAATGGTCATATTCTGCTGGATGATAAATTGATTGCGGGCTTATCTTTAGCCCTTGGGACGTCGACAACGTTGTGGAAAAATCTCAACGAAAAATACTTAACGACTAAAAGACAAGTTGAACAAGAACAGCAACTGGAGCAAGAAAGAATTATCCAACGACAGATAGATTATAAATTTTGGCAGGATCTTGGTCTGGTAAAAGCCACTAGAAATAGTGATGAAAAAAGCATGGCGCTTAAACGATTTCTGCATGTTTCTAATCTAGAGGTCTTGGAAAAACGAGATTTTTTGGTTCAGTATAAAACAGCGGTCACTGACGTTAAAAATATTAATGTGATTAACGCCAATGCTTGGGTCCAGACGGCATTGAATCTGGGAAAGCGAGAAGCTGTGGATACCATTGATCTTGATAAGTTAAAGTCGGCGTTACCCGAGATTAAAGCGATGACGATGATGTCACCAACAGAATTTATGCCGCGACTGCAAACAATATTCAACAAATCTGGTGTGGCTTTTGTGATGATGCCTAACCTAAAAAATTGTGGTATTAATGGCGCAGTCAAATGGTTAGACAAGGAAAAAGTTTTATTAGCAATCAATAATCGGCGGAAATACGCGGATATCTTTTGGTTTGCGTTATTTCATGAAATTCGGCATATTTTTCAGCAAAAGAAAGGGCATATCATTGTGTCGACAGACAAACATATTGGTATTGCAAGTTCGTTGAACTTAGACGAACTTGAAAAAGATGCTGATAGTTTTGCCAGAGATTTTTTGATTCCCCAAGAGGCGTATAAAAAATTTGTGCAGACATTTGATTTCTCTGGAGCAGCAGTTGAGACCTTTGCTCAGAAAATTCACGTTCACCCCGGAATTGTAGTTGGCCGACTACAGCGAGATCGACTGGTGAAGTTCAGTCAGTTAAACCAGTTAAGACAGAAATATCAAGCAATTTCGCCAACAGTGTAACGGTTCTTCCAGTAGTTGGGAAAAGACTAAAAATCGATGACTAAAAAGCGACTACTCTCAAAATTATTAGGGAGTAGTCGCTTTTTGTCGTGGAACGTGCTAATCAATATACTTCTGTGGATGATTCAATTTTTCGTAGTTTTTGGGGGTTAACTTGACCATGCCGACATCAATGACAGGAATACCGGTCAACTTGGCGTAGTGGTAGTTTGAATAAACCTGCATGGTGATTTTGACGTTATGTTTCGCGTGATGCATAACGTACCGGTAGCTTGGCTTGGCTGTCTGCGGGACTTTCTTTTTAGAGAGTTTGTGATAATCTTGTGGGATGCTGGAAACGATGGTTTTGTTGAGATGACCAGCGGCAGAGTAGATGCGTTGATGACGCGCATTATAAATTTTAAGATAGTTGGTGCCATGGCTCCCCGCACTAATGTTGGCACAGCCAGTCAATGCGAGTGTTGACGATAAAAGTAGAAAAAACGTTGCTCCCCGATGCATATAATTTATCCTCCCTAATGTTTCTCCGACTAACTATTTTGTTATCTAGTATAGCAGATTTAGAAGATTGGATGACCGGGAGAGCTTCCATACGTGTTAGACGTAAGGCGTTTTGGGGGACACATCGGCCGAAAAAGCAACTAGGTCCCTAGTAAAAGGGCCTAGCTGCTTTAGGTGTAACTGATGAAAACCGAAAAATGAAGATATTATTAGTCGTCGACGTAGTCTTTAACTTCAATCGACTGGCCAACGTAGTAAGTCTTTCCATTGACCTTGTACGTCGTCCACGTGGCGTCTTCGGTATAGCTATCGGGGAAGAAGGTCTTGTGGTGTGTTGTCGGATTATGCACAATAGTTAGGCGGTAATGGCCCTTGCTAATCTTCTGGTTGGGCAGCCCCTTGAGTGGTTTCGTGTAATAAATGGTCGTTGTGCGGCCTTTGACGGTTACGTTGCTGACCTTGACCGAAGCGGTTGGCTTCCAGACATTCATGCCACGAACGTCTTGGTACAGGCCACTAGGGGCAACCTTAGCCAGGTCTGATGCGCTATAGTACTGTAGATAGTTGTCGAGCGTCAGGTAGAAGGCAGGTGTCGTGACTAAATCATCCTTTTTGGCGTTTAGCTTAAAACCAGTTCCGGATTGAAATAGGAGCGTTCGATCGGGCGCCTTCAACTTAACTGGTGTGAAGTCAGCCTTGGTAAACGGTACGAGTTTGGCGTGCATATTATCCATAGTCGAATATTTTAGGTTCTTGGCGCGATTATAATGAACAGCGCCAGACGTGAGGCCGACTGTTGGCACGTATTCGCCGTTGATTTCGTTGCGGTTTACGCTCATAACCTCAAGCAGTGATCCCTTTTTCTTCAACAGTTTCTTGTAATGGCCGCCGGATTTTTGGGTGAAGCCCACGTCCATCGTCTTCTTTAACCGAACGTATTGCGTCGTCCCGGGCTTGCTATTATCCGATAAATATGGTGATGAACTTTTGGTCGCAGCCTGTGCGGTACCAACAAATCCGATGACACTGGCAGCGACTAACGCAGCGCCTAATAACCCCTTTTTCATGCAAAAATCTCCCCTAAATACCGAGTGGATAAGTGTGATATCATAGTCACTCGGAAAAATTAAACCAGTTAGTCCTGTTTCAACATAACTAATGTAGCACAACAATACTAACAGATTTAACTATAGTTTACACCTAAGCATGCGCGGTAGGGGCTCTTTTCAATGACGATGGCGCGACTGTTAGCGTTGGGTATAGGAAACCGGTCAGTCCCTATCTGCGGGAACTGGCCGGTTTTTACATAATGGCGTCTTTTAAAGCGGGGGTTACTTATTTAGCTGGCGTCAGGTAGTTGGCTTGCAATTGCTTCAATTGGGCATTGGACAAGCCGAGGCCCTTGTGGAGGAAGTTGTCCATGCTACCGTATTTCGTATTGATAGCTTTGTACATAGTGTCGATATAGGATTTCTTCACGCCGTTTTGATCCTTAAAGTTGGCGATGACGGTTGGCGTCAGGGGCTTGCCTTGAGCCTTCCAGCCAGCTTCTTGTTTCTGTAAGTTTTCGGCGTTGGTCTTGGTCAAATAAGTGTTGGATTTTAAGTAGTCCTTGGTAATCGCTTTTCGGTTAAAGTTGAGGGCGGAGAGCACGAGTGCTGTTCCCATCCCGGCACGATCCTTACCGGCTGAACAGTGCCACAGAACGGCCTTGTTCTTAGGACTCTTTAGTAGTTGGTGGAACAGAGACTTGTAAGCTTTTCGACCCTGGGCAGTCGTAATGGCATCATGATAAGACTTCTTCATCATCTTATCGCCGGTGTTCTTCTTGGAGAAGTCCGGGAAGGCGGGAAAGGCCTTAAACACATTAGCCTTGACCAGCTTAACGCCCTTGATTTTCACGTCAGGACTCTTTTGTTGTTCAACTACCGTCCGGAGATCAACGTCGGTTGCAACGTGGTAAGTTTTAGCCAGTTTTTGTTGGTCAGACTTAGATAGAGTGGACAGACCATTAGAACGGATTAAGCGATGTACCTTGATCTTTTGACCATTTTGGTTGATATAACCACCTAGGTCACGGGCATTAGAAGCGCCTTGAAGTTTGATGTGAGTTGACTTTCCAGCCACAGTTTTAGTCTTAGCGTGTTTCGGCGCTTTGGCTTTTTTAGTGGTTTGGGTCGTTTTCGCAGCGGCCGTGATGGTCGACAAAGGTTGTTGCCAACCCAACGTGGTGGTCAACAGTAAGGCGGTAACTAAAGTGCTTAATCTTTTGTTCATAATGCGAATTCCTCCTCTGTGTTTGGTACAGTCTCTAGAATACTAACCGGATGTAAAGGGGGAGTGTTGATTATGTAAAGATATCAGACATCACGTAAATCGGCTATGTAGAGGTTTATAAAATAGTGGCGGAGAACATACTGGGTGGCAATTAGCGGGGATGAAGCGTCTGTGCTTGAACCCGCCTCTAAAATTAGATAATCTATGGTAAAGACTTAAAAAATAGAAGATGTTAGGAGAAACAATGGATTTTGAAACTCGGTGTACGGGTATAGTCGAATTAGAAAATGGGGTGAGTAGATGAATTGGAAGGATTTATTCCAACCACAAGTTATTAGTCGGGGTCGTGCCTACTATAAGCGTGGCCTCGTTACGAATTTAAGACAGACGGAGTCAGCTGTTCAAGCTACTGTCAACGGATCCGAATCATATCGGGTGGTACTTCAGTTTGGGCCTAGCTGTCTGCAGCATGTGGGTTGCACTTGCCCGTATGCTACTGAAGGGAAATACTGTAAGCACATGGCAGCGGTGCTTTTTTATTTAGATGAAATTAGGGGCCTAGCCGGTAACAAACAAGCGAATTATCCGACTTTGACAGAGCTTGTGGCGGGTGCAACTGACCAACAGGTACGGGACTTCTTGACCTTAGCATTGGCAGCAGATAATCGCCTTGCCCAGCGCTTTAGGATGGGTGTGACACAGACGGTTCGTGAAAATGAACTGGTCACTTATCAGCAGCAAATTGAGATGGTTTTCGTAGCTCATCAGGATCGACATGGTTATGTTGACTATCGAGCTGCGGATGCATTGATGGCGGAACTTTCAGACTACGTTACGAAAGACATTCAGACAATTATCGATAGTCAGCAATTGAAATTGGCTTTCCAGGTTGTGAATAGTTTGGTGTCAAAAATCTCTAATGCTGAAGTTGACGATGATGGTGGTATTTTGTCGTTGGTGGATGACTGTTCCGAGGCTTGGCAACAGGTGATCGATGAAGCAGATATGCCACTTAAACGGCAGTTGTTTTCTTGGTTTAAAGAGCACGCTGATGGCTCGTTTGAGACCTTTAATTCAGAAATTATTAGACTCTTAAACGATAACTTTTCCGAACCAGGATTCTTGCAGTCTAAGCTAAAGTGGACGGAAGAGAAGCTTCATGAAGCCAAGACTGATTTTCCTAACTATAGTACTGACTGGGCAAAGTTACATATTCAATTAATGGAGAAACTTAATGTATCAGCTGAAGAAATTGATGAATTCTGTGAGGATAATCTCGGGCTTCGTGGTATGCGACAGATTTACATAACACGTTGCTTGCAGAATAAAAATTATTCGCGAGCAATTCGGTTGTTACTTGATGGCCAAAAGCTAGTTCGGAAGGTTCCTAACCTTGAATCGGAGTATCACATGCAACTTAAGGAGATATATCAGCTAGCTGGTTGGTCTGATGATTATCGTCGGACGTTGTGGCAATTACTGATAGGTGATGAATGTGGTAACGTTGGATTGTATCAGGAACTAAAGCGGTTTTATTCAACGACGGAATGGCCGGATGTACGTGAAAAGTTATTCCGGGCGATGCCTAAGACTGCGAATTATGAGCCATTATATGCAGAGGATATGTTATACCCACAGCTACTAGAGGCGGTTTTAGCAGAAGGTGGCCTGATTGGTGTTGAAACGTATGAAGACGTTTTGAGGCCACAGTTTGCGCCGCAATTATTAGAGCGATATGTTCAGGTAGCAAAGGACTTGGCTCAAGATGTAGGCAATCGTAAGTATTATCAGGAAATTGTGGTGATGCTGAATCATATGGGGACTTATCCAGGTGGCATGCCTGTGGTGGCTAAATTGCTCCGAGAATGGCGAGTAACTTATGCACAACGGCCAGCAATGATGGATGAGTTAAGACAAGTTAAGGTTTGACATTAAGCGAATGAATATTATGACCACACTAAAGACTTACGCAGCGCATTGGCAAAAGATAGTAAGAAAAATGCGGCATCTTCTATTTAGAGGAGGTCGCATTTTTTCTATCACTTTAAAACCAAAAACTTACTTAGCTGGCGTCAGGTAGTTTGCTTGCAGCTGCTTCAATTGGGCGTTAGTTAAGCCAAGACCCTTGTGAAGGAACTTCGACATGCTACCGTACTTCGTGTCGATCGCCTTGTACATGGTGTTCAGGTACGCTTTTTGAACGCCGTTTTCATCTTTGAAGTTGGCGATGACCGTTGGTGTCAGCGTCTTACCTTGGGCCTTCCAGCCAGCTTCTTCCTTTTGTAGGTTTACCTTGTTTGTTTGGACCAGGTAAGTGTTGGACTTCAGATAGTCTTTGGTAATGGCGGCTCTGTTGAAATCGAGGGCAGAGAGGATGAACGCCGTGGCCATCCCAGCACGATCCTTACCAGCGGAACAGTGCCAGAGTACGGCCTTGTTCTTGGGGTTGATCAACAATTGATGGAATAGGGATTTATAGGCTTTGCGTCCTTGAGCCGTGGTGACCGCATCGTGATAGGTTTTCTCCATCATCTTATTGGCGGTGTTCTTTTTGGAGAAGTCAGGTAATGGTGGGAATTCCTTAAAGACGTTGGCCTTGACCAGCTTGACGCCCTTCATTCTAACGTCAGGACTCTGTTTTTGTTCGCTGATTGTTCGCAGGTCGACATCGGTTGCAACGTGGTACGTCTTGACGAGCTTTGTCTGATCGGACTTGGTTAATGCGGATAGGCTGTTGGAACGAATCAAACGGTGAATCTTGATCTTTTGGCCCTTTGAATTGACGTAACCCCCTAAGTCGCGAGCGTTGGATGCACCTTGTAGTTTAATGTGAGTCGATGTTGAGACAACGGTTTTCCCCTTAACCCGTTTTGTCGTCTGCGTGGTTCTCGTCTTAGCTGCGGCAGTGACGGTCGTCAGTGGTTGTTGCCAACCTAGAGTCGTTGTTAACAACATTGCCGTTACTAAAGTACGCAATCTCTTATTCATTTTGTGAACTTCCCCCTCTGAATTTGGTACAGTCCTTAGGATAGTCAGTGGATGTAAAGAGATGATGTTGATTGTGTAAAGGTATGGGGTAATATGATAATTTTACGAAGGAATTAGCCAGTGAATGGCAATGAGATAGCGCCTTGGCAGGCGGTGCCGTTAGTCCTTGGGGTTAAGGAGAGTTTGTTAAATATCGGTACCAATCTAGCGGCCAAATCGGCCTAACTAACGAAGCCCAAAATTCGTGTTGAGAGATATTGCCAAACGGTCCAGAAATGACTGGCGGCTGAAAAAATTAGCGAGAGCCGGTCACGATTCTCAAGCGGGTGTCAGACTAAGTCGTTAAGTCGACCGAGTTAGTCGTGAAGGGTGCGCGACTCACGGTGGCGATGGCTGGCTGGATGTGCGGCATGTCTAAGAGCAATTAACGAACAAAATACCTAAGGTTCGAAACGGGAGGCTTAATCGATTTGTTAATGGATGTATGCAATACAAAATAAGTGATCGACTCGTTTAGGTTTAAAAAAATCAAGCCAAAGATATAGTCTTTATAACGATGATAGTCGTTTAAATAACGGTGCTTACTATGCATAATTTAATCAATAATGAATAAACCATAGCGATAATACTAGTTTAAACGGCGTAAAACTTACCGGACAATTCAGCTATAATTCCGGTTATTGTTTATTAATTTTGGACCAAGGGGTTGAGAAAAGATTGTATCGGGAATAAGACATTAGTTGCAGAATGCCGTGCCAACAGTGGCCGACACTTTTTTCTAACTTTTAGTTAGGGACGGTTTGTGAATTGTCTAGAAGTGGTATTTGTGAGAGACAGCTGGATTTCAGGAAACAAGAAGGATTTCCCAATGTTCTCAGACATGAAAGCGGGATGCAGTGACCAACTTTTTTAAAGGCAACATCACAAGAAGTAAAGGGTGTAACAATGACGTATTGACAAATATATACCCCTTGAATATTACGTTTACTGATATTATAATTAGGTATTACTAAAATACTTACGAAAGGTCTGATAACACTAGGAACAAGGGACTCTAAGTGGCGTAAATTTAATCCGAGATGGGACCTGTTTGGGATGAGACTGAGGCTTTACAAATCGTTATAATAACGGGTTTTGAGACTGAAGATCGGAAGTAAGTTGTCGGTAAATGCTTTTATCACAAATGAAAACGCTATCATAAAAAGGCGGCTGGAAAGGCAATCTTCAATTCCGTCGTCATCGGCGTCACCAGGTTAGCGTTAGTTGGGTTGGCCGTTGAAATTGGCTACAATTCTCGCGTTAAAACCGGCAATGTTTGGGTTTAAAAGGTGGACTTAGTGCCAGGGACAATGGCTGGTGACAGCCTTTAGATTGGTATTTGAAAATATACATAAATAATTGGAGGAAGTTCCATGACTACTTACAGGGAAGCCTATTCTAAGACGATTGCGAATATTAATAATCGGATTGTGGACTTGCGTAAGACGATTATGTCGCTACAGAATACTTTAAACGTATCGGATACGCTACGTGCCCGGATTTCCCCATACCTGTCGGCGAATAAACCAAGTGTGAACGAGGAAATCGATACTTACGTCGAATCGCAGGCTAATTTGGATTATTTGATCGAGCTGATGCTGTTCGTTGAACGCGACCAGTGTGCGGCTCTGTCGGATGAACTCGGCGACTATTTCGAAAAACGCGACCTCTACTGGTGGCAAAGTGCCCTGAGTTTGATGGGCAATCCAGCGTACCTAGAATGCGAGATCATTGCGGACGATTATTACGATTTGGCAAAGCAGCGAGCAGTCAAATGTGACAAAACACCAGCGAAAAAGATTTCTAAGCAAGTGAAGTAAACGGTATTCAGTGGTGAATGTGCCCTGACACAACGTGGGAAGGGGATTTCAGTTTTGAGACAAAGAGAAAGTAATCAGGAGATAAAAAAGAATTTCATTCTATACAAAGGACATACAGGGTGGAAAGTAAAAACGCGAATCTTCGGGAGCCTAGTCGTCACATTTTCGGCGTTAGCATTAGCCGAAGGGACTGGCATGGTTGACGTCCATGCCGCAACTGAAACGGGTTCAAGTTTGGTCTCGGCAAAGTCTGACAGTCAGCCAGGTGTTGAACCGGTGGTGGCACCCGAGGCTAAGACACCGGCACCAACGACGCCAGCTACACCGAATCCAGAATCGGATGCATCACTAGCCACCAATGAGAAGCTGGTAACAACGCCGGAACAACAAGATGCAGCGTCAGAAGAGGCAATCCATACGACCGCGCCAGTGGCGGCGTCTGCCCAGATTCAAGCAGCTACGCCAACAACGACTGGTAGTGATAAAGCTTATCCTGTACTTTCACAAGATAAGTCTGTTGATATTGGCGTGGATACGTCGGAGGTTAAGTTGACTGCCGATCAGATTGCTGGCCATTTTACGGCAACGGTTGAAAATCGAGATGACAGTGACAAAGATAACAATCCAGCTAAGAACAAAAGCAATCAAAGCATTGGTGACGATGGCAGTATTCAACTGACGTCTAATGGTTATCATAATAATTATTCTGCAGGTGGGACGGCAACATCAATGCAGGGGCACCAAGCCGCTCACGTTTCATTCGAGCATGAAATCGACTTTGGTCATAATTTTTCGCTGATTGGGGCGCTTGGAATTGGGAGCAAAACCACTGGTGGTGCCGATAGTGTCGGAATTGTTTTTGCACCCGGTGAGCCCGCGAAAGCAACGGAAGGCGGTTCTGGTGGTGATCTTGGTATTGGTGGCCTCGATAATGCTTTTGGATTTGTTTTTGACGAGTACAATAATCAGGATAAACATGATCCGAGTTCCAGTCCCTACTTTGGATGGCGAACAACGAATGCTAGTGGCGCATTACAGGCGGTTGCGAATTCTAGTGAGTGGAAGTCGGCCAGCCAAGTTAGTCTAAATGATCGTACTGTGAATACGCTCAATAAATTTACGATGGATTATAATGCGGACAAGAAGCAACTTACCATGGTCCTTGGCAACCAAACCTTTGTGCGAACCATTTCTGACACGAGCCAGGGCTACTCAATCTCGGTCGCCGCTTCAACAGGGGGAAATTGGAACGATTATTCTGCCAAAATCGATAGTTTCACTTACACCCCCAAAACCATGCCGTTAGCGGTCAATTTAGTCGACTCAGCGGACAGTGACGCGCTATTAAACAACGCCAATGTCACGGCGGTTGCTAACATTGGAGACACCGTTTCCGTCTTCTCAACGCAGGCTGCTGCTCAGCGGGCTGTTGCGGCTGGTTTGGTCAACCCAAATTTGGTTTCAGTGTTACCGACTGATTCTGCCGGCAACGTTTACGTCATCGATGGCGAGCAAACTCCTAGCAGCAATGGGATCGCACGATCTATTGGGAATAAGGCTATTGCCGACGATACGTACTACACATATACCGTAAAGGATGGCGACGACCAAACGATGACGGTACCTGTCAGATTGGCGTTCACGGCTAAAGTGACCCCGGTCGACTCGAAAACGAAAGCAGCCAATTGCGGGGCTACAGCCGGTTACGGTGGTCGCAGTTGCTGGTAAACCGGTCTTGGTTCAGATCCCGGGGTACACGCCGACACAGGTAGTTCTTGCGGCACCGACTAATGGCGATAAGATTGCGAATGATACTTTGGCTATTGATCAGACTGCGACTAATCCAGATACGACGACAACCACGGATACGGCAACCCCGGTTAACCATTATTATACGACTACGGGGAAGACGGTCGATGGTAAAGATGTGACAACAGCAGCGGCAGTGACGGTGGGAACCGGTCAATCAATTACGACTGACTTGAATCAGCAACCACTGACAGATACTAGTGGCGACCCCGTCGTGAGCGGTGGTAAAACAGTGGGGAGTTCAGATTATTACTGGTCAGACGTTGGAAATGCAACCGCAACGGACTCTACGGATAAAACTCAACCCCAGACGAGTGGCAGTTTACTCTTGCCCACGGCTGCTACGTTGGACTATTGGGAACAACAGGCCACGGCTAATCAAGCGAAGGCAGATGACTACAATACGCGAGCAACGACAATGTATAAGACGTTCACTAATATTACGGGATTAACGCAAGCACAGATCGATGCGGCTAAGGCGTTGCTGTCCTCAGTCAGTGAAATTTATACGGGAATTTCTAAGCAAAACGGAATTGCGAAGGCTGATTTTGAGGCGGCCAAGCTGGGGGCAACGGCTGACACTATTTATAATGATGGTCAGAATGGTTATGCGGCTTTGCAACAGGTCCAAGACCTACTGACTGATTTTGAGTTGGATCTAAGCAACTTGGCGACGACAAATAAAGATGCTGCAAGTAGCCTGATTACCTTTAACTCCTGGGGAGAGGACTATGGCGAGCAGATCGGTTTTCCAACCGTTGCCGTTGGTCCTGATTTTGGTGTGTCAGTGACAGCGGAGCAATTTAACAACCCGGCCTATTTTGCCTATTTTAACCAAAAAGACCCCGATGGCGCTGCGGTCATTCCAAAAAGCGTGGGTAATTATATGTTCAAATTAACCGATGCGGGACGAGCTTACCTGAAGAGTCTGAATTCGGCAAACACGCAAATTGGACTGTATGTTTCGGCCATGTTGAAGATCAATCCCTTAGAGACCGCAGCAACGATTGACGCAGCTACTGTCGATTACGGTGGCGATGGGACGACTGGGAGTTGGCCAACCTTTACTGGCAGTCTGGGGAGCGCCTCGACTAAATTGCCGACTAATGACAAGGCCGACCATCAGATTGTACAGAGCGACTTTGAAGTTATTGATGAGGCAACTCAAAAAGTCGTGGCTATTAAGGATCTACAGGTAAATGGCAAGTATACGATTCGCTACACAGCTGCGGCACAGGCAGCTTTGAAGAGCGATGCCAATTACAAATTCACATCATTTGGCACGGCAACACTGACCGTCAAGCCGCGAGCAATTTCGGTTACGGCTCAAGACCACGGTAAAACGTATGGCACGGCCGATGATCCAACCTTAGATTTGACGAGTGATTCGGCTGATGGGTTAGTTAATGGCGATACGGTAGATGGTTTGGGTGTCAAGTTGATACGAACAGCCGGAGAAAATGCTGGGCACTATGACATCACACTGGATGCGGCTAAGTCCGCATTGGATAGCAACTATGACATTACGGTTAATAAGGGGACCTTCACGATTGCCCAGTTGCCCGTGACGGTGGCGGCTAAGCCTATGACGAAGGCATATGGTGATACTGATCAACCGTTTGCTTTAGAGGACGCAAAACTTCCCGATGGCTATACCCTGACGAAGGATGATGTGACATTGACACGTACCACGGGTGAAACCGTTGGGGATTACGCCATTACGGGTAGTGCGGTTGATACTTCGAACTATGCGGTGACGGTGACGCCGGGAACGTTGACGATTGCGCCACGAGAGATTACGGTCGATGTTGGTTCGCAGACCAAGACATACGGTGATGCCGATCAACCCTTTACTTGGGAAGTTGATCAGGAATCATTGGCTCCAAACGACACCAAAGACAGTTTGGACTTCACACTGAGCCGAGAAACTGGTAACAATGTTAACGCTAATGGTTACGCCATTACGGGAACGTCGGCGAATAAAAACTATTTGGTGAAAGTTAATGCCGGAACGTTGACCATCGACCCACGAGCCGTGACGGTGCAGGCTGATAATAAGACCAAGACGTACGGCGAAAACGACCCCAAGTTCACGGGGTCGCTGGATAAGAATTCGAAATTAGCTTACACGGAGACGCTAGATGACCTGGGACTGAACTTTAGCCGTCAAGACCTGGGCCAAAACGTTGGGAAGTATGACATTACCGGATCAGCGACGAATGGAAACTACACTGTGACCGTGACGCCGGGAAATTTAGAAATTAAGCCCCTGGCAATTACGCTCAAGGCCGATGATGTGACGAAGAAGTATGGTGACGCTGATCCTGCGTTCACGGCGACTGTTGATCCGACGAAGCTGGCCTATGACGATAACCTGGCAAGTCTAGGTTTAAATTTAACGCGGGAAAATACGAGTTCGAATGTTGGCGAATATGACATCACTGGAACGGCTACGAATAAAAATTATGATGTGACAGTTACTAAAGGTATATTGACGATTACGCAGCGAGCCGTGACGGTCGATATTGGCAGTCAGCATAAGGTTTATGGTGCGGCTGACGAATCGTTTAGCTATCAGGTTGGGCCAACACCAGTTACGGGTGATACGTTAAACGTCAAGCTATCTCGTACGAAAGGTGAGGACGTCGGGCAGTATGACATTACGGGGACCACTAACAATCAGAACTATGCTGTCACGGTAAATAAAGGCACGTTGACCGTGACGAAACGGCCAGTGACAGTCATTGCTGATAATCAGCGAAAGGCTTATGGCACGACTGAGCCCAATTACACTTGGCAAGTATCAGCCGATACGCCGTTGGTCAATGGGGATGCGACGACAGCTTTGACGGTTGATTTGAGCCGCGTTAAAGACGAAAACAGTGGTCGTTATGCGATTACTGGAACTGGTACTAGTCAAAATTATGATGTAACGGTCGTTGCTGGTGATTTGCTCATCGACCCACGGGTTGTCGCAGTGACCATCGCTAATCAAGAGAAGACATATGGCAATCCGGACCCTGACTTAACCTGGAGCCTATCAGCTGATACGCCACTCGCTGACGGTGAGCAGCCAGCCGACCTGAAGATGGCTGTCACTCGTGAACCAGGTGAGGACGTTAACAGCTACGTTATCTCTGGTAAGTCGATGAATACGAATTATACGGTCAAGGTCACAAATGGCACGTTTAAAATTTTGCCACGCAACATTTCAGTAGTTATTGATAATCAGCGGAAAGTTTACGGTGCCGACAATCCCCAGTACACTTGGCAGGTTGATGCCCAAACGCCACTAGTCGCTGATGATACGTTAAACGTCATAACGACTCGTACGGCGGGCGAAGACGTTGGCAACTATGCCATTACGGGGACGGTAGACAGTAGGAACTACAATGTGGTCTTTAGCAATGGGAGTTTGCGGATTGACCCGCGCGTCGTGGCAGTCACGATTGATGATGCCACGAAGACGTATGGTGATTCGGATCAACCATTAACCTGGAAATTAGGTACTGAAAAGTCGCTGGCCCCGGACGAACAATCAACGGCACTGCAGATGGTCTTGTCGCGTGCTACCGGTGAAACTGTCGGTAAATATACCATTACAGGTCATTCCGAGAATAAGAACTATACGGTCGAAGTGACAAATGGCACATTAACTATTGTGCCCCGCAACGTTTCAGTGATCATTGACAATCAACGGAAAGTTTATGGTACGGATGATGCGGCTTATGTTTGGCGAATTTCGAATACGACACCGCTCCAGTTAAAGGATAAGCGTGCCGATTTACAGGTTGTTTTGACACGTGACAGGGGTGAAAACGTCGGGCGTTACCGGATTACGGGGACCTTCGACAATTCGAATTACAAGGTAACCATCACGAATGGGACCCTGACTATTGACCCGCGTGTCGTTGCAGTGACTATCGATCCACAGACCAAAATATATGGCAACAGTGACCCGAAGCCAACCTATCAGCTGGCGGCAGATTCTCAACCATTAGCCGCTGATCAAACCTTAGCGGATCTGGCATTGGTTTCAAGTCGTCAGGCTGGCGAAAATGTTGCGACTTATACGACCACAGCCAGTTCCAAGAACAACAATTATACGGTCGTTGTGACGGATGGTAAATTGACCATTACGCCGCGAGCCCTCTCAGTAATCATCGTTAACCAGCGTAAGGTCTACGGTGACACTGACCCGACAAACACGTGGCAAATTGCGGATGAAACACCGTTAAAATTGACGGATACGCGTAACGACTTGAACGTTGTCTTGAAGCGTGTCGCCGGCGAAACTAGTGGTCGTTACGCCATTACCGGAACCAGTAATAACGTAAACTACGCGGTCGCATTTACTAAGGCTGATCTACTCATTGATCCACGACCAGTAAATGTGACGGTCGCTAACCAGCAAAAAGTTTATGGTAACTCGAATCCTGAGTTAACCTGGCAGATTGATGCCAACACACCGCTAGCAGCTGACCAACAGCCGGTTGATCTCCACCTCCAGTTGAGTTGTGGGACGGCGACCAACGTGGGGACCTATACCATTTCTGGAACTGCCAGCAATCCGAACTTCGTAGTCACGGTGACGAACGGCATGTTAACTGTTACGAAGCGGCATGTTACGGTCATTGCTGATAACCAGAGCAAAATCTATGGGGATACTGACCGGCCGTTGACGTTGACTAATGGCAAGGACGTCGTCGTGAACGGCGATACCGAAGCCGCTTTAGGCGTGACGTTGACGCGGAAAGTCGGCGAAGATTCCGGGACGTATGTCATTGATGGCGCAGTCAACAGTCAGAACTACGCGGTCACGGTCACGCCAGGAACGTTTACCATCAAGAAGCGGGTAGTCACTGTGACTGCCGGTAGCCAGCTCAAAACCTATGGCGAGAGCGACCCGACACTGACCTTATCTGATAGCGATAAAGTGTTGGTCAATCACGATAATGAAAGCGCTTTGGGCGTGACGTTGACGCGAGTGGCTGGAGAAAATACTAGTACTTATGCAATCACTGGTTCAGCCGCGAGTCAGAACTATCAGGTAACCGTCACCCCCGGAACGTTAGGAATTGTTAAACGGGTGGTCACGGTCACCGTAGCTGATCAAACCAAGAAATTTGGTCAATCTGATCCGACACTAACCTTAGTGGATCCATCTCAACAATTGGTAAGGGGCGACAAAGAAACCGCTTTAGGAGTCGAATTGACGCGTCAGTCGGGTGAAACGGTTGGGACGTATGAGATTACTGGAACGGCAACGAATCAGAATTACACGACAGTTGTTTTGCCCGGTAAGCTAACGATTAATCCGGCCGATGCCCAAGTTAGAATTGATGATGCAAAAGTTGTTTATGGAAATATGCCAACGTTTACGGGGAGATTTAGCTTTCTTCGTTTCGCTTCTAACTTCGCTCTGAGTGACTTGGAAGTTATCGATTCGCAAAAGCAGGTCGTTGCCGTAGCTGACTTACAGGCCGGTGACTACACGGTTCAGTTAACGAAGCAAGCGCAGGACAGTTTGGTTAAGAAAAATCCAAACTATAAATTCACGACGTTTAGTCTGGGCCAGTTAAGCGTTGCTAAACGGTCAGTTACCGTTCAAGTGGCTAACCGGGAAATGTATGCTGGCCACCAGAGCCCTGAGAATCAGGTGGAATTAATTGCTGGTTCACTGGCCAATGACAAGCCAGGATTAGATTTGCAGTACGTGGAACCAGATAGCAAGGCGGTTGGAACTTACGCAATTGGCATCGTGACCAATAATCCGAATTATGCGGTGAAAGTCATCCCTGGTCAGCTAAAGGTCTTGGGTAAGGCTATTGATTCAGCTGGTAATGTGACGATAACCGAAAAAGATCCGGACGGTCACGTGGTCAAAATTGATAAGCACTGGCGGGATGGCAGCCAAACGACTTATGACTATGACCCGACAACGGGGAAGCGAACTGTGCATGAGCAGAAGGACGGTAAGGATGTTGATCAGCAAGTAATTACGCCGGAATCTGCTAAAGCAACGCTAACTGATGGTGGAAATACAGTCAGTGTGGTTACACTTGATCCTGTAACCCAGCAGCCAACATTTGACCACTATACGACCGAAAAGACTGTTGATTCGGCCGGTAATGTTACGAATACGACGAAAGATGCTACGGATAACGTGGTTAAGGTTACCAAGCAGTGGCAAGATGGTAGTGGGACAACGTTCACTTATGATCCAAGCACTGGTAAACGAACGGTTACAGAGCAGAAGGATGGTAAGACAGTCGACCAGCAGACGCTTGCGCCTGGTGAGTCAAAAGTGACGTTGCCGGATGGTGCTGGCGGTGAAACAACGGTCAATGCCGGTCAGCCTGGGGCACAACCAACGTTTGACCACTACACAACGACGAAAGATATCGACATAGCGGGCAATGTTACAACCACGACAAAGGACGCTGCTGGCAACATCGTCAACGTAACTAAACAGTGGACAGATGGTAGCGGAACAACGTATACCTACGATCCAACGACTGGCAAGCGGACGATTGGCGAACGGAAGAATGGTAAAACAGTTGATCCGCGCACAGTTGCTCCCGGTGAGTCAGAAGTGACGTTGCCGGATGGTACTGGTGGTGAAACGATTGTCAAGTTTGGTCCGTCAGAAACGATGCCGACGTTTACGCACTATTCAGCTAGTTACGATACGACTGCGACCAATGAGTCTGATAAGATTGTGACGATTACCAAGCAATGGCCAGATGGCAGTAAAGTCGTCTATACTTATGATCCAATAACGGGTAAACGGATCATTAGTGAACTGAGAGATGGTTACCTTGTCGAGCAACGGACAATTGCCCCTGGTTCCTTACTTGCAATTTTACCTGACGGAATGGGTGGCGTGACGATTGTTAAGTTTGATGCGTCTGGGACGGTACCATCCTTTACACGCCAGACGGCTGATGAAACGAACAGTCGTCAGGCAACGTCACGGAAGAAAGTTCTGAAGAACGCCGGAGTAAGCAAGCAGGAGAATTCACCTAAACGAATGCCGACTTCAAAAGCCCAGCTTCAAAACAAAATAAATCGTCACGGACAGTCACCTGCAATCGCTAGTGCAGAGCATGTACGCAACCTTGCTGGACAGTCTCAGCAGAAACCGCAGAAACCAATGAAGCGACAGCAGAATGAACTGCCACAAACGGGGCAAAAGAACGAAAGCTTCTTGACCGCTTTAGGTGCGTTGCTACTGTCTTTGTTGGTGACACCGGTTGTTCGTAAGCGACATTAGATGAGTAATAGTTAATATGGGGATTAAAAAGAAGGCGTAAGGCCAGGAAACTGACTTTACGCCTTCTTTGTTAGCTTAGTTTTACCGGTTAATATTATTACTATAAGCTACGACTGAAAAAAGTCTAGTAGGTCACAATTAACCGGCCAAACTTTACTATTATAATCGTTATTCCCCATCCACCAAAGAATGCGGCGCGCCTTCCTGTTGAAAGACCCGTTGAACGGCTGCACGTTGTCGCATGAGACTATCGAATTTTTCCAGTTGCGGGAGACTGACGAAATTATAACCAAGGCGTTTCATCCAATTAGTCATGACGAAGAGGTAGGAATCGGCTACGGAGAAGGTGTCGCCCAGTAAATAGGGCCCGCTCGCTGCTAACTGATGTTCTACAAAGGCCAATCGGGGTTGCACACGCGTCCATACCAGTTGCTTGGAGTCTGTCGTATTTGGGAGCCAGTTGCCTGGTCGGAAGGGTGAAATGAAGTTTTTATGTAGCTCTGTCGCAATGTAGTTGAGCCAGGCCCGCTGTTTCCAGTAAGCGGGAGTCGCATACTGCGGCATGAATTTTGACTGGTTGCCAATAAACTCGAGAATTACGGCACACTCCGTCAATAGTGGCTGATCATCAACCTTAAGGGCCGGCACGTAAGACTTGGGATTCAAAAGATTATAATTACCTTGCGACCACGTCTTGTTATCCAAATTGACCTTTTCCAGTTGATAGGGAAGGCCAAGTTCTTCAAGTAAAATGTGGGCTGCCATGGGACTCGCACCAGCTGCATAAAATAACGTTAACTTCATCATTCAGATCACGCTCCTTAGCTGTAATATTTTCAGTATAACTGGCGGAGGTGCAATTCCTAAGCAAGTTGCCTCAGAAAAAGAGGTATTAATAAAAACAGACAACCGTAGCCACAAGTCGTGTTTAATCCAGTGAAAAATGATTAAATGGAAGAGAAAGTTGAAATAATAACGAAAGTCGGTGGACACCTTGTCTGATGAAATCAATCTTCTGGTCACCCTCAATGCGGGCTATTTGGCGCCGCTAAAGGTCATGCTTTACTCGGTCCACGCAAACAATCCGGACGAACAGATTCACTTGTGGCTGGTGCATGCTAGTCTGACAGCCACAGAAGTTGCCGATGTCCAGAATTTGACGATTGCATTCGGCTGGCAGTTCAGTAACGAGCAGGTACAGACGGACTTTGCCGGTGGGGTGCCGCTGATCAAACGGTACCCGAAGGAGATGTACTTCCGATTACTGAGCGGACAGATTCTGCCACAATCGGTCAAACGGGTCATCTATTTAGACCCGGATTTATTGGTCATCAATCCTTTGCGGTCACTTTGGGAGTTGGATTTGAACGGCCACATGCTAGCGGCAGCCGTTCATCGCGGGGTCACTAATCTGGTAGACAGCGTAAATCAACTACGATTGGGGACGACGACCAGTTATTTCAATTCCGGCGTACTAGTGATCGATCTCGACCAAGCACGGGCAAAAATTAGGCTAGAAGATATTACTGCGATGATTGCGGAACACCAAAGCGAGCTCCTTTTACCGGACCAAGATGTACTTAACTTCTTATACGGGTCAGATATCGTAGAAATTCCTGAGGAAATCTGGAATTACGATACGCGGAAATACCTGACTTACCAGACACGTAGTCTGAACCAGCACGACATTCACTGGGTGATGGCGCACACGGTCATTCTGCACTATTGTGGCACACCCAAGCCTTGGGATGCCAACAGTGACAGCAAGTTTACCGGACTATTCCTGAACTATCAGCAGCAGTTGCGGCGGCTAATACCGAAGCTAAGTCGGCCGACTGTAGATGAAAACTAGAATGAACGTACTGAAAACAGACTGGGCCGCGCAGCGACTTAGCCTGTTTTGGTATAAATCGCGCCCATTTGAAAATGAAAGGGGTAGCTTGCCTGGAAGAAAATTCTCCGGCCGCGAGTAAACCACGATGCTTCACGGTGAAAATCTGGTATACTGAAAACGAAATTTGGATTTTTAATTCAATTTCTGGGAAAACAAGTCGTGGCAACCGATAGAAGGGTCGTGTGCGAACTCAAAAGGTCGATTTCGGTACGGAATTTGCAAGTTGTGTTGGCCGTGAAAAGTGATTTGTCCAGATATTGGGTCGTACCACTTTAGAAAAAGGTTGACTTTTTCGAAAAGTTTAGTATAGTTAAAGAATACAAATTGACTCTGACTCATTGATGTTAATTTAGAAGATGCAACTCAACGACACGAAGGAGTGTAGAATTCATGGCAGTAGATTTTGATTCCAAGTCTTACCTGGAAAAAGTTGACGCTTGGTGGCGTGCTACAACGTACCTTTCCGGTGGTATGATCTTCCTGAAGAGCAACCCATTGTTCTCAGTAACGAATACCCCACTTCAAAAGGACGACGTTAAAGTTAAGCCTATCGGACACTGGGGTACCATTTCAGGACAAACGTTCCTGTATGCGCACGCTAACCGTCTGATCAACAAGTACGGCTTGAACATGTTCTATATTGGTGGCCCTGGTCATGGTGGCCAAGTAATGGTAACGAACTCTTACTTGGACGGCACGTACACGGATGCTTACCCTGAAATCACTCAGGACCTTGAAGGGATGTCACGTCTGTACAAGCGGTTCTCATTCCCTGGTGGAATTGGTTCCCACATGACTGCCCAAACGCCTGGTTCACTCCATGAAGGTGGAGAACTTGGTTACTCACTTTCCCATGCGACTGGTGCTGTCTTAGACAACCCAGACCAAATTGCCTTTACGGTTGTTGGTGATGGTGAAGTTGAAACTGGCCCAGCTATGACTGCATGGCACTCCATCAAGTTCTTGAACCCTAAGAACGATGGTGCCGTATTACCTATTCTTGACTTAAACGGATTCAAGATTTCCAACCCAACTCTTTTCTCACGGATGAGCGACGACAAGATCGCTAAGTTCTTTGAAGGTTTAGGCTGGTCACCTCGTTTCCTTGAAAACGACGATATTCATGATTACATGACTTACCACGAAAAGGCTGCTAAGTTATTTGACCAAGCTATCGCTGACATCAAGCAAATCCAAAAGGACGCTCGTGAAAACGGCAAGTACGAAGACGGTGAAGTTGCCGCTTGGCCAGTCGTTATCGCACGTTTGCCTAAGGGTTGGGGTGGTCCTAAGACGAACCCAGCTGGTGAACCAATCGAAGGCTCCTTCCGTGCTCACCAAGTTCCGCTTGGTTTGGCACAAGGTAAGCTTGACGAACTTCCAGAATTCGAAGCTTGGATGAACTCATACAAGCCTGCTGAATTATTCAACACGGATGGTTCATTGAAGGCAGAAGTCGCTGATTTCGCTCCTAAGGGCGACAAGCGGATGGCTGCTAACCCAGTTGCTAATGGTGGCCGTGCTCGTGGCGAAAAGCCTGAAACACTTGACCTGCCTAACTGGAAAGACTTCGGTAACGACATCAACGCAAGTAACCGTGGGACCCAATTGCCAGATGGCAACAAGAACATGGATATGAACGTTCTGTCAACCTTCTTCGCTGGCGTTGCTACGAAGAACCCAACGTCATTCCGGATCTTCGGACCTGACGAAACGATGTCTAACCGTCTTTGGGAAATGTTCAAGATTACCAACCGTCAATGGATGAGTAAGGTCAAGGAACCAAATGACCAATACGAAGCCCCAGAAGGCCGTATCTTGGATGCCCAATTATCAGAACACCAAGCTGAAGGTTGGCTTGAAGGGTACACCTTAACTGGTCGTACCGGTGTGTTCACGTCTTACGAATCATTCTTGCGCGTTGTCGACTCAATGACGACACAACACTTCAAGTGGATCCGTCAAGCCGCTGCAGAACCATGGCGTAATGATTACCCATCATTGAACCTGGTTTCTACTTCGACTGTGTTCCAACAAGACCATAACGGTTACACCCACCAAGACCCAGGTATGTTGACCCACTTGGCTGAAAAGAAGTCTGACTTCATTCGCCAATACTTGCCAGCAGATGCTAACTCACTCTTGGCTGTATTTGATCGGGCCTTCAAGGACCGTCAAAAGTTGAACCATATCGTTGCTTCCAAGCAACCACGTCAACAATGGTTCTCCATTGCCGAAGCCGAAGAACTGGCTAACACCGGTTTGAAGACTATCGACTGGGCTTCCACTGTTGCTGAAGGCGAAGATGCTGATATCGTCTTTGCTTCCGCTGGTGTTGAACCTACCATCGAAACGTTGGCAACCATTGACTTGCTCAATGCTGCATTCCCAGCTGTTAAGATGCGTTACGTCAACGTTGTTGAATTGGAACGTCTTCAAAAGAAGAACGGACCTCTGAACGACGAACGTGCCTTGAGCGATGCTGAATTCACGTCATTCTTCGGCGAATCCGGGACGCCAGTTATCTTTGGTTTCCACGGTTACGAAGACTTGATCGAATCCATGTTCTACGAACGTCAACACTTAGGCCTACACGTCCATGGTTACCGTGAAGACGGTGACATCACGACTGCCTACGACATGCGTGTTTACTCCGAACTTGACCGGTTCCACCAAGCCAAGGACGCTGTTAACACCTTGATCGCCAAGGGTGTTATCGACGAAGCTGCCGGTAAGGCCTTCGACGCCAAGATGGACACCATCTTAGCTAAGCACATGAAGATTACGCGTGACGAAGGTCGCGATATCGAAGAATTTACGAAGTGGCAATGGACGCCATTAAAGAAGTAATTCTTTAATTAACGTTAATTAAAACTCGGGAGACCAGCTCAGAAATGAGCTGGTCTCTTTTTTTTGGTTTAAATTGCGGATTGCGGTCGCACAGAGTCTAGTGACGTTATCGTAAGCACCGAATATTTATTGAAAAACATTCCGCAACTTCCAACATTTGCAAATTCGGCAGATTTAGAAGCTTATTTGCCATGGAACTTCAAACCAGGGACTAAAATAATCAGCGGTAGTAAACAAGACGAAGTAGCTTAAATACATGGAGAAAATAAAGCGAACTCTCAAAAAACGAGAGTTCGCTTTATTTTTAAGTTTTCAATACGGTCAGTTATTGGGTGCTTACTGTTATTGAACAAAATTCGAGAATTTACTACCTCATTTTCTTATAGAATACGAGTTATGTCCCGGATTCTAATAAGATCACCCTCAAGTAACGTTGGCGAATTTTATAATCAAGTTAGCCACTTAGAATTTAGGACAAAATAAATACACCAAGACGTAAATCTCAGGTATCATTGGAGTTCTCACACAAACAATGGTTCTATGATATTTGGTGTTGATAGAGAAATCTGTCGACGCCATTTTCTGTATAATAAAAGGGGCACACTGCCCCACATCAACATCGTCGACCAAAACTAATTGAAAGTGAGAATGA
>NZ_RHNX01000090.1 GCF_003946335.1 Levilactobacillus fujinensis
GGCTATACTCCTACTTAGGTAGACAAGCAAATAATCAAAGCTTGTTTACTTAGGGAGGAGTTTTTAGTATGGGCCGCAAAGGATCCCGGTACAGTTTGGAAGACAAGCTGTACTATATTCATCTGGTGGAACAAGGGCAGACAATATCTGGAATTGAACGACAGTATGGTGTGAAATATGACCAAGTAAAGCAGTGGATTGAACGTTATCAAGCAGCAGGAATTGACGGTTTGAAGCGGCGGAAGGTCCGGCAATACTCTGCGGAATTCAAACAGGAAGTGGTCAACTTATATCTGGCGGGTGGAACTTCATATCCACAGTTGGCCAAACAATTTGATATTCCCAATAACAGCATTATCTATCAGTGGGTGAACCTGTATACTAGTGGTAAATCATTCAAAACCACTAGGAGGGCCAGGACCATGAAGACTGGTAGAAAGACGACACAGAAGGAACGAATTGAAATTGTACAATGGACTATCGCCAACGACTTGGATTACAGTGCCGCCATAAAACAATTTCAGGTATCTTATGGACAAGTGTATGCCTGGGTCAAGAAGTTTAAGCAAGGCGGTCCAGAAGCCCTACAAGACCGCCGTGGCAAAGACAAATCTGGTAAGGCGCAACTCACCGAGACGGAGAAGCAAGAGCTTAAGGTGAAAGCTTTAGAGGCACGAATTGCCCACTTGTCAAAGGAGAATGAAGTTCTAAAAAAACTGAAGGAATTGGAAAGGAAAGATGCCACTCGGAGTTCAAATATCGTACCATTCAAGCACTCGCCCAAGAAGCCCTAGATCGTAATGAACCAACCCAAATTGGCTTGATGTGCCAATTCTTAAAGGTGTCTCGGGCGGCTTACTATAAGTGGCTCCATCGCCGACCCAATCAACGTGAAATTGAAAATGAAGCAATCTACAGCTACGTTAAAGAACTGGAAGAAAACCATCATTACATCTTCGGTGTGAAGCGTTTGGTTGCGTACGTAAACAAGGAAACGCCCTATCATGTGAGTGCTGGAAGAATTCGACGGATGATGAAGCGACACAATATTAAAGCATCGATTTTAGTTGCCAAACACGACCGTAAGGCGGAACACAAAGAATACATTCTTGGCAACAAGCTACTTACGACCGATGCTAAACATGACTTTCATCCTAATCAGCCAAACCAGACCTGGGTAACTGACTGTAGTGAATTAAGATATGGTATTAAGGGCGGTGGCAAGATTCGAATTAGCGCCATCAAGGACCTTTATGACCATAGTGTTATTGCATGGAAAATCGAGCCGACTGAGACGGCTACTTTAGTAACGGATACTTTCAATGCGGCATTAATCGCGACAAATGGTGAAAGACCAATCTATCTTCATAGTGACCAAGGGTCTAGTTACACGGCCGGACTATATAACACAACTTTAGCCGGAGCGGGCGTTATCCATAGTATGTCCCGTCCTGGTACGCCGGGTGATAATAGCCCAATGGAAAGTTTGTGGAGTCATATGAAGACAGAATACTTTGACTTTAAACAACCACTATCGCTGGAAGAAATAACTGTGATGATAGCTGATTTTATGGATTGGTATAATAATTCGCGACGCCAACCAACACTAAACGGCATGACCCCAGTAGAATACCGG
>NZ_RHNX01000091.1 GCF_003946335.1 Levilactobacillus fujinensis
CCGGTATTCTACTGGGGTCATGCCGTTTAGTGTTGGTTGGCGTCGCGAATTATTATACCAATCCATAAAATCAGCTACCATCGCTGTTATCTCTTCTAGCGATAGTGGTTGTTTAAAGTCAAAGTATTCCGTCTTCATATGACTCCACAAGCTTTCCATTGGACTATTATCGCCCGGGGTACCAGGCCGTGACATACTATGGATAACGCCCGCTCCAGCTAAAGTTGTGTTATATAATCCGGCCGTATAACTGGATCCTTGGTCACTATGAAGATGGATTGGCCTTTCACCGTTTGTCGCGACTAATGCCGCATTGAAAGTAGCCGTTACTAAAGTAGCCGTCTCAGTCGGCGCGATTTCCCATGCGATAATACTATGGTCATAGAGGTCCTTGATGGCGCTAACTCGAATCTTTCCACCACTCTTAATGCCATATTGCAATTCACTACAGTCGGTTACCCAAGTCTGATTGGGCTGTTCAGGATGAAAGTCATGCTTAGCGTTGGCCGTAAGTAACTTATTGCCAAGAATGTATTCCTTGTGTTCCGCCTTACGGTCGTGTTTGGCAACTAAAATTGATGCTTTAATATTGTGTCGCTTCATCATTCGTCGAATTCTTCCAGCGCTCACATGATAGGGGGTCTCCTTGTTTACGTACGCAACCAAACGCTTCACACCGAAGATGTAGTTATGGTTTTCTTCCAGCTCTTTAACGTAGCTATAGATCACTTCATTTTCAATTTCACGTTGCTTGGGCCGGCGGTGGAGCCACTTGTAATAAGCAGCTCTTGAGACGCCTAAACACTGACACATAAGACCAATTTGAGTCGGTTCCTTCCGGTCTAGCGCTTCTTGGGCGAGTGCTTGAATGGTACGATATTTTGGTTCTGAGGGGCATCCTTCCTTTCTAATTCCTTCAGTTTTTTTAGCACTTCATTCTCCTTTGATAGGTAAGCGTTCCGCGCTTCTAATTCCTTGATTTTGAGTGCTTGCTTTTCCTCATCAGTCAAGTTAGGCTTACTTGATTTATCCTTACCACGTCGGTCTTGTAAGGCTTCTGGGCCATCTTGTTTGAACTTCTTGACCCATGTATAAACTTGTCCATATGAGACCGCAAACTTCTTAGTGGCACCGTTGTAATCTAATTCATTAGCGATGACCCATTGTACAATTTCAATTCGTTCAATCTGTGTTGTTTTTCTACCAGTTTTCATAGGGCGAAACCTCCTAGTGGTTGTAAGTGATTTACCACTAGTATACAGGTTCACCCACTGATAGATGATACTTGAATTTGGAATGTCAAATTGACTAGCTAGTTGAGGATAAGAGGTGTTGCCAGCTAGGTAGAGTTCAACCAGTTTCTGCTTGAACTCTGGTGAGTATCGATGGATCTTTCGCCGCTTCAATCCAGCTATACCGTCTGCTTGGAATCGTTGGACCCATTGTCTAACCTGGTCATCTTTAACGCCATACTGACGTTGGATTTGTCTGGCACTCATTCCCTGTTCCACTAACTGGATATAACTCAGTTTGTCCTCCAGACTGTACCGAGATCCTTTTCGGCCCATACTAAAAACTCCTCCCTAAGTAAACAAGCTTTAATTATTTGCTTGTCTACCTAAGTAGGAGTATAGCC
>NZ_RHNX01000092.1 GCF_003946335.1 Levilactobacillus fujinensis
CAGCACCCCTTCTTCCGAAGTTACGGGGTCTTTTTGCCGAGTTCCTTAACGAGAGTTCTCTCGCTCACCTTAGTATTTTCTACTCGACTACCTGTGTCGGTTTACGGTACGGGTACATTCTCTCTGGCTAGAAGCTTTTCTTGGCAGTGTGACTATAGAACCTTCGCTACTTTAATTTCGCTCCTTATCACGCCTCGTACTTCACGAAAATAAGCATTTCACTCATTCTCATACTTAACGCTTAAACATGGATTTCCAGCACCATGCGTTCTTTATCTCCTGCGTCGCTCCTTTGCTCGTAACGATTAAATGCAGTACAGGAATCTCTACCTGTTCCCCATCGGCTACGCCTCTCGGCCTTGTCTTAGGTCCCGACTTACCCTGGGCGGACGAACCTGCCCCAGGAAACCTTAGTCATTCGGTGGATAGGATTCTCACCTATCTTTCGTTACTCATACCGGCATTCTCACTTCTAAAAGCTCCATTTGTCCTCACGGTCAAACTTCACCGCCTTTAGAACGCTCTCCTATCACGTAGTGTCTTCCACTACATCCACAGTTTCGGTACTATGCTTAGCCCCGGTAAATTTTCGGCGCAGCGTCACTCGACTAGTGAGCTATTACGCACTCTTTCAATGATGGCTGCTTCTGAGCCAACATCCTAGTTGTCTACGCAACTCCACATCCTTTTCCACTTAGCATAGATTTTGGGACCTTAACTGGTGATCTGGGCTGTTTCCCTTTCGACTACGGATCTTATCACTCGCAGTCTGACTCCCGAAGATAGATACATGGTATTCGCAGTTTATCTGGATTCAGTAACCCCTGACGGGCCCTTCGTCCAAACAGAGCTCTACCTCCATTATCCTTTCTTCGAGGCTAGCCCTAAAGCTATTTCGGAGAGAACCAGCTATCTCCAAGTTCGTTTGGAATTTCACCGCTATCCACAATTCATCCCAGCAATTTTTAACTTACACGGGTTCGGTCCTCCAGTGCGTTTTACCACACCTTCAACCTGATCATGGATAGGTCACTTGGTTTCGGGTCTACATCAACTAACTATCTCGCCCTCTTCAGACTCGCTTTCGCTCCGGCTCCATCTTTTCTGATTTAACCTCGCTAATTAACGTAACTCGCCGGTTCATTCTACAAAAGGCACGCCATCGCACTTTAATGTGCTTTGACTATTTGTAGACACACGGTTTCAGGTTCTTTTTCACTCCCCTTCCGGGGTTCTTTTCACCTTTCCCTCACGGTACTGGTTCACTATCGGTCACTAGCTAGTATTTAGCCTTACGAGATGGTCCTCGCTAATTCAACCGGAATTCCTCGTGTTCCGGCCTACTCAGGATACTGCTAAGTGCGCTCATAATTTCGCTTACGGGGCTCTCACCCTCTCTGGCCTACCTTCCCAGATAGTTCTGCTATTACTTGCGCTCCTACATCGCAGTCCTATTACCCCAAATGATAAATCACTTGGTTTAGGCTCTTTCCTCTTCGCTCGCCGCTACTAAGGAAATCGATTTTTCTTTCTCTTCCTGCAGCTACTTAGATGTTTCAGTTCACTGCGTCTTCCTTTACCAGCCTAT
>NZ_RHNX01000093.1 GCF_003946335.1 Levilactobacillus fujinensis
GGTTCTTCGTCAACTGTTGTTGGTGAACAAAATATTGGAGTTCTAATCACTTGGTGATTAGGGCTCTTTTTGTATGAACCCGAAAAGCGAACAGCACTCTTAGCCGGAATCTGAAAAAGTTTCGGTAACCAAATCCAGTACGTTTAATGACTTTAATCTTGTTGTTTGAACCTTCTAGGGGCCCGTTGGTGTAATGGTGAGTGAAAGTATTACCAATTTCATCATGATGAGTCGCTAGGGTCTGGAGGGTTGCCAACATCTCTTCCGAGCAGCCCTCTAAGTGATGGAACACTTGATTATAGTTGGACCAATCACGGTTTTTGATGGTTTCACGTAACCGATTCATCACGTCGTAAGTTTGCTTGAGCTCGGGATCAATGTCCAATAAAGCATCAACTACATCAGTGGCAGTCGCTGGATAAGGGAAGTTTGTCCACTTACGGAAAGCTTCGTAGTTGAGGTGATTTTCCGGCGTTAATAATAATTTCCAATAGCGTTTTAGGGCGTGATACTCGCGTGAGGAAGTCGCCAGGGTTTTCATGAGGCGCACCCGCGTCTTGTTAAAAGCTCGGTTTAAAGCGTTAACCAAGTGGAAGGGATCGATGACAACGATGGCATTCGGGAAGATCTGCCCAACCAATTTGGGATAGGTATAATTCATATCAGTCACGATTATTTTCACATTTTCGCGCGCGGCTTGGTCATAATGCCGGAAATACTTTTGAAGCTGATAGATGGTTCTAAAGGGTAACAGATCAATCAATTCGTGGGTTTCCGCGTCCATAAATTCAAAGCTCATCGCGTCGGTGGCACTCTTAGTGCTTTTAACTTCGTCCATGAGGAGAACTTTGGGTAAATAGTGCCAGTTGGTTTCAAAGTCCCGTTCAGCGCGCAAGAGCTGCCGACCAACGAATGAATCCGAAGTGGATAACTCATCGGCAATGTGTTTGAGTGAAACCGGTTCGGTCAGTTTTTCTAAGCATTGTTTGCGGGTCGTATTTGAAATCGTGCAGTGCTTCGGCACCGCATTCGTCTGCGCCAGGAAATTGGTATGACAAGCCTTACAGTGAAAGTTTCGCCGATTGAGGCAGAGGATAACGGTGCTGCCCAAGGTTTTAGCGAATCTAATGGTGGTCTTCCGCCAACCATAGCCAATGATCTGATGGTCATTAATAACCCCACAGTTGTGGCAGGCCTTGGGGGAATAGTTCAGCGATCCATTTAATCGGATCACCCCATCATCACCTATTTTGCCATTCTCAATTATTAAGTGTTCATCATCTATTCCTAACAACATTTTCGTAGTATCATTTGACATAGGGCATTTCCTTTCTTGACTTAATTCTGTGGTGGGAGCAAGTTAACGGACGGGAGATGTCCGCTTTTTTATTCTAATGATAAACAAAAAATCTGTCATCATTAATAGATAAAAATCTATTACCAACAACAGATATTGTAGAACC
>NZ_RHNX01000094.1 GCF_003946335.1 Levilactobacillus fujinensis
GTAGTAATGAACGCTTTAATCGGAATTTACGTTATTTTTATCCTAAAGGGACTCGTTTTGAGCACATTAGTGCTCAAAATTTAACGACGACGTTACTCCAAATTAACCAGCGACCGCTTAAAATACTCGACTGGCAAACACCGTATCAGGTTATGCTGACAAATTTGCAATCTATCACTTACGGATGTAGTGATACCGAATCGTGTGGGTCACGGCCTGATTAGCGGGCAGCACCACGTCCCCAAAATCGGCGTGATGAATGGCGTCCGGTAACGTTTGGGCTTCTAGGGCCAAAGCGTTGTAGTCGCGTTGTGCGGCCCGTTGTGGATCGGTCGCGTTTGCAGTAAAGACGACGACCGCGTTGCGATCAGAGTAGACCCGAACTTCCCGGTGCCCCGTCGTGTCCCCGACCGTCGCGATTGGTGTCGTGTCACTAGGGGTGACTTCAAAAGCATCATCATATTCTACAATACCATGCTTCTGTAATTTTGCTAAACCATCTTGAATCGTTTGGGGTTCGTGAAAATCAAACCCGGTCCCAGTTAAGGGGGTCTTCTCACCCGTTGGGATCTTGGCCTGGTCCAACACAAGGCGGCGGTCACTGTTCAGTTTCAGCCATTGCGTGTTCAGGTCGTGTTGATCATCGGTCACGTTAAAGTAGGTATGGATCGTTGGGTTGAACAGCGTCGTCGCGTCACTCTTAGCGGTAAAGGTGATGTTCAATTGATTCTCGTTATCCAAGGTATAGGTCAACGTGGTCGTCATCGTACCAGGGTACTTATCCTCGGCCTCACTGGTGGTATGGGTCAAGACGACGCTCGCCGTGTCATCAGTCTGTTGCGTCGTGGCATCCCAGTTAACGAAGGTAAACCCGTGTGGGCCCCCGTGACTGGCATTGGGCTTTTCGTTTTGGTCCAACTGAATCGTCCGGCCGTCCAGGTCAAATTGGGCACCGGCAATTCGCCCAGCGACCCGGCCCAGCGCTTGACAGAGATAGTACGGGTTGTGGTCGTAAGCCGCCAACTGGTCTTCGTGAACGATCAGTTGGTGACGTTGTCCGTCCTCTAAGGCACTAAACTCTTGCAGCGTTCCGCCCCAGGTCAAAATGGCCGCGCGGGTCCCATGGTCGTTCGTCAAAACGTACTTGGTCACAGTTTGTTGGTGGAGTTCACCAGCAACTTCTTGTGTAATTTGCATAAATACGGCACCTCCAAATTTAAGAATCCGGTTTCATTGTATAATACTCAACCCGGAAGTACAATCTACCAAACACCCCCCAAAACTATAAGTAAAGAAAATAGGGTCCCTATTTTCTTTTAATACCGTATTTCACACGGTATCGAATAAAGGTCGTCCGTTTAATACCTGTATTTCGGGACAC
>NZ_RHNX01000095.1 GCF_003946335.1 Levilactobacillus fujinensis
GATTGAGTTTTGGCTTGGCCCTGGATCCACTTATGAACGGTTGAATAGCCAATGCCATATTCTCTGGCCAGTTGGGCAGCTGATTCGCCTTGTTTATATAGGTTGATGATGTTTTGTTTGAATTCTTTGTCGTAACGAGTTGGCATGTAAAAATTTCTTCCTTTTGAGAGACGATTTATTCATTATACGCTCTCTTAAAAGTTGTCTCAGGAATCAGCTTACATCCAGAGATTATTCTTGATTTAATTGGAGCAACGGGTATTGATATACAAGAATTTGATAAATTAGCTATGAAGCTTTAGTTGTACTAATTGAAAATGGGACTACGGAAACTTTTAATAGATTTATCGAAAAGTTCAGCTAATCACTGTTTTTTTGCATATGGTCAGGAGGTGGCGATATCATGATTAATTCATAGTAAATACGGGTATGAGTTTCCGGAGTGGGCACAGGCGGGTGCTCGGCTCGATAAGATGGTGTAAGGATAATAGACGTCGTGCTAAATAGCGTGGCGTTTTTATTTTGCCCAAAATTTGGAGGTGGCCAGCATGGGCCAGATGGTAAATAGCAGATTTGGCCTTGTCAGTCGCACAGAGACACGTTGCTTGGGTGACTTAGAACATCAGCTTAAAGATGGACGGTGGTAACGTAAAAAGCCGCAGCGACCACATAAGCCGCGTATTACAGTGTGGAGAAAAAACAGGGTAACAAGCGTGAAAAAATAAAAGAAGACCAGATTTTGGTCTTCTTAAAAATGATAATTTATTTATCGTCTTTATCTAACTTTTCCTTTACGTTATCAACCGTATCTTTAACAGCATCTTTGGCATCTGACAGTTTATCTTTAGCCTTACCTAGAATACCTTGACCCTTACCTTCAGCTTCGCGGGCCTTGTCGTTCGTAACCTTGCCTTCAACTTCTTTAGCTTTTCCACTTACCTTATCTTTGGTGCTATCAATCTTGTCATCTAGACTCATAATATAACCTCCCATAATGTAATTTGTTACAACAGTATTATTCCACATTTTAATTTGCTTGTCTAATAAGGAGATCCTACAAGAGATAGTGTGAATGACACTTATAAGGTAGATTGCAAATTTAATCCGAATTTTTGGACAAATTTGTCAGCATAACCTGATACGGTGTTTGCCAGTCGAGTATTTTAAGCGGTCGCTGGTTAATTTGGAGTAACGTCGTCGTTAAAT
>NZ_RHNX01000096.1 GCF_003946335.1 Levilactobacillus fujinensis
ACGCCAAGTTAAAGCTTGACGGCCATAAATTAAGTTTTGATTTTGATTAGAACCTGCCTACCGCCCTGCACGTTGTTGCGGGTTGGTGAACCCGTTGTTTAGGTTCACCTTTATAAAGCCAAAAGTAAACCTAAACAACGGGTGAGATTAGCAAAGCAAAGGAGATCATAAAATGGATAATAAATTAGAAGTCATTGGGAGTGAATTACCAGTTTTGCAGGCTAAAGGAACCTACAAGTATCTAAAAGAAATCACTGGTAACGGAGCCTATTATCAAGTGGCTTGGCAAAAATTGTCTGACGGTTACGTTGCCCTTTATGGCACGACCTCAATTCAAACAAAAGTGGCTCCCATACTGAATGATATTTTTGAAGATGAGGAGGGGTAACTTATGCCAAATAAAGCAAATGTTAAGGCTTGGAAAGCACAATTAGTCGCCCAGGCTGAACAGCAAATCCTAAAATTAACTGATAGTGACCAATTTAAAAAGTATCTCAATACCCTGGCTAAATTTCATCGTTATAGCGCCAGAAACATTGATTTAATTTATGCGCAAAATCCTCAAGCCACTCAAGTCGCCGGTTTTAAGCAATGGCAGAAGGCTTTTAACCGCACCGTCAACCGGGGCGCAAAAGCGATTCGGATTGCGGCTCCGATCATTAAGAAGCTAACACCAGCCGAGCAGAAGCATCTTGATACCACCGATGAGCGCGCCATTGTCGGTTATCGCTATCTACCCGTCTTTGATGTGGCACAAACTAGCGGTGAACCAGTGTTAAGTGCTAAAGACTTTGTCAAAGAAAATTTGGCCGATCATCAGAATGTGACAAGCTTATATAACGCGTTCAAAGATTATTTAAACCAGCAAACCGACCTTAAAGTCAGTGAAGTGCCTTTAGCGACGCTAAATGGGGCTAAGGGGTATTTTCAACCCAGCACTAATGAAATCGTCATTGGTGGCGATGAGCCTGACAATGCTTTGAAACTAAAGACGTTATACCACGAATATGCGCATAGCCAGCTACACGGCATAAAATCAGCCTTTAAAGATCGACCACGAGCCTATCAGGAAACCCAGGCCGAAGCGGTCGCATATGTTGCCATGCAAAATATTGGCGTTGATACCAGCAACTACTCACTCGGTTACGTGGCCACCTGGGCTAAAGATAAAGC
>NZ_RHNX01000097.1 GCF_003946335.1 Levilactobacillus fujinensis
GGCGTTGAGTATGTTGCCGTAGACCCGAAACCAAGTGAGCTATCCATGTCCAGGATGAAAGTTCGGTAATACGGACCGGAGGTCCGAACCAGTGTAAGTTGAAAATTGCTTGGACGAGATGTGGATAGCGGTGAAATTCCAAACAAACTTGGAGATAGCTGGTTCTCTCCGAAATAACCTTAGGGCTAGCCTCGGATGAAGAATCATGGAGGTAGAGCGACTGTTAGAATGAAGGACTCGTCTTGAGCTACTGATTTCTGATAAACTCCAAATGCCATTGATTTAAATATCCGGGAGTCAGACTGTGAGTAATAAGATCCATGGTCGAAAGGGAAACAGCCCAGACCACCGATTAAGGTCCCTAAATATGTGCTGAGTGGAAAAGGAAGTGAAATTGCATAGACAGCTAGGATGTTGGCTCAGAAGCAGCCATCATTTAAAGAGTGCGTAATAGCTCACTAGCCGAGTGGTTTTGCGCCGAAAATTTACCGGGGCTAAGCACATTACCGAAATCGTGGACACGCACCGTCAGGTGCGCGTGATAGGAGAGCGTTCTAAGGGCACTGAAGCAGGACCGTGAGGACCTGTGGAGCGCTTAGAAGTGAGAATGCCGGTATGAGTAACGAGAAACTAGTGAGAATCTAGTTCACCGGATGACTAAGGTTTCCTGGGGAAGGCTCGTCCGCCCAGGGTTAGTCGGGAC
>NZ_RHNX01000098.1 GCF_003946335.1 Levilactobacillus fujinensis
CGAAATCGTGGACACGCACCGTCAGGTGCGCGTGATAGGAGAGCGTTCTAAGGGCACTGAAGCAGGACCGTGAGGACCTGTGGAGCGCTTAGAAGTGAGAATGCCGGTATGAGTAACGAGAAACTAGTGAGAATCTAGTTCACCGGATGACTAAGGTTTCCTGGGGAAGGTTCGTCCGCCCAGGGTTAGTCGGGACCTAAGCCGAGGCCGAAAGGCATAGGCGATGGATAACAGGTTGAGATTCCTGTACCGGTTAATTGCGTTTTAAGCGAAGGAAAGACACAGAAGGCTAAGTAATGCATGCCGCTGGTTGTGCATGTTCAAGCTGCGAGCCAGGGAATGAGTCAAATGCTTGTTCCCGTTCACGTGAGCAGTGACGAGGACTGAAGTTTAGTAAGGAAGTTACTGACGTCACGCTGTCAAGAAAAGTTTCTAGCTAGT
>NZ_RHNX01000099.1 GCF_003946335.1 Levilactobacillus fujinensis
ACGCCAAGTTAAAGCTTGACGGCCATAAATTAAGTTTTGATTTTGATTAGAACCTGCCTACCGCCCTGCACGTTGTTTCGGTTGGTGAACTCGTCATTTAGGTTTACTTTTCAAAAACCAAAAAGTGAACCTAACCAACGAGTGTAATTGTAAAAGAAGGAGGATATATCATGAAAAATGAACTGGAAGCATTAGCAAGCGAATTACCTATTTTGACGGATAAAAGCAGTTATAAGTACCTATCAGAAATTGCGGGTAATGGCAAATATATTCAAGTTGCGTGGCAAAAAAAGAATGCTGAATATTTAGCACTTTACGGCACACAATCTATCAAGTTACCCCAAATTGATAATTCTGTAGAGTTTGTAGACGCCGAGGAGGTTTAAATATGCCAACTAAAGAAGAATGGAAGAAACAACTTGTAGATAATGCAGAACAACAAATTTTGAACTTAACTGATAGTGACAAGTTCAAGAACTATCTTAATACTGTGGCAAAATTTCATCGTTATAGCGCTAGAAATATTGATTTAATCTACTCTCAAAACCCAGAAGCTACTCAAATAGCAGGTTTTAAACAATGGAAAAATGATTTTAACAGATCAGTTAATAAGGGAGAAAAAGGGATCAGGATTGCGGCCCCTATGATTAAAAAACTAACTCCAGAGGATCAGAAAAGGCTTGATACGACCAAAGAAAAAGCCATAGTTGGTTATCGCTATATTCCAGTATTTGACATATCACAGACAAGCGGCGAACCAGTCCTAAGTGCTAAAGATTTTGTCAAAGAAAATTTAGCGGATCATAAAAACGTTACTAACCTATACAACGAACTCAAAAATTATTTGAATAACAATACTGATATTAAAGTCAGTGAAAAGAGATTGTCAGAACTTGGTGGCGCTAAAGGCTATTTTCAACCCAGCACTAATGAAATCGTCATCGGTAGCGATGAGCCCGACAATGCCTTGAAACTGGAGACGTTATATCATGAATACGCCCATAGCCAATTACACGGCTTAACGTCAGAATTTAAAGACCGGCCACGAGCCTATCAGGAAACCCAAGCCGAAGCGGTTGCGTACGTTGCCATGCAAAATATTGGCGTTGATACCAGCAACTACTCACTCGGTTACGTGGCCACCTGGGCTAAAGATAAAGC